>JAJYXE010000050.1 GCA_021791145.1 Actinomycetes bacterium | reverse complement strand
CATGTTGTGCAGTTTGCGGTTCGGCTGTGACCGTGGAGGTGATCTCGTGAGTGACGATTGGCGAAACGGCAGGCATGTGGTCTATCGCCTCCATGCCCACATCGTCCTCACGCCCACGTACCGCAAGAAAGTCATGACCGATCGGGTCGCCGCCGAGCTCAGGGCAGCCGTTGTCGAGGTCTGTGCCCATTTCGAGGTCACTCTCGACGCATTCGAGACCGATCAGGACCACGCACACCTGCTCGTCACCTACCCGCCGAAGGTCTCACTCTCCAGGCTCGTGAACTCGCTGAAGACGATCTCCAGCTACCGGGTACGCCAACAACACTGGCCCGAAGTGCGCCGGGCGCTGTGGGGCGAACACTTCTGGTCTCCTTCCTATGCGGTGATCTCTTGCGGTGGAGCCCCGCTCGAGAAGGTCAGGGCCTACATCGAGAATCAGCAGGCACCGAACAGGCCAGCCCATCGACCCCGACAAGATGTCTCGAGATGAGTCGAGGTCGCTTGACCCCGCCCTCACGGACGGGGGTTGCGCTCCCATCCGCTCAATTGGAGAAAGTCTTCGGGTGGCGGGAAGACCGAAGCGTGATGGAGTGGCCGGAGTATCTCGGGGCGGTGCTCGGCTCGAGCCGCGCGCCAAGTAGCTCGCGCCGGAGGTCCTGCAGCCGTCGGAGCGACTTCGGCGTCATCGTGAGACCCGCCAACCCTTCGACGCCCGGTCCAATGCCGCCGAGAGAGGCCGAGGCACCTCTGCTCGCCGGGGGGCCGGCCGGTCACCTTCACCCGGCGCCTTGTCTCGCCGAAGGTCCGTTCGATGAGGTTCGAGCGCCGGATGCGCTTGTGGCGCTCTTTGGGGAAGCGGAGATGGGTGACGAGCTCGCAGGTTGGCGACGTTGCGATCCGACCATCATTCGTGTCTTGATCCGGACACGAGCATGCGTGCTGTGCCGCTGATCCGGGTTGTGCGAGGCAGCATCGGGCACAGCGCGGATGATGCTGAGACGCGCTGGTCAGCCGCCGGTCGGTGGGAGTGCCCGGCGAGTAGTGCATTGCGCTGTGCACTCTGGGGACGGGACGAGGGCAGAGCGCCGAGGCACCACCAGCTCGAGCATTCAGTCGGCCCGGACGCTGCCGGACCGCAGCTGGTCGAGACGGCGCTGGACGGTCGCTGCGGCCGGTGGGGGAAGGCGGAGAGTGAGCAGCTTGCGGCGGCTGGTTGCGCCGCGCAGGTGCGTGATCGCTCGACGTGGAACGCCGAGGGAGTCGGCTACCGCGCGGACCGCGGCGTGGTTCGCTTGTCCGTTGTGGGCGGGCTGGGTGACGTGGACGAGGAGGGCGCCGTCGTGGGTGCCTGCCACCGACTGGGTCGCCGAGTGGGGCCGGACGCGGATCTCGACGTGCAGCACGACGTCGCGATCTGGCCCCGAGGGTCTTCGGTCGGGCTCGGTCACTGCTGGTGCCCCGTCATCCGGTCCCAGAGACGGACGGGATCGTCGTCACTCGTCCCTCGGCACGGCGATGTGCCGTGAGGAAGAGCGAAAAACCGGATGCGTCGGCAGCGAGCGCGTCGCTGGGGTAGCGGGCGGTCAGCCGACGAAGGCCGCTCGAGCTCGCTTCGCTCTCTTCGGAGTCCAGGAGGCCGCCGTCGATCCTGAGCTTGCGACGCGCCGGGTCCACGATGACGGCAAAAGCGGTGCTGTCGTTGCATCGTCGCGCAAGGGTGACGACGCCGATGAGTGTGTGGTGCACTTCGAAGGAGCGGGCCATCCCCGGCCAGGAGGACGCCTGGTGGTCGAGCCCGGAGAGGAAGCGGCTTACCGCCTCGCCGGGGATCGGGCGCGAGGGTGGCGCCCGAGGGTGTCGTGGCCGGCGTTGCGCTGGCCGGGCCGGTTGTCGGCTGTCGGTCGAGCACGTGGTCTCTCCGGGTCGCTCGAGTCGCTGGTGGGAGCTCGGACGTGTTGGGCTGTGCGCGGGTCGGTGGGAGATCTGGGCGGCGGACGTCCAAGGGTAGTGCCTGGACCGTCACATGATGAGCTGATCTCTCTCATCGTGATCGGCGTTGGCTTGCTTGACCTCTGGCGGCGCTCGCTCGCCCGGCGAGCGGAGCCTTGACGAACGTGAGGAGGAACGTGCGAGTCCTCCATTGTGCTCGTGGCGCCAGCTGTGTCCCAAGCAGGCCGCGCAGCGGTGGCGCGCACCCGAAGTGGAAAGGCGTGCCCCCGCCGGTGGACCGCGCAGACAACCGGCCGGCCAGGTAGTAGGACTCGAAGGTGTCAGCCTCGCCGGTTCCGCCGGCACAGGCACCGGGGTCCGGCAGCGGCCCCCCTGCCGATGTGTCAGGGACTCGCCGAGTGCAGGTGGCACTCCGGCTCCTCGGTGCGCTGCTCCTCGTGGCGACCGGCGCCGAGCATCTCGAGCTGAACCTGGCGGGGGGATACGGCGGCATCCCGACCATCGGCCAGCTGTTCCTGTTCCAGGCCGCCACCGCGTTCGCCCTTGGGGTCGCGGTGTCGGTCACGCGCCACTCGCTTGTCTCGCTGAGCGGCGCTTTGTTCGCGCTCGCGACGCTCGGCGGGTACCTGATCAGCTTGCGCGCAGGGCTCTTCGGCTTCCACGAGGTGGTGACCGCGCCTGGCATTGCCTCGGGGTCGATGGACGTCGCTGCCTTCGCTGCGCTCGCGTGGGTCGGCACGTCGACGGCCCCCGCCGGGATCTCCAAGGCCCGCCTCCTGCCCCCGTCGTCACGCATGGTCGTGCTCCCGGTCGCGCTCGCTGCGTGCGCGGCGTTTGCGATCGAGCTCGCCTTGGCCCCAGCGAGTGCTCCCGCTGCCAATGGCGGCGACGTGGTCACGGCGGTCACGATCCCCGGCTATGGGAGCGTGCTCGCGACCGCGCGGGGGGACACGCTGTACGTGCTGCGCGCCCGTGGAGGTGCGCCGGTCCCGTGCCGGGGAGGTTGCCTCTCCCTGTGGCCCCCTCTCCTCGTCGCGCGCCCGGTGCGGTCGCTGGACGTCGGCGCGGGCGTTCGCGGAAGGCTCGGGATCGTGCACGCAGACGGCGCCCGACAGCTCACGTTCAACGGGTATCCCCTCTACACCTACGCGGGCGACACAGGGCCTCGCGAGACCTACGGGGAAAAGATCGTCTCCTTCGGCGGGACCTGGTACCTCGTGCGGGCCTCGGCGACTCGCGCGCGGACGACTGCGGTGAAGTGAAGAGGCTGAGCGAGAGCACCGGGCGTGTCGCCCGCACATGCAGTCGGCCGTCACCTCAGCCGATGTGCGGATCCCCGAGCGCATGAAGCGGGCTCGTTGCCGGCGACGCCTTGACCGAGCTGCTCCCCGTTCTCTCGAGAACGCCTTCGGTGCCGGCAGGTCTCGCTTGCAGGTCGTCAGCAGCGCGCGGGCGTGGGCGGGCGCCAACGAAGAGCGCCTCGTGGAGCTTGCGACCGGCCCGTGATGCTGCGCACCTTGCGCGAGCGCGAGCGCGAGCGCGCCGAGCTCGGAGGGGTCACCCGGTCAGTGCGTCCATGTCCTCGGGCCGGCCGAGGAGCCCGACTCCGGAGGCGGGCGCGGGTCCCTCACGTGACGCGGGCTCCCGTCGCGCGTTGCGACCGGCTCACCCCTCGACCCATCGCCCGCTGCGCATGATGGTCCGTCCTGCGAGCTCATCGACGCTGCGCCATGCGAGAGCAATCGTTGGCACCGCGACCAGAAACGAGTGCTCCGCGTCCTCTGCCCGGGGGTCCCAACCAGTGCGTCCGCGGTAGCAGTCTGCGATGGCCGGGTCCGCTGTTCGGCACGGCACCACCTCGGTCGCCGCTTCGAAGACCGTGACGTCCCGGGGGGGCCCGAGGGCGAGGCGAACCGCGCCGCTCGCCGCGGCGTTGCGGGCCGTCGGTGAACGGCTCGGCGTCGCCAGGATGATGCGCGTGCCGTCCCAGGCGAACGACAGGGGGATGAGGTGCGGGTGACCGTCGAGGGCAGTAGCGACCCAGATGTCGGCGTCGGTCTCCAGCCGCGCCAGGGTGTCTGCGCGACGCTGAGGCCCGCTCCGCGCACCCTCGGTCATGGCCACACGCTATTCGGCCAGCTCCAGCGCGCAGCGTCACGACGTCGTCGGACGCGGGTCCTCTCGATGTCGGCGCAGCGACTTCGCGAAAAGGCCCCATCACGGTCCGCCAACAGCGCCCGGTGCGTTCACGCGCGCAACGACGAGCCGTCTCGCCAACCCCGCGATCCAAGAGGCGGGCGCATTGCCCTCGGGGACGTCGGCTCCCAATGCCGCTCCTCGCTGCGGTGGTCGGTTGGCTGCTCTCGCGCAGGCAAGCCCCAGTGCTGGCCCGCCAGCCCATCGAGTGACTGTCGGCACCGGCAGGGAGTGGCTCTGCCACCTCTGCGACGCCGTAGAGGCCGCCGAAGGAGGCTGACTCTGCGCCACGCGAGCGGTCGTCACACGCGGTCGCGAGGAGCGCGTGTGGGCGAAAGCGCCCCGAGCAACTGCAGCCACGCGACAAGGCGGTCATCGGGCTCGTCGAGGTGGACGCCGGTCAGCTTCCTGACGCGCCGCAAGCGGTACCGGACCGTGTTGGGATGCACCGACAGCACCTCCGCGGCGGCGCGGTAGTCCCCGTTCTCCTCGATCCACGCGAGCACGGTCGCGGCCATCTCGGTCCGCTTTTCCTGGTCCAGCTCGAGGAGCCGAGCAATGCCAGGGTGTGCGAGCTCTGGATGCGCTGCGAGAAGCTCTGAGAGGTGGGCGAGGAGGATGCTGCTCCGTACGTCGGCCAGGCGGACGATGCGGGGCGTGCCGCCGGGCCTCGTTGCCATCGCAAGTACCTGGTCGACCTCCGCTCGGCGCGAGAGGAGGTCGGCCGGGCTGTCCGCCACCGCGGCCGTGGCGATGCGGACCTCGTGCATGCCGGTGCTGTCGACAAGGGCCAGGAAGTGGTCCGCAAAGCGCCGCGCGGACCGGTCGGGCTCCTTGCCGGTGACGAGGACGTAGACCGCCCGATCGGTGATCGTCACCACGGCGCGCGGGAGGACGGCAAGGCACGCCTGGCGTGCGTGGCGATCGATCTCGGCGAGCAGCGCCGCCGATTGCTCCGTCCACGACGCCGCCACGCCGAGCAGCACTGAGCGGTCCGTGGCGGGGAGGCCGAGCCGCAGCCAGGCGGTCGCGGGGGTGAGGCGTCCATCGAGCAGGCCCCGGAGCAGCTCGGCGCGTTGCAAGCGCTCCAGGTCGTCGGAGCTCTGTCGGCGGAGCAGCGCGAGCGCTGCAAGGCGCGCGCCATCCGCGACGCTCCGCTCTGCGGCGGCGTCGGGAGGCTGGACGCCTTCGATGGCCCACAGGGTGCCGATCGCCATCGACCCGGCGCGGATCGCCGTCGCCATCCTGGGGAGCTCGTCGCCGGAGCCCGGAATGCGCACGACGCCGCTCGACGCCAGCACGCTGCGGTACTGGTCGGGATCGTCAGGTCCGGCCGGCACCTGGCGGTCGAGAATGCCCCGGCGCCGCAGCTCGTCGATGCGCTGCCCGGGGACGGTCGAGTACGCCAGCACGTGGTGAGCCAGGTCTTCGATCGCCACGGACCCCCCGACCGCTGCCGCCACCGCATTTGCGACCGCGAAGAGCTCGTCCCCCGGGGTCACCCCCAAGAACATCTCGCCGGGCACCGCCACGAGCATCGATGACATCAGCCCGTCGAGATGGCGCCACGACACTTCGTCCGCGGCGACGAGGAGCGCCACTCCGGACGTCTCTGCAGCCGCGACGAGGGGCGCAAGGTCACGCCCGTGACGCTTCACCACCACCGCGGCGGCTCCGGCGGCGCCGGCGCTGCGCACGATGCCCGTCGCGGCCGGACCGCTCGGCTCCTCGGTGACGAGGAGGAGGACGACGCCGAGGCCGAACGCGACCTCGTCGGCCGCATCGACGAGCTCGGTCCTCGTGAGCAGGATGTCCAGCCCGCGAGGTGCCACGAGGAGGTCGAGCAGCGCCGGTCCCATCGTGATGAGCAGCCGGTTGAGCGACCGAGGATCTGTCCGATCGGATAACACTCGGCGTTCAACATAGTACGATCCTCAATTGACTCGTCAAGGGGAGGGACTTAGGGTGGACCGATGGTCCAGGCGGGTCCTTCGACACCTGTCGGCCAGCTCGCCGAGATCCTTCCGCCGTCGGCCGACATCGACGCCGATGGGCACCTCTCGGTCGGCGGCTGCCGTCTGTCGGACCTGGCGGCTTCGTACGGCACGCCGAGCTATGTGCTCGACGAGGACGCCCTGAGGAGCCAGGCGCGGCGGTTCCGCTCCGAGCTGGAAGGCGCCTGGCCCGGCTCCCGCGTCGTCTTCGCCTCCAAGGCCTTCCCGAGCACGGCCGTGTACCGCTTGATGGCGCAAGAGGGCGTCGGAGCCGACGTCGCCGGGGCGGGGGAGCTCGCGATGGCGCTCGCGTCCGGCATGGACCCGGCTTCGATCATCGTGCACGGCAATGCCAAGACCGACGCCGAGATCCACATGGCGGTCGACGCCGGGGCGGGCCTCATCGTCATCGACAACTTCGACGAGCTGGAGCGCCTGGAGGCGATCGTGTCCGGCGAACAGGGCGTGCTCGTCCGGGTCCTGCCGCGCGTGGACCCGCACACCCACGATGCGATGAGCACCGGCCAGCAAGGGTCGAAGTTCGGCCTCCCCTTCAAGGAGGCGGCCCAAGCAATTGCGCGGCTCGCGCACAGCGACCACCTGCGCTTGGACGGGCTGCACTTCCATCTCGGGTCCCAGATCCTGGACACCGCTCCGTGGGCGGCCGCGGTCGAGCGCGTCGCCGCGCTCGGCGACTTCGACGTCTACGACCTCGGCGGCGGGTTGGGAGTCAAGTACACCCGGGCGCAGCAGTGCCCGTCGCTCGAGTCGTGGGTGGGAGCGCTCAGCGACGCGGCCCGCCGCCACCTCCCGTCCTCGGCGACGCTCGTGATCGAGCCTGGCCGCAGCATGGTCGCGCGAGCCGGCATGACGGTGTACCGCGTCGTGTCCGTGAAGCGCGGCGAGCCGACGTTTGTCGCGGTGGACGGAGGCATGGCCGACAACCTCGAGGTCGCCCTCTACGGACAGGTGTTCGAGGCGGTTGCTGCCGACGATGCGCTGGGGTCGGGTCCGCCGGTCGAGCTCGTGGGCCGGCACTGCGAGTCGGGTGACCGACTGGTGAGCGGCGCTCCGCTTCCGCACCTCGTGCCCGGAGACGTCGTCGCGGTGGCGGTGACGGGTGCCTACTGCTTCACGATGGCCAACAACTACAACGGTGCGCTGCGTCCGCCGGTGGTCCTGTGCGCGGGAGGGGAGTCCCGCCTGGGCGTGCGGCGTGAGACCATCGAGGACCTGCTTCGTCGAGACGTGCCGACAAGCCGGTCCGCGCACCCAGAGAAGGCACGATGAGCACCCCGACCGCCCGAGTGGTCGTCACGGGCGGCCTCGTGGTCGACGGGAGCGGACAGCCTGGCCGGCTCGCCGATGTCGACATCGTGGGCGGCCAGGTTGTGCAGATCGCTCCTGCAGGATCGCTCCGGCACGCCGGCGCGGACCAGGTCGAGGACGCGAGCGGGCTGGTCGTCTGCCCGGGCTTCATCGATCCCCACTCGCACTCCGACGAGTCCCCACTGCAGGACGTGGACGACACCGCCAAGATCCTCCAGGGGATCACGACCGAGATCGTCGGGAACTGCGGCACAAGCCCCGACCCGCGCGCGCACGGAGGGTTCAAAGGGCTCTACGAGCGTCTCGACCGAGCGGGTTACGTCACGAACTACTGCCCGCTCGTGGGCCACGGCCGGCTGCGCGAGGTGGTCATGGGCATGCGCAGCGGCAGACCCGACCCCGAGCAGGCGCAGCGGATGGCGCGCATGCTCGACGACGCCATGGAGGCGGGTGCGTGGGGCTTGTCGAGTGGCCTCGTCTATCCACCCGGCGTCTTCTCGGAGGCCGACGAGATGGTCGCGCTGGCAACGAGGCTCCCGAAAGGCCGCGTGTACGCCACCCACATGCGCGACGAGGGCCGACATCTCCAAGAGAGCGTCGCCGAAGCGCTCGACGTCGCCCGCCGGGCCTGCGTGCGCCTCCAGATCTCACATCTGAAGGCGGCCGGGATCCCCTCTTGGGGGAAGGTGGGCGCAGCCCTCGGGCAGCTCGACGACGCGCGGCGCGCCGGCGTCGACGTGCACCAGGACGTCTATCCCTATGACGCGAGCTCGACCACGCTCCTCGTGTGCATGCCGCCCTGGTTCCAGGAGGGCGGCGCGGACGAGGTCATGCGGCGTCTGCAGGATGCGGACTGCCTCGCCCGGGCCCGTCGCGACATCGAGGACGACGACGGCTCGTGGGAGAACGTCATCGCCGAAGACGGCTACGACCGGATCCAGGTGGCGTCCGCGGCCTCACCGGCGCACGAGGGCGCGACGCTGGCGGGGCTGGCGTCGAGCCTCGGGATCGAGCCCTTCGACGTCGTCGTGAGGCTGCTGCGAGAGAGCCGGCTCGGCGCCATGATCGTGGACTTCTCGATGAGCGAGGACGATGTGCGCCAGGTGCTCGTCCATCCGCACACGAGCGTGTGCACCGACGGCGACCCGGACCAACTCGCCGGGAAGCCGCATCCTCGCCTGTACGGAAGCTTTCCCAGGGTGCTGGGGCGATACGTCCGCCAACTGCAGGTCCTTCGCCTCGAAGCAGCGGTTCGGAAGATGACCAGCCTCACCGCTGACGTGTTCGGGATGGCCGGGAGGGGCCGGTTGCGCTCGGGGTACGTGGCAGACCTCGTCGTGTTCGATCCCGACACGATCATGGACCGAGGGACGTACGCGAACCCGAGAGTGCCGCCGGTGGGCGTCCACCTCGTGATGCAAGGCGGCATCGCCGTCGTACGGGAAGGGGAGTGGCTGGGAGTGCGACGCGGCCAGCGTCTCGTGCCGGCGGAGGGGTGAGTGGTCGTCCTCCGAGAAGCGCGGCTCTCAGACGGGCGGCACGCTGGAGCCCGGCCCCGGCGTCCCTCCCGCCCCCATCGCGCGCACCTCGAGGGCGCTGATCGTGCCGGCGGCGCGAGCTCGCCACGGCGAGCGGGCGGCCGGTGATGGCGGGGTACCTCGTACGTCGCCTGGTCCAGGCGCTGGTCGTGCTCGTCCTGGTCTCGTTGATCACGTTCGTGCTGCTGCACTTCCTGCCCGGCAACGTCGCGCGAGCGATGCTCGGACGCCGTGCCACCCCCGGCGCGATCCGAGCGTTCGACGTGGCGAACGGCTACAACCGATCGCTGCCGGTCCAGTACTGGCTCTACCTCGACCGTCTGGTCCACGGGAACCTCGGCTTCTCCTACACCTTCGACCAGTCCGTCGGGTCGCTGCTCGCCATGGACCTGCCGAAGACCGCCCTGCTGGTCGGCTCCGCCCTGGTCTTCGCCCTGGTGATCGCGATCCCGATGGGTCTCTACCAGGCGATGCACCGCAACAAGCCGGTCGACCACGCGCTCACGACGCTGTCGTTCGTCGGCTACTCGATGCCGACATTCTGGCTGGGGATCCTGCTCATCGTGGTGTTCGCGTCGAAGCTCCACCTGTTCCCCACCGAAGGCCCCCAGGGGGCGAGCGTCTCGGCCTCATTTCATGACCCAGCAGCGATGGTGCTCCCTGTCGCGACCCTCACGATCACGACCGTCTCGGTGTACTCGAGGTACATGCGATCCTCGGTGATCGACAACCTGCTCCAGGACTACGTGCGGACCGCCAGAGCAAAAGGGGTGTCGGACGGCCAGTTGGTGAGACGCCACCTGTTCAGGAACAGCGTGATGCCGATCGTCACCCTGGTCGGGCTGAGCCTGCCGACAGTGCTCGGGGGCGCCATCATCGTCGAAGCGTTGTTCAACTACCCCGGCATGGGATGGCTGTTCTGGCAGGCCGCGACGCGGCACGACTTCGCAGTGCTGATGGGCTTCGTCATGGTCGTCGGCGCTGCGACGGTCGTCGGGAACCTCCTCTCCGACATCGTCTACGCCATGACCGACCCGCGCATCCGGTACGCCGCGTGACCGTGCCCGCGGCCCTGCCCGCCCCGCTGCAAGGCGTTCGCCCACCCCAGCCCGAGCAGGCCGGCCGCGGGCGCAACAAGAGCCCGTGGAGCCTCGCCGCCTCCGAGCTCCTCTCGAGCAAGATCGGCGTCGCCGGGCTCGTGATCGTCATCTCCATGGTGCTCTTCAGCTTCGTGGGGCCGCTCGTCTACCACACGAACCAAGTGAACGCCGACCTGCTGACGCGCAACATCGCCCCCGGAGCGCAGTACCCCCTCGGCACGGACACAGTGGGGTACGACGTCTTGGGCAGGCTCATGGTCGCCGGTCAGTCCTCGCTCGAGGTCGGCCTGGGGATGGCGGTGATCTCCGTGGTCCTCGGCACGTTCCTCGGGGCGGTGTCGGGGTTCGTCGGGGGAGGGGCGGATGCCGTAATCATGCGCGTCGTCGACACCTTCCTCGCGATCCCGACAATCCTCATTCTCATTCTCCTCGCTGCGATCATCACGCCGAGCGACCTGACGGTCATCTTGATCCTGGGCTTCATGTCCTGGCCGAGCACGGCCCGGCTCGTGCGCGGCGAGGTGCTCACGATCAGGACCCACGACTACGTGGCCGCCTCCAAGCTGTTCGGGGAGCGCCCGCTGCGCATCGTGCTCCGCCACGTGCTGAGGAACGTCCTCGGCCTCCTCGTCGTCACAGCGACCTTCGCAGTCGCGAACGGGATCCTCCTCCTCGCCGCGCTGAGCTTCCTCGGTCTTGGTCCGCCTCCGCCGTCTGTGAACTGGGGGGGAATGCTCTCGACAGGGATCAACTACATCTTCGACAACTACTGGTGGCAGATCTACCCCGCGGGCCTGTGCATCGTGATCACCGTGCTCGGCTTCAACTTCCTGGGCGACGCCACCCGGGAGGCGCTCGACGTGCGGCTGCGGCGCCGATGAGCAGAGCCACGGCCACCCCAGGCGCGAGCGCGGCTGCCTGCGCGTCGCCCACGAGGACTCCTGGACGCCCGGAGACGTGTTCGGCAGGTGTGCCGCCGGCTTGCACGACTCGGACCCTGGGATCGGAGGGCGACGAAGCGCTACGGCGTAAAGGTCCGGTAGAGCGCGCATCCCGACAGTGTCACGCGGACCGCCTTGCCGTCGATGATCGGGCCGAAACGGAGGCGCTCGGGGGAGCGCTCGTCGTTCCCGAGCCGATAGGAACCATCGGGCAGTCGGATGAGCGGCGCGTCCTGGGCAACGTCGTCCATGGCATACGACGCCCAGAGGCTCGACTGGTGCCAGTACACGCGAAGGTTGGAGCACCACGGGTTGTAGGTGCGGTAGTGGCCCACGAAGGGGAGCGCCCACTGCTCGGGCTCCTCTTCGGTCACAGGGATCTCACGAGTGGGCGGCGGCAGGCCGAAGACGGGCGCGGGAGCACCGGTCCGCTCGGCGCGCAGGGCTGCAAGCGCATGGAACGCCAGCTCCCGCCATGGCCCGTCCCCGTTGGCCAGCACGATCGCGCCGGCGCCGCCGTCGAGATCGCACGCCAGGTGCGCGTGGTAGCCGATCATCCCGCCCCCATGCGAGACGTACCTGTGGCCGTCGACGTCAGAGATGTTGACGCCCAGCCCGTAGGAGAACCCTGGCTCGTCGCTGGCGATCACCGGCGAGAGCATCTCCTCGACGCTGGAGGTGCCGAGGAGATGCATGCGGGACTCTCCGAGGCCGCCCGTGATGAAGAAACGCAACCAGGCCGCCATGTCCCGTGCCGTGGCCGCGATGCTGCCGTCCGCGGAGGAGGTCTCCACCCACGTCGCGGGCACCAGCCCATCTTCGCGTCGTGGCACGCGGTCGTCGTAGAAGGGCTCGTACCCCACTGCGAGACGGCGGCGGGTCTCGTGGGAGATCGAGGGCTCCGACTCGGCCATGCCAAGGGGACGCATCAGCCGCTCGCGCAGCACGGCGTGGTACGGCTCGCGATGGACGGCTTCGAGGACGAGGCCGAGGGCCTTGTACCCGACGTTGGAGTAGTGGAACCACGTACCGGGCTCCACCGTTGCCTCGGTCTCGCGCAGGGACCAGACTTCGAAGGTCGACTCTCCCGAAAAATCGGTCCCGGAAATGATGCCGCCGGTGTGCGTCAGGAGATCCCTCAAAGAGATCGGTCGGAATCGCGACCTCACTTCGAACCAAGGAAGATGCTCTTTCACCGGATCATCGAGATCGAGCAATCCGGCGTCTCGAGCCTGAAGGAGAAGCACGCTGGTGAAGCTCTTCGAGATGGACCCGATCTCGAAGAGCGTCGCCGCAGTGACCTCCCGGCGGGACGCGATGTCCGAGAAGCCGAGGGTCGCTGCCCACAGAAGGCCGTCCTCGCCGGCGAGAGCGATCGAGAGCCCGCCGGCAAAAGACGACCCGCCCAGGCTCTGCTCGGCGGCATCCCGGAGTGCACGACCGGTGGGGCCCGTATCCCACCCCTTCGCCGGGAGCTGCCCGGACGGGAGGTCTATCGCGAACCCTGCGGGATCGGTGGTCATCGCCAAGACACTAGACGGGCAGCGGACAGGGACGAGGGCCGCAACCGGAGCCTTCGATCGCACGAGAGTCCCCACGACTGAAGCCGCCAACGAGAGTCGCGAAAGACGGTAGCTATGGATATCCACGTAGAAAGCATGCAGGGAGAAGGAGGCTCGCAATGAGATCTTGGGCAAGGGCGCTTCGGTTCGCAGTCGCTGTCGTCTCCGGCGCCGGGCTCAGCCTGGGCGCGCTCGGAGCTGCAAGCGCCGCGCCGCTCGATCAGAAGAGCGGCGTCATCACCTGGGCAGAGGCGGCCGGGTCGACCCCCAACTACATCTTCCCGCTCGACGGGGGTGCGACCGCCGTCAACAGCAACCTCACGTACCTAGAGCCGCTGTTCTGGCTCCCGCTGTATTGGTACGGGAGCAACGCCCATCCCAGCCATGCGCTCAACCCGCAGCTCAGCCTGGCCAAGCCGCCGGCGTTCTCCGACGGCGACAAGACGATCACGATCACCTTCAATCACTACGTGTGGTCGACAGGGGCGCCGGTGACCTCTCGGGATCTGAGCTTCTGGATGAACCTGATGCTCAACGAGAAGACAAACTATCTCTATTACACGCCTGGCGGGTGGATGGACCACGTCGCATCGTACTCAGATCCGACGCCTTCGACGTTCGTCCTGAAGCTGGGCGTCTCGTACAATCGCACGTACATCATTGATGACGTGCTGTCTGTCCTCTTTCCGATCCCGCAGCAGGCATGGGACAAGACGTCTGCGGGCGCGCCAGTCGGCAACTACGACGAGACCCCGTCCGGCGCGAAGCACGTGTACGACTACCTGAACCGCCAGTCGCGCTCGCTCAAGACGTGGGACACCAACCCGCTGTGGCAAGTGGTGGACGGGCCGTGGCGCATCGAGCCGGGCTCCGGGTTCCAGACCACCGGGCAGCTGACCGTGGTCCCGAACCCACGCTACTCGGGTCCGAACAAGCCGAAGGTGGCTGAGTTCAAAGAGCTGCCGTTCACGAGCACAAGTTCGGAGTTCGATGCGTTGCGTTCAGGGACAATCGACTATGGGTACCTACCATCGACAGATCTTGGCCAGGTACACTCCCTCGAGTCGCACGGCTACAAGATCGTTCCCAGTTATGCGTCGAGCCTGACGTACATCACAATCAATTACTCCAACCCGAAGTACGGCCATCTGGTTGGCCAGCTCTACATCCGCCAAGCGATGCAGATGCTGATCAACGAGCCAGAGTACGTGAAGACCGTGCTCGGCGGCTATGGAGTCCTCACATATGGGCCCTCGTACGCTCCACGTGCGCAGCCCTCGTCGAAGTCCAAGGGCGTGCATCCGCCGTACCCGTACGACCCGGCGAAGGCAGAGCACCTTCTCAGATCACACGGCTGGTCCGTGCCGAGCCACGGAGTGGCGACCTGCGTGAAGCCCGGGTCGGGAGCCCACCGCTGCGGCCAGGGGATCGCCGACCACACTGCGCTGGACATCCCGTTGACCTACGCGAGCGGCATCCCGATGTTGGCCGAAGAGGCACAGGCGATGCAGTCGTCCTTCGGCGCCGCAGGGATCAAGCTGCTGCTCAAGGAGGAGCCATCCACAACAGTCATCGACGACAGCTATGACTGCCATGACAAGCCGATGGCGAAGTGCTCCGCTCATTCTCCGACGCTCAGCTACTGGTCTTCACCGTCGTACAGCTACGGCCCGACATACTTCCCGGGGACGACACTGTTCGTCTGCCACGATTCGACAAACGATGGGAACTACTGCAACTCCAAGGTGACATCGCTGGCAAGGAAGCTCTTGGTGGAGAGCACATCGGCGGCAGCGTCGACGCTGCGGCACCTCGACCGGTACTTGGCAAGGCAGCTTCCCGACCTGTGGATGCCGTCGGCTCCGGCAGAGATCGCTGCGATCTCCACCAAGCTCGCGGGTGCATATGCAGAAGGCGTGAACGAGTACTTCTACCCGCAGACATGGAGCTTGAAGCCGTAGGGGCCACTGCAGCACCAAGGTGATCGGGGATGGCAGGCTGGGCTCGCTGCACGGAGGCGCAGGGGCGCGGACGCTTCAGCGCGGTGCGCATCCGATCGGACTTGGCCGGGCGCGGCAGCCCACGCAGCGCCGAACGGGCAAGTGGATGCTGGGGTGGCAAGCTGGTGGGACGTTTGAGCGCTTCACCGACCGTGCACGGCGAGTGCTGAGGTTGGCTCAGGATGAGGCGCGCCTGCTGCACCACGGCTTCATCGGGACCGAGCACATCCTGCTCGGGCTCATCCACGAAGGGGACGGCGTCGCGGCCAAGGCCCTCGAGGCGCTCGGCATTTCGCTCGAGGCGGCGCGAGAGAAGGTGAGAGAGATCGTCGGCACGGCCGGCGGGGTTGCCGAGAGCGGCTCTCCGCCGTTCACGCCCCGGGCAAAGAAGGTGCTCGAGCTGTCCCTTCGTGAGGCGCTCCAGCTCGGTCACAGCTACATCGGCACCGAGCACATGCTCCTCGGCCTCGTACGCGAAGGCGATGGTGTCGCAGCCCAGGTCCTCGTGAGCCTCGGGGCCGACCTTTCGCGAGTGCGCCAGCAGGTCATCCAGCTCATGTCGGGATACCAGGGCAAGCAAGCGCGTCGCGTCGACCGACCGCGCTCGGGGCTGCCACGGTCGAGGACCGCCGAGTGGGGGCGGTTCCAAGTCGGCGCCCGCTGGTCGGCGGAGATCGTCGTGGCCGGGCGGCGCCCGGAGGACTTCGCCAGCGCGTACGACCAGCTCGCAGAGCTCTCAGCAAGGCTCGGGCAGGGGGACCTCGACGCCAGCCGGCTCCATCTCGGCTCGGTCGAGACCGACGACGGGCCCGGACTGCGGCTCTCTGTCGCTCACGAGCTCTCGCCGGAGACTCCCGGCGAGCCTGACGATCGGGCCGGCTCGCCGGCACCCGGGGAGGGGCCTGCGGGATCCGGCCCCCGCTAGCTCGGCGGTGAGAGATCTCCACCCTCCGGGGTCTCGCCGGCGGAGGCTTCGGCAACCTCGGCGGCCTCATCGGGAGACGCCTCGCGCAGGGTCGGCCACCCGATCCCACTGGTGCCGCAGATGAAGGTCCGCTCCTCGTCCTCCTTCAGGGTCATCCGCACCTCCTCGGACCTGCGCAGCAGGACGAACCGAATGCGCAGGCGGTGCGCCCCTGGACCCACCTCCAGGACCTTCACCTGCCCAACCCCGATCTTGCCCATGAGGCGGCCGTCGAGGACCACCGAGTAGTTCCAGTGCGGCTTGATGAGCCGGAACACCAGCGCGGCGGGGAGCACCGTCGCGGGTGACACCGACCAAGGTCGTCTCGGCCTGGAGATCCTGAGGACTGCCATGGTGCCGAGCCCTTTCGCGGCGGAAAGCGCGGACCTCCAGTGAGGATCAGCACAGTCATCGTACTTCTGCAGCGCCTTCCAGCGGCCGTTTCCAGCGGCCGTTCCCTGCGCCGGACCCCGGGTTCACGGGGCTCGCCGGCAGCGATGGGACCTTCTCCCCTGGCCCCGCAGGCGGTCTGAGCGCATGATGGCTGGGAGAGGCATCCAGGGAGCGGTGACCGACACGAGCAGGTAGCTCTCTCACGGTGCGATACCGCTCGTGACCGGAGCGATGGTCGTGTCCAACATGGGAGTGAGCTCGGCAGCGGTGGTCGGACGAATCGCCTCCGGCGGCGTGCCGACCGTTCGTGGCGGCGCGGCGAGATGAGCGTCCTTCTCGTCTCGAACGTTCTCGGGTTCGTCCTCGGTGCGCTCGGGCTGTGGGCGACGTGGATCCTCGGCGACCGCTCACGCAAGGGTTGGACGATCTCGATCGCCATCGAGGCCGGCTGGATCGCCTACTCGCTGCTCATCGACCAGTGGGCCGTGGCAGCGACGAGCTTGGCGTGGATCGCGCTGTACGTGAGGAACTGGCGGAGCTGGAAGCACGAAGACGAGGGAGTCGACCAGGCCCAGGAGCAAGAACACCCGCACGTGGAAGGGTCCGGCGCATGCTGCGCCGGCGTTCTCCGCCGGTCACGAGAGCTCCGCCGCCTCCGCTGACCGAGCGGCGCCCGAGCACCACTCGAGCACCTGACATCCATGCGCGCCGACGTGTGCCCCGGCCTGTGCCCGACGTGTGCCCGACCTGCACAGGCGGCCGCTC
Source organism: Actinomycetes bacterium (assembly GCA_021791145.1). The sequence continues at coordinate 993 of JAJYXE010000050.1, read as the reverse complement.
CTCAGGCCTCTCACTCGAGATCGGCTTCGCGCGGAGCGCTGGACATGCGGCGCACGTGCTCGATCCCCTCGGTGACGGCGTCGTCCAGCGCAGCGAGTGCCTCCTGGCTCTGCCCTGCTTCGAGCAGCCAGCGGGCCGCGGCAACTTGCTGGACGATCGAGTCGCTCGCAGCTTCAGCGATGCGTTGCGCGTCGCGCAGCTCCTCGACCCGCTGGGCCTCGAGCTTGCGCTCCGCCTCGCGCGTGCCCGCAAGCTCGCTCAGGTGTCCGACGAGCCCTCCCACGATTGCCATGACGAGCACCGGCCCCACCCACCCGGTCAGGTCGAGATCTCCTCTGGCGCGGACAGTTTCGAGCACGACGAACGCAATGACGCCGCAGCCGGCCACCGCGGCCCCGCCCTTGCGCCCGAAGCGCAGCGCGGCGAGCGTGATCGGCACCACGTAGAGGAGCGCCACGGCCTCGCCGGCCCGGTCGAAGAACCACCGGAGCACCGTGACCGCGCCGAGCAGGCCGGCGATCACGCCGCCGGCCAGGAGGGGCGAGCGCGGGGCACGGTCGCGCGCGAAGACCCATCCGGCCCTCCACACCCGGTCCGCCCGCTCCCGAACTCCTCGCACCGCCACCCCCTCGCACCTCCCTGCTCCGCGTGCATGATGGGACCGGAGCATCGTGTGCGCCAGGGACCTTCGTCCCGGCCCGTCGAAGCTAGTGGATGCCGGAGGTTCGCCGGGGGCGGGTGTCATCGCTGCCAGCGGGGCGCGCGCCGGGGGTGCACCAGCGAACGCCGCGCGCGCCGGGCTCAGCGTGCGCGACGCGTTGCAGCCCGCTCAGCGAGCGACACGTGCGGCTCGCTCAGCGCGCGATGCGTTGCGTTGCGTCAAGGTGAACCCTCCCCGCCCTTACGGACGGGGCTTCCGGGGCCTGTTCACAGGTCACGCTGCTGCCTGGTGGGCGTTGGTCGCGGCCTGCGAGAGTGCCCCAGTGACGCGGC
>JAJYXE010000046.1 GCA_021791145.1 Actinomycetes bacterium | reverse complement strand
GGCCTGGCTGCGCGCGCCCGTTCGGCACCCCGCCGGCGGACGCGCCGTGCGCGGGCGCGGCGCGGCCCGGCGCCCCGCGCCCGGGCGCGACCGGGGCGGGCGCCTTTATGGCGGCTCCGATCGGGACCACCGCCGCGGCGGCCTGGCGCTCGGCGGCCTCCAGCGCGGCCACGTCGACCCCTTGGTCGGCGAGCAGCCTCGACGCCAGCGCGACCGTCCCTGCCACCGGGTCGTCTGCGGCCTCGTAGACGGCACGGCCGAGGTCCGGCTCGGCTGCCGGCTCGACGACCGCCTCGACATGCAGCACGAAGCGCAGGTAGTCGTCCTCGATGGCATCCATGAGCTGGCCGAACATCTCGAAGCCCTCACGCTGCCACGCGACCAGCGGGTCCTGCTGTCCCATCGCGCGGAGGTTGATGCCCTCGCGCAAGTAGTCCATCTCGGCGAGATGGTCCCGCCAGCGGCGGTCGATCACGTGCAGCATGACCTCGCGCTCGACCTGGCGCGCCTGCTCCGCACCGCCGGGCAGCTCCGCGGAGTGCCGCTCGTAGTAGTCCAGCGCGTCGGCGACCACGCTCTCGGTGATGTGCGCCGCGCTCGTCGCCTCCGCGAGGTCCTCGACGGTGAACTCCGTCGGGTAGTACTGGACGAGCTCCTTCACGAGCAGCTCGAGGTCCCACTCCTCGGGGTAGTCGCTGGGGCACGCCGCCTGCACGAGCCCCTCGACCGTCGCGACGAGGAGCTCTTTGGTGTGCTCCTCGAGGTCCTCCCCGTCGATCACCTGCAAGCGCCGCGCATAGATCACCTTGCGCTGCTCGTTCATCACCTCGTCGTACTTGAGGACCTCCTTGCGGATCTCGGAGTTGCGGGCCTCCACCGTGGTCTGCGCGCTCTCGATCGCCTTGGTGACCATCTTCGCCTCGATCGGGACGTCCTCTGGGAGGGTCCGGCCCATCACCCAGCTCATCGCGCGCGTGGCGAACAGCCGCATGAGGTCGTCCTCCAAGGAGAGGTAGAAGCGGCTCTCGCCGGGGTCCCCCTGCCTGCCGGAGCGGCCCCGGAGCTGGTTGTCGATCCGACGGCTCTCGTGACGCTCGCTGCCCAGGACGTAGAGGCCCCCGGCCTCTCGCACCTTCTCCGCGTCCGCGGCGCACATCGACTCGATCTCCGCGAGCATGCGCGCGTAGGCGGCCCGCCCCTCTTCGGAGACGGCGTCGATCTCCTCGGCCACCGCACGGTGCGCCGCGAGGAGCTCGGGGTTGCCGCCCAGGATGATGTCGACGCCGCGGCCCGCCATGTTCGTCGCCACGGTCACCGTGCCCGGTCTCCCGGCCTGGGCCACGATCTCGGCCTCGCGGAAGTGCTGCTTCGCGTTGAGCACGTTGTGCGGGATCCCGCGCTTTTCCAACAGGCGCGAGAGGACCTCCGACTTCACCACCGACGCGGTGCCGACCAGGACCGGCTGCCCCCGGTCGTAGCGCTCCACGATGTCCTCGACGACGGCGTTGAACTTGGCCGTCTCCGACTTGAAGATGAGGTCCGGCTCGTCCACGCGGATCATGGGCTTGTTGGTCGGGATGGGGACGACCGGCAGGTTGTAGGTGTTGGCGAACTCCGCCGCCTCGGTCTCGGCGGTGCCGGTCATCCCGGCGAGCTTCTCGTAGAGCCGGAAGTAGTTCTGGAGCGTGACGGTCGCCCAGGTGTGGTTCTCCTCTTTGATCCGGACCCGCTCCTTCGCCTCGACCGCCTGGTGGAGCCCGTCCGACCATCGGCGCCCTTCGAGCGTGCGGCCCGTGAACTCGTCGATGATCTTCACCTCGCCCTGGTCGACGAGGTACTCCTTGTCCCGGTGGTACAGCTCCTTGGCCTCGAGCGCCTTGATGAGCTGGTGCACGTAGTTGACGGAGACCGCGTCGTAGAGGTTCTCCACGCCCACGGCGCGCTCGACCTTCTCGATCCCCGACTCGAGGGGGACGACGTGGCGCTTCTCCTCGTCCACCTCGTAGTCGACGTCGCGCTCGAGAGTCCGGGCGATGCTGGCGAACTGGTAGTACAGGCGCGCGGCCTCGTCGGCGGGACCCGAGATGATGAGGGGGGTGCGGGCCTCGTCGATCAGGATCGAGTCGACTTCGTCGACGATCGCGTAGACGTGCCCTCTTTGGACCATTGTGTCGCGCGAGATCTGCATGTTGTCACGGAGGTAGTCGAACCCGAACTCGGTGTTCGTCCCGTAGGTGACGTCGGAGTGGTACGCCTCTCGCTTCTCCTTGGGGTCGACGATGTCGGGTCCCACGCGCCCGACGCTCAGCCCGAGCCAGCGGTAGACGCGTCCCATCCACTCGGCGTCGCGCGTCGCCAGGTAGTCGTTCACCGTGACCACGTGGACGCCCTTGCCGCTGAGCGCGTTCAGGTACACCGGGAGCGTCGAGACGAGCGTCTTGCCTTCGCCCGTCTTCATCTCGGCGATCCAGCCGAAGTGCAGCGCCATCCCGCCCATGAGCTGGACGTCGAAGTGGCGCTGCCCGAGGACCCTCCACGACGCCTCCCGCACGACCGCGAAGGCTTCGATCAAGAGGTCGTCGAGGGTTTCCCCCGCTTGGAGCCGCTCGCGGAACTCGACGGTCTTGTGCCTGAGCTCGTCGTCGGAGAGCGCCTCCATCTCCGGCTCGAGCTCGTTGACGAGCGGCACGAGCTCGGCGAGGCGGCGGACCTTCTTCCCCTCCCCGGCACGCAGGACCTTGGTGAACACGGACATGGCTTGTGAATGCTACCGGCCGGAGCCCCAAGGGGACCGTGCAGGAAGGGGCTGCGTGCGGCTGACCTGGTCTTTGGCCCCACACTCGCCTGCTGCAGGGGTGGCGGCCCGGCACCGGCGACCTGGCGGTCCGGCGGCGCCGTCGTCGGCACGCATCCCCCCGTCACCGCCCTCCCCCGCCAACCGGGGGATCCGGGCGGGCAGGACTTACTCCTAAGCCGCACCATGCTCGGCAACCACGAGTTGCCTTACGTGGGTCGTTTCGCCTGCGGCTGGCATCGACTTGCAACCACAGACCCGCACGCAGCCCGCCGCATCCTACGCCCTGGCGCCCTGCCCTGGCGCCCTACGCCCGGGTGCCGGCTCCCCCGGCGTCGCGGCGGCGGCGGAGCGCCTCGTCGGCGAGCGCCATCCCGAGCCGGACGCCGAGCACCGCGGCCGCCGCGGGCAGCGCGAGCCGCTCCACTCCTCGCGCCCGCCGCGCCTCGAAGCGCAGCGCCGATCGGTGGTGGGCCACGAGCATCCTGTAGGGGTGGCGGCGGCGCGACACGCCGTGGACGTGGGTGACCTCCGCTCCCGGCTCGACCCCGACTCCCCACCCTGCGCGCTGCGCCCGCCAACACAAGTCGATGTCCTCTGCGAACATGAAGTAGGCCTCGTCGAAGCCCCCGAGCTCCTCGAGCGCGGCGCGCCGGGCGAGGAAGCACGCGCCCGAGACCCAATCGACCCCGCGGGTCTCGTCGCCCACCCGGTCCCGGTACCGGCGGCTGAACCGGTTGTCCGGCCAGGCGAGCGCCAAGAGGGCGTGGCCGGCGGCGTCGAGCATCGAGGGGAACCGCCGCACCGAGGGGTACTCCGCACCCGAGGGGTCGACGATGCGCGGGCCGACGATCGCCCAGTGGGGGTGCGCGTCGAGCGCGGCGACCAGCCTGGCCGTCGCGCCCGGGTGCACGCGCAGGTCCGGGTTGCACACGAGCACGTACTCCGACTCGCCGCTCGTGGCGATCCCGCGGTTGGCGCCCGCGCCGTAGCCGAGGTTGCGCCCGGTCGCCACCAGCGCGACGGCCAGGCCCCCGAGCGCTCGGCGTGCGCTCCCGGGGTCGCCGTTCTCCACGACGACGACCTGGAGGACGCCGTCGTCGTGCAGCGAGCGGACGCAGGCGGCGAGCAGGTCCCCCGCGTCGTAGTCGACGACGACTGCGGCGACCCGGTCCTCGGCGCGTGCGGTCAACTGCCCAGGTGGCTGCGGAACCACGACACGGTGCGCGAGAGCCCGTCGTCGAGCCCGACTTTGGGAGACCAGCCGAGCTCGCGCCGTGCGCGCGTGATGTCCGGGCAGCGGCGGCTCGGGTCGTCGGCGGGGAGCGGACGGTGCTCGATGCCCGAGCGCGACCCGGTGATCTCGAGCACCTTCGCCGCGAGCTCGGCGACGGTCCGCTCGTCGGGGTTCCCGATGTTGACCGGACCCGTCACGCGGGCGTCGAGGAGCGCGAGCAGCCCGTCCACCTGGTCGTCGACGTAGCAGAGGCTCCGCGTCTGCGTGCCGTCCCCGTAGACCGTGAGCGGGCGTGTGCGCAGCGCCTGGACGCAGAAGTTCGAGACCACGCGCCCGTCGTCGGCTGACAGGCGCGGCCCGTAGGTGTTGAAGATCCTCGCGATGCCCACGTCGACGCCGCGGGCACGGTGGGCCGCCATGGTGAGTGCCTCGGCGAAGCGCTTCGCCTCGTCGTAGACACTGCGCGGACCGATCGGATCGACGTTGCCTCGGTAGCTCTCGGTCTGCGGGTGGACCTCGGGGTCCCCGTAGACCTCGCTCGTGGACGCCAGCAGGTAGCGCGCCCCGGACCGCTCCGCGAACTCGAGCAGCCGCCTCGTCCCCTCGCTCCCCGTCGCGAGCGTCTCGAGCGGCCTGGCGAGGTACGCGGGTGGCGACGCCGGGCTCGCCAGGTTGCAGACCGCGTCGACACGGCCGCCGACGGGAACCTCCCGGCTCACGTCGGCTGCGACGAAGGAGAAGGCCGCCTCGTGCGAGAGGTGCCCGACGTTGTCCTCGGAGCCGGTCGACAGGTCGTCGAGGCAGACCACCTCGTCACCTCGGGCGACGAGGCGCTCGCAGAGGTGGGAGCCCAGGAAGCCCGCGCCGCCGGCGACGACGACCCTCACCGGCGGCCGACGCCCGTGTAGGCGAAGCCGCAGCGGCGAAGCGCAGCCGGGTCCAAGAGGTTGCGCGCGTCGACCATCGAGGGCTGCGCCATCAGGTCGGCGACCTTGGGGAAGTCGAGGCCGCGCAGCTCGTCCCACTCGGTGAGCAGCGCGACCACACGCGCCTCTCGGCACGCGTCGTAGGCGCTCGCGCACAGGGTCATCCCCCCGAGGTCCTCGCAGGCCGCCCCTGGCCCCACGGTCGGGTCGTAGGCGCGGACACGCGCCCCCAGCTCGAGGAGCCTCCGGGCGATCGCGACCGCCGGGGACCCCCGGCGGTCGTCGGTTCCCGCCTTGAAGGTGAGGCCCCACACCCCGACGGTCGCCCCCGCAAGGTCGCCGCCGGCGGCGCGCACCACCTTGCGCACCACCCGTGCGCGCGCGGCCTCGTTGGCGGCGATGGCCTCGCGCAGCAAGGGGAAGTCGTACTCTGCCTCCTCGGAGATGTGGAGCAGCGCCGCCGTGTCCTTGGGCAGGCACGAGCCCCCCCAGCCCGGTCCCGGCCGCAGGAAGTCGAACCCGATCCTGGCGTCGTAGCCGAGCCCGAGGACCACGTCGCGCACGTCGGCGCCGACCGCCTCGCACAGTCCCGCCAGCGCGTTCACGAAGCTGAGCTTCGTCGCCAGGAAGGCGTTGGACGCGTACTTGATGGTCTCGGCGGTGACGGTGTCGGTGACGATGAGCGGCGCGCCGGTCTCCGAGAAGAGCTCCCCGACCAGCCTCGCCGCCCTGGCGTCGTCTCCGCCGACGACCACGCGGTCGGGGCGGAGGCTGTCGGCGACGGCCGTGCCCTCGCGAAGGAACTCCGGGTTGGACACCACGGTCGCACCGGTGACGCGTTCCACCGCCAGCGCCGTCCCGACGGGCACGGTCGACTTGTTGACGACGATCGCACCGGGTTCGAGTGTCTCGGCGATCTCGCGGGCCACCGCCTCGACGAAGGAGAGGTCGGCCGATCCGTGGTCGCCCTCGGGGGTGGCGACGCACAAGAAGACGTAGCGTGCGCCGCGGACCGCTTCCGCCGCGCTGCGCACGAAGCGGAGCCGGCCCGACGCCACCCCCTCGCTGAGGAGCTCGGCGAGGCCCTCCTCGACGATGGGCACCCTCCCGGAGGCCAGGGCGTCGAAGCGGCCGGGGTCCCGCTCGGCGCACACCACGCGGTGCCCGAACCTGGCGAGCACGCCCGCGGTCGGGAGCCCGACATAGCCCGCGCCGACGACGGCGATGGCCGCGCCCGTGCTCACGAGAGGACCTCCACGAGACGAGCCAGGCCGTCGTGCCACTCGGGGAGCAGCGGGAGCCCGGCTCCCCGGAGCGCGGCGTTGTCGAGCACCGAGTTCGCCGGCCGGGGCGCCGGTCGCGGCGGGTCCAGCTCGGCGCTCGTAATGGGCTCGACTCGACCCGGATCGTGGCCGGCCGCCTCGAGCACGGCCCGCACGAAGTCGAACCAGCTGGTCGACCCCGCGTTGGTGACGTGGTAGGTGCCCGGCCTGCGGTCGAGCCCGAGGGTGACGACCGCTGCCGCGAGGTCGGCGGTGAACGTCGGCGACCCGTGCTGGTCGGTGACGAAGCGCAGCGCGCCACCGCCGGCCGCGAGGCGCAGCGCCGTCTTCACCATGTTGGCGCCCGACGCGCCGCACACCCACGAGGTCCGCACGACCGTCGAGCCCGGCGGGCACTCCCGCTCGCCTCCGAGCTTGCTCCGCCCGTAGACCGAGAGCGGGCGGGGCTCGTCCCACTCGACGTAGGGGCGCGGCGAGGCGCCGTCGAAGACGTAGTCGGTCGAGAGGTACACGAGGTGGGCCCCCACGATCCCCGCGGCCTCGGCGACGTGGCGGGTGCCGAGGGCGTTCACGCGGAACGCCCGGTCGGGGTCTGCCTCGCAGGCGTCGACGGCCGTCCAGGCGCCCGCGTGCACCACGACGTGGGGACGGAGCGCGACGACCGCCTCGAGCACCGCTGCTCGGTCCTCCACCGCAAGGGCGGCATGGTCCGCGCCGGTGACGTCGACCCCGGGGCCCGGGCCCTCGGCGCCCAGCAACGCGCGGCGGCGCCCCCCGGGTGGCACCTCACCCGACAGGGCGGTCACCAGGTCGCTGCCCAGCTGCCCCCCCGCCCCGGTGACGAGGACCCGCACGGTCAGCCCGCCCAGGCGGTCTCGACCACCGGTGCGCGGCCGCGCAGCGGCTCCCACCACCGGCGGTTCGCCGCGTACCAGGCGACGGTGTCGGCGATCCCCTCGTCGAAGGCGACAAGCGGGCGCCACCCGAGCTCGGTGCGGATCTTCGTCGTGTCGAGGAGGTACCTGCGGTCGTGCCCCGGGCGGTCGGGCACGATCACCTTCAGCGAGGCGGGCTTGCCGAGGCACCCGAGGACCTTGTCGGCGATCTGCTCGATGCTCGCCTCGACGCCGCTGCCGACGTGGTAGGTCTCGCCGGGCCGGCCGCGCTCGAGGACGAGGTCGATCGCCCGGCAGTGGTCGCGTACGTGCAGCCATTCCCTGCGGTGCTGGGTCGAGGCGTACAACGGCAGCGGCTCGTCGTCGAGCGCATGCGTCGTGAAGAGCGGGATCACCTTCTCGGGGAACTGGTACGGGCCGTAGTTGTTCGCGCAGTTGGTGATCGTCACCGGCAGGCCGTAGGTCTCCGCGTACGCGCGCACTGCGTGGTCGGCACCGGCCTTCGAGGCGTTGTAGGGCGTCCGGGGCCGGTAGGGGCTCTCCTCGCTGAAACGCTCCTCGGAGTCGAGCGCGAGATCGCCGTAGACCTCGCACGTGGAGACGTGGTGGAACCTCGAGACCCCGTGGCGGCGCGCGGCCTCGAGCATCGTCTGGGTCCCGAGCACGTTCGTGCGGAAGAACCGGGCCGGGTCGAGGACCGCCAGGGAATTGTGCGACTCCGCCGCGAAGTGGACGACGGTGTCGATGTCGCCGCGCTCGAGGGTCGCTGCCGCGAGCTCCAGGTCGCAGACGTCCCCCTGGACGAGCTGCACGTCGAGCCCTTCGAGGTTCGACGGTGTCCCTGCGTAGGTGAGCGCGTCGTACACGACGACAAGGTCTCCGGGGTGCTCCTCGGCCCAGTAGCGGACGAAATTGGACCCGATGAACCCGGCACCGCCGGTCACGAGAACGCGCATGGAGGCAGAAGCCTACTCGGGCTCCCCGGCTGCGGGCCGGAGGTGGACCACGTCGCCCGCAGACACCGCGACGTCTCCCTCGGCGGTCGCCACGACCAGGCGGCCGTCGTCGCCGAGCGCGCTCGCGGTGCCGAGCAGCCGTCGGCCGCCGGCCATCTCCACTGCCACCTGCCTGCCCAGCGTCGCGCACCGGGCGCGCAGCTCGGCGACGATCGCACGCCGCGCCTCGTCGGTGTCCAGCATCGCCGCTCGGCCTGAGAGCTCGTCGAGCATGACCTCCAGGAGCGGCTCGCGCCCCACCGGGCCGGAGGCGTAGGCGGCGAGGGACGTGGCGTCGGCACCCGGGGGGCCTTCCCAGTCGAGGTTCACCCCGATGCCGACGACCACCGCGACGCTGCCGGGACGACCGCCTTGGGCCGAGGCGTCGGACTCGGCGAGGACGCCCGCCACCTTGCGCTCGCCGATGAGGAGGTCGTTGGGCCACTTGACCGTCGGCTCGACGCCCGCCACGGCGGCGCACGCGTCCGCCGCCGCCAGCGCGACGGCGGCCGTGCAGGCGAACAGCGCGCCGGGAGGCGCCACCGGGCGCAGGAGCACCGAGACGAGGAGGCACCGCCCAGGAGGGGCCTCCCAGCGCCGGCCCATGCGCCCCCTCCCCGCCCGCTGGTGGTCGGCCAGCGCGACCAGCCCGGCCGGGGCCCCTTCTCGGGCACGCCTGAGGAGCCAGTCGTTCGTGGACTCGAGCGTGGTGAACCTGCGGACGTCCCAGGTGACCGCCGTCATGGCGGCCACCCTACGTGGCGTGCAAGTGTTGACCCGTGCTCCAAAAGGTCCTCGTTGCAAACCGCGGGGAGATCGCCGTCCGGGTCATGCGCACCTGCAGGGAGATGGGGATCGCGACCGTCGCCGTGTACTCGGACCTCGACCGCGAGGCCATGCACGTGCGGATGGCCGACGAGGCCTACGCCCTCGGGGGGCAGACCGCCGCCGAGAGCTACCTCAACACCGAGGCGATCCTCGAAGCCCTCCGGCGAAGCGGTGCCGACGCGGTCCATCCCGGGTACGGCTTCTTCTCCGAGAACGCCGACTTCGCACGAGCGGTCACCTCCCTCGGGGTCGCCTTCGTCGGCCCCCCGCCCGAGGCCATGGAGGTGATGGGGGACAAGATCAGCTCCCGCCTCGCCGCAGACCGGGCCGGCGTGCCGGGGGTGCCCGGACGCTCCGAGCCGATCTTGGGACCCGGCGAGGTGGTCGACTTCGCCGGCGCTCACGGCTGGCCGGTGGCGATCAAGGCGGCGTTCGGCGGCGGCGGCCGGGGGATGAGGGTCGTCCGGAGCGCCGAGGAGGCGGAGGAGGCGGTCGCCTCCGCCCAGCGCGAGGCCCAGGCCTACTTCGGCAGGGCGGAGGTCTACCTCGAGCGGTACCTGGCCTGGCCCAGGCACGTGGAGATGCAGGTGCTCGCGGACACCCACGGCAACGTCCTGTGGCTCGGCGAACGTGACTGCTCCGCGCAGCGCAGGCACCAGAAGCTCATCGAGGAGTCACCGGCCCCCGGCTTCCCCGACGAGGTCCGCCAAGCGATGGGCGCGGCGGCGGTGAAGGTCTCCGAGGCCTGCGGCTACGTGAACGCCGGCACGGTCGAGTTCCTCTACGAGGACGGGGAGATCTACTTCCTCGAGATGAACACCCGCCTCCAGGTGGAGCACCCCGTCACCGAGCTCGTGACCGGCCTCGACCTCGTCGCCTGGCAGCTCCGCATCGCGGCGGGCGAGCGGCTGCCCTTCGAGCAGGCGGACATCGAGCGGCGGGGGCACGCGATCGAGGTGCGGATCAACGCCGAAGACCCCACCGCCGGCCGGTTCTCCCCCTCGCCGGGGACCATCACCGCCTTCGACGCCCCCGGCGGCCCGGGGGTGCGCCTCGACGCCGGGTACGGAGCCGGGGACACGGTCAGCCAGTACTACGACAACCTGGTCGCCAAGCTCATCGTCTGGGCCGAGGACCGCGACGCGGCCCGCCGCCGCATGCTGCGCGCGCTGGGTGAGACGCGCATCACCGGGATCGCGACGACCATCCCCGCCGACATCGCCATCCTCGAGCATCCCGACTTCGCCGAGGCGCGCCACTCCACCAAGTGGGTCGAGGAGCGGCTGGACCTCTCCGACCTCACCGCCGCCGGGTCCGGCACCGTCGCCGGGTCCGGCACGGTCGCCGGGTCCGGCACGGTCGCCGGGTCCGGCACGGGGGGCGCGGCCGGCACGGGGGGCGCGGCCGGCACGGGGGGCGCGGCCGGCACGGGGACGTCGGAGCTCGGCGCGAGGGAGATCACCGCCGAAGTCGACGGGCGCCGCTACCGCCTGAAGCTCTGGCTGCCGCTCGGCGCCGACGAGCCGGGCGGCACGCCGACACGCGGCCTTGCGCCCCGAAGGGCACCCGGCCGGCCGCGGCCGCACGCATCGCACGCGACGAGCGCCGCGGCCGGGTCCGGCGCGGTCACCGTCCCGATGCAAGGGACGATCGTGTCGGTGCTGGTCGCGCCCGGCGACAACGTGCAAGCCGGGCAGACGGTCTGCATCTTGGAGGCCATGAAGATGGAGAACGCGATCAACGCCGACCGGGACGGCGTGGTGAAGGAGGTCCGGGTGGCGGCTGGCGACTCCGTCGGCGGCGGCGACGTCGTCGCGATCATCGAGTAGCGCGGCCGTGCCCGGCACACGAGACCCCAAGGCGCGCGCGGCATCGGTCGTCGAGCGCCGCATGCACGAGCTGCGCGCGCTCAGCCACGATCTGCACGCGCACCCGGAGACGGCGTTCGAGGAGCACCGGTCCGCGGCCGCCGTGGAGGGCATGCTCGACGGCTTCGAGGTCACGCCCGGCGCGTACGGGATGCCGACGGCCTTCTCGGCGCGAGCAGGCAGCGGCCCGCTCGTGGTCGCGGTCTGCGCCGAGTACGACGCGCTGCCCGTCGTCGGCCACGCGTGCGGTCACAACGTGATCGCCGCCGCGGCCGTCGGCGCGGGACTCGCGCTGGCGGAGGTGGCCGACGATGTCGGGCTCAGCGTGCTCGTGCTGGGAACGCCCGCAGAGGAGGGCGGCGGCGGCAAGGTCGTCATGCTCGAGCGGGGAGGCTTCGACGGGGTGCATGCGGCGATGATGGTGCACCCGTGGAGCTCCGAGCGCCTCGCGGGACAGTGTCTCGCCGTGTCGCACTTCGACGTGACCTTCGCCGGGCGCGAGGCGCACGCGTCGGCAGCTCCCTGGGAGGGGGTCAACGCGCTCGACGCGATGACCGTCGCTGAGGTGGGCATCGGCCTCCTCCGCCAGCAGTTCCGTCCGGGTGATCAAGCGCACGGCGTGGTCCTCGAAGGTGGCGTCGCGGCGAACATCATCCCCGAGAGGGTGCGGGGCCGCTTCATGTGCAGGGCGACGACGCTCGCGGACCTGGAGCGGCTCGACCCCCGGGTGCGCGCGTGCTTCGAAGCGGGCGCGCTCGCGACCGGCGCGAGCGCGGCCTTCGAGGAGCTCTCGCCCGTCTACTCGCACATGGAGAGCGACCCCGGGCTCCTCGCCGCCTACCGCGCCAACGCCGAGGCCCTCGGGCGCCGCTTCACCCTCGACGACGAAGGTGCCCCGCTCCCGACGCTGTCGACCGACATGGCCAACGTGTCCCTCGCCGTCCCTGCGATCCATCCGCTGATCGCCATCGACGCGAAGGGAGCGGTCAACCACCAGCACGCGTTCGCTGCCGCGTGCATCTCTCCCTCCGCGGACGCCGCCGTCCACGACGGCGCGCTCGCCATGGCCTGGACGGCGATCGACGCGGCGGTCCAGCCCTCCCTGCGCGAGCACCTGCAGCGCGAGCGCGAGCGGCGCCGGCAGCTCTTGAGCTGACACCTTCGAGGCCGGCACCTTCGAGGCCGGCGGATTCGAGGCCGGCGGATTCGAGGCCGGCGGATTCGAGGCCGGCACCTTCGAGGCCGGGCAGGTTCAGCCGCCTGGCTGGTACACGCCCCACTCGGCGCGAAGGGCGTCTGAGACCTCTCCGAGGGTCGCCATCCGCCTGAGCGCCTCTTTCATCGGGACGAGCAGGTTCTGCGTGCCGCGCGCCGCGGCGCGGACGTCCTCGAGGGCGGCCTCCACGGCGGCCGCGTCGCGCTCGGCACGGACCCGGGCGACGCGCGCCACCTGTGCGCGTTGGAGCTCGGGGTCCACCGGGAAGACCTCCGGCGCCTCGGCATCCGCGTCGACGAACCGGTTGACCCCGACCACGACCTTCTCGCCGTCGTCCACCGCCTTCGCGTACTCGTACGCCGCCGCTTCGATCTCCGCCTGGAGGAACCCGGCTTCGATCGCGGCAACCGCGCCGCCCATTTCGTCGATGCGCCAGAGGTAGTCGAGCGCCTTGCGCTCCACCTCGTCGGTGAGGCACTCGACGTAGTAGGAGCCGCCGAGCGGGTCGACCGTGTCCGCGACGCCCGACTCGTGGCCGATGACCTGCTGGGTGCGCAACGCGAGCTTCGCCGCCCGCTCCGTCGGGAGGCCGAGCGCTTCGTCGAAGCCGTTGGTGTGGAGGCTCTGGGTGCCCCCGAGCACGGCGGCGAGCGCCTGCACCGTGACGCGGACGATGTTGTTGTCCGGCTGCTGCGCCGTGAGCGTCGACCCGCCGGTCTGCGCGTGGAACCGCAGCAGCTTCGAGCGGTCTTCGCGCGCACCGAACCGCTCGGTCATGATCCGCGCCCACATGCGGCGGGCGGCGCGGAACTTGGCGACCTCTTCGAAGAGGTTGTTGTGCGCGTTGAAGAAGAATGACAATCTCGGCGCGAGCTCGTCCACCTCGAGCCCAGCTTCTCTCGCCGCCTCGACGTACGCGATCCCGTCCGCGAGGGTGAACGCGACCTCCTGGACCGCCGTCGAGCCCGCTTCGCGGATGTGGTAGCCCGAGATCGAGATGGTGTTCCAGTTCGGCAAATGCTCCCGGCAGTACGAGAACGTGTCGACGATCAGCCGCATCGAGGGGCGGGGTGGGTAGATGTACGTCCCGCGTGCGACGTACTCCTTCAAGATGTCGTTCTGGACGGTGCCACCCAGCTGGTCGCCGCGCACTCCCTGCTCCTCTGCGACCAGTTCGTAGAGGAGCAGCAGGATGGCAGCCGTAGCGTTGATCGTCATCGACGTCGTCACGGTGTCGAGCGGCAGCCCGTCGAGGAGCAGGCGCATGTCGGCGAGCGAGTCGATGGCGACGCCCACCTTGCCGACCTCTCCCTCGGCGCGCGGGTGGTCCGAGTCGTAGCCCATCTGGGTCGGGAGGTCGAAGGCGCACGAGAGCCCCGTCTGCCCGTGGCGGAGGAGGAACTTGAACCGCTGGTTGGTCGCCTCCGCGGTCCCGAAACCGGCGTACTGGCGCATCGTCCACAGCCGGCGCCGGTACATCTCGGGATGGACGCCGCGGGTGAAGGGGTAGCGACCCGGAGCGCCGAGCTGGACCTCGGGGTCCCATCCCTCGAGGTCCCCGGGGCCGTAGACGGGGCGGATCTCGATGCCCGAGTCGGTCTTGCGGAGGGTCTCGTCGCTCGGCACGTGGACAAGGCTAGGCGGCGAGGCGCCCGGGCTCACACACTGCGAGGCGCCCAGGGCTCACACGCTGCGTGCCCCCGCGGGCGAGGCATCGGCCCACGACCTCAAAGGATCAGCATCCGGATCGATCGGCGCGGTCGAGTCGCGTCGCTCCTCCTGGTCGATCCTGCGCCACTCTCGTGGCAGCCACGTCGACCATCTCTCGCGCCGTCGACCCGTGAGCGCCACCGAGAAGGGAGTCCGCGCGAGGAGGCTCCCCATCAGCACGCACGACAGGAAGATGATCGCGACGCCCGCCACCGCGACGAGCGGCCACGGCGCGACGCGGTCGAGCGAGCGCCACCCGAGATCGGCCAGCGCGTACACGAAGAGCATCTGCGCAAGGTAGACCGTGTAGGAGTTGTCCGATCCCGACATGGCCATCGCCCGGATCCGGCGGGAACGCCCGGGTTGGACGAGCCACACGCCGAAGAGATAGACGCAGGCGATCGCACCGATGTTGAACGGGATCACGATCGGCTGGAGCGGATCCGTGCCCGAACCGAGCCACGAGGCGAGGTGGTCGTGCGCCGCAACGTACCACGCCTCGGCGATGACCGCCGCGACCACGGTGGCCCCTAGGACCCGCCACCCGTTGCGAAGGAGCCAGCGGTGCACCGCGTCGAGGTTCATCGCGACGACCATGCCCGCGACGAGGTAGAAGAGATAGGACGTGATCTCCCTCGTGGCCCAGTAGCCGCGCATGTGCGGCGGAAGGACCCCCCAGTGCATGAGGCTCGTCATGAGGACCTGGACGCCGAGCGCGACGGCCACGACGGCGCGGGGATGGCCGGCGAACCGGCGCACGAGCCAGAACAGCGCCGGGTACAGCAAGTAGAACTGCATGATGACCACGAGGTAGTAGAGCTGGTAGTAGCCGGTCCCGAGCAGGAATCCCAGGTGTTGGAGCCCGCTCGACAGCCCGAGCCCCGACCCGGGAAGGGAGACGGCGAAGTAGACCAACGTCCAGCACATGTAGGGAACGGCGACGGAGACGAACCGCCGGCGGTAGAAGTACCGGTAGCCGATGGTCTGCAGGTCCGAGTAGCCGTAGGTGAGCATGCACGCCGAGATGAAGAGGAACGCCTCGCGCGTGACGTGCAGCAGCATCAGCGCTCCTCCCACCGAGATGGCCGCCCCCGGCGCGAAGAAGATGAGCGTGTGCGTCGACACCACCCCGGCCTGCTTGACCGGGCGCATCGCGTCGACATGGTCGAGCCGCGGCTTCGCGCGCCGCGTCGTCACCGCACGAGCAGGGAATAGACAGCAGGCACACCGCTCAGCGCGCTCCTGCGCACCTTGCCCGTCGCGCCCTGCGGCATCCGTTCGACGACGTGGTAGGCAACAGGTCGCTTTGCACGTGAGAGCACCTCCGCGCACCGGGCGTGGACACGGGTGACGACGCGCACCGCCCGAGCTTCGTCCTGCGGCCCGCGGACTCCCTCGACGACCAGGTAGGCGACCGGGACCCGGCCGAGGACCTGGTGGTCCCACCCCACGACCGCGGCGGAGGTCACGTCCGGCTCCGAGAGCACCACGTCCTCGAGCTCCTTGGGGTAGATCTTCTCGCCCCCCCGGTTGATCACGTCGTCCGCCCGGCCGACGAGGAAGAGGTAGCCGTCGGGGTCCAGGTAGCCGAGGTCGCCCGTCTCGAGCCATCCGTCGCGGTCGACGCGGTCCTCGTAGCCCGGCGAGGCGTACGCGGCGATCACGCTCGGCCCGCGGATCACGACGCGGCCGACCTCGTTGGGACCGAGCACCTCGCGCTCGCCGGCGACCACGCGGACCTCGGTGCCGACGGCGACCCCGGCCGAGCCGGACTTCCGGGGTCCGTGCAGCGGGTTGGCGGTGATCTGACTGGCAGCCTCGGTCATCCCGTAGGTCTCGACAATGGGGATCCCCGTCGTCTTCTCGAAGCGCTCGAGCACCGGCACGGGCAGTGGCGCCGACGCCGATCTGGCGAACCGGACTGCCTCGGGGACGTCCTCTGTGCCCTCGAGGGCGGCGAGCCTCGCGAGGATCGCCGGCACGGCATTGATCCACGTCACGCGCCGGCGGGCCATGGTCTCCCAGAACCCTCGGCGATGGAATCGGTCGTCGAGCACGAGGGTCGCGCCGGAGACGAGCGTCGCGAGCAGCCCGACGACCTCCGCGTTGATGTGGAAGAGCGGCAGCGGGTTGAAACCGCGGTCTTGCGACGAGAGCTCGAGGTGCCCGGCGACCGCTCGGGCGGTGTGGAGCAGCTGTGCCTCGCCGAGCCGGATCACCTTGGCCGTGCCCGTCGTCCCGGACGTCGAGAGGACGACGCCACCGGCATGCTGGCTCGGCGTTCGCAGCGCGGCGCACGGTGTGCCCGAGAGGAAGCAAGCACCGGGAGGAAGCGTGAGCCACTCGGCCCGCACCCCCTCGGGTGCCCGACGATCTGCGACCACAACTCGAGGGGAGCTTCGTGCGCACGCGCTGGTGAGCTCGGCGTCGGTGGCGGAGGGGTCGAGAGGCGCCGCGGTGCGCCCGGACGCGAGCACGCCCAGGAAGACCGCGGCGAACTCGACCGGCTCGGCGACCGCCACC
The DNA here is from genome assembly GCA_021791145.1 of Actinomycetes bacterium. The sequence goes on along the minus strand of JAJYXE010000046.1, from coordinate 55,299 downwards.
CCCACCGTCGCCCCGGGGCGGACGTCGAGGTCAAAGAGGAGCGCGCTCCAGCGCGCGGCCACCCGGCAGAGCTCGCCATAGGTGACGCGCTGCCCCCCGTCGGCCCGCTCGAGGTAGACCTGGCGCGACGACGTAAGCGAGCGGAGCCAGATGAGGTCTGGCAATCCCGCGCGCTGGGCGATCGGCGTGCGTTCGAGTGACCGGACCGCGAAGGTCACCTCAGTAGGACATCCTCGGATCTCGGTAGTGCTTGAACTCGATCAGGTTCTCGAAGGGGTCCTGCAGCACGAAGGTGTGGTGCTCCTCGGCGGTGCCCTCGAAGCGGGTGGAGACGTCGCGAAAGAAGAGGATCTTGCGAAGCTGTGCCAGGCGGTAGAGGAGGTCGAAATCTTTGCGCTTTCGAAAGGTGATCCCGAAGTGGCGCGGGTACAACGAGAGGGGACCGCCTCTGGGCTCAGGCTCCGTCAGGTGGCAGACCACCTGGTCGCCGAAGAAGTCGAGCGTGATGCGGTCCGGGTACGTCCGGGCGAGCTTGCAGCCGAGGCCTGTCACGTAGAACCGCTGTGCGAGCTCCAGGTCGAGGACCGGGATCGCGAGATGGAACACGTGGTCCTTCACCGTTCCAGCCCCTCGCCCGGCCCCTCGCCCGGCCCCTCGAATTCGGTCAGGGTGTCCGCACGGAGCCCGAGCCTGAGCGTCTCGAGCGCAAGGAGCCCGTTGGGCGCGACGTTCCCGAGGTTCACGTCCGGGCCGACGCGGCGCACCATGTGTGCCTGCAGGGCCGTGGTCGGGGCTTCGAACAGCAGGCGGCCGACCGGGAGCTCGCACACGACCTCCTCGATGAGCCCCACACGCAGCTGGCCGTCCGCGTGGCAGATCCCCGAGCTCCCGCTCTCGCGCGCCTCGAGGGTGACGAGCTGGGCCCCTGCTGCGAGGTCGTCTTCGACGAACTCGATCCAGCGGCGGGGGCTGAGCCGGTCCGAACGGTCGGCGTCCTTGAACCCCACCTCGGAGATCACGGTGAACTCGTCCGCCAGCTTGCGGACGTACCCGGTCTTTTCGAGGTTGGACAGCTCGATCGTCCCGTTGGACACCTCCACGAACGTGCAACCCCACTCATGGCACAGCTTCCGGAAGTCGTCGAACCGGCGCTGGAGGACGTACTTCTCGAACAGCGTCCCTCCGAAGTAGAAGTCGACGTCGTTGGCTTCGAGCAGCTCGATCTTCTCGCCGAGCTCCCGGGTCACGACTGCGGTCCCCCAGCCGAACTTCACGAAGTCGAGGTACTCGCCCGCGCTGGCGGTGATGTCCCGCAACGCACCGACGGGCACACCCCCGTCCACGACCATCGTCAGTCCGACCTCGCGCGGCTTTGCGCTGCGTCGTGGAAGCGTGAGCGTGGTCGGGTTCATGTTCCCTCCTCGGTCAGGCCCCGATCAGTGCGGAGGGAAGGCTCCGCACGATCGGCACCCCGTTGTCGATCTCGGGCCAGGTCATCTCCTCGGGCGTCACGCCGTCGATCCAGGCGAGCAGGACGCGCACGACCCCGCCGTGGCAGACGAGCACGACGTCCTTTCGGTGAGACGCCACGAGGCGCGTCGCACACAGCGCTACGCGTTCGTAGAGCTGTCGTACCGTCTCGCCGCCCTCCGGCGCCGCGTCGGCGTCGACCACGCGTCCGAGCTCGACACCCGAGCTCGACGGGCCGAGCAGCGCGCTCGGGAGGCCCTCCGCGTCGCCGAGCGCACGCTCTCGCAGGCCCGGCTCGACCCGGACGGGGAGCTCCAGCGCCTCAGCAAGAGGCGCTGCCGTCTCGAGCGCGCGCCGGAGGTCGCTCGAGTACAGCGCTTCGACCTCGCGCCCGGCGACGAGCGACCGGGCACAGCGTCCCGCCTGTGCACGTCCCTTGGAGGTCAGTCCCGGGTCGCGCTGGCCTTGGACGAGCCCGGACGCGTTCCAGGCCGTCTCACCATGGCGGACCAGCCAGAGACGACGGCGACCGGGCGTCTCCGGCGCGCCGGGCGCACTGAGGGACCGGGTCATCACCAAGAATCGTCTCAGGCGAACCTTGGGATCGCGTTGAAATTCGGTGTGGAGAGCCTGAAGAAGAGGCCCGAAGACCAGGGACGAAGCGGGCCGCCACGCGGCTCCAAGCACCTGCTCCGAGCCTGCTCCGGGCTGATCCGGGCCTGATCCGGGAGCCCCCGGCCGCTCGCCGCCCGTCAGCGGGCGTGCGGCATGCAGAGCTCGTCGTAGTCGGCGATGACGATCTCGCCCACGTGCTCCCCACAGGCCGGGCACTCGGGATCGCGTCGCAGCTTGAACGTCCGAAACGTCTCTTCGAGCGCGTCGTAGGCGAGCAAGCGCCCGACGAGCGGGTCACCCAGGCTGAGCAGCATCTTGATGGCTTCCACCGCCTGGATGCTCCCCACGATGCCGGGGAGAACCCCGAGCACGCCGGCCTCCGCGCACGAGGGGGCGAGCTCTGCAGGGGGCGGCTCGGGGATGAGGCAGCGGTAGCACGGTCCGTTGTAGGGGTCGAACACCGTGACCTGGCCCTCGAATCGGAAGATCGAGCCGTGCACGACGGGGATCCGCTTCAAGAGCGAGGCGTCGTTCACGAGGTAGCGGGTCGGGAAATTGTCGGTGCCGTCGACCACCAGGTCGTACCCGTCGAAGATGTCGAGCACGTTGTCGGCGCCGAGACGCACGTCGAAGGTCTCGACCGTGACGTCGGGGTTGAGCGCCGTGAGCGTCTTCTTGGCCGAGTCGACCTTGCGCTCCCCGATGCGGTCGAGGTTGTGCAGGATCTGGCGCTGGAGGTTCGACTCGTCGACCACGTCCATGTCGACGATGCCGATCGTCCCGACGCCCGCCGCAGCCAGGTACAAGCCGGCCGGTGACCCGAGCCCGCCCGCGCCGAGCAGGAGCACCTTGGAGTCGAGGAGCGTCTGCTGGCCCTGCTCCCCCACCTCGGGAAGCAGGAGGTGGCGATGGTAGCGGTTCCGCTGGTCACTCGTAAGGGTCCGGGGAATGCCCCAGTCACGGCCCTCGTCCTTCCAGCGGTTGAAGCCGCCCACCAGCGAGACGACGTCGCGGTAGCCGAGGTCCACGAGCGTCTTGGCAGCGAACGCCGACCTGGTGCCGCCCGCGCAGTAGACGACGAGCTGGCGCTCCTTGTCGGGGATCCTCCCCTCGACGCTGAACTCGAGGTTCCCACGCGGGAGGTGGACCGCCCCGGGGATCGCCCCCTGCTCGTACTCGTCGGGCTCACGGACGTCGAGGAAGACGGCGGCCCCGAGCCGGCGGGCGGCCTCTTCGGGCTCGACCTCGACGATCGCGGCCTTTGCCTGTGCCAGAAGCTCGCGAGGCGTCGTCATGCGGCAATACCCTACCAGGGGGGTCAACAATTGGGAGACACCACCCGTCCAACCCGCCAGACTGGGCACATGGACGTAGGCGACGCCGCGCGGGCTCGACGGATGGTCCGCAGCTTCTCGACGCGACCCCTTCCCCCCGGCGCGCTCGACCAACTGCTTGCGGGCGCGCTGCGAGCGCCCAGCGCAGGCAACACGCGCGGCACGGCGTGGGTCGTGCTCGAAGGGAGCGCCGAGACCTCGCGCTACTGGTCTGCCGCGACCACTGCGCACTGGCGCGCCGGCTCCCGCCGCTGGCCCGGGCTGTCGCGCGCACCGGTCGTGGTGCTCTCCCTCGCCTCCCCCGCGGCCTACGTGGCGCGCTACGCGGAGCCGGACAAGCTGCGCTCCTCTCAGGACCTCGGGCTCGGGACCTCCGACGCCCGCTGGCCCGTGCCGTACTGGTTCGCCGACGCGGCGTTCGGCGTGATGACGCTCCTCCTCGGGGCCACGTCGGCCGGGCTCGGCGCGTGCTTCCTCGGCAACTTCAGAGCGGAGGGCGAGGTGCTCCGCGCCATCGGGGCCCCGGCCGGCTGGCGGCTCTTCGGCGCCGTCGCGCTCGGCTACCCCGACGGCGCCGACCCGCCCTCTGGATCGCTCCGCCTGCACCCACCTGCCGGCACGATGCGGCTCCACTACGGGCACTGGGGAGCACTCCGAGAGCGGTCCGACCGCCCGCCGGATCCCGCCGGCGGCTGACCGGGACGACCGACGCCCGCAGCCGACGCCCGCAACGCCAGCCGTCTCAGCCTGCTCCCGAGCCGTTCGGAACGGTCACCGCAATCGATTGTGTGCGGCAGGGCTCGTCCGCTGAGCCTCGACGCTGACCACGGAATGGAGACCTTGGTCCCTACCACTTCATCTCGGATGTCACAAGGCTGGCGGGCGTATGCGCCACCGCGCAGCGCAGGGGTGGGTCGAGCTCTCCTCGATCGCAATGATCGAGGATGCCGCGGCCCGAGCGAAGGCGGCGCATGACGTGCTCAGAGCGCTGGAGACCAGCCGCTCAGAGGTCGTGCGGCTCCGCAGGGACGCCGTGAGCGAGCTTCGCGCGCAGGGATGGACCTGGCGAGCGGTCGCGACACTCCTCGGCATCCACCGCAACCGGGCGGCACACCTCCTGGACGGCCTGTCCGTCTCCACACCTCCATGAGCTGACCGGAAGGGACCTTCGCCTCTACAACTCTTTCGCTTTACGAGCGATCCTCGCTTGAGTGCGGGATGGGGACCTCACACGCGCAAGCGTCATCGAGCTCGATCTTCCCCCCGCGCGCATCGAGCCCCGGATCGGCTGGACGTGGAGGGACGTATGGCTCGCTGCGAGGCGGACGGGGCGCAAGGACAGGTCGGGCCGGCACGTGGCAGCCGTGACGGGAAGCGTCGCCCTGTTGGTGGCGACCTGGACCGTGATCACGCTCTTCGGGGGAGCCGTTCCCGCGCTCATCGAGCTCATGATCATCCCGGCGGTGGGTGCCGGTCTGCTCCTGGGCGCGCGGGCAGGGCTCGTCGCGAGCGCAGTCGTCGCGGTCGCCTCCTCGCCGATCTGGCGCGTCGGGAGCCACCCTTCCCTCTCGAGCTGGGCGCTGACCGCCGTGCTCTCGGCAGGCCTGGCTTGGCTGGCTGGCGCTCGCACCTTCCTTCTCCAGGAGGCCGCCTCCCAAAGCGGCGAGATGGCCACGCAGATCAGGACGACCCACCAGCGAACGCTGCACCTGATCAGCGAGGCGATCGAGCTCCGGGACCCCACCACGGCCGGGCACTCTCGGCGCGTGGCCGTCAACGCGTCCCGCCTCGGCGCCGCCCTCGGGCTCGACGAGGAGGAGCGACGCACGCTGTACTGGGCAGGACTCTTGCATGACGTCGGCAAGATTGCGGTGCCCGAGCCGGTCCTGCAGAAGCCCGGTACGCTCACTCCGAGCGAATGGGAGGTCATACGCCAGCACCCGAGGCTCGGCGCGGACCTCATCCGTGAGGCCGACATCGAGCAGCAGACGCTGGCAGACGCGGTGGCGACCCACCACGAGCGGTGGGACGGGTCCGGCTACCCCGAAGGGCTCGCCGGAGATTCCATCCCCTTTTACGGCCGGATCCTCGCGATCGTGGACGTCTTCGAGGCGCTCACCGCGCTCCGTCCTTATCGCGCGCCGCTATCGCCCGAAGAGGCGTGCAAGCAGCTCCGGGACGGCTCGGGGTCGCTGTTCGACCCGGGGCTCGTGGGGCCGTTCGAGACGCTGCTGCACGACGGAGCCCTCGTGGTGGCCGCAGTGCCGCGCCTCCAGGCCACGTTCTTCGCCTCCGGCGAGCGCTGAGCCCATTCCCGAAGTCCCTCGCCGGTGCCGGCTCGCGTCTGCGAGGCGCGTCACGAGCTCTGCACGGCAGCGGTGCGCTTCGGCTCCACCTTCCCCTGGTCGGTCCTCACGCGTGCTCGGTGGTCCTCGACGGGGGCAGCCCGCCGGCCTCCTCCCCTGCACCCGTCTCTTCGCGCTCGAGCTCGAGACGCGCACCTCTTGCGCAGATCTGCAGGAGAGCCGCGAAGTCCTTGTCGCCGATCCCCTCGCCGATCCCCACCTGCAGGAGCTGGTGCACGAGCGCCGCCAAAGGCATCGGGGTGTCGAGCATTGCGGCCGCATCCAGCCCGAGAGCGAAATCCTTGTGGAGCAGGCGGGTCGTGAAGGTCGGCGAGAAGTCCAGGTCCACGAGAGCTCGGGACTTGTAGCCAATGAACGGCGACCCCATCACCGAGCTGTTCAGAAAGGCCAGCAGGTCTTGGCGACGAACTCCGCCCTTTTCTGCGAGCACCGTCACTTCGACGAGTGACTGGAACACCACGCCGAGGAGCAGGTTGTGGCACAGCTTGACGAGCCGCGCGACGTCGCCCTCACCGACGTAGGTGACCTCGCCTGCGACCGTCGCAAGGAATGGGTACGCGGCGTCGAATGCCCGCTTCGGCCCGGAGACGGCCATCGTGAGCTTCCCGGCCGAAGCGACCTCAGGGTTGCCGCTCACCGGCGCCGCGAGGAAGGCCGTGTCACGCGCCGCAGCGAGCTCACGGGCTCTCGCACTCGCCTCGCTCGAGACGGTCGTGCAGTCGACCACAATCGACGGCGCCGAAGGTCCCGTGAGCAGACCTCCCGTCCCACACATCACCTCGAGCAGGTCGTCGGACGACGCAACCGTGATGAAGACCACGTCGCGTCCTGCGAGATCCACCGCCGCGTCGACCAGCGCGGCACCAAGCATGACGAGCATCTCGGCCTTCTCCGGCGTGCGGTTGTAGACAGCGAGATCCATCCCCGCCTCGAGGAGGCGACGCGCCATCGCGCTGCCCATGCGGCCGGTGCCGATCCAGCCGAAGGTCATCCCCCCGGTTGTGTTGGCAACCGGTTGCACGGCCGCGAGTCTGTGGAGCCGAGCCCCACTTGTCAAGGATTCGCAACGTCGAGCCGGCCCGCCGGCTCGTGCTGCCTACGGCGCCGCCGTGGGCACGCGCGCGGGAGCCGTCGAGCCGCGCGTGATCAGCTCAGGGACGATCTCGACGATCGCGATCGGCGCGTCCGGATCGTGAAGTTGCGCGAGGAGCAGCTCGGCGGCATGCACGCCGAGCTCGTGGTGCGGGATCCGCACCGTGGTGAGCGGAGGATTGAGCCGGTCGATGAACGGCATGTCGTTGAACCCTACGATCGAGATGTCGGCCGGGCACACCAGGCCGGCGCGCTCGGTCGCTGAGTAGCAGCCGAGCGCGAGCATGTCGTTCGCCGCGACGATCGCGCTCGGTCGCTCCGAGCCCGCGAGGAGCCGGGTCGCGCACCGTTCGCCTTCGGAGATCGAGAACGCCTGCGCGAACATGACGAGCCGGGGGTCTGCAGCAGCACCCGTCTCCTCCATGGAGGAGAGGAAGCTCTGGTGGCGCGCGTGCCCCGTCGACATGGACTGCGGCCCAGCGATATGGGCGATCCGCACGTGGCCCAGGCTGCGCAGGTGCTCGACCACCTTCCGGATGCCTTGCGCGTCGTCGACCGAGACCGAGGAGAAGCCGCCGCCCTCCACCACGCGGTTCAACAGCACGACCGGCATCCCGGCCTCCGCGAGCTCGGCGACGGCCACATCGTGCCGGTGCGCGGTGGCGAGGATCATGCCGTCGACGCGCCGGTCGACCATGCCCTCGAAGATCCGGTGCTGGCGGTCCGGGTCGTTCTCCGTGTTGGCCAGCAAGGCGACGTAGCCGTCTTCGAACAGGCGGCCCTCCACGCCGCGTACCATCGGAGGGAAGAGCGGGTTGTTGATGTCGGGGATGACGACCCCCACAGAGTTGGTGCGCCGGGTCTTGAAGCTGCGGGCCAGCATGTTCGGCTTATAGCCGAGCGCGCGGGCTGCCACGCTCACCCGCTCGACCGTCTCTGCGCGGACGAGCGAGCGCGTCGACTCGTTGAGCGCCCGGGAGGCGGTACCCGGGTGCACCCCGGCTGCCTTCGCCACCTCGCGCAGCGTCACGGCGTCTCTGGGCACCTCGCCTCCATCGCCTCGGGCTTGCCGCTTGCGAGGACGCTAGCGCGCCCGAGCGAGATGGGGCTGGCTCTCGCGGGCGGGTGCACCGCCCAGATCCGAGGGGATCTCAGCGGATCGAGCGGCGCCTGCCGCCGCTCACTTCTTGCCGCACAGGACATAGGGCTCCAGGGCCATGACCTGGCCGCCGGTGAGCGTCCCGGTGACAACAGCGACCGTGCGCCATCCGCTCGCCGTCGGGTACGACGACTCCAACGCGACGCCGCCGGACCGTGCAGTCGAGCGAGGCGGCGTTGTCGAGGGCGCGCCGCTCTGGGTCGCCGTGTCTTGCGAGGTGCCACCTCCAGCCGTCGAGCTGGACTTGCTCGTCGCGGACGCGCTCGTCGGGGTTGCGGCTGTCGTGCGCGTTGCGCCCGCCTCGGACGCCGACTTCTCGGGCACGGTCTCCGACACGCGGGCGCCGCCGCCGAGCAGGACGTCTCCGGCGGGACACGACGTCAACGCGCTGAGCGTCGTCCCCGCGACGGGGTCGGCCGCCGACTTCAGCACCGAGGCGGTCACGATCGTGCTCTTCGCGACCGTCCCCGGCACCCCGGGCTTCCCGGCCGGCCCTCGTGCACCCTGGGGTCCTGCGGGGCCTTGCGGGCCGGTTACGCCCCTCGGGCCCACGGGCCCGGCGGGCCCTTGCGGGCCCACCAGACCTTGGACCCCCTGCGGGCCTTGGAGCCCCTGGGCACCTTGGGGTCCTGCAGGCCCCACCGGACCGGACGCCGACGCGGGGGAGCGAGCCAGCGCGACCACCCCGAGCGCCATGCCGCCCGCGCCGAGCGCGAGCGCGGCAACGATCAGCGCAGCGAGCGCCCCCTTCCCCCAGTTGGTGCGCGACCCCGCTCGATCGGGTGCCGGCTCGGTCGCGTCAGGGGGCACGACCATCAGCCCCGTCGGTTCGTCCCCGGCTCGCTCCGGCAGTCTTCCCTGCGCCCATGCCATGCGTGCGCTCCTCCGTCTCGACGCTTCGACGACAAGGGTCTCAGCCGGGATCGAGGAACTGACGGGGTGCGTGTTACAGTGACGTTACAACCGGTGCATCTAGGGAAGGTGTCGTACCGACCGAGGTGAGTTCGGCGAGACTCGAAGACGCACGCGTGACAAGGAGGGAGGGCGAGACTTGGGACGCCGCATCCTGTTCATCGAGGACGACGACCACATGCGCGGGGTCCTCTCCCTGTCCCTGCAGCAGGAGGGGTACACGGTCGTCGAAGCACGAAGTGGCGAGGAGGGCCTTGGGCGCCTCGAGGAAGGTGAGCCGGACATGGTGCTCGTCGACCTCCGCCTCCCGGACATGGACGGCTTCGAGGTCACGCGCGCGATCAGGCGGGCGACCAACGTCCCCATCGCAATGGTGACGGCGAGCGGGGACACCCATGACGTCGTCGCCGGGCTCGAAGCCGGCGCGGACGACTACGTCGTCAAGCCCGTGGTCGCAAAGGAGCTGTCGGCACGCATACGCGCCCTGCTTCGCCGCAGCACCTCCGCGGCAGCACCTGATCCCTCGGTGCAGCGGTTCCGCGACGTCGAACTGCACCGGGAGGCTGGTGTCGTGCGCCGGGACGGGGAGGAGGTGCCGCTCACGCTGACCCAGTTCCGCGTGCTCTGCGAGCTTGCGGACACGCCCGGATGGGTGGTCTCGAGGGGCCAGCTCCTCGAACGGGTCTGGGGCTACGACTTCTTCGGCGACGACCGGCTCGTGGACTACCACATCAGCGGACTGCGTACGAAGATCGAGCGGGACCCCTCCAATCCCGAGCTCATCGTCACCGTTCGGGGATTGGGCTACAAGCTCGTCCCGTGAGCGCGGGCAGCCGCCGGCGGCACTTCGGCCTCCAGGCGCGGGTGATCGTCACGTTCGCGATCGGCGCGGCCCTCGTCTCCGCAGTGCTGGCGCTCAGCACCTTCTACTTCGTCCGCAAGGAGCTGATCTCGCAGCGCACGATCAGCATCCTGCACCAGACCTTCGCCAACGCTCGGCTGGTGAAGGTCGAGCTCGGCGCCCCTTCCACGAAGATCGGCAGCGTGCTCTCGAGCGTCACGACCGCAAACGGCGTCCACTCGTTCATCTACCACGGCGGGCAGTGGTATGCGAGCTCCGCCGCCGTCAGCGGCACGACCATTCCCAAAGACCTGATGCGCACCGTCGTGCGCGGAAACGTGGCAGATCAGCGCGTCGTCCTCGACGGCACGCCGACGCTCGCCGTCGGCGTGCCGATCCCCGCGATCGGCGTCTCGTACTTCGAGGAACACCCGCTCGGGTCGCTCGCATCGACGCTGCGGGTCGTCGCCACGGTCCTCACCACCGTGGCCATCGCGACGACGATCGGCGGCGTCCTGGCAGGGTGGCTGGTGAGCCGGCGGCTCGTGAGGCCGCTCGGAGACATCGTCAGCGTGGCGACCGAGATCGCAGGAGGCACCCTGGACCGCCGGCTCCCCGACGACCCCGACCTCCGGCCCCTCGTCGTGTCTTTCAACGAGATGGTGACCGCCCTCCAGCAGCGCATCGAGCGCGACGCCCGCTTCGCATCGGACGTGACCCACGAGCTCCGGTCTCCGCTCACCACGATCGGCGCCTCGGTGGAGCTGCTCAACTCGTACAGGTCCCTGCTCCCTCGAGGGGGCGCCGAAGCCATCGACACGCTCCACGTCGAGGTGGACCGGTTCTCGACGATGGTCCAGGAGCTCCTCGAGATGGCGAGCATCGACGCCGGCGCGGCGGTGCTCCACTTCACCGACGTCCCCATCGTCGAGCTCGTCGAGCTGACCGTCGACGGGTACGACCCCAGCATCCCGGTCAGCTTGTCTCCCGACGCCCGGGACACCATCGTGCGCGGCGACAAGCGCCGCCTCCAGCAGGTCCTGTTGAACCTTCTCGACAACGCCGAGACACATGGGGGCGGCGCGGTCGGCGTGGACGTCCACACGGGCGGCGGCTGGGCCACGATCTCGGTCGACGATGCCGGCCCGGGGATCCGTCCCACAGAGCGCGAGCGCGTCTTCGAGAGGTTCTACCGCGGCGCGGCCTCGGGAAGGCGCGGCGACACCGGCGGATCGGGTCTCGGGCTCGCCCTCGTGGCAGAGCACGTTCGGGCACATGGAGGGAGCGTGCGGGTCGGCGACAGCGCGGCCGGCGGCGCGCGCTTCAGCGTCGTGCTCCCGGTGGAGCCGCGATGAACAGGTCCGCGGCGCGCGGTCGGCCTGCCCGCGCCGGGGCCGCCGTCTTGTGCACGGCGATCTGCGCGCTGCTCCTCGCGGCTTGCGGACTGGGCGTCGACGCCTCGCCCACCATCGTCAACCCCAAGCACGTGCCCTACGGGCTGCTCCGTCCCCCGACGCCGACGACGTCCCCGGCCGTACCCAGCCAGTACGTGACGATCTACTTGGACGGACCCCAGCGCCTGGTCGCGGTCAGCAGGGAGGTCCCTGCGCCGGTCTCTCCCGCGGGCGTGCTGCGCGTCCTCGGGCAGGGGCCGACCTCGGCGGAGGCGTCCGACGGGCTGCAGAGCCCGATCTCGACCGCGGCGCCTCTCACGCTGCTGCGCATCCAGACAGAGCAGGTCACGGTGAACATGGCCCGTGGCTTCACCAGCCTCACCGGTGAGGACCAGGCGCTGGCGATGGCTCAGCTCGTCTATACGCTGACCATCCTGCCGGGCATCAAGTCGGTCTCGGTCCGCATCGACGGCAGGAGAGCAAAGGTGCCGACCGGAAAGGGCACACTGAGCGGCCGCCCGCTCGATCGCACAGACTACGAGACAGTCGCGCCGATCTGAGGTCCACGGGGCTCTTGATGGTCAGAGGGCGTCAGGATCCCTCGACTCGGCCTCGCGCACCCGCCTCACCATCAGCTCGAGGAGAGCCCACATCGTCTCGGGGTGCGTGATGGCGAACGGCCGGAACACCGGCTGGGTCAGCATCAAGCAGCGCAGCTCGGAGTCCGCCCTGACCGTGGCAGAGCGCGGGGAGCGATCGATGAGCCCCATCTCGCCGAAGAAGTCGCCTTCCTTGAGCTTGCGCACGGGCTTCCCACGCACCGAGACCGTCGCCTCCCCTTCGGCGATCACGGTGAAGATCGTGCCGAACTCGTCCTCCTCGGTGAGGACGGTCCCCGCAGGGAACGTGCGATCGTGGACCTCCTTGGCAAGCTTTTCCAGCTCCCGCTTGGAGAGCATCGAGAACAGAGGCACCTTCGCGAGGACTTCGGATGCAGTGGGCATGGGAGGAGATCGTACGCCCCCCGCACCTTGCGACAAGGACCCTGTGGTTCCGAGACAGCTCGCTCAGCGTGGTGAGCCGAACCGGAGGACACGCACGCGGCCGACCCTCTCGGTCACCATCTCGAAGGTCCGACCACCGTCGCCGGAGCGCCAGACCTGGCCGTCGCGCGTGCCGACCGCCACTTCGCCCTGACGGGCGGCGAGGCAGCCGGTGTCGAGGTTGTACGGAAACGACTCGGGCAGCCCCCCCCGGCAGGGCTCGAGGCTCCCCCCGACCGCGCAGCGGTAGAGACGCCCGTCACGGCTGGACGGGCCGGTAGAGGCCGTCACGTAGGCCGAGCCGCCGGCCACCGCCGCTGCCCGGCAGTAGTGCGCATGGAGCCCGTCGGTGGTCCACTGCCAGGTGGCCCCGTCGTCGTGGCTCCACCCGAACCCTCGAGCCGCCGCGGCGACCACCAAGCCTGTGGCGGCAGCGACCTCGTGGACGTCGTCTTCAGGGGGGACGACCCCGGTCCACGTCTCGCCAGCGTCCACCGAGCGCCAGACCCCGCCGACATGCACGTTCACCAGCCACGTGCCCCCATCGGTCACGGCAATCGACCGAAGCTCCGGCGTCTCGCCCGCCGGGTTCCCCCAGCCCGCGCGCCCCGGGACGGAGTCGAACGAGCGGACCGGCGCGACCGTCCTCTCGGAGAGCATCAGCTCGGCGAGCCGCGCACCGTCCAGACCGACGAGCAGTCCGCCGTCCGCTGCGGCCAAGCTCTGGCCCCGCCCGAGCCCGATCGACGCAACCGGCGCGACGCCGTACTCCTCCACCTTCACGATCCGGTCACCGTCGACCAGCACGTAGGCGCCCGGCGCAACGCCTCCGGTGGCCAGCGCGATCGCCTCGACCGACACGTCCCCTGCGATCGTCAGCTGCCGGTCGAGATCCTCCAGATGATCTGTCGTACCGAGAAGGAGCACGCCACCTTCCTATACCATCCTGGAGCCGCCTTCCTGGAGCCGCCTTCCTGGAGCCGCCTTCCTGGAGCCGCCTTCCTGGAGCCGCCTTCCTGGAGCTGCCTTCCTGGAGCTGCCCCCACGACGGCGGTGACGGCTGAGACTGTGACGATGCCGCCTGCCGGCAGTGGCATCGCACCCACGGGCTAGCGTCGCTCGAATGGGGAGAGAGGCGCGTTGCACGGTCGATGGGATCGTCCTCGATGCCGGCGGAGTGCTTCTCCTGCCCGATCCCCGAACCGTTCGCAAGCACTTGGCGCCCTTCGGGGTCTGCCCGAGCGACGAAGAGTGCGCACGTGCCCACTACGTAGGTATGGCCACGATCGACGCTGTCTCGACTGGCGACTTCCTCGAGGCCGACCGCGCGATCGCCCGGTACTTCGGCGTCGCGGAAGCGGACCGCACAGCGGCGGCGGCAGCGCTCGGTGACGCGTTCTGCAGCGCATGGGTGCCCATCGCCGGCGTCGCCGACCAGCTCCGACGCCTCGCCGCGACCGGCGTGCCCCTGGCGATCGTCTCGAACGCGTCGGGGACCATGGAGGCGGAGCTGTCCTCGTTCGGGATCTGCGCCGTCGGGGGGCGGGCAGCCGGACGAGACGTCCCGGAAGTCGCGGTCGTCGTGGACTCCTGCGTGGTGGGGGTGGAGAAGCCGGATCCGGCGATCTTCGCCTTTGCGATGGACGTGCTCGACGTCCCCCCCGAGCGCTGCCTGTACGTCGGGGACTCGGTCCACTTCGACGTCAACGGCGCCGCCGCCGCGGGGCTCAGACCCGTTCACCTGACGTCGATGGACTGCCCTGGACTCCATCCCCATTGCCGAACGCTCAGCGAATTCGTCGATGACTTCCTTAAAGGAGCGAGTGCGTCGCTGACACGGTCGGTGACCTTTGGCCCTAGACCGCCGCAGGGCGAGCCCGCACGCTTGCACCTGTGGTAAGGGCAGCGCCTCCTCGCCAGGTTGTCTTCCTCAGCGACTCCGTCGAGGTCGACGGCTGGAGCCACGAGGTCGAACGCCAGATCTGCGACAACGAGCGTTGCTTGCTGCCGATTGCCGGCGAGTCGACCGCGGCGGGCGAGGCGATCCTCATGACCATCGGCCGTACGTTCGGCGAGCACATCCTCGGGATCCCCACCAACGTCCGCCTTGGGCCGTGCTGGACAAGGGACGGGAGCGCCACGATCCCGATCCGCTGGGACGCCGCTGTCCTCCAGTCGGTCTTCCCGGTCCTCGACGGGACGCTCGTCATCACCCCCCTGGGAGGGAGCCGCTGCCGCCTCGGGATCGAGGCCTCTTACCGACCGCCGCTCGAAGGCATCGGTCTGCTGGCCGACCGCCTCCTCCTCCATCGGGTCGCGGAGTCGACCGTCCACGACTTCTTGGAGCGTCTCGCCGCCACGTTGGCTGCCAGGTCGTGACCGACCTCCCGACGTCGCCGACGTCGAGCGGGCGACCCCTGGACGGCACGACGATCCTGACCCTCGGAGTGCTCGGGGGTGGCAGCACATGGCGGGCACCGGCCCTGCGCTGGTTCGGTCAGGCTGATCCCGTGTGCCCCAGGTGCACCGCTCGTCCGCCGGCAGCTTTCGCCGCGTACAGGGCAGCGTCGGCCGCGGCCCACATCTCCATAATCGTGGACGGCTCGCCGACGGCCACGCCTGCGCTCACGCTCACGCAGAGCCCGGCAGCGATCTCGTCCAGCGGCTCCTCCGCAAGAGCCTGTACGAGCACCTCTGCCCGGTCGTGCGCTGCGGCCGCGCCCGCACCAGCGAGGATCACGGCGAACTCATCGCCGCCGAGGCGAACTGCAAGGTCGGTCGAGCGGATGCCGCCGCTCAGCACCTCGGCGATCCGTACGAGCAGCCGGTCCCCGGCGAGGTGGCCGTACAGATCGTTCACCTCCTTGAACGAGTCCACGTCGAAGAGCACGAGGGCACAGCGTTCAACGCCGTGTCTGATCAGGTCCGAGACGAACTCCTCCAACGACCAACGGTTGGCGATCCCGGTCAGGTCGTCGAGGCGAGCACGACGGATCAAGAGCTCACGCTCCGATGCCAGCCGGACCGAGGCGATCTGGGCTCTCATCGCCGTGAGTGCGGCATCGCGCTTCGCCCACTGCTCTGACGTCACCCGCCCTGCGTAGCGGAGTCCCGCGCCTGCGCCCGCTCGAGCCTCCAGCTTGGCGGCCAAGAAGAGAGCCAGGTCGTACTTGAAGGGGTGGACCGTCGGTGAGAGCGCGGCCACCGCGGCATCGACCGCCTCCTCGGCGGCTTCCAACACGGCCACGGCGGCATCACTGCCAGTGTCCTCCCGTCTCTCGGCGGAGAGCTCCACGGCGACGGCGAGGCGCAACAGGGAGCTGGCGCGTCCGTCGCCGCCGCGTGAGCCGTCGAGCCCCGCAAGGAGGTGCTCCGCCTCGTCGATCACGGCATCACCAGCGAGCCCTCGAAGGACGAGGCCGAGCGCCTCGAGCTCGACGCGCCAGCTGTCGCTCATCGGATAGCGGCGGGTCGCGGCGACGACCTGGCTCCAGGACGCCCATCGCTGTCTCACCCCGGCATCGTCGCCCAGCTCGAAGAGCTTGCTCGCCCAGCTGACTTGCTCCTCGGCCAGGTTGAAGTGGATGGGCGCAAGCAGGAAGTCGAGCTCTGCGCTCGGCTCCGAGCCCCCGATGGCGATCGCAGCCTCGTACTGCTCGTGCGACAGCTCGAACAGCCACCGGCTCGCCAGGGCGATGGCACATGCCGTGTGCGCGCTGATCCGCTCGTAGGACCGTCCTTCCTCGTTCTCGAGCAGGACGATCGCTCTCGCGAGGTCCTCGTCGTCGCCCGTCGCACCGGGGAGATCTCTGCTGAAGAAGCCTGCGTCCGAGCGAAGGGCGAGCCCGAGAGCGAGCATGACGTGATCACCCGCCTCGGTCGAGCGCTCGATCAGGCTGGCCACCGGCTCAGACGCGCGGCCGTCTCCCGCGATCCACGACCTGACGGCCGCACCGAACAAGCAGATCCGCTCCACGTCGTCCCAGCCCTCGTCTCGAGCGCGGGTCGCGAGTGCGTCGAGCGCCTCCGTCGCGCCAGGGAGAGCAGCTTGGATGTCATGGACGAGCCGGAAGGCTCGTACGACGGCCTCGGCCCGCTCAACGTCCTCGATCTCCTGCATCCAGCGAGCATCTTGCCACCGGGCCACGAGCAGCCGGGCCAATGCACACGTTGTGGGGTCGCCCGACAGCGCCGAGCCGTCGGCGTCTCGGTGGCGCGTGACGGCGGACCGCCTCGTTGGAACGTGGCCCGCGATCAGGATGCCCAGCGAATGCACCGTCGCCCATGCGACGCTCGACCAACTCACGAACCTGCGCCGCCCTTCCACTCCGCTTCGCGCAACCAGAGATCGCGGAGCCGTCTCGGGCCAGAGATGGGAGGTGGGGTCAGGCAGCGGGGGGGGGCTCCCCTGACCCCGCCTCCTCGCTCTGGCGTCTTCGCACTCCCGTGGACCAGGTCGGCTGCTCTGCACGGCTCGACGACAAAGGCGCACCGTTTCAGCGCCGCGCACACTACGGCACACAGATGAACGGGGCGCGAAGCAAGCGCAACGCACCGATGAATACGCGGTGAACTCTTGCAAGACCCTGGGCTGCATCGCGGGCGCTCGGCGCGCCTGCCGACACCGGCTCTCGTCTGCCGACGGGCCGCGCGAGAAGTTCATCGACAGTACAGCTGCAGTTCAGCGTCGCGTCGCGGGCGGTTAACCAGCGACGCGTACGGTTCGCAGCGGCCACCGAGTAGTGGTCGACCGCACATGGTCGAGACCGTTCGAATGTCGAGACCGTCCGAAGGGAGCACACACATGCCGGAAGCGAACCCGAACGGGCGCGGGGCTCGTCACCGACGTGCACTTGGTGCCGGCTTTGTCTGCGCGGCCCTCGTCGTCGGGGCGGCTGCCGGTACGACCCCGGCGCTCGCCGCCAAGAAGGCGAAGAAGAAGGTGCCGCTCATCGTGTACTCGGCCCAGGGGTACGACCAGGCGATGGTGCACGCCTTCCAGGCAGCGACGGGGATCCCGACCAAGCTCGACACAAACTCGACGGGGCCGCTGTTGGCGCAGATCCAGGCGTCGAAGAACAACCCGCACTGGGGCCTCTTGTGGGTAGACGGTCAGACAGCGTTCGCCGAGCTCGACGACGAGCACCTGCTCGTGAAGCACTTCGAGCCCAAGGTGAAGTGGAACGCGCTCGGCAAGCGGGTCATCCCGAAGGACAAGAGCTTCGTTCCGACCGGCATCACGCTCATGGCCGCGGTCGCCTACACATCCAAGGTGCTGAAAAGCCCTCCGACGTCGTGGAGCACACTCCTGTCGCCCAAGTGGAAGAACGACGTGGGGATGAACACACCCACCCAGTCGGGACCCACCTACCCGTTCATCGCGGGGATCATGAACTACCTCGGCAGCATCAACAAGGGAAAGCAGTTCTTCCAGAAGCTGAAGGCCAACGGCCTGGTCATCCACACAACCAACGGTCCGACTCTTGCTGCCCTCGCGAGCGGGCAGATCAAGCTCGCCCTGGTGCAGAGCTCTGCGGCGATAGGTGCCGAGCACACAGCACCCACACTCAAGGTCAAGTACCTGAGCCCCGTCACGATGCTGCCCTCGAACATCGGGATCGACGCGAAGTCGACAAAGACCGAGATCGCCGAAGCCAAGCGGTTCGCCAGCTTCGTCCTCTCCAAGCTCGGCCAGGCGGTCATGAAGACAGGGACACCGACTGGGGACTCGCTCTACTACCCGGTGGTCCAGGGCATCAAGCCGCGCCCGGAGCTTCCGAGCCTCGCCTCGGTCAAGGTCCAACACACCAACCCTTACGTCTGGGGACCGCGAGAGGCATCGATCAACAGCTGGTTCGTGAACACGATCACCAAGTGAGCCTTCCCCCCGGCATCTCGCTGCCGGCGTGGACGTCCGGGGTAGCCCCGTGACCCTCGCCGATCGGGACTCAGGGCTCTTGGCGCTCGACGTCCTTCCGCCAGCGGGATCCCAAGGGGCCGAGCGCGGCGTCCCGGCTCGCCTCCCGCCCGCGGGAAGGATCACGGCGAGCCGGTTCGCAACGGCAGGGCGCGCGCTCCGCTTCGGGATGTGGGGTCTCGTCGCCCTGTTCATCCTCGTGCCCTGCGTCTGCTTCCTCGCGCTGTCGGTCTCGCCGAGGCTCTTCGACCAAGGCCCCCAATGGTTCACGCTGGGCTACCTGAAGACGATCTTCACCGGGAGCTCGGCTGTCTCGATCGTGAACTCACTGTGGGTCAGCGCTTCTGCGGCGCTGCTGGGGCTCGTGATCGGGCTCCCGATCGCCTGGCTGGCGGGGCGCACGAGCCTGCCGGGACGGCGGTTTGTCTCCCTCGGCATGTGGCTCGTGCTCCTGCTTCCTTCGTGGCTCCCCGGGATCGGCTGGGAGCGGCTCGTCGTGAGGGACGGCGTGCTCACACGGTTCGGTCTGGGCTCCGCCTTCGTCACACATGCGATCATGGGTCCGTTCGGCGTCGTGCTCCTGCTCGGGTTGCGTGCCGTGCCTTTCACCTACCTCACCATCACTGCGTCGCTCGCCGGCCTCGGCCAGGAGTTCGAGGATGCGGCGCGCGTCCATGGCGCGTCGAGACCTGCGGCACTCCGGCTCGTCCTCCCGATCCTCGCTCCGGCGATCTGGTCAGCCCTCGCGATCGGGTTCGCGGAGTCGATCAGCGACTTCGGCGTCGCGTACACGCTCGCCTACAACTCGCACTTCTCCCTCGCCACGTACCAGCTCTACGCAGCAATCGGGAACTTTCCGCCGAGCTTCCCAGCGGCGGCCGCGATCGGACTTGTCCTCGTCGCGTCCGTCGCGCTGCCGCTCACGCTCCAGGCGAGGGCACTGCGCGGGAGGTCCTACGCGGTGCTCTCGGCGCGCACGCGCCAAGCGGTGAGGCGCCAGCTCTCCACCAAGGGAACGATCCTCGCGACCGGGTGCGTCGCGCTCTTCTTCGGGTTGGCGCTCGGCGCACCGGCGGTCGGCACGGTGACCGGTTCGCTGCTCGCCGACTTCGGGGCGTCGAGCAGGATCACCTTCGCGAACTACTCGGGAGTCCTCCACATCCCCGGCGTGTCAGGGCCCATCTACCGCTCCCTCGTCTACGGCGTTGTCACCGCGTCGATCACGGTCGTCGCTGGGTTCATGGTGGCCCGGCTCCTCTCGCGTCGCCGGACGCGCTCGACCGCCATGCTCGACTTCCTCCTCCTTGCGACCGTGGCGCTCCCGGGAGTCGTCTTCGCGGCTGGGTACATCTTCGCGTACAACCTTCCCTTCCTCTCTCGTATCGGGGTCGACATCTACCAGACGGTCTGGCTGCTGGTCATCGGCTACATCGCGTCGAGCCTTCCGACGAACGCGCGCGTGCTCGTCGGCCCGGTCTCCCAGGTGCAGTCCTCGCTCCACGATGCCGCCCGTGCGCACGGTGCGGGGCCGGTGCGCGCATGGCTCAGCGGCGTGTTGCCTGCCGTGTCGCGCCCTGTCGTCATGGCGTGGCTCTTCACGTTCTCCGGGATCTTCCTCGAGCTGCCGATGTCCCAGTTGCTCTACGCTCCCGGGTCGCCGCCTCTGTCGGTCGCGATCAACCTCAACATCGCGGGCTACCACTTCGGCCTCGGGCTCGCACAGGCGGTCATCGGCGTCGCCATCGCGCTGTGCCTCGTGTGCGTCGTGCTCCTCGCCTACCGGCTGCTCGCCCCCAAGGGTTGGCGAAGGATCGGATCAACGATCCGTGGCTGAGCAGCTCGTCGTCGAAGAGGCGTCGAAGGTGTACCCCGACGGCAATCACGCGCTGCGCGGACCCAGCTTCACGGTGGGGCCGGGGACGTTCATGGTCCTTCTCGGCCCCTCGGGCTCCGGGAAGACCACGCTGCTGCGCTCGCTCGCAGGGATCGAGCGTCTCTCTTCTGGACGCATCGTGATCGGCACGACGGTCGTCGCGGACGACAAGACCCACCTTCCGCCAGAGCGTCGCGACCTGGCCATGGTCTTCCAGGACTACGCGCTGTGGCCCCACCTGACCGCTCGCGACAACGTCGCGTTCGCTCTTCGGCGCCGCCGGCTGTCTCGTCACGCCGCCCGGAGCCGGGCCATGGACATCCTCGAGCGGGTAGGGCTGGGGCACCTCGGAGACCGGTTCCCGACCCAGCTGTCGGGCGGAGAGCAGCAGCGCGTGGCGCTTGCCCGCGCGTTGGTAGCAGACACGGGACTTCTCCTGTGCGACGAGCCGCTCTCGAACCTCGACGCGGACCTACGCGAGCGGATGCGCGTTGAGATCTCCTCGCTCGTGCGAGAGGCCGGCGCGACGACGATCTACATCACGCACGACCAGCTCGAAGCCTTCGCCCTCGCGGATCGCGTTGGGGTGCTCCAGGACGGCGTGCTCGTCCAGCTGGGGACGCCTGAAGAGATCTACAGTTCACCGGGGAGCCTCTTCATCGCCCGCTTCACCGGGCTTTCTTGCGAGCTCGACGTCCGCGTCACGGGCGACGGCTTCGTCCCCGGCCACGTCCAAGTCGTCCCGACCGCCTTCCGCAGCGTCCGGCCGATCGAGGTGCGCCTCGCCACAGGCGACACGAGGGAGCTTGGATCGGTTGCGATCCGACCCACCGCAGTCCGCCTCTGCGACCCTGACGGAGGTTCCGCACATTTCGTCGGCCACGTCGCCGACACCGCCTTCCGGGGCCGCCACTACGAGCTGGTCGTGGACCTGCCCGCGAGCCATCGGGTCTCGGGAGTCGTGAGCGAGCGACGAGTGCCGCGGGGCACCGTGGTCGGCCTCGAGCTGGAAGCGGCCGGCTGTCTATTGTTCGGCGCGTCGGACAACTCGCCGAGCGACCCGCCGGGTGTCCCGACCGCCTCGGCGGATCAAAGCAGCGTCGGTGACGCGGCTGTCGTGTGCGATGGGCCCAAGAGCCAGGCCGGTCCAGCGGCGCTCTCTGAACATGGTTCGGCGGCGGGCGACGAAGGCGACGCGCCGGCGGGATGGACCCGGAGAGACACCATGGAACCACGCACCGCCAACCGGCCCCGGGCTCGACGCGTCCGGTGAGCGCGACCGTCATCTTGATGCTCGCGGTCTTCGGCGCGAGCTGCGTCGAGGCCGTCGAGGCGCTCACGATCGTGCTCGCGGCAGGGACTACGCGCGGGTGGCGCTCGGCTCTCGAAGGGTCTGCCGCAGCCCTTGGCGTCCTGGGAGTGCTCGTCGTTGCCGTCGGCGTGCCACTCATCCACTATGTCCCGATCAACGCCCTTCGAGTGCTCGTCGGCGCTCTGCTGCTCGTGCTGGGGCTCTCGTGGCTGCGCAAGGCGATTCTGCGCGCGAGTGGCCACAAGGCGAAGCACGACGAAGTCACCATCTACACGGAGACGACGGCCTCCCTCGGGGCTCGCCGGTCCAAGGGGCCACAGCGTGACGGGGTCGGCTTCGCGGTGGCCTTCAAGGGCGTGTTCTTGGAGGGCATGGAGGTCGTGCTCATCGTGATCAGCCTCGGCGCCAGCCAGCACGAGCTCGGGAACGCCGCCGCTGCCGCTGGTGGCGCAGTAGCGGTGGTTGTGACGATCGGCTTCCTCGTCGCCAGGCAGCTCTCCGAAGTCCCTGAGAACACGATCAAGACGCTCGTCGGCATCATGCTCACGAGCTTCGGCCTCTTCTGGGTCGGAGAAGGCGCCGGTGCGCACTGGCCAGGCAACGACCTCGCCATCCCGGTGCTGATCGGCGTGTTCGCGCTGGTCACGGCTGGGGCAGTCGCCCTCTTGAGGACCCAGGCCCCGATGCCGCCACCGCCGGCGAGCTGATGCACACGCAGAGCGCAGAGCAGGCCACGCAGAGCGCAGAGCAGGCCACGCCGTGATGACGGCACTTGGGCGCGTTCTCAAGGCCTTTGGGCGCTTCTGGTGGGACTTCTTGGTCGGTGACACCCCCGAGCTCTTCGTCGCGATGCTCGTGCTCGTCGGAGTGGCGTTTGCGCTCCGAAACGACCGGCCCGCCGACATCGTCGTGCTTCCGCTGCTCGCGATCGCCGCGCTCGTCACGAGCTCGTGGCGTGGCCGGGCGCGACGAGCGGGCCGCCGTGCCCAACGGAGCTGAGCTCGTGGGCAGGGGCACCGCCCTTTCGGCGAGGTGCTTGCCGCGGTCGCCCGCTCGAGCTAGCCGTTGCCGCGCGTCATGGTGCGCCGCGCTCGGATGATGGCCGCGGCGGCATGTGCGTGCACGCGGTGGGTCTCGGCGATCTCGATGCGGTCGAAGCCTGCGCCGGACAAGGCGTCCAGGTACTCGGCCTCGGTGAGCGCTCCCGCAATGCAACCGGTCCACTCCGCCACGTCGGCACGCGTCTCGGCGTCCATGCCCGCATCGGCGACCACGTCAGAGACGGCGAGACGGCCGCTCGGCCGGAGCACGCGCGCGGCTTCACGCAAAACCAGCTGCTTGTCGGCAGCAAGGTTGATGACACAGTTGGAGATCACCACGTCGACGCTGGCATCGGGCAGCGGTATCTCCTCGAGATAGCCCTCGACGAATTCGACGTTGTCGACCCCGGCGGCCGCTGCGTTGCGGCGGGCGAGCTCGAGCATCTCCGAGGTCATGTCGAGCCCGATGGCCCTGCCGCCGGGTTGCACGCGTCGAGCAGCGATCAGCACGTCGGCACCGGCTCCAGACCCAAGGTCGAGAACGATCTCGCCGGGGTGGAGCTCGGCAACTGCCGTTGGCACGCCACAGCCAAGGGAAGCTGCAACGGCATCCGGTATGACGTCTTCTCCGGCCCCCTCGTACAGTGCCGCTCCGAAGACGGCTTCTCCAGCCGGTCCGCAGGCATCGAATGCACGCGTCCCGCAGCACGACGTCGTTCCGGTCGACGCCCCGTCCGCCTCGAGGGCGGCAGCGGCGTACCGGCGCCGGACTGCCTCCCGGATGTCAGCGGAGCGAGCCGCGCTGGTGGTCTCGGCGGCGGCACAGCAGGCGTCTTCGTGCTCGTCTGCGGGTGGAGATGAGGTGGCGAAGGTGTCGTTGTCGGCTGGCACGACGTCGTGCTCCCAGCGTTCCCGACCGGGGCCGGTCACCTAGAACCTGTCCTGGCGGGCATGGCAGTTGGTGTCCTTCTCCTCACCGGTCTCCTCATCGGTCCGGAGGCCGGCTGCACGCGCGACATGGTGATCTCCTTACCGAGATGCCGAGATGCCGAGATGAATGTCTAGGTGCACAGTAGCTAGTTCCTCGACATATGTCAAGGGCAGTGCGATACTGGACGCATGCCGAAGTCGCTGCCGGCCATCGAGCTGTCCGGCGCGCTGTGCTGCCCGCCAGTCGCTGCGGGGGTGGTGAGCGACGCCGATGCGCTCGAGGTCGCCCTCAGGCTCAAGGCCCTCGCCGACCCCGTTCGGATCAAGCTGCTCTCCTTCGTGCTCGCGTCGGGCTCCGGCGGTGTCCGCAACGTCGATCTTGCCCGCGAGCTGCACCTCACCGACGCCACGGTCAGCCATCATCTTGGACAGCTCAGTCGGGCGGGGCTGCTCGTAGCGACCCGCCAAGGCGCGAGCACCTACTACGCCGCAGACCGCGTTGCGCTCGGCGCACTCGTGCGGGCCTTGGACCCCGACTGCTGCTGACGTGGCACGCACGCAGATGACGTGCCACCCACGCTGACCTCTTCCCATCGCTTTCCCATTGCTCATCATCGAGGAGACCTGGCCGGCACCGGAGCCCCGGTGCGGTCGGTGTCAGTCGGCGATCGCCACCCATCTGGCGAGCGTGACCGGGAGAAGTGCGGCTCAACGCGGCCAGGCACGAGGCAGGCCCCCGCTCACGAGATCGGCAGCCATGAGGTGCAGCGTCACGTCTCGGGCCGGTTGCCTGGGGAGCCGCCGAGCGCCGCCAGCGACCCGACGCGGCGATGGGTTGAGCCGTCAGACCGAACCGGGCGGGGACCAGCGGACGCCCGGGAAGCGTGCGAAGTCCGAGTCGAAGGTGACGACCCCGGCACGGTGCTCGACGGCGAGCGCGGCGAGGTGGGCGTCGGTGACCAGGTTGCCGCCGGCGCCGATCGGGCCTAGTAGGTCTGCGAGCACCTCGAGATGGTCCGAGGTCTCATGGACCACGACGGCCGGTGGCTGCGCGAGCCACGCACGGACGATGTCGAGGGCGTCGGCCGTGGCGAGCGGTCGCGGGAAGAGGCCCACCCTGGTGGACAGCCGCAGGAACGCCAGGAGGACGATCCACGCGAAGCCGACGGCGGTTCCGCCCGACAGCTGGTCATCGAGCCAGTCGCGGGCGCGCTCATGCCTCGGGTCGGACCGGTTGACCGCACAGAGGAGCACGTTGGCGTCGACGAGGTCCACGCGCCGCTCAGTTGCCCGCCCGCTGCTTTCGCACGAGCTCCTCGTCTTCGATCTCCGCTGCGAGCTGGAGCGCACGGTCGAGGTTGACTGCAGGCGACCCGAGGTCGTAGACGGGCGTGCGGAACGGGGAGCGCCCGGCCCGCGAACCGAGGGCCTCGCGCAGGGCGTCGTTGAGCGCCTGCTTGAACGAGACGCCGCGCTCGTCCATCCGTCGGCGCACGAGTTGCGCGGTGTCCGGGTCGAGGGTGACCGTCGTCCGCACGGAAGCATCATAGCATCAATCGTTGTGATGCGTTGATGCTCGACCCTGGCGGCTCGGGGTGCTGCCAGGTCAGCGCACGCTCGAAGACGGCTCCGATGCCCTGGCCACTGCCCGATGCACATCGTCTCGAGCCGCCGACGGGACCGCGGAGAGCTCGCAGGGGTGCACGTCGCACGCCAGTCCTCCGCCGACGTCGACGACAACACCAGGTCCGTCTCGTCGTGCTCCCACAAGGGGCACCTCAACGTCGTCTACGCCCCGATACCCCCGACGGCTTCGACGAAGCGGTCATCCGCAGCCGTCACGGAGAACGCCCTGACCCTGCACTTCACCGAGCAGGGCTTCGAGGACGGGGGTGGACCACCGGCGGTGAATGGCAGCTGTGTGAACAGTTCTTTTACCCAACTTCCGTGTCCGGGGCTCACGAGGCCCGGACGGTGCTCCTGAGCTGGATTCTTTGGAGAGGTCTTCACGTTTGGGCCTGACGTGGCCTTCTGCGGCCTGATCGGAAGCTCACCCACGGGATAATCCGCCGTTCCCCACACCCGGAGGATCAGCGCCGCCGGGGAGTACGGGGATCGGCGTCTATGACCGACAGGCTGAGTTCCTCGAGCTCGTGCACGAGTGCGCGCAGGCGCCGCTCGTTGTCGAACCACTCTTGGTACTCGGCGGCCTGTTCGGGGCTGAGCGTGCGGCTCGTGGTCCTTCCTGCGACCTTTCGGCTCCACTGGAGGTAGGGGCCGTGGAGGACCGGGGGGTCGGCGTGACAGTGGCAGCCGGCATGAGTGCACGAAAAGTACCGCTCGGTGAGGCTGCCGGGGAGGACGAAGCCCATCTCCCCGAGGGCCGTGGCGATGCGAGCCTGCTCTTTTCGCTGCCTCGGGCTGACCGCCACGCTCCACCTTCCCACGAGCATCCCCCACCGGTCCGATAGCACACAGTATATATACGGTGTGCTATCGACGGAGGTGGCGGCACTGATCGAGGGCTTCAGCTCGCACACGGTGTCTTTGGCTGCGGCCGACTTCGCCAAGGGGCTGACCGCAGCTGCCGGGCCGCCGACTCCGAACCGGGCCAAGGCCTACCTGTTCGCCGCCTCCCGGCTCGGGGCGTTCTGCGAGTCGATCGGCCTCGAGCTCACTGCCACCGTGGCGCTCCGTCCTTCTGTGGTCGAGCGCTGCTGTGCGCCTTCGGTGTCCAAGCTGTCGGCGCCGACGCGCCGCACGGTGCGGTCCAACCTGCGGGCGATGGCCCGGGCGCTCGAGTGCGCCCCGCCGCCGCTGTGGCTCGGCCGCGAGCGCGCCAAGGCGCCCTACTCGAAAGCCGAGATCGCCGGTTACCTCTCCCTGGCGGACGCCCAGCCGACCGAGGCCCGGCGCATGCGCACCTCGGCGCTCGTCTGCCTTGGTGCGGGGGCGGGGCTCGTGGGCTGCGACCTCAAGGCCGTGACCGGCGCCGACGTCGTCTGGCGCTCGGGCGGGGTGGTGGTCTTGGTGCGAGCAGGCCGCAGACCCCGGGCCGTGCCGGTGCTGTCGAACTATCACGACCGGCTCCACTCGGCCGCCCGCTTCGCCGGCGGCAGCCTTTTGATCGGCGGCACATCTGTCAGCCGACGCAACGTGACCACCCCGCTCACCGCGTCGCTTTCTGGCGGGCGGGATCTGCCACGGCTCGAGATCGCTCGCCTGCGGGCCACCTGGCTCGTGGCCGTGGCCGAGACGATCGGGCTCAAAGCGTTCATGGACGCGGCCGGCATCACCTGCTCCCAGCGTCTTGGGGACCTCGTGGCCCATCTCGTCTCCCCAGACGAACACGACGCGGTGGCGCTTCTCGGAGCCAGGTGGTGAGCGCCGACCTCGGGCGCGCAGAAGCCGTCGTCGACGCCTCGGGGATCGCCCCCCGCATCGAAGAGCTCCTTTCTTTGGGGGTCCGTCCCCGCCAGCTCTGCGTCCGCACGCTGCTCCTCGGGATGCTCGTGGCCCTTTGCGACGGACGGCCCGCACACTTGACGCGCGTGCACACGGCGCTCTGCTCTTTGGAAGAGGCCGATCGTCTGCGCCTCGGGGTGGTGGTCGACTGGCACGGCCGCCCGCACACGCTCACGTATCGTCAGGTGGAACGCACCTTTCACCTCCTCGTCAGCGCGCTCGCAAAGGAGACGCCCGACGGCGCCGCGACCGAGGCGCTCCAAGGTGTCCTCGACGCGCTCGTCGAGGCCTCGGTGCCCGGCACGATGAAAGACGCGTCGCGCTCTTTGGCGGTCGACTGGACCGACGTCGAGTCCTTCTCCACCCGCCACAAGAAGCCCACAGGCACCTACGCCGACAAGGAGGCTGCCTGGGGGCATAGAAAGGGCGGGGGGCCGGGCGAGAAGGACGAGCTGTTCTTCGGCTACTACCTGTCGCTTTCGACCATGGTGCACGACGAGGGCGAAGGAAGCGTCGCAGAGCTCGTGCGCCGGATGAACCTCGTCGGCTGCGACCACGACCCGGTGCCCGAAATGGTCGGCGTCATGGTGGCGATGCCACGAGCAGGCATCCCCCTCGGTGACGTGGTGGCCGACTCGGGGTACGCGCACCGGGTCCCCGAGCACTTCGCGCTCGCGCTTCGCGCAGCCGGTGCGAGCCTCGTGATGGACCTGCACCCCCACGACCGCGGCATGCAGGGAACCCACGAGGGTGCGATCTGCTTCGACGGGAACCTCTACTGCCCCGCCACGCCCAAGGCGCTCTTCGACCTGTCGCCGCTTGCACGTGGCGCGAGCGAACAAGAGGTGTCGGCACACGACCACAAGGTGGCCGAGCTCAGCCGCTACAAGCTCGGGCGCATCAGCGGAGACGACGCAGACGGCTACCACCGGGTGATGTGCCCGGCTCTGGCGGGGAAGCTCCGCTGCCCGCGGCGGGAGGCCTCGATGACCGCGTCCTTGGAGCGCCCCGAGATCCTCTTTCCACCCGAGGACGCCCCGTCGTGCTGCACCCAGGTCACCATCACCGTCGCACCATCGGTCAACGCGAAGACCGCCCAGCGCCACGACTACCTGTCCAAGCCTTGGCGACGCTCCTATGCGAGGCGCTCGGCCGCCGAGCGCTCGAACGCCCGGATCAAGGACCCCGCGACGATCGACGTCGCCCGGGGCTGGTGCCGGGTGATGGGCCTCGTGCCGATGAGCCTGTTTGTCGCCTGCGCCCTCGTCGTGCGCAACCTCGCGGTCGCTGACGCCTTCGTGGCGCACCAAGAAGACGACCGGCGTCGGGCGGCTTCGGGACGGCCACCGCGCACCCGCCGGCGCAGGCGCACCACCTTGGCCCAGCTGGCAGGCGCGTCGAGCGGCTCGTCCCCGTAGTCGCCGCGCCTTTCCGCGGGAACGTGCTCACCGGGCGCATCAGCGCGCCCGACGGACGACCTGTCTCGCGTCCGTGAGATCCATCGACCCCTACGGGCGTGTCACAGCCGTCCAGCACGATGACGTCGGGCCCAAACGTGAAGTGGTCCCCACGTAAAACGTGAAGACCTCTTTGGAACGCCCGGCCGGACTTGAACCGGCGACCTCCGGATTACAAGTCCGGTGCTCTAACCGTTCTGAGCTACGGGCGCAGGATGCGTGGCAGACCCTGAGCTACTCGTCGTCCGCCACACTAGCCTTGCGCGAAACCACGACGGGGCACCACCGGCACGCAGACGGAAGACCTCATCGGACCTTCCTTCCGCACACCCAAGACGTCGAGCACGCCGTCTTGCACCGGCGTTCCACCCGATCAGTCTTCCACCCGATCAGTCCGAGGGAACCCCTGGAGCTGCGGTCGCCCGGATCGCTCGTCGCGCTCGCGGCCGCCTCGCAACACAGGCGCCCCATCGGTGCCCAGAGCGGTGCTCTGAGCGCCGGCGCTACGGCGTGGTGCGCGCGCCCTGGAAGTCCTGATAGTGCACGAGGAAGTCCAAGAGCGCGCGGACCCCGAACGCGGTCGCTCCCTTCGAGAGGTACCCGGCGCTCTCCTCCGAGCGCGCCGGCCCGGCGATGTCCAGGTGCGCCCACGGGGTGCTGTCGACGAAGCGCGCGAGGAGCATCGCCGCTGCGATCGTCCCCGCTTCGCGTGGTCTGCCGATGTTCTTCATGTCGGCGACCTCCGAGTCGATGTGCTCACGGTAGTCGTCCGGCAGCGGCAGCGGCCACAACCGCTCGCCAGCGCGCTCGCCGGCCGCCTGGAGGGACTCCATGAGCGCAGGGTCGTTCCCGAGCAGCGCGGCGATCCCCTTGCCGAGCGCCACCACCTGTGCCCCGGTGAGGGTCGCCACGTCGATGATCACGTCCGGCGAGAGCTCGGCGGCGAGCGACAGCCCGTCGGCGAGGACGAGGCGCCCCTCGGCGTCGGTGTTCAGCACCTCCACCGTGGCGCCGTTGCGCGCGGTCAACACGTCACCTGGCTTCTGCGCACGCCCGCCGGGCATGTTCTCGGTCATCGGCGCGATCGCGGTCACCTTCACCGGCACCTCCAAGCTCGCGCACGCTGAGACGACTGCGAGCACGATGGCTGCCCCACTCATGTCCGTCTTCATCGTCATCATCCCCTCGGCCGGCTTGAGCGAGAGACCCCCCGAGTCGAAGGTGATCCCCTTGCCCACGAGCACGACGTGAGGGACGTCGCTCCCATCGCCGCCATCCCCGCCTGCCGGCGTGTAGCTCGCTCGCACGAGCCGAGGCGGCTCTCCTGAACCTCGCGCGACCGCGAGGAGCCCGCCGAGGCGCTCGGCGGCGATCCTGTCTTCGTCCCAGACCTCCACCGTCGTCCCGGCGAGCGCGGACAAGTGCTCCTGCACGCGCACTGCCAGTTCGCGTGGCGTCATGTCGCTCGGAGGGGTGTTGATCAGATCACGCGCGAACACCGCCGCGGCCGCGGCTGCGGCCCCCTGCCGAAGCCCTCGGGCGTAGTCGCCGGGGCCGACGAGGACGAGGTGGTCGACGCGCTCAGCGTGGGGCGCCGTCCTGTACGAGTCGAAGCTGTAGCTCGCGAGCACAGCACCTTCTGCGATCGCGGCACCCACGGACGCCGCGTCTCCCCCTGGAGGATCGCCAGGAAGGACGATCGCCGCCGAGCCCCTCCCCTTCCCCGCCGCGCGGACGAGCGCTGCGGCCGCGAGTCGCCACTGCTCACGCCCGACGCCCGCCCGCTCACCGAGCCCGAGCAGCACGACGGCGGGCGGCCCGGAGGCTCCGCGCAGGGAGAGCGCTGACCCTTTGGCGGCGGCGAAGCCTTCGCGACGCAGCCAAGCTTCGTCAGGCGCATCTGGGAGCAGCAGCCGGACCACGTCGGCCTTCGACCCGGCAACCTCGCCGACACCGACGAGCCACTCGAGCGGCGCAGGATCGCCCCCACCGCCGCCTGTCGCACCGGCGATGACCGGGACACCGATGGCCACAGCACCTTCGGGCACCGTCTCGGCGACCTCGAGCTCCATCATCAGCACTCCTCCTTCACGCAGGCGGTCTTCACCCGGGCTACACCCGGGCGCTCTTCACGCAGGCAGTCTTCGCACGGGCGGTCTTCACGCAGGCGATCCCTCGCCCCGGGCTCCCTGCCGAGAGCGACGACCGGGCTGCTCGCGAGCGGCCAAGTGGACCTCCCCTTCCTGCCAGCGTGCCATCGTCCAGAGCAAGTCCGACAATCGGTTGAGGTAGGGCCCGACCCGCGACGGCTCGGCACCTGCGCCCCGGAGCCCGGCCGTTCCTTCCTGCAGGGGCGCCGTCGAGGCGAGCACCCGTTCTGCCCGGCGCACGACCGTGCGGGCGACGTCGAGAGCAGCCGACGCCCGGTTGGCCCCCGGAACGACGAATTCCCTCGGCATGGGGAACCGCTCGGTCAGCTGGTCGATCCATTCCTCGAGCCGCGCCACCATTGCCTCGGTGACCAGGCTCTCTCCTGGGACCAGCTTGGCGCGGTTCGCCGGCGCGGTCGCGACCTCCGCCATCAGCACGTAGAGCTCCCTTTCGAGCGTGATCAGGAGCTCGTCTAGCTCCGACCCGGGGGCGGACTCCGCGCGGGCCGCGCCGAGCGCGGCCTGCGCCTCGTCGACCGCGCCGTTCAGCTCGATCCTGGGGCTCGCCTTCCCCACCCGCCCCCCGTAGAGGAGCCCCGTCGTGCCGTCGTCGCCCTTGCGCGTATAGATGCGCACGAATGCGGATGGTAGCTGGCACGAGCGAATAGCCTTTCTGCGAGATGGCCTCGATCCCGCTCGGTCGCCTCGATCCCTCCTGCTCGGATTACCTCAGCGCCGTCGCGCAGAGGGTCGTGATCTTCGACGGCGCGACCGGTACCAACCTCCAGCTGCAAGATCTCGGCGCCGATGCGTTCGGCGGGGCGAAGCTCGAAGGCTGCAACGAGGTGCTGGTGCTGAGCTGCCCCAGCGCCGTCGAACGCGTCCACCGCTCGTTCCTCGACGTCGGGGTGGAGGTGATCGAGACCGACACCTTCGGCGCCTTCTCGGTCGTGCTCGACGAGTACGGGATCGGCGATCAGGTCCACGAGATCAACGTCGCGGCAGCCAGGCTCGCTCGTCGAGTCGCTGACGAGTACGCCTCACCAGGGAGCCCGCGATGGGTCGCCGGCAGCATGGGGCCCGGCACCAAGTTCCCGACGCTCGGGCAGATCTCCTACCCCGCGCTGCGGGCCGCGTACGAGGCCCAGGCCAAGGGC
This sequence comes from Actinomycetes bacterium, assembly GCA_021791145.1. The sequence goes on along the minus strand of JAJYXE010000046.1, from coordinate 23,772 downwards.
CTGCTCGAAGGGGGCGTCGACCTCCTCCTCGTCGAGACGGTCTTCGATCTTCTCTCGGCGAAGGCTGCGATCAACGGCGCCCGGCGGGCGATGGTTGCGGCCGGTCGGCAAGTCCCCCTCCAGGTCCAGGTCACTATCGAGCTCACCGGGAGGATGCTCCCGGGGACCGAGATCGCTGCAGCGCTCACCACGCTCGACGCGATGCAGGTCGACGCGGTGGGCCTCAACTGCGCCACCGGACCCGCGGAAATGCACGAAGCGATCCGCTATCTCTGCGCGCACTCCCGCGTGCCGGTCTCGGTCCTCCCGAACGCAGGACTGCCGTCGGTGGTCGAGGGCAAGATGCACTACGACCTCAGTCCCGACGAGCTCGCCGACCACCTCCACCGCTTCGTGTCCGAGTACGGGGTGAGCGCGGTCGGCGGTTGCTGCGGGACGACGCCAGACCACCTTCGGGCCGTCGTGAGCGCGCTCGAGGGGACCTCGCCGGCGGCGCGCCGCCCGGTGCACGAGCCCGCCGCCGCCTCGATCTACGGCTCGGTGGCCCTTTCCCAGGAGACGTCGTTCCTCGTGGTGGGGGAACGGACGAACGCCAACGGGTCCAGGCGCTTCCGTGAGGCGATGCTCGCCGGCGACTGGGAGACGTGCGTCGGGATGGCCAGAGACCAGATCGCCGAGGGGGCGCACGTCATCGACGTCTGCGTGGACTACACCGGCGCCGACGGCGTCTCCGACATGAAGGAGGTGGCGAGCCGGCTCGCCACGCAGTCGACCGTGCCGCTCATGATCGACTCGACCGAGGCACCGGTCGCCGAGGCTGCCCTGGAGTGGCTCGGAGGCCGTCCGATCCTCAACTCGGTCAACCTCGAAGAGGGTGACGGCGACGGGACGCGGCTCGACCGGTTCCTGCGGCTCGCACGGGAGTACGGCGCCGCGGTGGTCTGCACCTGCATCGACGAGGAGGGACAGGCGCGGACCGCCGAGTGGAAGCTCCGAGCCGCTCGGGCCATTCACGACATCGCAGTGGAGCGCTACGGGCTCGAACCCTCCGATCTCATCTTCGACCCGCTCGCGCTGCCCCTGTCGACGGGGATGGAGGAGAGCCGGCGCGATGGCGTCGAGACGATCGAGGGGATCATGGCGATCAAAGCCGAGCTCCCCGGCGTCCACACGCTGATCGGCCTCTCGAACGTCTCGTTCGGCCTGAACCCGGCCGCGCGGCAGGTGCTGAACTCGGTGTTCCTGCACGAGTGCGTCGAGGCGGGACTGGATGCGGCGATCGTCCACGCCGCCAAGATCCTTCCTTTGTCGCGAATCGACGAGCGCGCGCGGGAGGTGTGCCTCGACCTCGTCCACGACCGGCGCCGCGAGGGGTATGACCCGCTGCAGGAGCTGCTCGCGCTCTTCGAAGGCGTCGCCGCATCGCACGTGACTGACGACGGCCACGCCGACTGGCCGGTCGAGCGCCGCCTCGAGCAGCGCATCGTCGACGGCCGCCGTCAAGGTCTCGAAGCCGATCTCGACGAGGCCCTCGGCTCGGGCCACGAAGCGCTCGAGATCGTGAACGAATTCCTCCTCGCGGGCATGAGGACCGTCGGCGACCTCTTCGCGTCCGGAGAGATGCAGCTTCCCTTCGTCCTGCAGTCCGCCGAGACGATGAAGGCAGCCGTCGCCTACCTCGAGCCGCACATGGAGCGGGCCGACCAGGGCGGGAAGGGAAGGGTCGTGCTCGCGACCGTGAAGGGCGACGTCCACGACATCGGGAAGAACCTCGTCGACATCATCTTCACCAACAACGGCTACGAGGTGGTGAACCTCGGGATCAAGGTCGGCATCGGCGAGATGGTGGCAGCCGTGCAAGAGCACGGGGCCGACGCCCTCGGAATGAGCGGATTGCTCGTGAAGTCCACGTTGGTCATGCGCGACAACCTCGAGGAGCTCAACCGTCGCGGGCTCGCCGACCTCCCGGTGCTGCTCGGCGGGGCCGCGCTCACCCGCACCTACGTGGAGCGCGACCTGCGCCAGGTCTACGACGGCCGCGTCTTCTACGGGCGCGACGCCTTCGAGGGGCTCCGCACGATGGACCGCCTGACGGAGCTCCGGCGAAGCGGCCGAGAAGACCCGCTCTTCGGGCGTGAGGTCTCGCAGCGCAACGTGCCGTCCCGCTTCCGGCCGGCCGGCGCGCGTGACTCCGACGCCGAGCCACGTGACGGCCGGCCGGCGCGCTCACCGGAAGTCGAGCTGGACAACGAGCTCTTCCGACCGCCCTTCGTCGGCACGAGGACGGCCCGCGGGATCCCCATCGACGAGGTCGCGGGATACCTCAATCTGACCGCGCTCTTCCGCAACCAGTGGGGCTTCCGCCCTGCCGCAGGGGAGGATGACGCGGCCTTCAAGGCCAGGGTCAAGGCAGTGCTCCGTCAAGAGCTCGACAAGGCCAAGCAGGCCGACGTCCTCGTGCCACAGGTCGCCTACGGCCACTTCGCCGCGGCGTCCGAGGGCAACGACCTCGTGATCTACAAGGACGAGACGCGCAGCGCCGAATGGATGCGCTTCACGTTCCCCCGCCAGGACAAGCCCCCGTGGCTCTGCATCGCCGACTTCTTCCGCCCGGCGAGCACCGGCGAGGAGGACTTCGCCACCTTCATGCTCGTCACCATGGGCCCGAAGGTGTCCGAGGAGACGTCGCGCCTCTTCGCGGAGAACCGCTACCAGGACTACCTGTTCCTCCACGGGCTCGGGGTGGAGATGACCGAGGCGCTCGCGGAGTACTGGCACCGCCGCATCCGAGAGGAGCTGGGCTTCGCCGACCAGGACGGCCCCACGCTCACCGGTCTGTTCCGCCAGCAGTACCGCGGAGGCCGCTACAGCTGGGGCTACCCCGCCTGCCCGGACCTGGAGGACAATGCCAAGGTCGTGGAGCTGCTCGGTGGCGACCGAGTCGGCGTGTCGGTGAGCGACGGCTTCCAGCTGGTCCCAGAGCAGACCACCGACGCCATCGTCTGCCACCACCCGAAGGCCAAGTACTTCGTCGCCTGACCGGTCCTTCCGGTTGAAGTGGGAATTCGTTGACCCCCCGGGCGAAGGAGCACTACCGTGTGCGGGGGAGGGGAGGGTGACATGGACACCACGATCTTGGCGGCCGTCAACCGGAATCTTGTCGTCATCGAGGCGGTGGTCGCAGCTGTCATCATCGTGCTGCTCGTGGCCATCGTCCTGATGAGCCGCAGGCGCAAGAAGGAAGCGTCGAAGACCGAGCCCGAAGCCCCGAATTACTATGCCGACCTGCAGCAGCAGCCGGCTGGCCGCCCCGACCCCTTCGGTGCGTTCGCCGCCGCGACGGCTGCCCAGGTGCCGGCAGCCCCGCAGCCCCAGGCAGCCCCGCAGCCCCAGGCGGCCCCGCAGGTGCCGCTTGCCCAGCAGCTGTCCCAGCAGCAATTCCCGCAAGCGCCAGCGCACCTGGCCGCCGCCTCGCAACCGGCGCCCGCCGGGTCTCCGGTTCCCTCCGGATCTGCAGCGACGACAGCGCAAGGAGCGGACGTGGCGGGGATTCCCGGCGCGGGGGCGCCGGTGGCCGCGAACGGATCGGCGTGGCCGGCTCCCGCTGCGTGGGCCACGGGCGAAGCCCCCGCTCAGACGGGCGTCGCGACGGCGCAGGCAGCGCCGACCGCCACCATGGCGCACCAGGCGCTCCTGCCCCCGGTGGGCACGCCCGCCGGATGGCTACCCGACCCGAGCGGCACCCCCGACACGCTTCGGTACTGGGACGGGAACACCTGGACGCAGCACTACGCGCAGCGGGGCTGACCCCGTCGCGGCGTGAGCCGTGCCGCCGTCTTCGCTGGCGTCGGCTGGCGAGGAGGCGGCGTCGGCGGCCTGCTTCGCGTGGTAGCTCGACCGCGTGAGCGGCGAGGCCTCGACATGCAAGAGGCCGAGCTCGCGTCCGGCGGTGGCTAGCGCCTCGAGCTCCGCTGGGCTCCACCACCGGGCGACCGGCAGGTGGTCCGCGCTCGGCCGCAGGTACTGCCCGATCGTCGCGATCGACACGCCGACGGACGCCATGTCGGCAAGCGTGGAGACGACCTCCTCCTCGGACTCCCCTAGGCCGACCATGAGCCCCGACTTCACTACGAGCCCGGCGTCGGCAGCTCGGGCGAGCACCGCGAGGCTCCTCGCGTACCCAGCAGACGGCCGCACCGCGCGCTGGAGCCGGACCACGGTCTCCACGTTGTGGTTCAGCACGTCGGGGCGCGCGTCGAGGACGAGCTCGAGAGAGGACGCGTCCCCCTTGAAGTCGGAGACCAGGACCTCGATTCCCGTTTCGGGGTTGCGCCGCCGGACCGCCCGGACCGTGGCCGCGATCGCTCCTGCACCGCCGTCGTCGAGGTCGTCGCGAGCGACACACGTGATGACTGCGTGCGACAGCCGCATCCGCGCGACCGCTTCGGCGACACGGTCTGGCTCGGTCGGGTCGAGGGGCAGCGGACGGCGCGTGTCGACGAGGCAGAAGCCGCAAGCGCGCGTGCAGCGCGAGCCGTTGACCATGAAGGTGGCCGTCCCGTCGGCCCAGCACTCGAAGATGTTGGGGCAGCCTGCCTCCTCGCAGACAGTGACCAGCCGCAGATCGTGGATCGTCCGACCGAGGGAGACGTACCCCTCCCCCATGCGTGCCGGGGCGCGGAGCCACTCCGGCTTGCGCGCCCGGAACGGGATCCCGGCGTCGGGGTCGGTGCCGGCGTCCCGAAGCCGGCGCAGCAGAGGCCGCTCCTCGGCGACGTCGGCGTTCCCGCCCGGATGCCGTTTCCTTCGCGGCAGGTCGACGTCGCGGCGATCGACGCCGTCGGTCCCCCACACCGCTGCCGCTCGCGAGGCAACCGCCTCGACGACCTCGTCCATCGACGCGTCGTTCCCCTCCGCGCGCAGAGAGGTCACCGCGTAGTCCGCGATGCCGCACGGCACGATGTGGCCGAACATCTCGAGGTCGCAGTCCACGTTGAGTGCGACGCCGTGGAGGGTCCGGCGCCGCCCGCCGTCCACCCGCATGGTCCGTACCCCGATGGCGGCCACCTTGCGGGGCGACGGGCCGTCGACGCCCACCCAGACCCCGGGGTAGCCCTCGTGCCGTGACGCCTCGACCCCCAGTAAGCCGAGCGCGTCGATGACCAGCTGTTCGATGCGGTGCACGTGGAGCGGGCCCGCGCCGGGATGGTCCTCGAGCGTCACGATCGGGTAGGCGACGAGCTGGCCCGGCCCGTGATAGGTCACGTCGCCGCCCCGGTCGGTCCGAAAGAGCGTCGCCCCGACTGACGCCGGATCGCGAAGGACGTGTGCGGGGTCGGCGCGCACGCCGAGCGTGTAGACGTGGGGGTGCTCCACCAGCAGCAAGTAGTCGTCGCCTCCTCGCTGCGCGAGCGCATGCTGGAGATCGAACGCCTCGGCGTAGCTGACTTGCCCGAGGCGGCGAATGCGTAGCACGGCTACAGCTCGGAAGCCCAGTCGCGCGTGGAGAGGGCCTGCGCGACCCGGCGAAGGAAGGACGACACGTACGCGCCGTCCACCGCACGGTGGTCCCAGCTGAGCCCGATCATCCCGACGGAGTGGATGGCGATGGACTCGCTGCCGTCGGCGAGCTCGACGACGACGGGGCGGCGGCGGACGCCGTCGGTCGCCAGGATCGCGACCTGCGGCTGGTTGATGATCGGCACGGTGAAGTACGTGCCGAACGGCCCGTCGTTGGTGACGGAGAACGTGCCCCCGGCGATGTCGTCGGCGGTCAGCTGCCTGTTGCGGGCGCGGTCGGCGAGGTCCCTGACCCGCCGCGCGATCCCGCGAAGCGTGATCTCCTCTGCGTGGTGGATGACGGGGACGATGAGCCCCTCGTGGTTGAGGTCGACCGCGATCCCGAGATTCACCTGCTGGTGCACGACCAGAGAGTCCTCGACGACCGACGCGTTCAGATTGGGGAACTCTCGGAGCGCGTCGACGGTCGCTCGCGCGATGAAGGGGAGGTACGTGAGCGAGAACCCCTCCTCGCTCTTGAAGCGGTCACGCCACACCTTGCGCACGCGGTCGACGTTCTCGAAGTCCGCTTCGTACGCGATGTAGGCGTGCGGCGAGGTGGCCTTCGAACGGACCATGTGCTCTGCGGTCCGACGCCGCATGTTCGAGAACGGCACCAACCGGTCCGCCGAGGGGCGGAAGACGGCGGTGGCGGCGCTCTGCGTAGGAGCCGCGGGGACCGGCATGCCGGCCGGCGGGGGAGCTGGCGGCGGCGGCGCTTGGGGGGCTGGCGGTGGCGGCGCTTGGGGGGCTGGCGGTGGCGGCGCTTGGGGGGCTGGCGGTGGCGGCGCTTGGGGGGCTGGCGGTGGCGGCGCTTGGGGGGCTGGCGGCGGAGGGAACGGCGCAGCTGGCGGAGCCGACGCCGAAGGCGCGGCAACGCCGGCCCCAGCCCCGCGGCGCGCGTCGATGAAACCGAGGACGTCCTCTCTCGTGATCCGCCCACCGAGCCCCGTGCCGGTGACCTCGGAGGGAGAGATGCCGTTCTCGTCGAGAAGACGGCGAACGACCGGGGAGAGGAGCATTCCCTCCACGCGCGTGGCTTCGCCGTCGCCCCCAGGGGCAGGGCCGGCAGGGGACCCGGTCTCGCTCGGTCGCGGCGCGTATCCGGTCGGCGGCGGCGGCGGTGCTGCCTGTGCCGGGTAGGACGCGGGTGCTGCCTGCGACGACACGAGCGGCTCGGGCGTGGGAGGCGCCCCGGGCGGCGAGGCGGGTGGCGAAACCGCCTCCGCAGGCGCAGCGGCGGGTTGTGGCGCAGCGGCGGCTGCAGGCGCAGCGGCGGCTGCAGGCGCAGCGGCGGCTTGCGGCGCAGACGCCGGGGCGCTGGCCCCCGCGCCGTCGGAGATGACCGCGAGACGGGCGCCCACGGGGACCGTCTCTCCCTCGGGGACCACGATCTCGGAGAGCACACCGCTCGCGGGGGCCGGGACCTCCGAGTCGACCTTGTCCGTCGAGACCTCGAAGAGCGGCTCGTCGCGTTCGACGTGGTCGCCCACGGACTTCATCCATCGGGTGATGGTCCCCTCGGTGACCGTCTCACCCAGCTGCGGCATCGTGACGTCAGCCAACGTGCAATCCCCTTCCGGTCAGCGCGAGCACCGTCTCCCCGAACGTCTCGGAGAGCGACGGATGCGGCTGGATGAACTGTGCGACCTCTGCCGGCGTCGCCTCCCAGTTGACCGCGAGGTAACCGGCGCCGAGCTGCTCGGTCACCCACGGACCGACCATGTGCACGCCGAGGATCCTGCCTGCGGACCCGTCCGCCAGTCGCTCGGCGACGACCTTCACGAGCCCCTCGGTGTCGCCGATGATACGCGCCCGGCTGTTCCCGCCGAAGGGGTCCTTCTTCACAAGGACAGGGATCCCCCGCGCGGCGGCCTGGGCCTCGGTCAAGCCCGCGAAGGCGACCTCGGGGTGGCAGTAGATGGCCCACGGCACGCGCTCGTAGTCGACCGGCACCATCGGATCACCCAGGATGCCCTTGATCACGAGGACCGCCTCCTCGAACGCCACGTGCGCCAGCTGGGGCGTCCCCGCGCAGACGTCGCCGACGGCCCAGATGTTCCGCTCGTGAGTTTGCATGAGATGGTTCACGACGACGAACCCGCGCTCGTCCAGCTGCACTGAGGTGCCTTCGGACAAGAGGCCCTCGGTCCGGGGACGGCGGCCCACGGAGATCACCACGACCTCCGCCTCCACGTCCCTGCCGTCGCCGAGGTGGACCACCGTGCTCGACCCGTCGGGCCGGGGCGTGTGGCCCTTCACCTGCGCGCCGGTGATGATCTCCATCCCGCGGCGCTTGAACGAACGGCCCACCACAGCGGAGATGTCGTCGTCACAACCCGCGAGGATCGTGTCCAATGCCTCGAGGATCGTCACCTTGGCGCCGAGGTCCGACAGGAGAGAGGCGAACTCGCAGCCGATCGCGCCGCCGCCCACCACGGCCACCGAGGCGGGCACGCGCTCGAGCTCGAGGAACTCGTCGGAGGTGAGCACGTAGCGCCCGTCGACGTCGAGCCCTGGGAGCGTCCGCGGGACCGATCCCGTCGCGAGCACGACGTGGCGCCCGACGACCTCGGTGCCGGCGTCCGGGCCGTCCACCACGCGGACTCGGCGCCCGGGCAGGAGCGTGCCGGTCCCGGAGAGCACGGTGACGTTGCGCCCCTTGAGCAACCCGGCGAGCCCGCGGTGGAGCTGGTCGACCACCGCCACCTTGCGGCGCTGGTTGACGGCGAAGTCCACGGTCGGGTCTCCTGCCGAGATCCCGAACTCGGAGGCCTTTCGCACCGTGCGGTAGACCGCAGCGGACTCGAGGAATTCCTTCGCCGGCACGCAGCCGCGGTGCAAGCAGGTCCCACCGACCTTTGTGAATTCGACGACGGCGATCCGCAACCCGCCGGACGCACCGTACAAGGCGGCGGCATATCCGCCTGGGCCGCCGCCGATGATCACCACGTCGTACTCCACGGGACCCTCCTCCGGCGCTTCACGCGCCTGGACGAAAACGCCTACGAGCCTAACGGCGCCGCAGGGTGCGTTACGCCCGAAGGCCGCCGAGCACGCGGCGTGCCCTGCGGCCCACCAGGCTCGCACGCGCCCCGATGCGCGAGCGCACGGGCTGGTACGCGTCCGAAGCGGCGGTCAGCGCGTCGTCCTCCGCCGCGCTGAGCTCGATGTCCGCCGATGCGGCATTCTGCTCCGCCTGCTCCACCGACGACGCCCCGGGGATCACCACGACGTTCGGGCGTCGGAGCAGCCAGGCGAGCGCGATCTGCGCGGGGGAAGCGTGATGGGCGTCGGCGACCTCCGAGAGCGCGTGGAGGAGCGGCTCGACGCGCTGGAGGTTCTCCGTGCGGGAGGGGCACGTCCTCGCCCGGAGCCCGGTCGGTCGGCGGCCCGGACCGTAGCGGCCGGACAGGAGCCCCTGCCCGAGCGGGCTGTAGGCGATGATCATCCTCCCGTTCGCCTGGGCCCACGGAAGGAGCTCGCGCTCCGGGGCGCGGTCCACGAGGCTGTAGCGGACCTGGTTGGAGAGGACCGGCCGGCCGAGGAGCCGCTCGAGCTCCTCCCAACGCGTGAGCGGGTAGTTGCTCACCCCCACGTGCCGGGTGAGCCCCGCGTCGAGGAGCCTCGCCAGGGCGTCTGCGACCGGGCGTGCAGGGACCACAGGGTTGGGCCAGTGGAGCTGGTAGAGGTCCACGCGGTCGGTGCCGAGACGCCGAAGGCTCCCGCGTGCGCGCCAGCCGACGACCGGGTCCACGGGAAGGACGGGGAAGAGCTTGGTCGCGAGGAACGCCTCGTCCCTCCGCCTCCCGAGCGCGGCGCCGACGATCCGCTCCGAGCGGCCGAACGCGTAGAGCTCGGCGGTGTCGACGAGCTGGACGCCGAGATCGAGCGACCGCTCGACGATGCGCGGCGCGACCTCCTTTGCGTAGGTGGTCCCGTAGCCCCATTCGCCCGCGCCGAACTGCCAGGTCCCGAGCCCGACCGGGAACAGGCGGACCCCCTCGGCCTCGACCTGGCGCACGGAAGGATCCCTCCTACTTGGGCGGCATCCTGATGCCGCCGTCGAGCCGGATGACCTCGCCGTTCAAGTAGCTGTTGCGGGCGATGTGGACGACCAGCTGACCGTAGCTCGCGGGATCGCCCAGGCGCTTGGGAAAGAGCACGGACTCGCCGAGGGCGCGCCGCTGCTCCTCGGGAAGCATGCCCAGCAGCGGCGTGTCGAACAGCCCGGGCGCGATGGTCACGACGCGGATGCCGACGACGGCGAGGTCGCGGGCAGCCGGCAGGGTCATGCCCACCACCGCACCCTTCGACGCCGAGTAGGCGAGCTGGCCGACCTGGCCGTCGAACGCGGCCACCGACGCCGTGTTGACGATGACGCCCCGCTCGGCGTCCTCCAGCGGCTCGGTCCTGGCGATCGCAGCCGCCGCCTTCGTCATCACGTTGAAGGTGCCGATCACGTTGAGGCGCTGGATGAATTCGAACGGCGCGAGCTCGTGGGGATTGCCCTGGCGATCGATCACCCGGCCGATCCAACCGGTCCCTGCGCAGTTGACCGCGACCCGCAGCCTTCCCCCCGCTGCCGCCTGGTCGACCGCCCGCTGGCAGTGCTCGGGGTCCGTGACGTCCCCTGCGACGTAGTCGCCGCCCACCTCGCCTGCGACGGCCTTTGCGCCGTCCTCGTTGAGGTCGAACACGGTGACGCGCACCCCTTCGGCAGCGAGCGCCTTCGCGGTGGCGGCCCCGAGACCCGACGCACCGCCGGTGACGATTGCAGACGAACCTTCGAGCAACATGCCGGCGATGGTAGGTGCGTCGAGGCGGCGGAGGCCAGACGGGCCGCGCGCCGACGTCAGCACGAGCCGCTTTGGCCCGTGCCCGTGGCGGCCGCGGCGTTGGCGAGGTCGTCGACCACGTCGTTCCACCGGTCGCCGGAATGCCCCTTCACCCATTGGAACCGGACGGGCACCGCGGGGTCGAGCGCGAGCGCGAGGAGCGGTTCCCACAGGTCGCGGTTCGCGACGGGCTTCCCCTGCGAATTGCGCCAGCCCCTGCGCTGCCAGCCCGCCCACCAGCGTTGGAGGAAGCAGTTCACGACGTACATGGAGTCGCTCCGCACCACGATCTCGCCGCCGCCCGCGTCGGCGCGCAGCGCCTCGAGGGCCCGGAGCGGTGCAGTGATCTCCATCCTCTGGTTGGTCGTGTGCGGGTCCGCGCCGCTCTCGAACCTTCCGTCGGGCACGACCCACGCCCATCCGCCGGGGCCCGGGTTCCCGAGGCAGGACCCGTCCGTGTACACCGTGAGCACCCAGGAGGTCTACACCGCCGGCGCCGCCCGGGCAGGCGATGGGTGGCCGGGCGATCTGCGCTGGGCTCCGCGCGGCGGCGCTCGGCTCGGTGCGGCGGCGCTCAGCTCGGTGCGGCGGCGCTCGGCTCGGCGCGGCGGCGCTCGGCGCTGGCGCGGTGCGACGGCCCGCGACCGGTACCGTGGAGGTGTGCTCTTCGACGGCGTGTCCCACCAGGTCCCCGACATCGACACCCAGGAGACCGCCGAGTGGCTCGACTCCTTCGACGCGGTGGTGGGGACGAGGGGGCGGCCGCGCGCGCGTTTTCTCCTCATGAAGCTGCTCGAGCGCGCACGGACCCTGCAGGTCGACTTTCCCGCCACGGTCTCGACGCCGTACGTCAACACGATCCCGGCGGACGAGGAGCCGTGGTTCCCGGGCGACGAGTACCTCGAGCGGCGCATCCGCGCGTACATCCGCTGGAACGCTGCCGCGATGGTCGTGCGGGCGAACATGCGCACCGACGGCATCGGCGGCCACCTCTCCACCTACGCGAGCTCGGCCTCGCTGTACGAGGTCGGGTTCAACCACTTCTTCCGGGGCAAGGACGACGGAGGCTCCGGCGATCAGGTCTTCGTCCAGGGCCACGCCTCCCCGGGGATCTACGCGCGGGCGTTCGTGGAGGGGCGGCTGAGCGAGCACGACCTCGACAACTTCCGTCACGAGGTCGGCGGCGGGCTCCCGAGCTACCCGCATCCCCGCTCGCTCCCCGACTTCTGGGAGTTCCCCACCGTCTCCATGGGCCTCGGCCCGATCGACGCGATCTACCAGGCCCACGTCAACCGCTACCTGCACCAGCGCCAGCTCGTCGACACGAGCTCGAGCAAGGTCTGGTGCTTCGTCGGCGACGGGGAGATGGACGAGCCGGAGTCGATCGGCGCGCTGGGGGTCGCCGGACGTGAGCACCTCGACAACTTGATCTTCGTCGTCAACTGCAACCTCCAGCGCCTCGACGGACCAGTACGCGGCAACGGGAAGATCATCCAGGAGCTCGAGGCCCTCTTCCGCGGCGCGGGATGGAACGTCATCAAGGTGATCTGGGGCTCCAGATGGGACGAGCTGCTCGCCCGCGACGTCGACGGCGTGCTGCTGGACAAGATGAACACGACGGTCGACGGCGAGTTCCAGAAGTACGCCGTCGAGTCCGGCGCCTACATCCGCGAGCACTTCTTCGGCCCCGACCCCCGTCTGCGCAAGATGGTCGAGCACCTGAGCGACGACGAGCTGCGCACCCTCCCACGCGGCGGGCACGACTACCGCAAGCTCTACGCGGCCTACAAGCTCGCCACCGAGCAGCGGGGGGCGCCCACGGCGATCCTCGCCAAGACGATCAAGGGCTGGACGCTCGGTCCCCAGATCGAGGCTCGCAACGCCACCCACCAGATCAAGAAGATGACGAGGGACCAGCTGCGGGCGCTGCGGGACCGTCTCTACCTCGCCGACGAGATCCCCGACGAGGCGCTCGATGCCGACGCCCCCCCCTACTACCGCCCGCCCGAAGGCTCCGAGGCTTTCGAGTACCTGATGGCGCGGCGCAGGGTGCTCGGCGGCGCACTCCCCCGCCGGGTCGTCCGGCCCGCCAAGGTGGTGCTCCCCGACCCGAAGGTCTTCTCCGACCTCATGGCCGGCTCGGGCAGCCAGGCGGTGTCGACGACGATGGCCTTCGCCCGCCTGCTGCGGAACCTCGTGCGGGACCCGGACTTCGGGCCCTTCGTCGCACCGATCGTCTCGGACGAGGCCCGCACGTTCGGGCTCGAGCCCATCATCGCCGAGGCCAAGATCTACGCGCCCGGGGGCCAGCGCTACGTGCCCGTCGACGCCGACCTCCCGCTCAAGTACGCGGAGAGCGCCTCGGGCCAGCTGCTCCAGGAGGGCATCACGGAGGCTGGCGCCACCGCGGCGTTCAGCGCGCTCGCCACCTCGTACGCCACCTGGGGCCGACCGATGCTCCCCGTGTTCCTCTTCTACTCGATGTTCGGCTTCCAGCGGGTGGGGGACCTGCTCTGGGCGCTCGGCGACATGCGAGGGCGCGGGATCCTGGCGGGATGCACCGCCGGGAGGACGACGCTGCTCGGAGAGGGGCTCCAGCACGACGACGGGCACTCCCCGCTCTTGGCGTCGACGAACCCCGCCGCCGTCGTCTACGACCCGGCGTTCGCATACGAGGTGGCGGTCGTCGTCGACGACGCGGTGCGCCGGATGATGGGCGAGGCGCCCGAGGACAAATTCTGGTACCTCACCTTGTACAACGAGAATTACGCGATGCCGGCGCTGCCCGAGGGCGCCGAGGGAGACGCCGTCCGCTCGGGCATCCTGAGGGGCATCTACCGCTACGCCGGCCCGGCTCCAGTCGCGCCACGCGGTGAGCAGCCTGCTCCGAGGGCGTCGATCTGCTTCTCCGGCCCGATGTGGCAGGTCGCGACCGAAGCACGCCGCATGCTCGCAGAAGAGTGGGGCGTCTCAGCGGACACGTGGTCCGCGACGTCGTGGACGACGCTGCGCAACGACGCGCTGCAGTGCGAGCGCTGGAACCGGCTGCATCCCGGCGCGGAGCAGCGGACCCCGTACGTCACCGACGTGCTCGGGTCGGGACCTGAGCCGGTGGTCGCGCTGACCGACTACATCCGCGCGGTCCCCGACCAGGTCTCGCGCTGGGTCCGGCGTCCGTTCACCTCGCTCGGCACCGACGGCTTCGGCCGCTCCGACGCCCGTGCCGCGCTTCGCCGCTACTTCGAGGTCGACGCCCCGCACGCCGTGATCGCCGTCCTGTCGTCGCTCGCCGGGCAGGGTGCGGTGGAGCACGCGGTGGTCGGTGAGGCCATCCGGCGCTACGGCATCGACGCCGACGCAGCGGCGCCGTTCGCACTGTGACCTGCGCCTGAGACCCTCGCTCAGCGGCTCAAGTCCGCCTGCATGGCGGTGACCGTCGCTGTCGTCACCGCCAGCGGTCCCCCGAGGATGACGAGGCCGATGATCGTCTTGCCCGTTGTGCCGTCGATCCCTGTGTGCCCTGTGACCGCCAGGAATGTGGACAGGTACGTCCCGACGAGTGTCGGGGTCTCGGTGAGCAGCAGCGGGCGCGCGGTGCCGGCAATGCCTGTTGTCACGTTGTGCACGTTCTCCAGCACCCCGCCGCAGAGGCCGTCGGTGAAGCCGTTGCCACGCGCGACCATGATCCGGTGGGCAGATGTCCAGCCGAGGCCCTCTGTTGGCCCCGCAGCCTCGAACCTGGCGAGCTCGCGGGCGGTGTCGGTGTAGTCCTTCCCCGCGACCCGCAGCACTGAGACGCCGGTCTCGGCCACGAGCTGCGCCTCGACGCCATCTGTCACAGCGAGCGGTCCACCCAGGAGGATCACCTGCTGGATGCCGAGATGCTGTATCGCGCTCACCGCTGTCGCCGACAGCGTGGTCGCCGGGGTGAGCAGCATCGGGAACTTCGCGCGGTAGGAGATCACGCTGGCCGCCTGGGCGTCTTGGAACTCCTGCCCGTTCGCCAGGATCGCCGTCGGCTCGCTCGCCGCAGGGGGTGACGGCGAGCCGGCGCCGGCGGTGTCGTTGTAGCGCCCGGTGCCGCCTGTGGAATTGGTCGTGCTATAGGCCCCGGGGAACGCGGCGCTCGCTGCCTTGCCGACGAAGTCGACCACCGACATCGCCGTCGCGTACTGCGTCTGGCCGAAGAGGCGGTGGACGACGATCTTCCCCTCCGCCGTCGCGCGTGTCTTCCCGCCGCACTCGTACGCTGTCATGGCCTCGATCGCGCTCTGGACTGTGGCGCTGACGGCGAGCGGGCCGCCGACGATGTAGACCGTGTCGATCCCCTCTTCACGAAGGGTTGTCGCCGTGACCTGGGACAGGCTTGTCGTGGGGGTGAGCAGCGTACCCGTTGTGAGGTACTGCGCCAGGAACTGGCTCGAGAGGGCGTCTTGGTACTCCCGTGTCGTCGCGAGGACCGCCGCGCGGGAGGCCGGGCATGCCGACTTCGCGTAGTGGAACGCCCTGGTGAACTCGGCCGCGGCGGTGGCGTCGGGTGTCTGGCCGTAGATCCTGGCATCGGTGGGCTGTGTGCAGGGGAGGTCGCCGTCGAAGCTCCCGCTCGGGAATTGTGCGAGGCCCACCGGCCCCGCCGTGAACGACGGGCCTGCGCACGTTGTCAGGGCGCCGGCCTCGTTGGCGGCCCCGGGGATCCACGTGGTCAGCCTGCCGATCGACGGGGTCGACGCGCTGGTGCCGCCGGTGATCACCCCCCACATGTACGAGGTCGAGTAGACACCGACGCTGGGCGCTCCGGCGGCGGTGAGCCCGACCACGATGCCCTGGAGCACCGCGACGTTCGTCTTCTGGCCAGAGGCCCCTGTCTGCCATGTGTTGGCGATCTCCACGTCGAGCCACCACGGGTACCCGCTCGCCGTCGCCGGGACGGCGACAGGCGGCGACTGCGCGTTGATCGCCTGCGCGGCGGCTACCAGCCAGGAGACGTCCTGGGCCGCCTTCTCGTTGCCGTACTCCCACGCACAAGCCGGCGAGTCCTGGCCTGCGGTCTTCGGACCTGAGCTGGTTGTGACCGTGGTCGTCGTGCATGTGCCGTAAGGGGTGGACCCCGAGGTCGGCCAGTCGGCGACGAGCGTGCCTGTGACGACGTTCCCGGGGTCCGCGGTGTTGACGTAGACCGACGCCTTGGGCTCGGCGCCCGATCCGGACGAGGTGCTCACCGCCCAGTACAGCTCGCTCTTGGAGTAGCTCGGAGTGGAGCTGGGCGGAGGTGTCGCCGACGGAGGTGTCGCCGAGCTTGTGGCAGGGCTCGTCGCAGAGGGCGGCCCGAGGCACGGGTCGAGCGTGTTGGGCAACCCGTCGTTGATCCCGACGATCCCGAAGGCCTGGCCGCTCGGGAACGGCGAGCCGCACTGGGGGAACGAGATGTCGTTGCCCACGGAGGCGCTGATGCTCGTGGTCGCTGCTGCGGTCGCTCTTGTGGTCGCTCCTGCGCCAGTGGAGGCGAGAGCGGCGGCACCGAGTGCCGTCGGTGCCGAGACGGCCAATGCGAGCGTCGCTCGGAACCCCAATACCCTCCAACGCCGCATGCGCACCCCCTCCTCGGTCGGTGCGAGGGTAGCCGCCCGCGGAGCGCCGGTCCACGATGGCTAAGCTCACCGAGCGTCCCGAGCTGAACGGCGCTGTGCCGCCGGGTGGTGCGGACCGCCAAGCGGTGCGGACCGCTTAGGTGGTGCTGTGCCGACGGGTGGTGCAGACCGCCTAGGTGGTGCTGTGCCGCCGGGTGCGCTTCGGGACGACGCCGCAACGATGATCGAGCCCCTCGCACTCGCCCCCGCCTTCGCCGCAGCGCTCCCGCCGCTGTCGTGGCGCCAGCTCCTCAGCACGACAGTCGATCCGGTGCCGATCGCCCTCTTGGCGGGCGCGCTCACGCTGTACCTGTGGGGCGTGGCTCGCCAGAACCGCCTCCATCCTCACCACCGATGGCCCGCCGGGCGGACCGCCGCCTTCATCGGCGGAGTCGCCGTCACTGCGATCGCCCTCCTGAGCGCAATCGGCGTGTACGACGACGAGCTGTTCTGGGACCACATGGTCCAGCATCTCCTGCTCATCATGGTCGCGGCCGGGCTCTTCGCCGTCTCCTCCCCCATCGCGCTCGCGTGGCGCGCCACCGCCGGCACCTGGCACCGCCGGCTCGGGAGGGTGCTCCGGTCGCACGCCGCGAAGGTCATCGGGCATCCGGTGATCGCCTTTGGCGCGTACGCACTGGTGGTCCCCGTCACGCACCTGACGGTCTTCATGACATGGGTGCTGGAGAGCCCCGCGGCCCACCACGGCGAGCACGTGCTGTTCCTCGTCGTCGGGTTCCTCTTCTGGCGCCAGATCCTCGGCAGGGACCCGGGCACCAACCGCCTCCACCCGGCGATGCAGGCCCTCTACCTGTTCCTGGCGGTGCCGGTCGACACGTTCGTCGGTCTCACCCTCAGTCTCGAGAACCGGGAGATCTTCCCCGCAGAAGCGGCGCTCCATCGCACCTGGGGACCGTCACTCGTCACCGACCTGCACGTGGGCGGGGTCATCATGTGGGTGGGCGGCGACGTCTTGATGTCGCTCGCCTTCGTCCCGGTGATCATGCACTGGGTGCGGCTCGAGGAGCGGCGGGCTGTCAGGTTCGACCGCAGGCTCGAGGATGCGCCTCAGCCGCGCGTCCCCGTCGACCCTGTCGACGGCCGCCTCGGCGGCCCGGTCATCGGCCCCTCCTTCGATCCGCCCATCGGCGAACCCCTCGGACGGCCGCTCACCGGCGGTCAGCGCACAGCTGGCTTCGCGCTCGGCACGTACCGGCCAAGGGCCGCACGACGGCGGGGGACCACCAGCTGACTCGAGGAAGCAACCCTCAGGCGAACCCTCAGGCGACCCGGCGGCGCGCCCCCGGGACCGAGCCCTCAGCGACCTCCGTCAGTCCCTCGGCGGCGCCTCCCGGCAGCGTCGCTCAGCGCACCCGCGAGTCTTCCCCGATCGCCTCCGCTGCCTCGATGGCCGAGCGAAGCTGGGCCATGAGGGCCCTGCCCGACTCGAGATCGAGCTCCAGCGCGACGCGTGCCTCCACACCGATCTCGTAATTGGTGAAGTCCAACAGGAGTGCGTGCTGTGTGCCCGAGTGCGTGGCATGGTCGTAGCCGACCGTCGCCTGGGTGATGGGAAACCATCCCGTCGCCCCCTTGCCGACTCCGTTGACGGCTGCGCTCGCGGCGATCATCGTGCACATCTGATCCCTCTCACCTTCCTCGTCTCACCTTCCTCGTCTCACCTTCCTCGTCTCACCTTCCTCGTCTCACCTGAGGTGCCTTTCGAAGAATTCGAAGACCTTCTCCCACCCGTCCATCGCCTGCTCCTGACGGTACATGGGCGTGTGGTAGTAGAAGAACCCGTGCCCCGCGCCGTCGTAGCGGTGGAACTCGAAGGTCTTGTGGTACTTCTTCAGCTCTGCCTCGTGCTCGTCGACCTGCGCGGGCGTGGGTGACTGGTCGTCGTTGCCGAAGAGCCCGAGGAGCGGGGCGTCGAGATCAGCCGTGTAGTCGATCGGCGCCACCGGGCGCGCGGGCGTGCGCTGATCCGCGGGCATGATGACGCCTCCGCCCCACAGGTCCACGACCGCGCCGAACCCGCCGATCCGGGACGCTGCCAGCAGCGCGTGACGGCCTCCCGAGCACGGCCCGATGATCCCGAGCTTGCCGTTGCACTGGGAGTCCGCGCGCAGCCAGGCGGCGGCGGCCTCGCAGTCGGCGACGACGCTGTCGTCGTGGACGCCGCCCTCGCTCCGCACCTTGGCTGCCACGTCGTCCGGCGTGCCGTGCCCGAAGCGGCAGTACAGATCAGGGCAGATCACGAGGTGCCCGTGGCGCCCGAGCCGCTCGGCGAACTCCTGGGAGAATTCGTCCCACCCCGGCATGTGGTGGACCAACACGATCCCCGGCACCGGGCCCTCGTTCATCGGCCGGACGACGTACGCGTGGATCTCGTCGCCGTTGCCCCCCGGGTACGTCGTGATCTCGGCGGTGATGCCCAGGTGCTCGTCGGTCCTGAAGCTGTTCCACATGGCAGATCCCCTCCTTCGAGTCGAAGCTCCCTCGGTCGTGGGCAGCGGAGGCCTGCGAACCGTCGAACGGGTGCCGCTGCCCCTCGCGTGCTGCAGTCGAAACGGTAAGCGTTCCGTGCGGCCCGAGGCGAATCCATCGCCCGGCAGGGACGTGGTGACGCCGCGGGGTCACGGCTCGAAGCGGAAGCCGACCCCTCGCACGGTGACGAGATGGCGGGGGTTCGAAGGATCGGGCTCGATCTTGCGCCGAAGGCGCTTCACATGGGTGTCGAGGGTGCGGGTGTCGACCAGCTCCTGGTCCCACCAGAGCCGCTCCGTGCACCGCTCTCTGGTCACGACCCGACCCGGCTGGGCCATGAGGAGCGCGAGGAGGTCGAACTCCTTGCGTGACAGCTCGACAGGGCGCCCGTCGACGGTCACTTCGCGGCGCCCGTCATCGAGCCGGACACTCCCCCGGGCGAGTGCCCCGCCCGCGGGAGCCGCCAGAGGCTCTCCGCGTCGGAGCACCGCGTGCATTCGCGCGACGAGCTCGCGCAGCCGGTACGGCTTGACCACGTAGTCCGCCGCCCCCACCTCGAGGCCGACGACGATGTCCACTTCGGCGGTCTTCGCGCTCACCATGATGACGGGGACCGGAGCGGTCGCGTGCATCCGCTGGCACAGCTCCACACCCGACTGGTCCGGGAGCATGACGTCGAGCAGGACCAGATCGGGGGGCCCGGAGTGGAAGAGCCGCAGTGCCTCGTAGCCGTCAGCGGCAAGCTGGACGGTGAACCCTTCGTGATCGAGCCCGGACGCGAGCGCCTCGCGATACGACTCCTCGTCATCGACAACGAGGACGACCGGGCGTCCGTCGAACCGAACGCGGCTCGCGGACAAGGATGTCGCGCCGCGTCGGACGCTCCTGTGCTCCCGTCCTCTCTTGGCGCCGTGGGCCTGCAGACCCATCGGGGCAGACCCTAGGGAACAGAGCTGAACGGTGCGCGAAGCGCCACCTACACGAAGATGACCTCGCGGTGAATTCTTCCCTCGCTCACGCCGAGCGTTGCTCCCGTGCGTAGGCGTCCAGACGAGCGAGCTCGTCGTCGTAGATCCGCTTGAGCGCGGCGGGGGCGAACATGCGCTCGAAGAAGCCGCCGATCCCGCCGGCCCCCTTCCACGTCGTCTCGATGCGGACGTTCGTCCGGCTGCCGTCGGGAGCCAGGACGAACCGCGTCACGAGGGACGAAGCGGTGTCGCGCTCTTCGAGCACCCGTCCCGGCTCGGGAACCACGACGCGCATCCGGTACCGGCGGCTCCGGCCACCGGCGGTGATCGCGAAGCTGACCACCGTCCCGTCGCCTGTGCCGCCCTCTTCGACCCGGTACTCCGAGAAGGCCGGGGGGAGGAACCGGGGGTGGTGCTCTCGATAGTCGCTGAGACAGCCGAAGACGACGCCTGCGGGGGCGTCGACGGTGCGGTGGGCGGTTGCAGTGACAGTGCTCACCCTTCCTGCCTACCACCCTCACGCCCGTCTCCGGCAATCTTCGTATTGTCACCGGCTCTCGCCCGCGGCACCCGGCCGGCGGGTACTGGCGAGCGCTCGCGTGGCCCACGACCGCGCCACCTCGCCGTAACCTGACATCTTCATGCGTGAAGCCCTGATCTGCGAACCTCTCCGGACGCCCGTCGGCGGGTTCGGAGGCAAGCTGCGCGACGTGACGGCCGCCGCGCTCGCGGCGAGTGTGATCGACGCGGTCCTCTCACGCTCGCGCGTCCCCGCAGACCGCGTGGACGACGTCGTCCTGGGGCAGTGCTACCCCAACGGCGAGGCACCGGCGATCGGACGCGTCGGTGCGCTCGACGCCGGGTTGCCGGTCGGGGCCACGGGGATCCAGCTCGATCGCCGTTGCGGGTCGGGGCTCCAGGCAGTGATCTACGGCGCGATGCAGGTCCAGACCGGCGCGGCCGACCTCGTGCTCGCCGGCGGCGTCGAGAGCATGAGCCAGGCAGAGCACTACACGACGCGCCTTCGCTGGGGCGTACGCGGGGGCGACGTCGCGCTCATGGACCGCCTCGTCCGGGGACGGGTGACGGCCGGCGGCAGCCGGCACCTCATCCCCGGGGGCATGCTCGAGACCGCGGAGAACCTCCGACGCGAGTACGGCATCGGGAGGCTCGAGCAGGACGAGCTCGCGCTCGAGTCCCACCGTCGGGCGGTAGCCGCACGCCCGCTGTTCGCCGAGGAGATCGTCCCGGTCGGAGACGTCGACACCGACGAGCACCCCCGAGCCGACGCGACCCTCGACGCGCTCAGCGCCCTGCGACCGGTCCTCTGGAGCAAGGACCCGGAAGCGACCGTCACCGCAGGCAACTCGAGCGGGCAGAACGACGGGGCAGCCGTCTGCGTGGTCACCCATCCCGACTGCGCGGCAGACCTGGGTCTGCGCCCCCTCGCCCGGCTCCGTTCGTGGGCGGTCGCCGGCGTGGAGCCCGAGCGCATGGGGATCGGTCCGGTCCCCGCGACCGCCAAGGCTCTCGATCGAGCAGGGCTCCGCCTCGCCGACATGGACCTCATCGAGCTGAACGAGGCGTTCGCCGCCCAAGTGCTCGCCGTGCTACGGGAGTGGCGCGCCAACGGCGACATGGGTGACGAAGTGCTCGAACGTCTCAACGTTCACGGGTCCGGCATCTCGCTCGGCCATCCCGTCGGTGCGACCGGCTGCCGGATCCTCACGACGCTGCTCCGTGAGATGGACCGTCGTGGCGCGGCTCTGGGCCTCGAGACGATGTGCATCGGCGGCGGCCAGGGGATCGCCGCGGTGTTCGAGCAGGTCGACTGAAGGATGTGCGAGCAGGTCGGCTGAGGGAGCATACGACCTGCCGGCGGACGGTTGCACGGACCCGGCGCGGGGTTGCGGCCGGCCGGCCACCTCCGTACTATGGACAACTATTAGCCACGTAAGCGAGCAGCAGGAGCCCATGGTCGACGCGGTGCTGACCGCGAGCCGCGTCCTTGTCGCCGTCGCGGCCCGCTCGCTCGCCAATCTCGAGGGCGCCGACGAAGTCACCCTCACCCAGTACCGCTCGCTCGTGGTGCTCGCATCGCGCGGGCCCCAGGGCATCGCCGCCCTCGCCGACGCGCTCGCCGTCACGCCCCCGACGGCATCACGGCTTTGCGACCGCCTCGTACGCAAGGGACTGGTCCGGCGCCGGACCGACCGCAATGACCGTCGGCAGGTCCGCGTCGCTCTCACCGAGGCCGGAAGGCGGCTTGTCGACGTCGTCACCGAGCGCAGGCGTCAGGAGATCGCCAACCTGCTGTCGGCGGTGCCCGAGGATGCCCGACGCTCGGTGGTAGCAGGACTCCAGCTCCTCGCGGACGCCGCGGGCGAAGTGCCCGAGCAGGACTGGAGCACCGGATGGGATCTGTGACCTGCAGACATCGCGCGCTGAGCACATGCCCGAGGATCTGACCCCCGGTCCACGAGGACCCGCGGGATCGGTGCCCTCACCTACAGGATCGGTGCGCCCAGAGGCGCCGGAGTCACCAGCCACTCCCAGCCACCACGCGGGGTCGCCCTTCGTCTCGACGGCGCTCTTCCATGGACGGACCGGCTGGCGTCGTTTCGCGAGCTGGGCCGGCGGCCACGTCAACGGCATGTCCTACCTCGTGCGATGGCTGATCCTCGCATCGGTCATCGGCACTGTGGCGGGCCTCGGCGCAGTCGTGTTCTACGAAGCTCTGCGGCTGTCCACGGAGTTCTTCTTGCAGATCTTGGCGAACTACCGCGTGCCGACCCCCGCCGGGGAGGGCAACGCCCTCGGTTCGGGCATCCACTACCTCCGAGCATGGGCCATCCCGCTCGTGGTCGTCGCGGGAGCTTTGGGCGCTGGCTTCCTCGTGTTCACCTGGGCTCCCGAGGCCGAGGGGCACGGCACGGACGCGGCCATCGACGCGGTCCACTACAACCCCCGCGGCATCCGTCTGCGAGCGGTGGTCATCAAGATCCTCGCGTCCGCGCTCACGATCGGGTCCGGCGGATCGGGAGGAAGAGAAGGACCGACCGCCCAGATCAGCGCTGGCTTCGGATCGCTCCTCGCCCGCGTGCTCGACCTCTCGCCCGAGGACGGCCGCATCGCCGTCTCTGTGGGCATCGGTTCGGGCATCGGCGCAATCTTCAGTGCGCCTCTGGGCGGCGCGGTCCTGGCTGCCGACATCGTCTACCGGGAAGATTTTGAGTACCCCGCGCTGGTACCGGGGCTCTTCGCTTCCGCCATCGCCTACGCGATCTTTGGCGCGGTCTACGGCTACCGCCCGCTCTTCGCCACCTCCTCGTACCACTTCGACCAGCCCATCCAGCTCGTCTGGTTCGCGCTGATCGGCATCGTCGCCGGCGGCATCGGGCTTCTGTACTCGAAGAGCTTCTACGGCGTCGCGACACTGGCCAGCCGCTTGCCGTTCTCTCGGAAGCTCCGTCCTGCTCTCGGCGCGCTCTTCGTCGGGCTCATAGCACTCGCGCTCCCAGAAGTGCTCGGCACCGGCTACGGCTGGGTGCAGGAGTCGCTCCAGCTGAGAGGCGTCCTCCTGCACACGCCTCTTTGGATCGTGCTGCTGCTCCCCTTCGCCCGCATCGCTGCGACGGCGCTCTCGATCGGCACGGGAGGGTCGGGCGGCGTCTTCGGTCCCGGCATGGTGATCGGAGCGTTCACGGGTCTCGCCGTCTGGCGCCTGTTCGAGCCGATCGCTCCGGGCGTCGGTCACGACCCGGGCCCGTTCGTGGTCGTCGGCATGATGGCGGTCTTCGGCGGCATCTCCCGCGCGCCGCTCGCGGTCATGGTCATGGTCGCCGAGATGACCGGAAGCGTCCAGATCATCGCACCGGCGCTCGTCGCGATCGCCCTGTCCACCTTCATCGTCGCCAGGGCCGACGACAGCATCTACCGCTCACAGCTCCGCACGAGAGCGGACTCAGAGGCCAGCAGGCTGCAGTTCGGTCTGCCACTGCTCTCTCTCGTTCATGTCGCAGACGTTGCGACGACCCCCAAGCTCATCCTGCTGGACACCACTCCCCTCAGCGATGCGGCGGACCAGTTGCGGGCGACCGGCGTGCCGGGTGCCCCGGTGGTGGACGGGGACGGGTACTTCCTCGGGACCGTCGACCTGAGCCGGGTGCTTCGACTCCTCGAGCCGGCCGCTCCTCCTCGCGACGACGGCGGCGGAGCGGCGGCCGGCGGCGGAGCGGCGGCCGGCGGCGGAGCGGGGGGCGCCGGACCGGGGGGCGCCACAGCAGGCGG
>JAJYXE010000047.1 GCA_021791145.1 Actinomycetes bacterium | reverse complement strand
TCCCGGCGTCGACGAGCTGGAAGTAGAACTTCACGTCCTTGGATGTGACGGTCGCGCCTGTGGACCACTTGAAGTTGGTCTTCATCGTGATCGTCACGGTCTTGTCGTGGTTCGAGTAGACGGGGGGATCTCCCACCGACTGGGTGTAGTCGATCCCGGTCTTCGAGCCGTTCCCCGCGTAGTAGAGCGGGAGCCACATGTTCCTCTGGATGTCGATGTCCCAGTACTCGTAGCCGACCTGGTTGTCGAGGGGAAGGATCCATGTGAAGATCTCGCCGATGCCCAGCGCGAGGCTCGGGACCGCTCCCGACGCGACCTTCGGGGACTTGGCGCTCGCGCCGGCGGTGCCGCTCGTCATCCCCACACCGGCGCCGGCGACACTGAACAGGAGCGCGGCACCCGCCGCCGCCGCGCCCAAGGTCCGCAGGCGGGTCCGGAGCGACGGGGTCCGTGCGCCCCGGGCGCCGCGGTCCTTCGAGGTGCTGGTGAAGAGCATGGTATGGGACCCCCCGTGCGCGCGCTTCGACGACCTGCGCGGACCCTTGCAACTCATTGGCGGCAACGTTACGGTTTCCTCCACGCGAACGTCAAGCGACGCCTGATTTCCCTGGCTCCTCGCCAATTGGTAGGCGATTTCGCGAGTGTAGGGCCTTGGGCGCGACAGGGGCACGCGCCCCTCGCACGGAAGGGGTCAGCTGTCTCGCGCCTACTCCTCCGTGCCGTCGCGCACGACGACGACGGGGCAGTGTGCGTGGGTCGTGACGAACGCACTGACGGACCCGAGGAGCAAGCCTGCGAACTCCCCTCGTCCACGACTTCCCACGACGACGGCGGATGCGTCCCGCGACACTTCGACGAGCACCTTCGCGGGCGGGCCCTGCAGCAGCGAGAAGCTGACGGACGCCGGGAGCTCCGAGCCCAGCACCTCCTTCACCTCGCGCTCGAGCAGCTGTTTCGTGTCCGCTTCGGGGTCCCAGTCGCTGGGAATCGGCAGTGTCCACCCGTAGCCTGCCGGCAGTTCCCACACCGCGATCACCCTGAGCGGCGTGCCGGTCAGGGCTGCGTATCGGGCGGCCCACGCGAGCGCCCGCTTCGAGTTCTCGGACCCGTCCACCCCGACGACGACCGGCCGGACATCTTCTCCGGGTTGCCCGGGTTGCCCGGGTTGCGCGGGTTGCGCGGGTTGCGCGGGTACTCCGGGTTCATGCTGAGGCTGTTCAGGATCGGTCATGGCACTGTCGTAGTCCGTCGGCGAGACGCTTGACAGGGCCCTAGGTCACGACCGTCGTTGGCGGCGACCCGCACCAGGGCATGGATCCTGGACATGGCTGCAGGACGCGGCTCGCCCGCAGGTCGTAGCCCGCTCGCAGGACGCAGGGGACTTTCGCCCCTGGCAGTGGGGGAGCCGAGGGCCGACGATCGACAGATGAAGCATTCCGCCCACACGGAGGGGTCCATCCGGGAGATCCTGCACTCAGCGGTCGTGTCGATCGACCGTTCGGCGACGTTGCGGGGCGCGGCGACCACGATGCAACGCGAGGGGATCGGGGCGCTCGTGGTCATGGACGCCGACGAGGTGCAGGGGATCGTCACCGAGCGCGACATAGTGGGAGCTCTCGCCCGCGGCGACGACCCCGACCGAGCACGGGTCGTGGACGTCGAGTCCGTCGGTCCGCGCTACCTGACCCTCGCGGACTCCGTCGAGACGGCGGCCGAGGTCATGCTCGCGGTCGGATGCCGCCACCTCCCGGTCGTTGACGACGGCGTCGCCATCGGCGTCGTTTCGATTCGCGACGTGCTGAGGGAGCTCGCCGACTGACGGGCCGCAGGGTCGCCGGGGCCGCAGGTGGTGCGAGGCCGCAGGGTCGCGGGGGCCGCAGGTGGCGTCCAGTGAGTGGTGCGGCCCGGCGCTGTGCGGCCCCGGCGCTGCACCGGGTGCTACTGCCCAGAGGGAGCGTTCTCCGGCGTTGCGGGGAAGTGCTCGACGGCGGCGTCCGAGCCAGGGAAGAAGAGGCCCTCCTCCCCGTCGCTCCATCGCACCAGGTACGGCGGCGCACCGTCAACCCCGTGGACTTCGAGGATCTCCCCGTCGCGCTCGGGTTCCCCGAGATGATGGCTCCTGATCACGATCCGATCTCCGACCTTGGCTTGCATCGTGCCTCCTTCCCGCACGGCGGCTCGCTCGTCGGGGTCGTGACGAGCGCTTCGCAGTCGTGACGAGCGCTTCGCAGTCGTGACGAGCGCTTCGCAGTCGTGACGAGGCTTGGCCCGCTCCCGGCGAAAGAGTAGAGGCGAAGGTCATGCCGGGCACGGGCCAAGCGCGGGGACGCCCACGGGGGGAGGCCGAGTGGCACCGCGATCAGCCGTGTTCGGGGCCGCGATGGGCCGCGATGGGCCGCGAGAAGTGGCGATAGGCCGCGATGGGTGGCGATAGGGACGGAGGACCCTGCCGCTCGGGCCTGCCATGCGCCAACAGTGGAAGGGGGCGGACCTACGGGGACGATCCAACCCCGTTTGGAGCGCCCCCGGACCGACGGAGGAGTGGCAATGAGCACGCGCGGAGACGGACGTCGACGTTTCGGGTGGCCGTGGGGATCCCGGCGGCCGAGTGGCGACGAGCAGCTGGACGAAGAAGAAGGAGACGACGTCGCCGAACTGATCGCCGAGTGCGAGGCGTACGTGGTCGGGGGCTACGCGGAGCATCTCGGAAGGCACGCCGAGCAGATCCCGGTGTGGGCATGGACGAACCTCCTGGCCCATGGGAGCCGCGAGGACCTTGTGCGGGCGGCTCGGGAAGTCCACAGCATATGGTCGCCTTCCAGGCAGTGGCGGGTAGCTCGGGGACTCATCGCGCGCGAGGTGCTCAACGAGCTCGCGCACGGCGCTTCGCTCTTCGACGTGCAGCGCGAGGTGCTCGCACCGATCGAGCTTGCGATCGCCTCTCACCCCGGCGCGTGGACCTGGACTCCGCAGCGGTGGCTCGACACCGTGCGTTCAGCCCTGCACGGCGCGCTCGGCAGGCGGTCCTGACCGGCGGTCTCGCGCGAGGGCTTGCCCGACCGCTCGTCCAGCGCGTGCCTTTCGGCCGAGCGACGCGCCCTGGCGAACTTCGGCGGGGGCCAGCTGGCATGAGCAACCGCTGAGCAGCCGCTGAGCAACCGCTGAGCAGCCGCTGTGGTGCTCGGGTCCGCCTGTCAGATCGCGTGGGCCTCGATCGCTGCCATGATCGCCGCGACCAGGTCCTCGACGAAGGCGTCGTTGAGCGGCAGGTGGCCGTGGAGCAGCCGGTGGTACGCGGGGCCGTAGAGGAGGTCGAGGAGGAGAAGGGTGTTCGTGTCGGGCGGCAGCTCGCCCCGCTCGATCGCCCGCTGGAGGACGCCGAGGTGGCGGCGGCGCAGAGGTCCGACGAAGCGGTCGCGCCACGCCTCGGCGAGCTCCGGGTCGCGCTGGACCTCGGCGATCAGTCCCTTGAGCGTCCGGCCGGTCGTAGGCTGCCGGACCGCCCGCACCCATGACCGGAGGAGGCCGAGGAGGTCGTCGCGGAGGTTGCCGGTGGCCGGGACCGGCTGGCGGTCGAGGAAGTCGGTGACGAAGGCGTCGAAGGCGAGCGTGCCCTTCGACGGCCACCGCCGGTAGATCGACGCCTTGCCCACGTGAGCCCGTGCCGCGACGTCCTCGATCGTCATCGCTGCCAGGCCCCGTTCGGCGAGCAGCTCAGTCGCAGCCTGGAGGATCGCGTGCTCCGTGACGTCGCTGCGCGGGCGACCCCGCCCGCTCAGCTCACGCCTCCCGGCAGGAGCCGGCACGAGAGCCGCTGTCGTGGACACTGGGTCTGGGCCGCGGCCGACCACGAGCCGGAGGCTACCCCAATCAGCGATAAAACGGTTCGTTCCGTTTCTTCATCAAGGAGTTCTCCCCTGGGCGCGCCGATCGCGCCAGAGGCGGCGATCGAGCCAAAGGCGCAGCACGCCGCTCGAGGGCTCCTGCCACCGCAGGGATGCGTGCACGGCGATGTTTGAGGAGCTTGGGGCGGGATCGGCGTGGGCATGGGGGGGCTCGAGGCGCCGGGCCTCCACCGGGCCAGGGGATAGCCGACACGGAATTGCCCGGCGCGGCAGGGAATAGCCCGGCGCGGCAGGGAATAGCCGCTCGCTCCGGGCGTTGGAGAGGAATGTCCCTCCGACTTATAAAACGCAACGTACCGTTTCGTCAATGCCCGACTAGCAGATCCAGGGGTGCGAGGCGCGGCGAGGCACGAGTGCCGGTGGACAGGGCACGGGTTGCGGTGGACGAGGGCACGGGTTGCGGTGGACGAGGGCCGGGTTGCGGTGGAGGAGTCACGGGTTGTGATGGAGGAGTCACGGGTTGGGGTGGAGGAGTCACGGGTTGGGGTGGAGGAGTCACGGGCGGTGAGCCGTAGCGCTCTGAGCCAGCCGGCAACGGGCGAGCGGGCCGCGCCCCGCCATCGGGCAGCGGCGCTCGCGCTGATCCTGGCGGCGGCCTTCATGGTGGTCCTCGACTTCAGCATCGTGAACGTCGCGCTCGCCTCGATCGAGCGGGAACTGCACGTCGGCACCACGGCCGCCCAGTGGGTGATCACCGCCTATGCGATCACCTTTGGCGGGCTGCTCGTCCTCGGGGGCAGGATCGGCGACCTCTTCGGCCGGCGCCGGGTGTTCATGGTCGGCCTCGTGCTCTTCTCGCTGGCATCGCTTGCTGGGGGGTTGTCGACCTCCATCGGGGCGCTCGTCGCCGCACGAGCCGTGCAGGGAATCGGTGCGGCGCTGATCGCCCCTGCATCCCTCTCGCTCATCACCACGAGCACCCCTGAAGGGACGGCACGCAACAAGGCTCTGGGCTACTACGGGGCGGTCGCGTCCATCGGCTTCGTCGCAGGCCTGGTGCTCGGTGGCGTGCTCGTCCAGTACTTCGACTGGCGTGCGGTCCTTTGGGTCAACGTGCCGATCGGGCTTCTCGCGGCGGTGCTGACTCCCCTCCTGATCCACGGCGCCTCCGAGAGGCCACGTACCGATCGGCCGCGGCTCGACGTCGCCGGAGCCGTGCTCGTCACCGGCACGATCGGGACGCTCGTGTTCGCGGTGTCAGAAGCCCCCGTCCGCGGATGGACCTCGGCCAGGACTCTCGGCACGCTCGGGATCTCACTGGTCCTTGGCGCTGCGTTCGCGTACGTGGAGCAGCACCACCCCGAGCCGCTCGTGCGTCTGCGCCTGCTCCACCGACGGAGCCTTCGCTCGGCGAACCTCGCCATGGTCCTGCTGGGCGCCTGGTCGGCGGGGGAGCTGCTCACGGTGCCGCTCTTCTTCCAACTCGTGCTCCACTACTCGCCACTCGAGACCGGGCTGGCGCTCGTTCCCCAGGGTGTCATCGGGTTCATGGGGGCGTCGCGGGGCGCGAAGGCAATTCGCCGCGTAGGAGTTCGCCCGCTCCTCGTCGCCTCGACGGCGGTGGCCGGATTCGGCCTCCTCCTTCTCGGGCTGAGCTTCGGCTCGCACGATTACGTGCTCTTCCTTCCCGGCTTCATGCTTGCCGGCTTTGGGACGGCCTCCGGCGCCTTTGCGGCGACCGTGGCCGCGACCCACGGCGTCGATCACCGTGAGCAGGGTCTTGCCGGTGGGCTCATCAACATGAGCCGCCAGGTCGGTGCCGCGGTGGGGGTGGCGCTCACCGCGGCGATCATCGGGACGGGGGCGATGTCGGGCGGCACGGTCGGACCAGACCGCTCCTCGCTCTTCGTGATCGCGACCTTCGGCGTGCTCGCTGCGCTCGTCGCGGGTCGCGGCCTTGCTCAGAGAACCGGGGCGCCCGGCTCGCGAGACGACGACGTGGCCGAGGACGCGGACGGGGACGTCCAGCTCGCCAGATTGCACTGACGTCGGGGGAATGGCCGCCAGGTTCGGCTGCGCCGGCCTCCGGCAGACTCGCGGCCCAGCTGCGCCGGGCGCTGGCAGACTCGCGGCGTGCGTGAGGTGAGCACCGAGCAGAGGCCGTCCGAGCAGAGGCCGTCCGAGTGGAGGTCGTCCGAGCGGAGGTCGTCCGAGCCGACGACGAGACTCCCGCACGGTCGTGCCGCCCCTGGAGCGTCGGTGCGGACGTGGCCCACCGCCCATGCACGGTCGTGCCGGCACGGCGGCGGCGCGGATGCCCGATGACCACGACCAACACGTCGTACGTGCGAGCGGCTCGGGTGCTTGCCGAACGCGACCCGGTGATCGCGCGCCTCGTGAAGGACGCCGGGACGCCGCGTCTGCGACCGCCTCTCGGCACGCATTTCGACGCGTTGGTGCGCTCCATCGTGTACCAGCAGCTCGCCGGGGCGGCCGCGGCGGCCATCCATGGCCGGCTACTGGCAGCGCTGGGTGGCGAGGCGGAGCCCGCACGGCTGCTCTCGATCGGAGACGAGAAGCTCCGGGAGGCTGGGCTCTCCGCCAACAAGTCGGCCGCGCTACGCGACCTGGCGACGAAGGTGCTCGACGGGACTGTGGTGCTGGACCCCCGGCGCCTCCGGCGCGCGAGCGACGAGGAGGTTGTCGCTTGGCTGTCCAGCGTGCGCGGCGTCGGCCGGTGGACCGCTGAGATGTTCCTCATGTTCCAGCTGCGCCGGCTCGACGTGTGGCCGACGGGCGACCTCGGCGTCCGTCGCGGCTACGGCCTGGCGTTCGAGGTCCCGATGCCCGACCCTCGGCAGCTCGAGCTGCTCGGGGACCGTTTCCGGCCCTACCGGTCGATCGCTGCCTGGTACTGCTGGCGTGCGGTCGAGCTCTACGGGCGAGCCGCCGAGAGCGCGCTCACGCGATGAATTCGCGCATCGAGCACACCGACCCGTGAACTGGCCGATCTTCGCACTGGGCATCGTCGTCGCCGGGTTCACCTCGGCGAACGTGCTCTTCACCATGGTGCTTCCGCGCCGGCCGTTCGGCATCGACAGGATCGAACTGTGGATCAACCGCGGGGTGCTCGTGGCGATGAGCTACCTGTCACGCGCGTCGAAGACCTACGAGCGCAAGGACGCGGTGCTTTCGCCGATGGGTCCGTTCGCCCTCCTTCTCCAGCTCGTCACGTGGGCCGCGGGCCTGACCGTCGGCTTCGGGCTGCTCATTGCGGCGACACATCACTCGCTGGGGAACGCGCTCCTCCAAGCTGTCACGTCACTCTTCACCCTCGGCGCTGCCCACGAGGGCGGCCGGCCAGTCGTGCCGATCGACATCGCAGCCGGAGCGATCTGGGTCGTCATCGTCGCCCTGCAGATCGCGTACCTCCCCACCCTCTACGGCGCGTTCAGCCGCCGGGAGGCGCTCGTAGCCCTCTTGGAGAGCCGCTCCGGCTTACCCGCGTGGGGGCCCGAGATCCTGGTCCGCCATCAGCTCGTCGGCATCATCGACACGCTTCCTGAGCTGTACGCGTCGTGGGAGCAATGGTCGGCCGACGTCGCAGAGTCGCATACGACCTATCCGGTCCTCCTGCTCTTCCGGTCACCGGAAGCCTGGTACTCCTGGGTGGTGGGGCTGCTCGCGGTCCTCGACGCCGCGGCGATCCATCTCGCGGTCGCCCCGTCGAGCGCGAGCTCCAACGCGCGGCTCTGCCTGCGAATGGGGTTCACCCTCTTCGATCGCGTCGCGCTTGCCCTCGGTTGGGAGGTCGACCCTGACCCGAGCCCGGAGGGTCCGATCGCGCTGCCGTTCGCCGAGTACGAGAGGGCGATCGAGAAGCTCGAAGAGGCCGGGTTCCCGCTCGAGCGAAGCGCCGAGGAGTCGTGGCCCGATTTCCGCGGGTGGCGTGTCAACTACGAGTCGGTCGCGTACCGGCTCGCTGATCGCCTCACCGCCCCGCCCGCTCCATGGTCCGGTGACCGGCGCCACTTGCGGGGCGGCCCCGTGGCGCCGAGGCGTCCGCCGCAGCGCAGCCCGGGAGAGAGCGCGGCCGGGTCCAAGCCCGCGCACGCGGTCGGCGTCGGAGGACCTCCGGGCCGGTCGCCTCGCCGACGCGCCGCCCGGAACGGCCGTCCGGGCGTGAAGAGGAGGGGACCCCAAGAGTAGGGGGGAGGGAGCCACCTCTTGCGGCGAGGCGGTCGTGACCCCGAAGAGCGGCGTTCTCGTGCACGCGCGTCGGACACCCCGACGGCTCAGGCCCTTGGCGGGTCCGACGGCTCAGGCAGTTGCCTCCCCTTCAGCGATCCGCACGGCCGAGATCTCAAACTCGAGCGTCACGTTCTCGCTGACGAGCACGCCGCCGGCTTCGAGTGCCACGTTCCAGTTGACGCCCCAGTCCTTGCGGTTGACGGTCGTCGAACCCTCGAAACCGATGCGGGTGTTCCCCCAGGGGTCGACCACGTCGCCGGAGAACTCCAAGTCGAAGGTGATCGGCTTGGTGACACCTTTGATCGTGAGGTCGCCGGTGATCCGGTACGTACGGTCCGACGTCGGCTCGACCTTGGTCGAGACAAACGTGATCTCCGGGTACTCGTCCATCGAGAAGAAGTCGTTGCTCCGCAGATGCGCGTCGCGCTCCGCGTTGCGCGTGTCGATGCTCGCAGCCTTGATCGTGAGCGCGAAGTGCGACTTGGCGGGGTCCTCCACGTCGAAGTAGCCGGAGCCGTCGAACTCGTTGAACGAGCCGCGCACCTTGGTGACCATCGCGTGGCGGGCCACGAAGCCGAAGCGACTGTGGCTCGGGTCGATCTTGTAGCTCCCGGTCAGGCTCGCCGGAACGCTGGTGGTGGTCATGAGAGCGTCCTCCTCGTGTTTGTCTTCGCTGTCATCTCTCGTGGGGCTGTGTGCTCGTCGGGGCTGTGTGCTCGTCGTGCTCGTGGGGCTGTGTGCTCGTCGAACCCGGCTGTCCCGTCCGAGCCCGCCGTGCGGGGTCGTCTCGAACGGCGCTGCGGGCCGCGCTGATGCGTGACGCCTCGATCAACGTTCGAAGATATGTCACTTATTCCCGGTCGCGCACCTAGGATGGGCGATGTGGCCGGAAGAGTGGCCGAGAGCCCTTCTCGGGAGCAGGATCGTCCAGCCGACGGGCGAGGGCGAGAGGTGGCCG
The DNA here is from genome assembly GCA_021791145.1 of Actinomycetes bacterium. Next base: position 9,602 of record JAJYXE010000047.1, on the reverse strand, counting down.
CCGCCGTCCCTTGGCTCGACGACCGCCAGCAGCACGCCTGGCGCAGCGTGCAGGTGATGCAAGCCCGGCTCAACGCGGCGCTTGCCAGTCAGCTGGCTGCAGAGTCGGACCTGTCATTGGCGGACTACGTCGTCCTTGTCGTCCTCACCGAGACCCCTGCCGGCGCCGCGCGCCTCTTCGAGCTCGCGTTCCACCTCGGCTGGGAGCGCAGCCGGGTGTCTCACCAGGTCGCGCGCATGGGCGAGCGCGGGCTCGTCCGCAAGGAGCGTTGTCTGTCGGATCGCCGAGGCGCGATCGTCGTCGTCACCGACGCCGGCCGCCGTGCGATCGAGGCGGCGGCGCCGGGGCACGTCCGTGCGGTGCGGCGCTACTTCATCGACCCGTTGAGCAACGAGCAGCTGGACGTGCTGGCGGATGCAGCTGAGCGGGTGGTCCAGGCGATCGACGGCCCGGCGCATGCGTCGGTCACCGCTCGTCGGCAGTGATCCACTCGTGCGCCTGGCCCGGGCGGTAGGCGTCGAGCCGCTCGAAGACGTCTCCGATCGATCCCGCGAGCGCCAGGAGCTCACGGCTCTCGCGCTTGAGCAGGCCGACTGCGACCATCCGGTCGAGCTGGGCGACGAGCGGCTCCCAGAAACCGGCCACGTCGAGCAAGACGACCGGCTTGCGGTGGAGGCCGAGCTGCGACCACGTCGCGATCTCTGCCAGCTCCTCCAGGGTGCCGAGCCCACCGGGCATGGCGACGAACGCGTCGGCGAGGTCGTACATCCGCTGCTTGCGCTCGTGCATCGAGCCCACCTCGTAAAGCCTGGTGAGCCCGGTGTGGCCTACCTCTCGGCGGAACAGGCCGAGGGGGATCACCCCGGTGACGACTCCTCCAGCGGTCAGGCAGGCGTCGGCGAGGGCTCCCATCATCCCGACGCTGCCCCCGCCGTAGACGAGCTCGACCCCACGCTCGGCGAGCTCGTTGCCGAGGGCACGGGCCGCATCACCGAAGCGCTCGTCGGGCGGAAGGGACGAGCCGCAGAAGACGCACAGCGCTTGGACCGAGGCCACCGGGTGGCACCCTAACCCCGATGCGGCGCCGACCTCCTCAGTGGTCCCGGTGCGTGTCGTCGAGGATGTCTCCGCACTCCGGGCAGACGAGCGCGGCGTAGCAGACCATCTCGCCGCCCTCGGGCTCGTCCTCGCACGACGGGCAGTCCAGCCACGAGCCGAGGCGCGGGGCCCTGGCGGTCTCGTCGAGAACCGAGGGGTGCACACCGCCGGCGGGCCGGTGGCGCACCCCCCGTCGATGACCGCAGGACAGCTCCGCGACCCACTCGCCGTCGCCGCCCCGCGTGAGGCCCGTGATCCGGCGATCCACCATGCCCACGAGGCTATGTCCACAGCTGTGCCGGCGGGTCACCGGGAAGGAACGAGGGGGGACCGCAATTCCGATGCACGAGATCGTAATGTGCGGGGCGCACAGCGGTTGCTCTCCTCGAAGGAGGTGTCTCGTGATTGACACGTTCGCTCGGAGGGAACTGAGAACTGCCGTGCCAGATCGCTGCCAACGACTGAAGGGACGGTGAGATAGTTGGGCCGCAGGATCCGCTGGCTCGGTCTCGCGCTTGCGGTGTGCTTCGCCCTGGTCCTTGGCCAACTGGCCAACCTCCAGATGCGCGAGGCGCAGGCCCTCGACAACTCCCCGCAGAACCCGCGTATCGCCTCCACCCGGTACGACAATTTCCGTGGCGACATCCTCGCCGCCAACGGCGAGGTGCTCGCCCGCTCGGTGAAGGCGCCCAAGGGCTCGACCTACCGGTACCTCCGCCAGTACCCGACCGGTCCGCTGTTCGCGCAGATCGTCGGCTACGACTCCCCCTATTACGGCACCAACGGAGTGGAAGCCGAGTACAACCGCTGGCTCCTGCCGCACTCGCAGGCGCCCCAGGACCTCGGGCAGGTCCTCACACCGCCGCCGCCCACGACCGACTCGGTCAGCCTCACCGTCGAGCCGTACCTGCAGGCGTTCGCCCAGCAACAGCTGTCGACGATCCCCTCGGCCAACAAGGACGGAGCGATCGTCGTGCTCGACCCCCGCACGGGAGCGGTGCTCGCGATGGCCTCCAGCCCGACTTTCACACCCAACCTGCTGGTCTCCCCCAACCTCACAACGGAGAAGAAGGCGGGACATGCGGACTTCACAGTTCCCGACCACGAGGGCTTCTATCCCGGGGTGCCGCTCGCGACGTTCGACCCCGAGCCTCCTGGCTCCACCTTCAAGGTGGTGACGACGTCCGCGGTCTACAACCTCAAACCTTCCCTCGAGAATTTCAAGTACCCGGTCTCGAAGTGCACGAAGCTGCCCGACTCGACAAAGACGCTCTGCAACGACGCGACAAGCCCCGCCGGCGCGACGCCGTGCGGCGGCACCATCCCTCAGATGCTGCCGCCGTCCTGCGACCCGGGCTACGCGAACCTGGGCCTCGCCCTCGGCGGGACGACCCTGTGGCGCCAGGCGGAGCTGTTCGGCTACAACCAGAAGCCGCCCATCGACCTGCCTGACGTCTCGGCGTCGACCTTCCCGGCTCCTGGCACATTCTCGGTGACAAAGCTCGGGCCGCCAGGTCTCGCGTACTCGGCATTCGGGCAGCAGGACGTGAAGGCGACGGCACTCCAGCAGGCGATGGTGGCCGCAGCTGTCGCCGACGGCGGCAACCTGATGACGCCTCACGTCCTCTCGGTCATCCGCAACTCCAACGGGCAAGTCGTGAAGCGTTACCAGCCGACGGTCTACAAGCACACGATGACCGCGGCGGCCGCCGCACAGGTCAGCAAGGACATGCAGCTGGTCGCGACCGCGCCGGACGGGACCGCCTACGGCATCTTCCCTGCGTCGCTCAAGGTCGCGGTGAAGACTGGGACCGCGCAGACCGGCCTCCCCAACCTCTCGGCGGACATCCACGACTGGATGATCGGGTTCGCTCCGTATACACATCCGAAGGTTGCGGTCTGCGTCATGGTGCCGTTCCAGCCATCGGGCACCTTCGGGGCCACCACTGCAGGACCGATCATGCGCGCGGTCATCACAGCAGCGCTCCACCCGCCTCCTGGCCAGTAAGGTCCCGCGCGGCACAGGGGAGGTCGCGTGGAGCTGTTCGTGCTGCCATTGGGCGCTTGCTGCTGCAACTACGAGGTGATCGCACCGGGCGTGCGAGACGCGAGGCGCTTCCACATCCCGGTGTACGCCTACCTGGTGCGCTGCGATGACGACCGGTTGCTGCTCGTGGACACGGGCATGAGCCGTGTCCACGTCGAGGACCCCGACGCGACGTGGCGCGGCACGCCGACGGCCGACGCCCTCATCCCTGTGATGCGCAAGGAGGACACCCTCGTCTTCCGCCTCGCGCAGCTCGGGTGCGCCCCCCAGGACATCGATTACGTCGTCAACACCCACCTCCACTTCGACCATGCGGGCAACAACGACCTGCTCGGGCGTGCGACGTTCTTCGTCCAGCGGGACCAGTACGAGCACGCCAAGGGGAACCCGAGCTTCCCCAACCAGTACTGGAACCTTCCGTCCTTGCGCTACGAGCTCCTCGAGGGGGACTGCGCGCTCTTCGACGGCATCGAAGTGCGGCACACGCCCGGTCACTGCACCGGCCACCAGTCGCTCGTCCTGGAGCTTCCCGAGACCGGCACCGTGGTCGTGTGCGGAGACGCCGTCTACTGCCAGGACAACTTCGACTACGACGCTTGGGACGGACAGGCGGACCCGGCGACCGCCCGCGAAAGCGCCTACCGGCTCCGCAGCCTCGCCGACGAGCGGGACGCGCTCATGATCTACGGGCACGACCCTGCTCAGGTGGACGAGCTTCGCCTCGCGCCGGGCACGTCATACCGCTGAGGCTGGGCCGGTGCGCAGGGGGACAGCCACTGCCGCGCAGCCGCGCTGGTCAGGTCGGGCCAGCCCTTGGAGGCGGGGAGCGGCGCGACGCGCTGATGTGGCGGTGACCCGCCCGTGCCGAGCGAGCGCGAGTGAGGAGGGAATATCGTCGGCAATGCCTCTCGGCGAGCCCACCCCCACCCGAGGCCCGGCTCCCCTGACGGCCGACGGCGGCGAGGTAGGTGTGGCACCCATGGCTCCCGGCGCACCCACGGCTCCCGGCCCGCCCACGGCTCCCGGCGCACCCCCGGCTCCCGGCGGCGCGGGCCGGCGCTTCGGCAGGTGGAGATGGCCGAAGTGGCTGCCGCCACCCAAGGTGCTGCTCGTGATCGTGATCGTGGTCGCCTTCGGGCTGCTGCTCTACCGCATCCGGGGTGATCTCGACACGGCGGCGCACCGCATACGTCTGAGTGGACTCGTGTGGCTCCCCGCGGCGTTCGCCGCCGAAGGGGTCTCCTTCCTCGCGTACGCGCTGGTCCAGCGCCGCTTGCTGGCCGCGGGGGGAGCGCACATGACGCGGCGCACGATCGTGAGCCTGACCGTCGCGGCGACTGGCATCTCCAACTTGGTGCCCGGCGGCACCGCGCCCTCGAGCGGCTGGCTGGTCACGCAGTACCGCCGTCACGGGGTCCCGCTGCCCCTCGCGCTCTGGGCTGTCCTCGCTGGGGGTTTCACGGCCGCCATCTCCGTCTTGTTCCTGTGCCTCGTCGGCGCGGCGGTCGCGGGGCTACTCGCTCCGGGGGCCTTCGCCGGCCTGCTCGTGGTCCTGGCGGGCGCGGCGGCGGCGGGCGTCGTGGTGGTGCACCGCCTCGCGGCCGTCAAGGGCTGGCTGGAGCACGAGCATCGGTGGCCGGTGCCGGGCCTGCGGCTGGCGCGGCGCGCCGTCCGGCATGCGGACGACGTCGCGCACTTCCGGGCGACCGTACCCGGTGGGGCGGCGGTGTACGGGTTGAGCATCGCCAATTGGGCCCTCGACGTCGTGGTGCTCGCGACGGGGTTCGCGAGCCTCGCGTTGCCGGTGCCGTGGCGGGCGCTGCTGTTCGCGTACGCGGTCTCGCAGGTGGCAGGCTCGCTCGCGCCGGTGCCCGGCGGCATCGGCTTCGTCGAGGGAGGGATGATCGGTGCCCTCACCCTCTCGGGGACCCCGGCGGGTGACGCGGTCATCGCGACCGTGGTCTACCGGCTTGTCACGACGCTCGGCATGGCGGGGATCGGGAGCCTCGCGCTCGTCGTCGTTCACCGTCGCCACCCGACGCAGGCGCGCCTCACCGGCATTGCCGCCGCGCTCGCGAGCAGGGCCCACCCTGGCAGGCGGGACACCGTGGCCGGCGCGGGCCACGCCGAGCCCGGCGCAACTGATGCCGACCCTTGCGCGGGGCACGCCGAGCCCGATGGGCGCGCTGGCGAGCCCGACGGGCGCGCTGGCGAGCACGACGGGGGTGCTGGCGAGCACGACGGGGGTGCTGGCGAACCTAACGGGCGGGCCGCCGAGTGAGGTCTGGCGGCACCGACGCGGCGGCCCTCATCACTCGACCTTTGGGAAGAACATTCTCTCGAGGAGACGGTTCATCGCTTCGCCATGGATCGACGCGGTCGAGCCAAAGATCTGGGTGACGCCCCGTAGGAGGTTGACCGCCTCTCGGTGACGCACCAAGGAGAGGCGCGCGCAGGCGAGATGCGCGGAGGCGAGATGCGCCAACGAGAACAGCGCAGCCCGCAAGTTGCGCGGCTGACCTTGTCCGGACGGGGACGGGCGACGGTGCCGCGGTCGACCGTGCGAGGGTCCAGGCTGCGCCGCCGCGGGCTACGAGGCCTTCAGCGTGGCTCCGCGCGGCGGGCGACGAAGACAGGGATCTCGCGGGTGGTGCTCTCCTGGTACTCGGCATAAGGGGGGTACGCCTCGACCGCACGTCGCCACCACTCGGCCTTGTCGTCGCCGGTGACCTCTCGAGCGACGAAGTCGAATGCCTCGGGGCCGTCCTGGATCATCAACGCATCCGGGTCGGCCTTCAGGTTCCAGTACCACTGGGGGTGATCGGGAGCGCCGCCTTTCGACGCGACGAGCGCATACTCGCCGTTGTGCTCCACGCGCATCAGGGCGAACTTCCGGAGCTTTCCCGTCTTGGCACCTCGGGTGGTGATGATGACGACGGGCAGCCCGGTGTCACGCAGCGTGTTGCCACGCGTCCCGCCCGAGGCCTCGTACTCGGCGACCTGGTCGCGCACCCACTCGGACGGTGACGGCTCGTACTCCCCAGTGAGGGGCATCTTGAGACCTCCTTGCGGCTCTCGCTTTTCGGGCATCCGTCGTCGGGCATCCCTCTTCGGGCATCCGTCTTTGGGCATCCCTCGTCGGGCATCCCTCGTCGGGCATCCGTCTTTGCTGTCTGAACCTTATTGCTGTTGCCCCGCCCACACCTTCCGCCGAGGCGGCCGACTCACGGTCGCGGATCATCTCACCGGGGGGTTCTGGGCCTTCTGAGGGTGGGCGCGGTGGGCGCGGTGGACGTGGTGGGCGCGGTGAGCGCGGAGACCCGGCGGACGCGGCGACGCTGCCCACACGGCGACCAGCGCAACGCAAACTTGCCGTCGGCCCCTGTCAAGGTCCCGCCGGTAGGATCCTTCGAGATCGAACGACAATCGCCGTCGTCGTCGTCGTCGCCGCGCGGACGATGGTCGACGTCCAAAGGAAAGCCGAGGGAATGCCCACGTGATGGGCGCCGAGAGAGGTGGTCGTGGTGGGAGCTGAGGAGATCCAACGGGTCGGTGTGGTCGGCTGCGGGCTCATGGGTTCGGGCATCGCCGAGGTCTGCGCTCGCAACGGGAGGTCGGTGACGGTCGTCGAGGTCGACGCCGGGGCGCTCGCACGCGGGAGGAACCGGATAGAGACGTCGGTGAAGCGCGCGGTCTCCGCCGGGAAGCTCTCCGAGGAGGAGGGCCTCGCCACGCTCGAGCGCATCGAGCTCGGGACGGACATCGGCGCTCTCGCCGATCGCCAGCTCGTCGTCGAAGCCGTCGTCGAGGCAGAGCCCGAGAAGCTCCGTGTCTTCGAGGCTCTCGACAAAGTCGTGGAGGCACCCGACGCCCTGCTTACCTCGAACACCTCCTCCATTCCGATCATGAAGCTGGCAATGGCGACCGAACGGCCCGAGCAGGTTGTCGGAATGCACTTTTTCAACCCGGTCCCGATCCTGCCACTGATCGAGATCGTCGCATCGCTCCTGAGCTCCGAAGAGGCTGTTACCCGCGCCGAAGACTTCGCTGTCGACGCGCTTGGCAAGCAAGCCATTCGATCCAAGGATCGTGCGGGGTTCATCGTGAACGCATTGCTCATTCCCTACCTGTTGTCGGCAATTCGCATGATGGAATCTGGCTTCGCGACCCCGGAGGACATCGATACGGGCATGGTACGGGGGTGCGCGCATCCCATGGGGCCGCTTGCCTTGACCGATCTGATCGGTCTGGACACCACCATGGCGGTAGCCAATTCGCTGTACCAAGAGTTTAAGGAGCCTCTCTACGCGCCGCCGCCGCTCCTCGCGCGGATGGTGGACGCAGGGTTGCTCGGGAAGAAGACCGGGCGGGGCTTCTACGACTACACGGGTGGAGAAGCCAAAGTCCCACGATGACGAGGGCAACGATCCGGCCACGCGCTGGCCGCGCGCGGGCCGCGCGCTGGCCGCGCGCTGGCCGCGCGGGTCACGGCGTCCGTCGACAGCTACGCCTTGGCTTGACACCTCACGGGAGAACGAGCGCGCAAAGTTGACCAGCAGCAGATCCGTGAGAACGGGACTCGACGGAGGGGACAGACCGGAACTTGCCTCAGTCGGCCCGGTCGAGCTCCGCCAGCAATCGACCCTCGGTCGCTGCGTACAGGTCGCGCAGCAGTGCGACCTCTGCGCCGTGGTGAATGATCTCGTCGGCGACGTGCAATAAGGCGTCTGCCCTGTTCCTCTCAGCGTACGGTCCCCAGCTCGGGCCGAGCTTGATGGCCATCGTGTCGTCGTCGAGCTCGCGGCAGCCCGAGAGGAAGCCCGACCAGGCTTGGTCCAGTGCCTCGCAGGCTGCGCTGGCTGTCGGGTACCACTCGAGGCGTTCCAGTGCGAGTGGATGGGTGTCAAAGAGCAACTCGGCGAACCCACCGAGGCACTGGCTCCCGATGTGCCACGATCGCCAAGCAATGGTCGTCACCGGAGGTGGCTCGGGTGCTGGATCAGCGACCTCCGCCTCCCACTTTCCAGATGCGGCGAGGTGCACGCTCCAACATCCTGGGGCTGGCTGCCACAGGTACTCGTCGTCGGTCATGCCATCGAGGCGGCCCCGTATCCGCGGCCACACGTACTCGAGCAGGGCGGGGGTGGAATCGGCCAGTCCCATGGGCGGCGATTGTAGGTGTCGTGTCCCAGACGGCCAGTACCGACTGCGCGTCGCAGACGCGCGAACCCATTGCAGGCGCACTCCGGACTTGGCGAAGGCCGAGACCGATTGCATGCGCACGGAGACCGGCCTTCTGCTCACCGACGCCGCGGTGTCCGCAACGACCGTCTGCGCGCACGAGCCCTTCTTCGAGCCCTCGAACTGGCCGACTTTGCCGCCGTGCTGTCCGCGCGGTCTGCTGAGCCGGCTGCTCGCGATGGAGCGCCATCGCCAAGTCCGGCCCGACGATGGACGCGACGTACCGCGGCCACATCATGGCTCCGTGACGGCGGAAATTGACGACTTCGCCTTGGACGCTGACGAGGTCGTGGGGTCGGCTCGAGTAGCGGCCTGCCCGAATTTGCAGGCGGTGATCCCCCCGCTCCAGTGGAGCCTCGAACCTGTCACCTCGCTCGATTGCGGCGACGATCCCGCCGTCCAGTGTGACCTCGAACGATCCACGTCGGAGCTCTATCCCGACACCTTCTCGGGTCAATCTGAGCGTTCCTGACACAGTGGCCCCTGTCCGTCGACCGAGAGGAGGACGAAGAGGTGAGAATCCGTCAACAGAGCTATGCCGCCTACAGCGTCGGCTCCGTCATCGTATGGGCGGCGATCCTGGGAGTTCTCGCCGCGCTTGGTGAGAAGGAGAAGCTGCGCAAGATCCTGCTCGTGTTCGGTGGTTGGTGGTTGGGCTGGACGTCGGCCACGATCGCTCGGTTCGTCTATCCGCCAGTCAAGGCTCGACAGCGTGGAAGCACGACCAAATGCCGTGAAGCGGTGTGAAGCTGATGACGACGCGGCGAACCACGTCGGAGGGGTGCCATCGCACTTGTGGTCCGTGTGAGAGTCGGGTCCGCCTCACCACCGGGCGGCGGCCCCGCCCCTGACGGCGCCCCGCCCCGCCCCTGCCTCTGGCGATCGGCCCATGCCCCTGCGCCGGGCGGCCCGCCCCGCCACACCACCGGGCGTCGGGGCGCCAGGGACGCCAACGACCCCCGGGGTGGTGCCGGGGGGTCCGGGTCGTCTCGGCGCTCAAGCTCGCCGGTCACCTGGGGGGAGTCATTGTCAAGAGTTGTGGACGATAAATCTCACTCAGGCTGCGACGGACCCGGTGTTTTCGTCGGCGTCGGCGGTCTCTTGCCCCGACTGATCGCTCCTTTCTTGTAGCTTGCCGTCGATGAACGTGGCGCCCGCCCGGACGAGCGGGACGAGCTCGGCACCGGTGATCCGCCGCCAGCGGACCTGGGCGGAG
>JAJYXE010000001.1 GCA_021791145.1 Actinomycetes bacterium | reverse complement strand
CACCGGGCGCCGGCGCGCCCGGTGCGGACCGTGCACCACCGGCGGGCCGTCCGACGAGCGGCGTCCGCTGGAGCGGCCAGCGACCACAGGCCCGGCGCCCGAGCGGCGACCCGTTCCGTGACAGACTCGACGAGCCGGGCGCGGGCGCGGGCCGTCACCTGCGACCCGTGGGCGATCGACCGAGCGAGGAGGGACCCGATGAGCCGGGTGCAGGTGGTCACCGATAGCGCCAGCGACCTGAGCCTCGAGCTGGCGCGGGCCAACTCGGTCGTCGTCGTGCCGCTCACGGTCCGCTTCGGACCGGAGGAGCTGAGCAGCTGGCCCGACCTTTTGCCCGGTGACTTCTGGGCCCGCTGCAAGGCGAGCCCCACCCTCCCCGAGACGGCGGCACCCTCGCCGGGGGCGTTCGCCGAGGTCTACCGCAAGGCCGCCGCGGACGGCTGCGACGGGGTGGTGTGCATCACGCTCTCCTCGGACATGTCGGCGACCCACCAGGCCGCCCAAGCCGGGGCCCAGGACAGCCCCGTGCCCGTGCGCGTCGTCGACTCGCGCTCGGTCACCATGGGCGAGGGCCTGATCGTGCTCGAGGCAGCCGAGGCGGCGGCGTCCGGCGCCGACGTCGACACGGTCGCCCGCCGCGCCGAGGCGTGCATCCCCCGGACGAGCGTCTACGGCGTGGTCGACACGCTCGAGCACCTCGAGAAGGGCGGCCGGATCGGCGGCGCCCGGGTGCTCCTCGGCTCACTGCTCTCCATCAAACCAGTCGTCCAGGTCCGCGACGGGGTCGTCGGCGAGGAGTCCAAGCAGCGGACCCGCGCCCGTTCGCTCCGCTACCTCGCGGACAAGGTGCACACCACGGCGAACCTCGAGCGCCTGGCCGTGGTCGACGGCGCGGCCGAGGACCTCGACACGTTCCTCGCCATGCTGGGCGAGGCCGTCCCGGTCCCGCCGACCGTCGTCGACCTCGGCCCCGTGGTGGGGACGCACACCGGGCCCGGCACCATCGGCGTCTGCATGCTGCGGCGCGCCTGACCAGGCCGGCGGGGCATGCGGCTAGCCTGACCCCATGAGCGACGATCTCGACGGCTCCCCGGGGGAACCTCCAGCCGCCCCTCCTCCGCCCCCCGCCGGGGTCAGCGAGCGTCCCGGCTCCGGCAGCCCAGGGCCCGTCTCCGGGGGACCCGATCTCGCCGCTCGGGCCGCTGACGCGGTCGAGTCGGTGGTGGCACTCGTGCGGGACCGCACGGTGCGACCGGTCACGCTGGCCGCGCGGGCGGTCGTCTTCGGCGTGGTGGTGGCGGCAGGGTCCCTCGTGCTCACCGTGCTGCTGTCAGTGGCGCTCGTGCGGATCCTGACCGTCTACGCGTTCGCCGGGCGGGTGTGGGCATCCGACCTGCTGGTCGGGGCGGTGTTCGTCGCCGCCGGGCTCGCCGCGTGGTCGCGGCGCTCGCCGAGGCGCACGGCGGGAGCGTCGCGATGAGCGAGCACCGTCGCCTCGTCATCGTGGGATCCGGACCGGCGGGCCTCACGGCCGCCATCTACACGGCGCGCGCCCAGCTCGAGCCGCTGGTCATCGAGGGCGAGCCGTCCTCGACCAGCGACCAGCCTGGTGGACAGCTCATGCTCACCACCGAGGTCGAGAACTTTCCCGGCTTCGTAGACGGGGTCATGGGCCCCGAACTGATGGCTGCCTTTCGCGGCCAAGCCCAGCGCTTCGGCGCCGAGCTGCGCACTGCCAAGGTGACCAAGGTCGACTTCGCCGAACGCCCCTTCCGGCTGTGGGTGGCCGGCGACCACGCTGGCGAGCCCGACGTGACGGCGGACGCCGTGATCATCGCGACGGGCGCGCAGTCGCTCATGCTCGGCCTGCCCAACGAGTCCCGCCTGCTCGGCTACGGGGTCTCCACGTGCGCCACGTGCGATGGCTTCTTCTTTCGGGGCAAGGACATCGCCGTCGTCGGCGGCGGGGACTCGGCGCTCGAGGAGGCGCTCTTTCTCACCAAGTTCGCCGACTCGGTGACGATCATCCACCGGCGCGGCGAGCTGCGCGCCTCGAAGGTCATGCAGCAGCGCGCCTTCGCCAACCCCAAGGTCACGTTCCGGTGGAACGCCCTCGTGGTCGACGTCGAGGGAGACACGACGGTCACCGGCGTGACCGTGCGCGACGTCGCAACTGGCGAGGAGTCCTCGCTGCCACTGAGCGGGCTCTTCGTCGCCATCGGCCACACACCCAGCACCGGGCTCTTCGCCGGACAGGTCGAGCTGCGGGACAACGGCTACGTGCGGACCTTCGACGGGACGAGGACGAGCGTCGAGGGCGTCTTCGCCTGCGGGGACGTCCAGGACGACGTCTACCGCCAGGCGATCACCGCTGCCGGCTCGGGCTGCCAGGCCGCCATCGACGCCGAGCGGTGGCTCGAGGCGAGCCACGGGCCGGGTTGACGCCGGACCGCCTGGTCCGGGGCAGCGCGCGAGGCGGGAATGGAGGGCCGGACGGCCGGGTTGACCACTCGGAGCCGGACGGCGACGGGCCGACGTGGCTGCAAAGGAGCGCCAAGCGATGAGCCAGACGATCACGACCCTGAGCGACGCTAGCTTTGACGAGCATGTCAAGGCGTCGGATGTCCCCGTCCTGGTGGACTTCTGGGCTGAGTGGTGCGGCCCGTGCAAGATGATCGCGCCCATCCTCGAGGAGATCGCCGAGGAGCAGGCGGGCAAGTTGCAGGTGGCCAAGCTCAACATCGACGACAACCTCGACGTCACGCGCCGCTTCGAGGTCATGAGCATCCCGACGCTGATCCTGTTCAAGGACGGCGAGCCCGTCGCCCGGCTGGTCGGCGCCAAGGGCAAGGGACACCTCCTCCAGGAGCTCGCACCGCACCTGTGAGCCCGCAGGGCCGGCTCCGTGCCAGCCCGGTTGAGGACCGGCACGGTGGGTGGCGCTCATGACCGATGCGATCCGGCTCGCCCCCGGCGACGCCGGACCGGCGGTGGCTGACGTCCAGCGGCGCCTCGCCGCCCTGGGCATCTCGAACGTTCCCGACGAGCCCGGGTGGTACGGGGACGGCACCCGGACGGCCGTCGAGGCCTTCCAGCACCGGCGAGGCCTGCGGGTCGACGGAGTGTGCGGGCCGCAGACCTGGGCCGCCCTGGTGGAGGCCGGCTGGTCACTGGGCGACCGTCTCCTCTACCGGCGCACGCCCATGCTGCGCGGAGACGACGTCGCCGAGCTCCAGCAACGCCTGAGCGCCCTCGGTTTCGACACGGGTCGGGTCGACGGCATCTTCGGCGACCTGACGCTCGCCGGCCTGGCCGAGTTCCAGCGCAACGTAGGCCTGCCCGACGACGGCATCGCCGGCCGGTCCACGATCACCGAGCTCCTGCGCTTCGGCAGCCGGCACGGCACCTCCGAGCTCGTGTCGGCCGTGCGCGACCGCGAGCAGCTCCGCCGGGCGCCTCGGACGCTCGCCGGGCGGCGCGTGGCCATCGGCGAGGAGGGCGGCCTCGGGGCGGCGCTCGCCGCCCTCCGGCGCATTCTCGTCCGCGAGCGGGCCGACGTCGTCGCCCTCCACGACCCCGACGAGTCCCGCCAGGCCGCCGAGGCCAACGCGGCCGACGCCGAGGTGTACCTCTGCCTCCGCCTCGATCCGGCTGCACAGCGGTGCACCAGCTCCTACTACGCCGGCTTCCGCTACACCTCGGCGGGCGGGCGCAAGCTCGCCGAGCTGATTCAGGCGACCGTGCCCACCGCGCTCGCGCTCGCCGACGGTGGTGCTCGCGGCATGTCCCTCACCGTGCTGCGGGAGACGCGTATGCCCGCTGTCATCTGCGAGATCGGTCCCTCCGCCGTCGTCGTCGAGCACGCCTCGTTGCTCGCGCAGGCCATCGCCGACGCCTTGGTCGCCTGGGTCCGCACGACCTGGGAGTGACCACCGGGACCACACGGGATGTCCGGCTCGACCATCCCGGTCCCACCTTCAGGTCGAGGTCGAGGAACGCCCGTCGTCCACAACCTCATGCACAGGTTGTGGACGAACGTCTAGTGACGGTTGAGGGAACAAATACACACTCTCCGTAGTAGAATTGGAGAGTACGTCGAGATTATGTCGCCTTGCACCACTCAGCGTGGTAACTCATCGGTGGCACCGGCAAGCTCCTGTGGACCAACCATCAGCCGGTAGATCCGCTCGAGGTCCTCGAGCGTGGCGAACTCGACGACGACCCGACCCCGCTTCGCCGTGAGGTCGACGGTGACGCGAGTGTTGAGGTGTGTCGAGAGAAGCTCCTCCAGCTCGAGGATCCCCGGAGGTGGGAGCTGTCGGGTCGGCCGGTCGTTGGCCGTCGGGGGTCGCTCCGTGGGGCCGCTGGCCGCCCTCGCCGTCGCCCCCCCGCTACCCTGCTCGGCGTCGCCGCCCACCCGTGCTCGGACGAGCTGTTCCACGTCGCGGACCGTCAGCTCGTCGGCGACCACCTGCTTGGCCAGCGCCTCTTGGAAGGTTCGGTCCGGCGTTCCGAGGATGGCCCGGGCGTGACCGGGCGTGAGCTGCCCGTCGGCAAGCAACCGCTGGACGGTCGCCGGAAGCTGCAGGAGCCGCAGCATGTTCGAGACGGCGGCCCGGCTCTTGCCCACCCGCGTCGCCACCTGCTCGTGCGTGTAGCCGAACTCCTCGATGAGCTGCTGGTACGCGGCTGCCTCCTCGAGCGCGTTCAGGTCCTGACGATGGAGGTTCTCGACAAGGGCGCGCTCGAGGCTCGCAACGTCCGAGCTGGTCTGGACCAGAGCGGGGATCGTTTGCAGTCCCGCCCGGCGCGCCGCCCGCCACCGTCGCTCGCCGGCAATGAGCTCGTACTCGTCAGGGCGCGCCGCGTCCGCCACCCGGACGAGCACCGGCTGGAGAACCCCGAGCTCCTTGATGGAGGCGGCCAGCGACACCAGCGACTCCTCATCGAAGTGCGACCGGGGCTGGAGGGGGTTGGGGGAGATGTTGGCGATCGGGACCTCACGCAACGCCGAGGCGCGCTCCCCCATCGCCTCGGTGGGAATGAGCGCCCCGAGGCCTCGACCCAACCCGCTACGCCGTGCCACCACTGACCTCCTTTGCCAACTCCCGATAGGCGATCGCGCCCCGTGACGACGGGTCGAACGCGGTGATCGGCTGGCCGAACGACGGTGCCTCCGACAGTCGCACGGTACGGGGGATCACGTTCCGGCACACCTTGCCGCCGAAGTGCTGGCGAACCTCGGCCGCCACCTGGTCCGCGAGCTTCGTCCGTGCGTCGTACATGGTCAGGACGATCGTCGACACCTCCAGCCGAGGATTGAGGTTCGACGCCACCAGGTGGACGTTCCGAGTGAGCTGGCTCAGACCCTCGAGGGCGTAGTACTCGCACTGGATCGGGACGAGGACCTCATGCGCAGCCGCCAGCGCGTTCACCGTGATGAGCCCGAGCGACGGCGGGCAGTCGATGAGGACGTAGTCGAAGTCGTCCAGCACGGGCTCGAGGGCTCGGCGGAGCTTGAGCTCGCGGCTGAACGCCGGGACGAGCTCGATCTCGGCTCCGGCGAGGTCGATCGTGGCCGGTGCGACGAAGAGGTTCTTGAGGCTCGTCGGCTCGATGCAGTCCTCGAGCGAGCTCTCACGCATGATGACGTCGTACATCGACAGCTCGAAGTTACGGGCATCGATGCCGAGCCCGGTGGTGGCGTTGCCCTGCGGGTCGAGGTCGATGACCAGCACGCGGTAGCCGAGCTCGGCCAGTGCCGCCCCGAGGTTCACCGAGGTCGTCGTCTTTCCCACACCACCCTTCTGGTTGGCGACGGCAAGAACACGAGGGAGTGGCCTCGCCGCTGGAGTCGACCGCTCCGGCGCCCCGTCGACCTCTGGCCCGGCAGCCGGGGGCTCTGCCCGCTCCGCGCTGTCACCGGGGACCGAAGGTCCATCGGGTCCACCCGGTCCGTCGGGTAGTTCCGTCGTCGTCGACGGAGCCTCCTCAGCCAGCACTTCGACCCCGACCGCGTCGGTACCTGCGACGGCACCTGGCTGTGCTTGCCTGTCGCGGCTCACCGCTTCGGCATCGGGAGCCGCCTCGCCGTCGTCAACGACCCGCGTCCCGACGGTGCCGGCCTCTACCGCCGACGAGTGGTCGGCCTCCAGGTCTGCTGCAGGAACCGGCGCCGAGACAACGGTGAAGGCCGGGGGAGGGGTGAGCGAGACGGCGGCGTCGCCGGACCCTTCGGCGAGCTCGTCATCGGCGGTGCCGACGGTCTGAGACGACTTGAGGGAACGGTCGTCTCCACGTCCCTTCCAGCGACCGCGCATGCACAGCTCCTTCGAGTGCGGGAACGGGCACATCCTTACCGGCACGGCCACGCCGGTCAAGCACCGCGCCTGTCCTTGTTCCACGTGGAACAGCCGGGCAGCAGGTCCGGATCGTCCCCGGCAACGGCTCCTGGCCGCTGGGGAACGGCGCACGCCGTTCTTGCCCGCCGTACCCGCGACACCCGTGCGCTCCCGACCTGGTCCGAGGCCGACGCAGGCCCCCACGAGGGGGCCACCTGCTGAGCCTTACCGTAGCGCATCCACACAGACGAGACCCCATCCGGAAGCTCAGCCTGAGCGCCTCAGACCGGGCCCGCGATGCCGGAACCCGGGCTGGTCGCCGCCACATGCCAGCTGAGACGACAGGCGTCCGCCGATCGGGCCGGTCAACGCTGCCTGACACCGTTCGCGCATCCGGCTGTGGGTGCGCCACCCACCCTGGTGCGCCCCTCTCGCGCCACGACCTCGACCAGAGGTTTCACGTGGAACAACGTGTGCACCGGTCGGCCGGCGACACGGGCCAGCACGCCGGCCGTTCCGGCGCATCCCACGGGAAGCTCGGTGTCGGCACCGCGAGCACACTCGGTTGCGTCGTCCCCTGTGGTCAGACTCGAGTCGCCGACCGCCACATGCTGTCTCGGCGTGAGCGGAGCAGGACATCGTCCCACCCACCTGACGATCGCCCCAGCGTCCGGTGGGTAGGACGGTAAGGACGCCGGTCGTCGACCCCGCCCGGGTGCACCCGGCGCCCCACCACGCCGCGATCACCACGGCACGTGCGAGCAGCCGTCCGTGCCTGCCTGCCGAGCACACCGCAGCACTGCCACGGTGGTAGCGATGGTCTACGACCGCCATCCCAACGTACACCGCTCACGATGGGCCGTCGTACGAACCCGCTCAGGGATGTAGAGACCGCCACCTCGACGTCGTGCTGGGTCGAACGTGCCGAACAACCGCTCAGAAGAGCGGCCGCTTCGCGGGGACACCGGTCCGCCGTGCAAACCGCTCGGGGCATGTCGTCCGCTGGATGAGCACCTGGTAACCGAAGCGATCGTCCACGCGAACAGCGCGCAGCGGCTCGAGGCCAAGCTCCGCACAGCCCGCTACTGGCCAGCGCCGACGGTCGACATCCGTCGGCGGCTCCGACACCACCAGCAACCCGCCAACCCGGAGGAACGGTGCGGCGCACTCTGCGGTCACCGCCGGCTTGCCGAAGGACCGCGCCGTCACCACGTCGCACGCTCCCCGCCACGCCCTCTCGTGCCCAACCACTTCGGCACGCTCGTGGACGACGGTCACCCGACCTCCGGTCCCGGTGGTGTCGACAACCGATTGCAAGCGCTCCGCCCGTCGCTCCTGGGCCTCCACGAGGACGAACCGGGTCGTCGACCACCACTCGATGAGCACCAGTGCAGGGAGGCCTCCGCCCGAGCCGAGGTCGACGACAACCGCCGGTCTCCCCTCGCCGACGTCGTCCACGACCGCCGCGAACCCGAGCGCGTGGGCAATCTGGTCGTCGAGGGGAGCGTCACCGATGAAACCAGCGCGCCAGCCGACCTCGAACGCCTGGCGCACGGCGGGCGATTCGTGCCAGCCCGTGATCCCGGTGATGGTGCCCGTCACGTCGGGGGATTCGGGCACCGCCGTGGATCAGCGTGCCGGTTCGATCACGATGTACCGGTGGGGCTCGACGCCCTCCGAGCGCGTCCTGACGCCCTCGAGTGCGTTGACCGTGTCGTGGACGACCTTGCGGTCGGCCGGGCTCATCGGCTCCAAGGCCCGCTCCTCGCCCGAGGCGACGACCTCCTCGACGATCCCCGTGGTGAACCGCTGCAGTGCCGCCGTGCGCTTCTCGCGGTAGCCGGCGATATCCACCAGGATCCGGTCGGTGCGGGCCTCCGACTGCCGCTGCACGAACGTCCGGGTGAGGTCCTGGACAGCTGCCAGGGTGGCGCCGCGTGGACCGACGAGCAGCCCGAGGTTCTCCCCGTGGGCCCGCACCTCGACCGTTTCGTCGTCGAGCACGTGCACGTCGAGCGAGGCCTCGTACCCGAAGGCGTCGAACAAGCCCGAAAGAAACGTCCGGGCTGCGTCGCCCTGCTGCTCGAGGGTCAACGATGCTTCTGTCATCTCTCCACCCTTCTGTGGTCCTCCATCGTCGGCGACCGCCGCGGTCGCGGGCGATGCGTCCTTCTCGGCGCGTCCATGGTCCTGTTCGGACTGGCGGGAACGCCCGTTCCCCGAGCCACCCTGGCCCGAACCCGACCGCCCACGGCCGCTCCGACCGTTCCTCGCGGGGGCGCCAGCACCCGCCGAGCCGTTGGCCGACGCCTCGCTGTCACCCGCCGAGCCGTTCGGCCGAGCTGAGGCCACCGTCGTCGAGCGCTGCTCCTCGCTGCCGCCACTCGGTCGACGCTCACCTCGTCCCCGCCCAGTGCTGCGACCGCGGCGTTGCCGGGCACCGCGCTTGGGTGGGGGAGCCGTAGGCCGCACTCGGGCTTGCACCCGCGCCTCGCCTCGCATCCGACCGAACAACCCCGGACGCGGCTCGCTGAGCACGACGAACTCCGCGTCGTCCTCCGCCACGCCCAAGAGGTCCAGCACTGCTTCCTTCGCCTCCGTCAGCGACCGACCACTCGCCTCCACCCACTCCACTGGCTATCGCGTCCTTCGTGCTCGCTTGTCCTTGGCGCGCGGATGCGCCGTTCCGTCGGACTTCTCCGGCGTCTGGCTCGCCCCTGGCTTCCGCTGCGTCCCAGCCCTGCCAGGTTGCGCCGTCGGCTTCGGCGCGGACTTCCCCGCGCCATTGGCCGCCACCGGCTTCCCGCTGTCCGCCGCTGCCGCCACCGGCTTCCCGCCACGCGGACCGGTTGGGGCGCCGGGCTTCGCTTTCGTTGGCGGTCGGGCCGGTGGGCGTCGCTTCGGCTCCCCGCCAGCGGCGGGAACGACCGACGCGGCGGCCGGGATGGTCGCCGCGGCCGGCGCCCCGGGGATCACGCCCCGCCGATAGAGGATCTCCTGTGTGAGGATCCGTACCGCGCTGGAGAAGACGAAGTACACATTGATGATCGCAGCGATATTGATATAAATAAATCCAAAAATGAGCGGCATGTACTTCTGCAATGCCGCCGCTTGTGGATTGGCCTGTGCTGCTTGCGGATTGCGCGAGTTCATCCGCGACATCTGCAAGTACTGCAGTCCCACCGAGGCCAACACGAGGGCCAAGTAGGGAATGGCCAGCCAGATCGAGCTGTGGTGTCCGAACAGCGTCTTCGCCCAGTCCATCCCGAACGCGTTGAGATGCCCGTGAGCAGCTACGATGTCCTTGTACATCTTGGACGTCGAGCTGAGGTACCGAGGGGCGGCGATCACCTTCGTCGGGATGTGGACGACCTGGCCGTTGATCCGCTCATGGGTGATCGTCACGGTGTTGGTGATGCCACGCACCACTTCGTACAAGACGATGAAGGCCGGCATCTGGAGGAGCATCGGCAGACAGCCGGAAGCTGGGTTTACATTATGCTCCCGGTACAGCTTCATCATCTCTTCATTGAGCTGTACCCGATTCTCGGCGCCCTTGTACTTTTGCTGCAGCTTCTTCATCTCGGGGCCGAGCGCCTGCATGGCCGCCATGTTCTTGGTCCCCTTGACCGTGAGCGGCGTGAGCACCGCCATGATCACCAGGGTGAGCAGGGCGACGTCGACGGGATAGTTGGGGACCAGCGAGTAGAAGAACGCCAGGACGTCGGCGACGAAGCGCAGGAACGGCTGGAAGATGCGGCCGATGTCGCGGAACAGCGAGCTCACCGTGGGCTCCGATCAGGGACGGGGTCGAACCCGCGGCCACCCCACGGATGGCAGCGGGAGATGCGGCGGACGGCGAGCCACCCGCCCGAGGTGAGCCCGTAACGCTCGATCGCCTCGACGGCGTAGCTCGAGCACGTCGGTAGGTACCGGCAGCTCGTCGGCCGGCCGTGCCGGGCGAGCTGGTAGAGACGGATCGCCTGCAGGGCCAGACCGGCCGGCCCCCGCCGGGCCCTCGACGGCTCGCCGCCGATCGGTTCCTTCTCGACGGTCACGACGGCCCCCGCCCCGCTCACCGCGCCGACCCGTTCGCGTCAGGGCCGACGGCTCGCTCGACCGCTCGCCGCAGTGATCCCCGGAGCGCCTCGAAGGGCGCGGTGCGGGCCTCCGGGCTCGCGCCGACGAGGTAGCAACCGGGGCGAAGGACCAGGTCACCCTGTGTGAGCACGGCGCGCAGACGCCGGCGGACCCGGTTGCGCTCCACGGCGCCACCGACCACGCGACCCACCGCGTAGGAGACGAGGACCTCCGAGCCGCCGTCCACGTGCTCCACGTACCGAACCGTCACCGGACCTGACCTTCCTCGCCGCTTCGTGCGGCGGAGCGCCTCGAACGTCCGCCGCGACGTCACCGGCCCCGTGGGGCGACTTCTCGACGCGACCACGCGCCGCTCATGCCGAGAGCCGCTGGCGACCCTTCAGACGACGAGCCCGGATGATGGCACGGCCCGACTTCGTCGACATCCGCTTGCGGAAACCGTGCGTCTTCGCACGCTTGCGCACGTTGGGCTGGTAGGTCCGCTTCACCGTTCTCGATCTTCCTTCCTCGGCCGCCGTCGCCGTCCCCGGCAGCCGGCGGAGCCTGCTCGCGTCGCCCTCCGCTCGACGGCGGACGTCCGACCAGCCCAGCGCGACGGGTCGGCCACCCCGCGGCGGCGCGAGCGGCCATGTTAGGCGCGATCACCCTTGTGCACCTAGTCGGGCCGGCTCTCTGGCCCGGGCCGGTCCCCGGCGCCGCCCCCGGGGTGGGGTGTACCGTGCGTGGACTGGCAGCGGTCGGGCGCGGCGGACCTCCGGCTGGTGCAGCCGGCGGTCAGTGGCCGTCAGAGGGAGGACCCGGGCCCATGTGCTCGCCGACGACGGAGCTGCCGAGCAGTACGAGCCAGGTGGCGCGCCATCGTGCCCGGGGTTAGACCCGATCGTCTCCACGGATCATCCACAGTTGTGGACGTCCCTGTGGATCAACTGAGTGCACCAGGGGCGGAGGCCCACGTGAACGACACCGAGGGGTTGTGGAAGCTGTGCTCCGAAGCCCTGCGCGAACAGGTCTCGGAGTCGAGCTGGCAGGCCTACCTGTCGGGGATCTCGCTGCTGACCTTCGGCGAGAACGAGCTCGTCCTCGGCGTCCCGAACTCGCTGGTGCGTGAGCGGGTCGAGTCGCGCTTCCTCGGGCTCATCGAGGACACCGTGGTCGCCACCGTCGGCCGTCCCGTCGCCGTCCGGCTCGACGTGCTCCCCGTCGAGCTCGCTCCCGAGCCGCTCCCCCCCGAGCCGCCCGCGGTCCGCGCACCGGCGAGCGCCGCCCCGGCCGCCGCCGGCGGGTCGGCCGCGCGGCCCGCCCACTCGGGGCTCGGCGCCGGCTGGTCCGCCCTCGACGCCCGCTACACCTTCGACACGTTCGTCATCGCCTCGTCGAACCGGTTCGCCCACGCCGCAGCGTTGTCCGTGGCCGAGTCCCCGGCACGGTCGTACAACCCCCTCTTCATCTACGGGGACGCCGGGCTCGGCAAGACCCACCTGCTCCACGCCATCGGCAACTACGTCGAGGAGAACTTCTCCGGGCACCACGTCCGCTACGTCTCGACCGAGACGTTCATGAACGAGTTCGTCGACGCCATCCGGACCAACACGACCACGGCGTTCAAGCGCCGCTACCGCGAGTGCGACGTGCTGCTCATCGACGACGTCCAGTTCATGGAGGGCAAGGAGTCGCTGCAGGAGGAGTTCTTCCACACCTTCAACTCCCTCTACGGCGCCGCCAAGCAGATCGTGCTCACGTCGGACCGCCCTCCCAAGTCGATGGCGACCCTCGAAGACCGCCTCCGCAGTCGTTTCCTGTCGGGCCTGATCACCGAGGTGCAACCACCCGAGCTCGAGACCCGCCTCGCCATCCTCCAGACCAAGGCCGAACGAGAGCGCGTCTCGGTCCCCCACGACGTGCTGGAGCTCATCGCCACCCATGTCACCGAGAACATCCGCGAGCTCGAGGGTGCGTTGATCCGCGTCACCGCGTACGCCAGCCTCAACCGTCTGCCGCTCCGGCGTGAGCTGGCCGAGCACGTGCTCTCTGACATTCTCTCGGCCAACCAGCCCCGCCGGATCACCCCCCAGATCATCCTCGAGGCCACCTCGGAGATGTTCGGCTTCTCCATCGACGAGCTGCGCGGCCCGAACCGCCGACGGCCCCTCGTCATCGCCCGCCAGATCAGCATGTACGTGTTCCGCGACCTCACCGACTTCAGCTACCCAGCCATCGCACGCGAGTTCGGCAACCGCGACCACTCGACGGTGATCCACGCCGTCGACAAGATCTCGAACCTTATGAAGGAGCGCCACCAGATCTACAACCAGGTCACCGAGCTCATCCTGCGGATCAAGAACGGGTCGACTTGAGCGCCCCGGCCACGACGTCGGCTCCCGGCCCGACGACGCACGCGCCTGGCCGGCTCCTTGTCCGTCGTCCACGACCTGTGGACGACCTGTGGACGGACGGCCGTCGCCCTGTGGTCAATCTGTGACCGGAGATGAACTTGTCCAGAACCCGTCACGCTCCGGGCACCCCCGGGACGCCAGACCGGGGAAACCGTGGACGACCTGTGCACGGCGATCCCGCCGCTCACCTGCGACGATCGGGTGTTGTCCCCAATCCACACCCCTTACTACCGTTGCTCTCTCAATTCAGAACCAAGAAGACGGGCAACCCGACGAAAGGACCCAGGAGTGAAGTTCCGTTGCGAACGTGACTCGTTGGTCGAGACCTTGACCACAGCCGGTCGGGCGGCGAGCACCCGAGGGACCACGTCGATGGCGCTTGGTGGGGTCTACGTCTCGGTGGCCGCCAACGAGCTCACCGCGACGGGGACCGACCGCGATCTCACGATCTCGGTGACCTCGGAGGTGATCGGGATCGACGACGGCGCCATGGTCGCTCCGGCCCGGCTGCTCGTCGACGTGGTGCGGTCCCTCGAACCGGGAGCCGTCACCATCGAGAGCAGCGACGACCGGGTGGAGATCGCCGCTGCCCGTTCGCACTTCAGCTTGCAGACGTTCGCCCTCGAGGAGTTCCCCGTCCCTGAGGAACCACCCGCACCGTCCACGTCGCTGCCTGCCCGCGCCCTCCTCGACGCCGTGCGTCAGGTCGTTCGTGCCGCGTCCACGGACGACGCCCGTCCCCTCCTCACCGGCGTGCTCGTCGCCTCCGAAGGGGAGGGGATCCGGCTCGTGGCCACCGACTCCTATCGGCTGGCCCTGCGCGACCTCCCCGTCAGTGGTCCTGTCCTCGACGCCGCGCACATCCTGGTGCCCGCCCGCGCCCTGGCCGAGCTCCAGCGGGTGCCAGGGGTGGCGCAGTTGGCCGAGGGCGGCAACCATGCGCCCGCCGCGTTCGAGGACGGCAGCGCTGCGGAGCGGGACCATGCCCCAGCGGGCATCGGCATCTCGTTCAGCGGCCACGACATGACCTTCACCGCCGGGCGAGTCCGGATCAGCACCCGCCTGCTGGACGGCACCTATCCCGAGTACGGACAGCTCATCCCGCCCTCGTACCCGAACCGGCTCCACGTGGGCAAGGACAGCCTCCTCGACGCCCTGCGCCGCGTCCGCCTGCTCGTGCGCGACAACACGACCCCCGTCCGCCTGTCGATGCGCCAAGGGGGGGTCGACCTCACCGTCGTCTCACAGGAGATCGGCGATGCCAGCGAGACGGTCGACGCCGACTTCGACGGGACGGACCTCACGGTCGCCTTCAACCCCGCCTACCTCATCGACGGCGTCGAGGCCGTCCCCGGTGACGAGGTCGTCGTCCTCACCACCGACGCCAGCAAGCCGGCGACGGTCCGGGCCGCCGACGACACGGAGTTCCAGTACCTGCTCATGCCCGTCCGGGTGTCCTGAACGACGAACGGTGTACCTCCGCTCGCTCGCCCTCACCGACTTCCGCTGCCTGCGGGAGCTCCTGCTGGAGCCTGACCCGGAGGGGGTGACCGTGGTCACCGGCGCCAACGGGACGGGCAAGACGAGCGTGCTCGAGGCCGTCGCCTACCTCGCTACCCAGCAGTCGTTCCGGGGGGTGCCCCGCGAGGCGCTCGTGCGGGTCGGGGCCACTGCCGCGGTCGTCCGAGGTGTGGCGGTGGAAGGGGAGCGGGCCGTGTCGATCGACGCCGAGGTGTCGACGGTCGCCCGGTCGCGCACGTTGGTCAACAGCCAGCCGGTCCGCCGGCGCTCCGACCTCGACGACGCCCTTCGCGCCACGGTCTTCGCCCCCGAGGACACCGAGGTGGTCCGGGGGGGGCCGGCCGCACGCCGCCACTTCCTCGACGAGACCCTGGCGCTCGTCGACCCGCGCCAGGCCACCCACGCGGAGACGGTCGAGCGCGTCCTCCGTCAGCGGTCCGCCCTCCTCAAACGGTCCGGGGGTCGGCTCGTCGGCGACCTCGCCACCACCCTCGACGTGTGGGACGAGCGGTTGGCCGAGGCCGGGACCGCCCTGGCGGACGCTCGCGAGCTGCTCCTCGGGCGTCTCGGCCCGGAAGCGACCGAGACCGTGGGTCAGCTGACCGGCACGCCCACCACTGTCGGCCTCGGCTACCGCCGCTCGTGGGACGGGTCCCTCGCAGACGCCCTCGCCCGTGGCCGGGCCGACGACCTCGCCCGTGGCACCACGCTGGTGGGTCCCCACCGGGACGAGGTCGGGCTCGACCTCGACGGCCTGCCGGCCCGCACCCACGCCTCCCAGGGCGAGCAGCGGACCCTGGCGCTCGCTCTCCGCCTTGCCGCCCACCGCCTGGCCGCGGCGCGGGCGGGCACGCCACCGGTCCTCCTCCTCGACGACGTCTTCTCGGAGCTCGACCACGGCCGGGCCAGTGCCCTGCTGGCGAGCGTTCCGCCTGGGCAGACGCTGCTCACCACGGCCGTGCCGCCACCGACTGCCGTGCCGGTCGCCGCGACGGTCGTCCTCGGCAGAGTGGGAGATCGGTGAGCCCCCGGCGCTCGACCTGGGTGTCCGAGGGAGGCCCGCGCGAGCCCGTCCGCCTGGCCCGTTCCCTCGGGCAGCTCGGCACCCGCCTCGGCCTGGGAGGGCCTGCCATCGGCCCGTTGGTGGCGGCGTGGCCCGAGGTGGTCGGTGAGGCGCTCGCCGCCCGGGTCCGGCCCGCCCGGCTCGAAGGGAGCGCCCTCGTCGTGGTCACCGACGACCCGGCCTGGGCGACCCAGACGCGCCTGCTCGCCGACGACGTGGCGGCTCGCCTCCGCCAGGCCATCGGCGGGGAGGTGCCCACGTCCCTGGTGGTGCGCGTCCGGCGTTGACGGGCTCGGCGAGGCGCCGGGCGGAATGGTCATCGCGGTACACTGGGGTATCGGAGCCGAACGGTCGAAGCTCCCCGTCACCGGGGCCGGAGCACTGCTCCGACGGTGCGGAGGGGCGGTGCGCAGTACCGTCCGGGTCCCTGCACCCAACTACGTTGAAAGGGCGCGCCCGTGGCGCTGACGAGCCAGGATACGGACCAGCAGTCGAGCTACGACGCTGGTGACATCACCGTCCTCGAAGGGCTCGAACCGGTCCGCAAGCGGCCGGGCATGTACATCGGCTCCACCGGTCCCTCCGGCCTCCACCACCTGGTGTGGGAGGTCGTCGACAACGCTGTCGACGAGGCCATGGCCGGGTTCTGCGACCGGATCGACGTCACGCTGCTCGCAGACGGCGGTGTACGGGTCTCCGACAACGGTCGGGGCATCCCGACCGGGGTGCACCCCA
The DNA here is from genome assembly GCA_021791145.1 of Actinomycetes bacterium. The sequence continues at coordinate 2,660 of JAJYXE010000001.1, read as the reverse complement.
AGTACCCCGACCGGAGCGCCGCCGAGGTGGTGCTGACGGTCCTCCACGCCGGCGGCAAGTTCGGCGAGGGCGGTGGCTACAAGGTGTCCGGTGGCCTCCACGGCGTGGGCGTCTCGGTGGTCAACGCCCTCTCGACCCGCCTCGTCCTCGAGATCGACCGCGACGGCGACCACCACCGCATGGAGTTCCGCGACGGCGGGCGCCCGGCCGGTCCGCTCGTCGTGACGGGGTCGGCGCCGCGGGGTCGCACGGGGACGACGGTGTCGTTCTGGCCCGACTCGACGATCTTCGAAGAGGTCGAGTTCCGGGCCCAGACCGTCGTCGAGCGCCTCCAGATCATGGCGTTCCTGAACAAGGGCCTCGAGATCCGCTTCACGGACGAGCGGCCCGGCGCCAACGAGCCCCAGACCTTCCGCTACAAGGACGGCATCATCGACTTCGTGCGGCACCTGAACGCCTCCAAGGAGGCGCTCTTCCGCAAGGTCAGCTCGTTCGAGCAGCGCGAGGAGACCATGGAGGTCGAGATCGCCCTCCAGTGGAACACCGGCTTCTACGAGAGCATCCACTCGTTCGCCAACGGCATCTCGACGGTCGACGGCGGGATGCACGAGGAGGGCTTCAAGAAGGCCCTGACCAACGTGCTCAACAAGTACGCCCGGGCCAAAGGGACGCTGAAGGAGAAGGAAGACAACCTCCTCGGGGAGGACATCCGCGAGGGCCTGACGGCCATCATCTCGGTCCGGTTGCAGGACCCCCAGTTCGAGGGACAGACGAAGGCCAAGCTCGGCAACGTGCCGGTGCGCTCGCTCGTCGAGCGCACCACCAACGAGAAGCTCGCCGAGTGGTTCGAGGAGAACCCCCGCGAAGCGAACCAGGTCGTCCAGAAGGCGATCCTCGCCGCCCGGGCCCGGGTGGCCGCTCGCTCGGCACGTGACCTCACGCGCCGCAAGTCGGCCCTCGACGGCGCCGGCTTGCCAGGCAAGCTGGTCGACTGCTCGTCGCGTGACCCGCGCGAGAGCGAGCTGTTCATCGTGGAGGGCAACTCGGCCGGCGGCTCGGCCAAGGATGCTCGTGACCCTCGAGTGCAGGCGATCCTGCCCATTAGGGGGAAGATCCTGAACGTCGAGCGTGCACGCATCGACAAGATGCTCAAGAACAACGAGATCCAGGCCCTGATCTCGGCCATCGGTGCCGGGCTCGCCGACGACTTCGACGTCACGAAGATCCGCTACCACAAGGTCATCATCTTGGCGGACGCCGACGTGGACGGGTCCCACATCCGGACCCTGCTCCTCACGTTCTTCTTCCGCCAGATGAAGCCGCTCGTCGAGGGCGGGTTCGTCTACGTCGCGCAGCCGCCGCTCTACTCGACGCTGGTGGGCAAGGAGAAGGTCTACTTGAAGGACGACGCGGCGCGGGCGACCTTCCTCGCCGAGCACCCCAACCACAAAGCCGAGTTCCAGCGGTTGAAGGGCCTCGGCGAGATGGACTTCGCCGAGCTGCGCGACACGACCATGGACCCGGGGAAGCGGTCGCTCCTGCAGATCAACGTCGAGCAGGCGGCGCTGGCCGACGAGGTCTGCTCGGTGCTGATGGGCGACGACGTCGACCTGCGCCGCCAATTCATCCAGACCAACGCCAAGGACGTGCGCTTCCTCGACATCTGAGGGACCACGAGCGGAGCGCCGGGCGGGGGGCCCCGAGCCGTCGCGAGGACAGGGACACCACATGCCCAGAGGGAACAACGGCCCGGGAGGGCCCGGAGCGGACCAGCCCGTGTCGGGGCTCGTCGAGCCCATCGAGATCCAAGAGGAGATGGAGCGCTCGTTCCTCGAGTACTCCATGTCGGTCATCGTGTCGCGGGCCCTGCCCGACGTGAGGGACGGCCTGAAGCCAGTCCACCGACGGATCCTCTACTCGATGTACGACCAGCGGTTGCTGCCCGACCGCCCCCACACCAAGTGCGCCAAGGTCGTCGGCGACGTCATGGGCTCGTACCACCCCCACGGTGACACCGCCATCTACGACGCGTTGGCCCGGATGGTGCAGGACTTCTCGATGCGGCACCCGCTCATCGACGGGCACGGCAACTTCGGCGGAACGGGGCCCGACGAGGGCCCGGCGGCCATGCGCTACACCGAGTCGCGCCTCGCCCCGCTCGCCCTCGAGCTGATGGCGGGCATCGACCAGAACACGGTCGACTTCACGGCGAACTACGACGCCACCTCCGAGGAGCCGACGGTCCTGCCGGCGCGCTTCCCCAACCTGCTGGTGAACGGCTCACAGGGCATCGCCGTCGGCATGGCCACCAATATCGCCCCCCACAACCTGGGCGAGGTCATCGACGCCACGGTCCACCTCCTCGAGCACCCCGACGCCACCCCCGACGACCTGATGGCGTTCGTGAAGGGCCCGGACTTCCCCACGGGGGCGCTCATCCTCGGGCGCCAAGGCATCCTCGACGCCTTCCGCACGGGCCGCGGGTCGATCCGGCTCCGGGCCCGTGCCGAGATCGTCGAAGGAAAGGCCGGCGAGACGACGATCGTCGTCACCGAGATGCCCTACCAGACCTCGGTGGCCACGGTGGCGAAGAAGATCGAGGACCTCGTGCGCGCCGGCGACCTCGACGGCATCGCCGCCCTCCAGGACGACTCGGCGGG
>JAJYXE010000028.1 GCA_021791145.1 Actinomycetes bacterium | reverse complement strand
GGGCTGCCCCGGCCTGCCTTCACCTCGGCGTTGATCGCGCGCGCCACCTCGTCACGCGGCAGCAGGTCGGGCGTGCGGCGGTTGTTGGCGTGGTCCTCGTACCACGCGTCCGCCTCCTCCTCGGTCTCGGCGGTCTCCGCGCGGAACATCTCGGGGATGTAGTCGAACATGAAGCGGCGGCCCTCGCTGTTCACGAGCGCGCCGCCGTCGCCGCGCACGCCCTCGGTCACGAGCAGCCCGCGGACCGACAGCGGCCAGACCATGCCGGTCGGGTGGAACTGGACGCACTCCATCTCGATCACGTCGGCGCCCGCCCAGATCGCCATCGCGTGCCCGTCGCCGGTCGACTCCCAGGAGTTGGACGTGTACTGGTAGCAGCGACCGATGGACCCGGTCGCAAGCACCACGGCTCTCGCCTCGAAGACGACGATCTCCCCGGTCGGGCGCCAGTAGCCGACCGCGCCGGACACGGTGCCCGAGGGGTCCTGGAGGAGGCGGAGGATCTTGCACTCCATGAAGACGTCGACGTCCATGCTGACGGCCCTCTGCTGGAGCGTGCGGATGAGCTCGAGGCCGGTCCGGTCGCCCACGTGGGCCAGACGCGCGTAGCGGTGGCCGCCGAAGTCCCGCTGGTTGATCCTGCCGTCCTTCGTGCGATCGAACAGCGCCCCCCACGCCTCCAGCTCGTAGACGCGCTCTGGGGCCTCCTGGGCGTGGAGCTGTGCCATGCGCCAGTTGTTCAGGTACTTGCCGCCGCGCATGGTGTCGCGGAAATGGACCTTCCAGTTGTCCTCCGGATAGACGTTGCCCATCGCCGCGGCGACCCCGCCCTCGGCCATGACGGTGTGCGCCTTGCCGAAGAGCGACTTGCAGACGAGCGCGGTCGACAGGCCGCGCGACTTCGCCTCGACCGCGGCGCGGAGCCCAGCGCCGCCTGCCCCGACGACGATCACGTCGTAGCGGTGGGTCTCGTAGTCGGTCATGGCGAGCAGTAGCAGTCGGTCATCGCGGGCTCCGGGCCTCTCGGGACGTCAGAACAGCTTCGGGTCGGTGATCACGCCGCTCGCGACCAGCCGGACGTAGAGGTCGGTGAGGGCGACGAAGATCAGGCTCGCCCAGGCGAACTGCATGTGGCGCGCGTTCAGCGGGGTGAGGAGCTCCCAGAGCCGACGCCGGACCGGGTGGGTCGAGAATTTCCGGAGGCCGCCGCCGCACAGGTGGCGGCACGCATGGCACGAGATGCTGTAGAGCCACAGCAGGACCGCGTTCACGCACAGGACGAGGGTTCCGACGCTGAAGCCGATCCCGCCCGCGCCTGGCAGCCGGAACGCCATGACCGCGTCCATGGTCAGGATCACGTTGAAGATCAGCCCGATGAGGAAGAAGTACCGGTGGACGTTCTGGAGGACGAGCGGGAAGCGGGTCTCGCCGGTGTAGCGGCGGTGGCCGTCGGCGACCGCGCAGTTCGGCGGGGATTGCCAGAAGCCGCGGTAGTAGGCGCGCCGGTAGTAGTAGCAGGTGAGGCGGAACCCGAGAGGCCCACCGATCACGATGAGCGCCGGCGTGATGTGCCACCAGGTGAAGACGATGTCTGTGCCCCTCGCCCCCGGGACGCAGCTGATCGCGATGCACGGGGAGTAGAAGGGCGAGATCAGGTCGCGGTGCATCGTGACGCCGACGTAGTAGTCCTTGTTCACGAAGACCGCCCAGGTCGCGTAGACGACGAAGGCGGTCAGGATCGCCACGGTCACGAGCGGCTGCACCCACCAGCGGTCCCGCCGGAGCGTGGTCACGTCGGGACCGCCCCTCGCGCCCTTGATGGCCACGGGGGTGATCGTCGCCTCCTCGATCGTCGTCACGCGCACCCTCCTCGCACAGTCGCCGCTCGGCACCTTATTGCTCCCGGTCCCTCCTTGACCAGCTGGCAGCCGACGGTGCTCGCTCGCCAAGCAGCGGAGCCGAAGAGCCCCCGATCCCGGCCGCCGGCGCAAAGGGCGCGACAGGCGAGCCGGGGGCCGGGCGTAGGCTCGAAGGGGTGCCTCCTGCAGCCCCCGCTCCCGGTCCCCCCGGCGCTCGACCGGAGCTGGCGCGCACGGTCGGCGAGCTGCGCGAGTCCGGCTGGCACCCGACCCGAGTCGCCGACGAGCTGCGCCGGAACGCGGCCGCGCGCATCGCCGCGGGGCGGCCGGTCGTCGATGGGCTGCTCGGCTTCGACGACACCGTCGTCCCCCAGCTCGAGAACGCGCTCCTCGCCGGCCACGACATGATCCTGCTCGGCGAGCGCGGCCAGGCGAAGACGCGGCTCGTCCGGGCGCTCGTGACACTGCTGGACGAGTGGATGCCCGTCGTGGCGGGCTCCGAGGTGAACGACGACCCGTTCCAGCCGATCTCGCGCTACGCGCGGCTGCGGCTCGCGGACGAAGGAGACGACACCCCGGTGGACTGGGTGCACCGCTCCGACCGGTACGGCGAGAAGCTGGCGACGCCGGACACCTCGATCGCCGACCTGATCGGCGAGGTCGACCCGATCAAGGTTGCCGAGGGCCGGTACCTCTCGGACGAGCTGACGCTCCATTACGGTCTCGTCCCCCGGGTCAACCGCGGGATCTTCGCCATCAACGAACTGCCTGACCTCGCCGAGCGGATCCAAGTGGGCCTCCTCAACGTGCTCGAGGAGCGCGACGTCCAGATCCGCGGGCACCGCGTGCGACTCCCGCTCGACGTCCTGCTCGTGGCGACTGCGAACCCCGAGGACTACACGAACCGGGGCCGGATCATCACGCCGCTGAAGGATCGTTTCGGCGCCCAGATCCGCACCCACTACCCGCGCGACGCGGCGACCGAGGTCGCCGTCGTCCGGGCCGAGGCATGCATCCCCCCCGACGGGGTCCCGGTCGCCGTCCCCGCGTACCTCGAAGAGGTCGTGGGCGAGATCAGCCAGCTTGCACGACGTCACCCGCACCTGAACCAGCGCAGCGGCGTGTCGGTCCGCCTCAGCATCGCCAACTTCGAGACCCTCGTCGCGAACGCGCGTCGCCGGGCGCTCCGCACCGGTGAGCCCGAGGCGGTCCCGCGGGTGAGCGACCTCGCGGCGCTCGTGAGCTCGACCCAGGGCAAGGTCGAGGTCGAGACGCTCGAGGAGGGACGCGAAGAGGAGCTCGTCGCGCAGCTGGTCGCGGCGGCGGTGCTGGCCGTCTTCCGCCGCCGGGTGGTCCTCCAGGACCCCGCCGGCGTCGTCGCAGACTTCGAGGCGGGCAAAGTGGTCCACACCGGCGACGACCTCCCCGCGGCCGCCTACCTCGCGGCCCTGCGCGAGGTGCCCGCGATCGAGGCGCCCGCACGTGCGCTCGCCGGCCCCGGCGAGTCGCCCGCTGCGCTCGCGTCAGCGGTCGAGTTCGTGCTCGAGGGTCTCCACCTGACCAAGCGGCTGAACAAGGACGCCGCGGGCAGCCGCGCGCTCTACCGCTCCAGGCGTTGAGTTGACCGTCCGCTACGCCTACTCCGCGTGGGACGGGTCCCAGGAGGAGCCCAACGTCGACCCGGACGCGCTGCTGGGCGAGCTGACCGACGAGCTGCTCTCGGGAGGCGACCTCGACGCGGCGCTGCGGCGGCTGTTGCGCAGCGGCATGCGGGCACGGGACGGCGAGCACGTCATGGGCATGCGCGAGATGCTCGAGCGGCTTCGCCGCCGCAGGGCCGAGCTCCTCGCGCAGGGAGATCCCGACGCGAGGCGTTCGGAGCTCGCCGAGGCGCTCGAGGGGATCGTGGCCGACGAGCGCCGCGCGATCGACGAGCTCGAGGACGATGCGCGCCGCTCGGGCGACGACCGACGCGCAGCGGTCACCTCGGAGGTCGCGGCCGAGCGACGCATCGTGCTCGAGCTCCTGCCCGGCGACGTCGCGGGACGCGTGCGCGAGCTCCAGCACTACGACTTCGTCTCCTCCCAGGCGCGCGAGCGCTTCGACGAGCTGGTCGAGCAGCTGCGCAGGGAGGTCGCCGACACCTACTTCCGCGGCGTGTCCGAGGCGATGCGCACGACCGGCTCCGAGCAGTTCGCACGCCTGCGCGACGCCTTCGACCGGTTGAACCGCATGATCGAGCAACGGGCGCGCGGCGAGGAGCCGGATCCGGGCTTCGAGGTGTTCAAGGAGGAGTTCGGCGATCTCTTCCCCGGCGCGGACACGCTCGACCAGCTCCTGGAGCAGCTCGCGCGCCGGCTCGCCGCGGCGGAGGCGATGTGGCGCTCCATGTCGGGCGCGCAGCGTGACGAGCTCCGTTCGCTCGCCGAGTCGCTGCTCGAGGACATTGACCTCCGCTGGCAGGTGGAGCGTCTCGCGCGCAACCTCGAACGGGCGCTCCCGGGCGCCGGTTGGGGCGACCGGCTCCGGTTCTCCGGCGACGCCCCCCTCGGCCTCAGCGAGGCGACCGACCTCGCCGAGCAGGCCGCGGCCATCGAACGGGCCGAAGAGGTGCTGCGGTCTGCCTCGTCGCCGGCGAGCCTGGCGGAGATCGACCTCGACGAGGTCCGCCGGCTCGTGGGCGAGGACGTCGCCCGCTCGATGCAGCGGCTCGCGCGCGTCGCGCGCGAGCTGGAGGAGGCGGGGTACGTCGAGCACCGCAACGCCAAGACCGAGCTCACCCCGAAGGGCGTGCGCCGCCTCGGGCAGCGCGCGCTCTCCGACCTGTTCGCGCAGCTCCGCAGGGACCGCGTCGGCGACCATCGCGCGGCCTGGTCGGGCACCGGTCACGACAGGGAGGAGACGTCGCGGCCCTTCGAGCACGGGGACCCCTTCACCCTCGACCTCGGCCGGACGGTGCACAATGCGGTCAGACGCTCGGGGTCGGGCGTCCCGGTCCGCCTGGACGCGGCCGACTTCGAGATCGTCGAGAGCGAGGCCCTGAGCCGCTCAGCGACGGTCGTCGCGGTCGATCTCTCCATGTCGATGCCGATGCGCGACAACTTCGTGCCTGCCAAGAAGATGGCGATGGCCCTGCACGCGCTCATCTCGACGCGCTTCCCGCGTGATTACCTGGGCATCGTGGGCTTCTCGGCGGTCGCGCGCGAGATCTCGCCCGAGGAGCTTCCCACCGCGATGTGGGACTACGTGTACGGAACGAACCTCCAGCACGCGCTCGCGCTCGCGCGCACGATGCTCGCCCGCCAGCACGGTACCAAGCAGGTCATCGTGGTCACCGACGGCGAGCCGACCGCCCACGTCGACGCCGACGGCGAGGTCCGGTTCAGCTACCCGCCGGTGGCCGAGACGCTCACCCGGACCATGGCCGAGGTGGTCCGCTGCACGAGGGCCGGGATCACGATCAACGTGTTCGCGCTCGACGTCGAGCGGACGCAGTTCCCCTTCGTCGAGCAGATCGCCCGTGTGAACGGCGGGCGGACCTTCACGACGTCGCGCGAGTCGCTCGGCAGCTACGTGCTGGTCGATTTCCTCCGCCACCGCAGGGAGCTCCGCCGCGCCCTCTGACGCGGCTGGCGCGGCTACGCGGCTGGCCCGGCTGGCCCACGCGTCGGCTTCGGCTGGCGCAGGCTGCGGCTTCGGCTGGCGCACGCTGCCGGCGTGCCTGGCGCGAGCTGCGGGCGCCACGGAGCGCAGTTCCGCACTGGCACCACTTGCGCACTGGCACTCCTCCGGAACGGGGGCCACGAAAAAGATGGCGCACGCTGCCGCCGGCAGCTATCGTTCGGCTCGGTCGTGGTCGGCGGCTCAGGGGGAGCGCGAGCGGGGTCGGCGTCTCGAGGCTCGAAGGACGGGCTTGCGTTCGTCCGCCCAGTATGACATCGTTGTAATTACAACGATGCCACGTAGTGGCGAGGGGAGGCGAGCCAGTGGACCTCTTGACGTTGCTCTACGGTCGCCAGGAGCGCAGCTGGCAGGCTCAGGCCAACTGCATGGGGGTGGACCCGGACCTGTTCTTCCCCGAGCGGGGGGCGTCTACCAGGGAAGCCAAGGAAGTGTGCCGGGGCTGCGTCGTGAGGGAGGACTGCCTCGAGTACGCGTTGGCGAACGGCGAGAAGTTCGGCATCTGGGGAGGGCTGAGCGAGCGGGAGCGCCGCCGGGTACGCCGGTCGCGTGCGTCGGCACGGCGGGCGGAGGTCGCCGCGAGCTGACCGATCGCCCTGCGGTCCGTCAGCTCGGCTGCTCGGCGGTCGTCTCGAGACGCGCCTCGATCGTGCGGTCGGGCGCGAGGTCGAGCTCGGCCCAGCGCCGCGGCGGGATCCGCTCCAGCACCGCGGCGGGGACCAGACCGACCAGCTCGGCGCGGCGGATGACCGGCCGCGAGGAGCTGTCCGCTGCGGCGTCCCGCAGCAATGCCGAGACCCGGTCGTAGACCTGGGCCGGTCCCACCTCCAGTGGTTCGAGCAGGTTGCACGAGACCTGGACCCCGTGGGGGAGGCCGAAGCCGAGCGCCCGCACCGACGGTCCGCGGATCCTGGCAGCCAATGCCCGCGCGAGCGTGATGTCCGCGTCCGCGAGCCACAGGTTGTACGCGACGAGCACCCCTCGCGCGCCGACGGCGGCCGCGCCGGCGGTCGGGTGCGGATGGGATGGGCCGGTGTCCGGACCGAACGCCCTGAATGCGCCGCGGCGCACCTCGGGCAGGGAGCGGACCTCGCCGCCGGGGAGCGGCCCGTAGAGAAAACAGGGGAGGCCGAGCGCCGCTCCCGCCCACGCGGCGAACGCGTCGCGCTGACCGAGCGCGTCCGAAAGCTCCGAGGTGCCGAGCGGGGCGAAAGGGACGACGTCGAGGACCCCGAAGCGAGGGTGCGCGCCGTCGTGGGCCGAGAGATCGAGCGTGGCGAGCGCGACTCGTGCGAGGGACCGGGCGGCGCCCTGGACCTCGTCGGGAGGTCCGGCCAGCGTGAACACCGACCGGTGGTGGTCAGGGTCTGCGTGGACGTCCAGGAGCACGTCGCCGCACGCGTCCGCCAGCTCGCGCAGCACTCTGTGGTCGCGTCCTTCGCTGACGTTGGCGACGCACTCGAGGGGCTTCAGCGCCCCCGGGCTGGCGGATGGGCTCAGGATCCGGGGACCGTGGTGAGCGGCGTACGGCGTCGCCGGAGGATCCGGCGACGCTCGCGCTCGGAGCAGCCGCCCCACACGCCATGGTCGATGCGGTTCTCGAGCGCGTACTCGAGACATGTCGTCGCGACGGGGCACCCCTCGCAGATCCGCTGCGCTGCCTGCACGCCGAGCCCGTCGCTCGGGAAGAAGACCGCAGGCGGGATGTCGCGGCACTTTCCTCGTGCCATCCAGTCGGTGTTCATTGGCAACGCTCCCTTGTCGGCTACCCACACTAGCCGCGGTGACACGGAATTGACACGTTTGCTCCGGCGCCGGAGGCACGGTTGTCCCCGACGAGCACCTTTCGGGTGGTGAGATGCAGCGGTTACGCTGGCCAGATGGAAGATCCGACCACCGAGCAGACCCCTGAGCCGATCGGCCACGTCCGCATCGTCTACCTGGGCCCGGTCGCGCCGCACTGGGAGGTGCAGTCCGACTACGGGGACCCAGAGGTGATCGAGGCCTTCCGGGAGCGGGCGCTTGCCCGCCTCGTGCTGCTGCCGCCGCACGACCCGCAGTTCCGTCGCAACCGCGAGCGCGTCGTACGGGACGCCGAGCGCGAGCACCTCGCGCTCGAATGGGATCTCGGCTTCCCCGAAGAGGGCGAAGGCGCCGAGTAGCGGGGCCTGCCGTGGCGCTCAGGGGTCGGGGAGCTCCGGGAGGGAGATCCGCTCGAGCCAGAGGCCGGGCGCGTCCACCTCGGCGGGCGTCGGAAGGTGGCGGGGGTCGTCCCAGAGCCGCTGGAGGCTCTCCGGCCCGGCTCGCTCGATCACGCCGCGCACGAACGCCGCCCCGCGGTCGACCTGCCGACGGGTGAGGTCGAGCCCGAAGAGCGCGCCAGCAGCCTGCTCCGAAGCGGACTCCGCGACCCGGTAGCGGTACCACGCCTCGCCGAGGGGCCCGGCCGAACCGACGAGGGCGGCGCCGAGCTCGCGGGTGACGTGGTCGACGTAGGACGCGACCACCGTCGTGAGCGCGACCAAGTCTTCGGACGTCCGGCGCTGCCCGGGCGTGAGAAGGTCCGCGAGCAGCGCCTCGGGGTCAGAGAGGATGCGCTGCAGCGCCTCGGGGTCGCCCGCCTGGCTCCCGAGACGCTCCGCGAGCCCCTGGTGGGTCGCGACGACGTCGAGCGCCAACGCGTCGACGAGCGAACCGATCCGCGCGGCGACGTGCGGGCGGCCGAGGACCGCGTGGGCAGTCAGCTCCTGCAGGCACACCCACAACCGGGTCTCGTCCTCTGGGAGGCTCCACTCCTCCGCGAAGCGGTGCACGTTGTCCGGGACGACCAGGACCTCTGCGGAGGTGGGCCAGGGCAGCGGCAGCGCGTACTGCCCGAGGGCCCGCCGGGCGAGGTGACCGGCGGCGGAGCCGAATTGCATCCCGATGAGCACAGGTCCGAGCGTGCTCGCAAAGCGCGCCAGCAGCGCCTCGACGTCGCTCGCGTCCTCGAAGGGGACAGGAGGAGCAGGCGCCGCCCGCTGCGCCTCCACCATGCGGCCGAGCGTCGGCGCCCACGCCTCCAGAGCGCGCAAGGCCCACGTCCCGGGCCCCACCGGGACGAGGACCGGTGACCGGTCGAACGGCAGGCCCGTCGCCTGGGCGACGTGGAGCTCTGCGACACGTCCCAGCTCCTCGAACCTGATCCGCACGATCGGGTCGGGATTGGTCTCCGGCTCACCGTCGGTGGCGACCCCGTGTGCCAGCGAGCGCGCCGCTTCGAGCCAGGCCTGTTGGCTCCCGGGCGCGCCGCCGATGACCTTGAGGAGATCCTGCAGCAGACCCTGGAACGGGTCGTTGGTCGTCACTCAGCCGATGCTACGGCGAGGGGGCGAGCTCGACGACGGTCCGCACCAGCCCGGAGCCCCGCTCCACCTCCATCGAGACCCTGGTTCCCGGGGCCATGACGTAGAGCATCGAGCGCAGGTCGGCAGGCGAGCGGACGCGCCATCCGTCGACGCCCACGATCACGTCCCCGGCGCGCAACGCGCGCGCGGCCGCGCCGTGGGGGTCCACCCAGACGACCTGCGCCCCCGGCGAGCCGCGGGGCGCAGCGTCGGTGATGCCGAGCCAGCCGTGCCGGACCCTGCCCATGGTCTCGAGATCGTCGCTGACGCCGACGACGAGGGACATCGGCAGGAACGACCGCTCGGAGCCGTCCGCGGCGGCGAGGATGCCTTCTACGCGCCCGTGCGAGTCGATGAGCGGCTCACCGGGCATCGGCGGAACGGACGCGCCGCGCACCGTGATCTCTGCCATCGAGTCGACCGGCCCCCCGGGGGGCGGCTGGCCGACGGACACGACCGTCGCCGACGTCCAGAGGGGCTTCGGAGCCGGACCGGGCGTGGGACGCATCGTGAAGGCGAGCACGCGCATCCCGGCGCCGAGTGTGTCCCCGACGTCCGTTCGCGCGGCGGGCAGCGGCGCATTGAGATGCACGAGGGCGATCCCGGACGTGGGGTCCGTCGCGATCACGTCGCCGTCGAGCAGTCGCCCTGTCGCGGCGATGACCCGCACCTCGCGCGCGCCGGCGAGCGCGGCTTGCGTCGTGGCCACGAGCTCGCTGGCGATCACGACGCCGCAGCCGGTCGCGCCGGGGCCGACGGTTGGCTCGATGGACACGACCGCCTGCTCCGCGTCACGGGTGAGCAGCGGCGAGAGCGTGCAGCACGGGGTGACCGCCGCGGTGCCGACCGGCATCGTGTCGAGCGTCGTGCGCGGCGAAGAGCTGGTCTTGGCGAGCAGGAACGCGCCTGCGGCGATCGCCATGAGCGCGGCCGTGCCCACCACGAGCGCTGCTCCGCGTCGCCAGCCGTGCGCTGCCGTGAGCACGGCAGCGACGCTTGCCGCGTGGAGCTCCGAGGGGTGGCGCCAGGTGCGGGACTCCGGCGGCACCCACCCGCCAGCACCGGCTTCCGGATCGTCCGGATCGCCCTCGGGACGCCCCAAGCTCACGCAGCGAGGTTACCGAGGAGGTCCGTTGCGTTGACGTCGCCCCTGTCTGCCTACCATGTGATCCGGTGTCCCGGGACCTGGCGATCGACCTCGGCACGGCGAACACGCTCGTCTACATGAAGGGGAGGGGGATCGTCCTCAACGAGCCGACCGTCATCGCGATGGACTCGCGGTCCAAGGGCGTGCTCGCGATGGGCGACGAGGCGTGGCAGATGATCGGCCGGACCCCCGGTTACATCGTGGCGGTGCGACCGATGCGTCACGGCGCGATCACCGACTTCGAGATCACCGAGCGCATGGTGCACATGCTGCTCAGACGCGTCGGGGTGAGCAGGATCAGCCGTTCAAAGGTGCTCGTCTGCGTGCCGTCCGCGATCACTGCGGTGGAGCGGCGGGCCGTGGTCGAAGCGACGCGTCGCGCAGGGGCAGCCAACTGCTTCCTCATCGAGCAGCCTCTCGCCGCAGGGATCGGTGCTGGGCTCGCGGTCCACGAGCCCGTCGGGTCGATGATCGTGGACGTCGGCGGTGGCACTTCCGAGATGGCCGTCATCTCTTTGGGCGGCGTGGTCTCGACCCGGGCGATCCGCTGTGGCGGCTTCGACTTCGACGCCGCGATCCAGTCGCACGTGCGCGCGAAGTTCGGCGTCACGATCGGCGAGCGAACGGCTGAGGCGGTCAAGCTCGCGATCGGCTCGGCCGCCCCCTACGGCGACGAGCAGGGTGTGGAGCTGCGCGGCCGGGACGTGTCAACGGGGACGCCGCGGACCGTCGCGTTGAGCTCCGCCGAGGTGCGTACCGCGTTCGAGGAGCACGCGTCCCAGATCCTCGAGGCGGCCGCGAAGTGCCTCGCCGAGGCGCCCCCCGAGCTCGCCCAGGACGTCATGTTCGAGGGGATCCACCTGACCGGTGGGGGCGCGCTGCTGCGCGGGCTGCCTGGGCGCTTGGCCGAGACGACCGGAGTGCCGGTGCGCCTCGTGGACATGCCGCTCGAGTGCGTCGCGCTCGGCGCGGGGCGCTGCATCGAGTCGATCGACCGGCTGCAGCCGATCCTCGCGGCGGCCGAGGGCTGAGCCGGTCGAGACGGCCGGCGCGTCCTCGCGACCGGCACCGGGTAGCGACACCTCGGGGGTAGGCGCGCGGCCGCGGGTGGTCGCAGGGCCGCGGGTGGTCGCAGGACCGCCGGTGGTCGCCTGCGGCAGGTAGACGGGCGGCTGCAGGCGGCCACCCACGAAGGCGCTCGCATGGCCTCGCGCCGCGCACAGGTGGGCGACGCCCGCCGAGCTCAGATCAGACGCCGATTGTGCGAGCAGAGCGACGGTTCGTCACCGAGCGGCCGCCACCCTCGTGCACGCCGCGACCCCTGCAGCGTGCTCGGCGACCATGGATGCCCCGAGCTGGACGAGCGCAGCCACGCGGGGGTCCGCGACCTTGTAGTACGCAAAGCGACCGGCCCGTCGTACCTCGAGCAGGCCGCAGCTGACGAGGCACCCGAGGTGCGCCGAGACGCGCCCTTGGGAGAGACCCGCGTGGATGACGCACTCGGTGCCGGTGCGCTCGTCGTCGGCGCAGAAGGCGAGAAGCGCCAAGCGGGTCGGGTCACCGAGCGCGCGATAGAAGCGCGCCAGCAGCTCTCGTCCGGCCGGATCCTCAGGAACCGACCTGACCAGCTCTGCGAGTCGCGGGCTTGCGCGAGGAGCTTGCCTGAGGGGCGAGGCGCTCATGGCGCGCACCTCTTCGCCGCGTCCAAAGAGCCTCCCTCGTGCAGTTTCGCGATCATCGGATCGAGCGACCACGCCACCGCTCTGGCGGACCCCTCTCGAGGACCCATCTGCGCGAATCGCAGAACGCAGCCGCAGGGTCACCCTAGTCGCCGCGGGGCTGACACGGGGTCTCTGCGGGGTCGGCACGGGGTTCGCACGGGGTCGGCGAAAGCACGGGGCGGCGCCGCTATGCCGGCGTTCCGCCCTCGCCTCCGGCCTCGAGAACGATCTCGGCGACCTCGCGCACCTGCCAGTCCCGATCTTCTGCGGCGCGGCGCAGCGCGTCCTGGACCTCGTCGCCATCGAACGCAGCGAGAGCGACGACCACCCGCCGGCGCACCGTTGGCCGGTCGTCGAGCGCGCCCAGCAATGCGGGCAGTCCCCTGGGATCGCCGATGCTGCCGATCGCGGCGACCGCGGCCTCGCGCGCCCTGACGTCCGGGTGCGAACGCGCAATCCGCATCAGCTCGTCGACCGGGGCGGTCGGCGTCTCGCCGAGTGCCCAGCACGCGGCTTCGACGACCAGCGCGTCAGGGTCGTCGAGCGCGCCGCGGAGGGCGGAGACGAGCGAGCCTGACTCGTGGAATCCCGCCGCGAGGTCGCACGCGCGACGACGCACGCGAGCATCGGGGTCCTCGCGAAGCACGCGCGCAACGGTCGCCGCGTCGAGATCGCCCACCCGGGCGAGCGCTTCAAGGGCCACCTCCCGCAGTCGCGGGTCGTGAGAGCGCAACGCCCGCGTGACGGTCTCGGCGTCCTTGCGGTGCCCGGCGACCACCACATCGACCGGGCGGAGCCCGTCTTGCGTGGCAGGATCGTCCTCCACCGACCGAGTATGTCCGAGCCCAACCCCAGCCGCACGACACAGCCCTACGCGGCCCAGGACCCCGACGCCGAGGGGTCGTGGGCCGGTGTCGCGCTGGGGACGGGCCACCCGGAGGGGCCACGCAGAGCCCGGCGCGTCCCTCGGTGGCTCGAGGTGGTGGTCGCCGTCGTCGTCGCGCTCGTCGCAGCGGCCGGTGTCGCCGACCACGTGAACCTCGACTATTACGTGCTCACGCCGGGCGTCGCGCAGCCTGTCGCACCGCTCGTGAAGGTCCCGACGGGCCGAGCGCACCGCGTGCACGGGAACGTGTTCCTCACGGACGTCTACATCACACGGGTGACCGCGCTCACCTACCTCTACGACAAGGTGAGGGGAGACGCGCAGATGCTGCCCGTCGCCACAGTGCTGGGGCCGGCGACGCCGCCCTCGCAGCTGGTCGCTCAGGGGTACCTCGAGATGGAGCAATCCCAGTCTGCCGCGAAGGCCGCCGCCTTCACCCGGCTCGGCTACCACGTCGAGGCGCACGACGCCGGGGTGGTGGTCTTCGCGGTCGTCCCGGGTTCACCGGCGTCGAAGGGGCTGGCAATCGGGCAGGTGGTCACCTCGGTGGACGGGCAGAGGACCCCGGACGCATGCGCGTTCGCCCAGGCTCTCGCCTCGCGCCGAGCCGGCGACCTCGTCCGTTTGACCGTTGAACGGTCACACGTGAACGCCCACGCGGAGATGGTGCCGGGTCCGACGGCCCGCGAGACGTTGCGGCTCGAAGCTTGGCCCAGGTCGGTGCCGCACCCGGTTTCGACACCTGGCTGCACGGCGACGGGCTGGCACACACAGGGTTTCCTCGGCGTGGAAGCCGAGACCCAGCAGACGTTCCGCTTCCCTTTTCCGGTGACGCTGCGCACCACAGCGATCGGCGGACCCTCGGCAGGGCTCGCGATGACGCTCGGGATCATCGACGCGCTTTCGGGCGGGAACCTCACCGGCGGAAGGGCGATCGCGGCGACCGGGACCATCGCCCCGACAGGGGCGGTCGGCGAGGTGGGTGGGATCCCCGAGAAGACGGTGGCGGTGGAGCGGGTCGGGGCGACGGCCTTCTTCGTGCCGGCCGCGCAGGTCGCGACAGCGACGTCCAAGGCGACGCGCTCGCTCGAGATCTACGGGGTGCGCTCGCTCAGCCAGGTGCTGGGCGACCTTCGTCGCCTCGGAGGCTCCGTTCCGCCAACCCACGTACACCACGCGCCATAGCTCCCTGACGTACGCCACGCGTCATAGTCTTTGCTCGGTGGCTGAGGACCATCCGACGATCTCCACTTCCCGCATCGACGCCAGCGACGTCGCACGGCGTTCCTTTGGCACCGTCCGGCGCGGCTTCGACCCCCAGGAGGTCCGTTCGTACCTCGAGCTCTTGGCCAAGGCCCTCGAGCACGCGGACCGGCGGCAGCAGGAGCTGCTGCACGACCTGCAAGAGGCCGAGGAGCGCGCACGCAATCCGGTCATCGACGAGAGCGTTCTCACCTCCTCGCTCGGGCAGCGCAGCGCCGCTGTGCTTCGCGGCGCCCACGAGGAGGCGTCGCGGATCCTTGCAAAGGCAAAGGAAGCCGCCGGTGCGATCGTACGGGACGCACAGCAGCAGGCGACGGACGCCCAGGTGAGCGCCGAATCGTCGGCTGCCGAGCGCATTGCCGAGGCTGAGCTCGAGGCGAACGCGTTGCGCCAGCAGGCTCGGGAGGAAGCCGCGGCGACGCTCGAGGCGGCGCGAGAGGAAGCGGGAGCTGTGGTCGACCGTGCGCGTGAGCACGGCAGGGCGATCCTCGACCAGGCGCAGGAGGCGCGCCGGCGTGTCCTCGCCGACATGGCGCAACGGCGCCGTCTCGTCACCGACCAGATCGAGCTGCTCCGCGCCGCGCGTGACGAGATCGCCGGGTCTGTCGTCGGGGTGCGGCGGTCCCTCGACAGGATCCTGGAGGATCTCTCGAGGGCGGAGGACTCCGCGCGCGAGGCCGCTGCGGGCGAGGCGGGGACGCACAGCACGAACGTCCCCGAACCGCTGCTCGTCGAGGAGGCCGAGCGCGCGATCGCCGAGCTCGCCAGGGCCCGCTCGACTGACGTGATGGGCGGCACGGTGGCGTCGGGCGAAGCCGGCTCGGCGGGTGGGGCTGGCGAGGCGGGCACGGCGGGTGGGGGAGAGGCGGACCTCGTGGCGTCTGTGCGCCACGGCTCGCGGAGCGTCGGTCGAGCTTCGCAGCCCGCGACCAGCGAGGAAGTGCGAGCTCGCCCGGCGATCGCCGTGCTGCGCTTCGACGACATCGCGACGGCAGTCGTGGAGCCTGCACAAGAGCTGCGCGCCGAGGGCCACCCCTCGCTGGGTGGTGCGGACGACGAGGCAGCTGCTGGGCCGGGAGGCGCCGCACCGGTAGGCGCAGGACTGGGAGATGCCGCACCGGGAGGCACAGGACCGGGGGTCCCACTGGGAGCCGCCGCGCCGGGACCCGTGGCCGACGGCGCGGTGGTGCATGACTGGCAGGACGACCCCGCCCTCGCTACTGGGGGTGCGCGCCGCCTTCACGACGTGCCAGAGCCGCCCGAGGTGCCGGAGGTGCCGGACCCTGCCACCTCGGATGCGAAAGTCTCTGGATCGGGCGTCGAGGAGCTCTTCGCTCGACTGAGGGCACGACAGCGCGTGCATGAGGCTGAAGTTGCAGCTGAGGAAGGTACTGGCACCGCTGCGCGTCGTGCTCCCCCCGCCGACGACGCCGATGCTGCAGCCGACGGACCGACCGCGGAGCCGGTCGGAGTCGCCACGGCGGTCGTCCAGGGCGGGACAGTCGAGGAGGGCGACACCGATCACGTGGGCAGCGGCGCAACGGTGACCGCCGACTCTGGAGCTGTCGTCCCTGTCGACGCCGTGGTCGACGCCGGCGACGCCCCTGCCGACGCTGCCGATGGCGGCGGTGCCGATGGCGTGCAGGACATGCAAGCACGCGAAGGCGAGGTTTCCCCGGACGCGCCCGCCTTCGCGCGTCGGGCCGACGCCCTCGACCCGATCGTGGTGACGCTGGCGCGCAAGCTGAAGCGCGCGTTGCAGGACGACCAGAACGGGCTGCTCGAACGCCTCCGGCAAGGGACGGGGGAGTGGAGCGAGGAGCTGCTGGCCGAGGAAGCCTCGCAACAGTCCCTCTACGCGAAGGCCGCGATGGAGTCGGTGCGCGACGCAATGTCAGCGGGAACTGCCTTCGCCCGCTCACTCTTGGGAGGGCGGCAGGGCAGGGTGGCCCCCCCTGACCAGCGGGAGATCGACGCTTTGAGCGGGCAGCTGGCGTCGACCGTGGTCGCGTTGATCAGACGCCGTCTGGAGGGTGGCGAAGTCCCCGACGCAGCCGAGCGCATCGGTGCCGCGTACCGGGAATGGCGCGGGGAGCGCATCGAGCGTCTCGCCGAGGACGGCGCGCTGCAGGCATTCTCGAAGGGGGTCCTCGCGGGTGCCGGGAGGCGGAGCGTGCGTTGGAGCCGGAGTGGTGTCGGACCAGGATGTGCCGACTGCGAGGACAACGCGCTTGCGGGGTACGTCGCAGCAGGAGCCGAGTTTCCGACCGGGCACCGGCATCCTCCAGCGCATGCCGGTTGCAGGTGTCTCGTCCTCCCGACCCCCAGTTGAATCGACCCGCGTCTTAGGCTTCTTGGGGTGCGAACTCCACCTGACGTCCCTTCGCGCGTGGCCAAGCCGCGCTCGCGTCACGCACGGTGGTGGATCGTCGGCAGCGTCGTCATCCTCATCTTGCTGCTCGGCTCTCTCCGCTCCCTCGCCGGGCTGTACACCGACAGCCTCTGGTTCTCTTCGGTGGGTTTCCATCGCGTATGGTCGACGCTCCTCGCTGTGAAGGTCGGCCTCTTCGCGAGCTTCGGCGCCGCCTTCTTCGTCCTGCTCTGGGCGAACCTCGTCATCTGCGATCGGATCGCCGCGCATACGCTTTCGGTCGAGCCGGCAGACGACTTCGTGCTTCGCTACCAGCGGGTCGTGCGTCCCTACGCGGGACGCGTGTACGCGGTGGTGGCACTGGCGATCGCGCTGATCGCCGCGGCCACGACCCTGGGACAGTGGAACAACTGGCTCCTCTTCACGCACGCGAGGTCGTTCCCACACACCGATCCGCTGTTCGGCTTGAACGACGGATTCTTCGTCTTCCGGCTGCCGTTCCTGCAGTTCCTGGTGAACTGGACCCTCGCGTCGCTCGTCGTGGTGCTCGTGCTCACCGCGGTCTTCCACTACTTGAACGGCGGCATCCGTCCACGGGGGGCTCCACGGGTTAGGCCGATCGTGAAGGTTCACCTCTCCGTGCTGGTC
Organism: Actinomycetes bacterium; assembly: GCA_021791145.1. The sequence goes on along the minus strand of JAJYXE010000028.1, from coordinate 2,379 downwards.
GCCCTGATCGCGTTGGTGAAGGCAGGCGGGTACGTCCTGGCTCGCTACGGTCTCGAGCTGTCGACCAACGGCTACGTCGAGGGTGCCGGCTACACCGCCGTGCATGCGAGGCTCCCTGCGATCGATCTCCTCTTCTTCGTGTCACTGTTCGCCGCCGCGATCCTGCTGTACAACATTCGCCGACAGGGCTGGACGCTGCCCGTCCTGGCGGTGGGCGTGTGGGCCTTTGTCGCGCTCGTGATCGGCGTCATCTACCCCGCCGTGCTCCAGGCGCTCGAGGTGAACCCGGCACAGAGCAAGCTCGAGCAGCCCTACATCGCCCGCAACATCGAAGCGACTCGTTATGCATATGGGATCGACCACGTCAAGGTGTCGAGGTACCCGGACCGAACAGTCGTGCCGGTTTCGACAGTCGATGCCCATCTCACAACGCTCGACAACATCCGCCTGTGGGACCCGAGCTCGACAATCTCGCTGGTGGATTTCCGAACCAAGCAAGACATCACCGGCTACTACACCTTCCAGACGGTCCAGGTCGACCGGTACACAGCGGGAGGGACCATCCGGCCGGTGATCGTCGGCGTCAGGCAGATCGATTCGACAAACCTTCCCTCTTCGAGCTGGGTGAACGAGCACCTCCAGTACACGCACGGGGAAGGTCTGGTGATGGCCGAGGCGAACGAGGCCACCACCAAGGGCAACCCCGTCTTCGCGATCAGCGATGTGCCGGACAAGTCCGTGCCAGGCTTCCCGCAAGTCCGGCAGCCCGCGATCTATTTCGGAGTGAAGCAGCCAGGCTACGTGGTCGTGGACACCCGCCAGCGCGAGCTCGACGGCCTGACGCCCACAGGAACGGACGTCGAAGGTCACTACCGGGGCACCGGTGGCGTGCGGCTCGGCTCGTTTCTCACCCGCGCCGCCTTTGCTCTTCGACTGGGCGATCTGAACCTTCTGCTGTCGAACCTCGTGACGACACGGTCGAGGATCATGTTCATCCGCGACGTGCGTTCGATGGCGCAGAAGGTGGCGCCGTTCCTGAGCTACGACGCCCAGCCGTACCCGGCGCTCGTCGACGGGCACGTCGACTGGATCCTGAACGCGTACACCACGACGGCGAACTATCCGTACTCGCAGAATGCCGGTAGCTTCGATCTCCCGCCAGGTGCCCGTCTCACGACGAGCTACAACTACGTGCGCAACTCGGTGGTCGTGGTCGTGAACGCGTACTCCGGAAAGATGACGTTCTACGCGATGGACCACGACCCGATCCTCCAGGCCTACGAGTCGGCCTTCCCCGGCTTGTTCACGCCCGAGTCGGACATGCCCCCGTCGGTACGGGCACAGCTTCGCTATGGCAGCGACCTGTTCGCGGTCCAGGCGGCCGTCTACGGCCGCTACCACATCACCTCGCCCGCGCAGTTCTACAGCGCGGGTGACGCGTGGATCGTGTCTCCGACGACGGGCGTGAGCTCGCCGACACAGCTGCTCAGGTACAACCACGTCCTGACCTCGCAGGGTCGGATCATCAGCAGCTACCAACCGATGACACCCGTCTACCAGGTCGAAGCAGAGCCGGGCCAGACGACACAGTCGTTCACCGTCACCGACGCGTACGTCCCTGCGGGAGCTGCAGGGATCGACAGCCAGTTCCTCCGCGCCCTGCTCGTCGGAAATTCGGATCCGACACAGTTCGGTCAGCTCCACGTGTACGAGACCCCACCGGGGAAGAGCAAGATCGGGCCCATTCAGGCGGAGACCGAGATCGCTGAGACAACGACAATCTCGAGCCAGATCACGCTCCTGAACAAGGAAGGATCGTCCGTGCTGCTCGGAAACATCCTTCCGGTGCTCGTCGGAGGGTCCGTGCTCTACGTGCGGCCTCTCTACGTCGAGTCGAAGGCGGTCCCGCAGCCCCAGCTGAAGTACGTGATCGCAGTGCTCGGCCAGCGGGTGCAGATGGAGCGGACACTGGGCGCGACGTTGAACACGCTGCTCGGGACGACCCTCAAGAGCACAGGGGGGAACCTCACGACAACACCCAGATCACCGAACGTCCCGTCATCCTCCCCATCGTCTGGCTCCCAGCCGTCGCAGGGCTCCTCGCCTTCGCCGCCCCCCTCGGGCGAGCCTTCGGCCTCGATTGCAAGAGCCCGGGCACTGCTCCAGGAAGCCGCCACAGATTTCACGAAGGCGCAAGCCGACCTCAAGGCGGGCGACCTCGGTGGCTACCAGAGCAAGATCGCCAAGGCGCAGGCGGCGACGGCCGAGGCTGAGGCGCTCCTCGCCGGCGGAGCGCGCTCGTCGGGACACTCGAAGCGTCCAAGTGTGCAGCCATCTTCGGTGACGGGATCCTCGGCGTCGATCAAAAGCGCACGAACG
>JAJYXE010000012.1 GCA_021791145.1 Actinomycetes bacterium | reverse complement strand
CACGGTCACAACCTCCTCGTAGGCTCGCCGACAGTGACGAACATATGTTTGCCAGAGCATAGCGGTGGGGCCTCCCAAGGGCAAACATCTGTTCGCAGTACACCTTGACACGAACGTATGTTCGTGATGAGATCGGGGTGGAAGGCGAACGGGTGTTCGCCCCTGCCAGGGTGCCCGGCGGCGCTCGAGAACCCGAGAGGCGATCCCGGAGCAGGTCCGGAGATGGCCCGACAAGGCAAAAGGACCCGACATGGATGGACGAGGAGCAGGGACATGGTGATCGCACCGGTACTGGACGACGGGGCCACAGACTGGTCGGCGGGTCGGTTTGGCGTGTCGTGGCGGTGCTCGGTGCCCGAGCTCGTCCGTGACCGCGCCGTCGCGGACGCCGAGGCGAGGCCGCATGCGCGGTCTGGCATGGGTTCGACGGGCCCGGTGGTTCCTTGGCCCGACGTGTCCGCCGCGGTCCGCACCAGAGTGGACGTCTCACGGCGCGAGGTTCGGGGCTCGGCCGTTCGTCGGCGCCGCCGTGGCGTGCTCCTCGGCGTGATCGGCGCTGGGGTGACGTGCGCGCTCGCGCTTCCCATCGCGCCGCTCGGCGGGGCGCCCGCCGAGGTGCACCCCCAAGGGGATGGCCAGATCGCTTCCGAGAGGATCTACGTGGTGCGCCCTGGCGACACGTTGTGGTCGATCGCGTCGCACCTGGACGGTGGCGGCGACCCGAGGCCGCTGGCCGAGGCGCTCGCCAGGGAGATCGGCTCAGCGGTCGTCGTCCCAGGCGAGCGCATCCCAATCCCCTGATCGGGCAGGTCGGCGGCGGTGCGCTGAAGCCGCGCAGCACTAACGTCGTCGGGGTGCGGTGTCCGTGGTGCGGTGCAGACGACGACAGGGTCGTCGACTCGCGCACGGCCGACGAGGGCGCGGCGATCCGACGCCGGCGAGAGTGCCTCGGGTGCAGCCGTCGCTTCACCACCTTCGAGCGTGTCGAAGAGCAGCCGTTGTGGGTGGTGAAGCGCTCCGGCCAGCGCGAGCCCTTTGACCGGGCGAAGCTGGTCGCAGGCGTCCAGGCCGCCTGCAAGAACCGACCGGTCACCGGCGAGATGCTCCAGCAGCTCGCGAGCCGCGTGGAAGAGCAGCTCCGGGCGGAGTCGCCCGAGCCCACGAGCCAACGGGTGGGGATGGCGGTCCTCGAGCAGCTGAAGGACCTCGACGACGTCGCCTACCTGCGGTTCGCCAGCGTCTACAAGGGCTTCGAGGACGCGGTGGACTTCCAGCGAGAAGTCGGGCTGTTGATCAAGACGACCGTGCCCAAGCAGCGGGCCTGACTCCGGCGGGCTGACTGCGGTGCCCGAGCTCGTCACCTCCGTGCCCGGCGTCGCGCTCGCCGTCTACGCCCACCCTGACGACGCCGACGTGGCGTGCGGCGGCACCCTCGCGTCGTGGACGAGGAAGGGCGCCTCGGTCCACCTGGTGGTCTGCACGGACGGCGGCCGTGGAACGCGCGACCGCGCGGTGCAGCCCGCGGAGCTCGCCCGGCGTCGCGCCGGCGAGCTCGCCGCGGCCGCGAAGACGATCGGCCTCGCCTCGTACTGCGTGCTTGGCGCGAGCGACGGAGAGCTCGACCGGAGGCCGACATTCGTCGGCGAGCTGGTCGGGCTCGTCCGTTCGCTGCGTCCCGAGGTGGTGCTCGGTCACGACCCGACTGCGGTCTTCTTCGGGCAGGAGTACTTCAACCACCGCGACCACAGGGTCGCGGGATGGGCGTTGCTCGACGCGCTGTCTCCTTCCGCCGCGCTCCCGCTCTACTTCCCCGAAGCTGGCCCGCCGCACCAGGTGTCGGCGGTGTACCTCTCGGGAACCCTGGAGCCCGACGTGTGGGTGGACATCTCGGAGACGGTCGAGGTCAAGGCGGCGGCGGTCGAGTGCCATCGCAGCCAGTTCGCCGGCGCAGAGGCTGGATGGGCGGCGGAGGCGGTTCGCCGACGTGCCGAAGAGGAAGGCCGCCGTGCAGGCGTGGTCTACGCCGAGGGCTTCCGGCGGCTGCGCCTCGGTGGCTGAGCTCGGATCTCCGCCGGTGGGCGCCTCCGACGTGGGACGGCGGCGGGAGCCGAGCATCCTCCACGTCGACATGGACGCCTTCTTTGCCTCCGTCGAGGTGCTCGACGATCCGACGCTCGCCGGCAGGCCGGTGATCGTGGGAGGCAGCGGCGCGCGGGGCGTGGTCGCATCTTGCAGCTACGAGGCTCGCGTGCACGGCGTGCGCTCCGCGATGGCGTCGTTGCGCGCGCGCAGGCTGTGCCCGGACGCGGTGTTCGTCGAAGGCCACTTTGCCAGGTACGAGGAGGTCAGCGCTCGACTACGCGAGGTGTTGCTGTCCTTCACGCCGCTCGTAGAGCCCATCGGGCTCGACGAGGCGTTCCTCGACGTCTGCGGCGCACTTCGTCTGTTCGGCACGCCGGCAGAGATCGCCGCGGCGATCCGGCTTCGCGTGCGCGAGGAGCTCGCGCTCGACTGCTCGGTCGGCGCCGGACGGTCCAAGACGATCGCGAAGCTCGCGTCACGTGCCGCGAAGCCACGAGTGGGATCTCAGGGGAAGCTCCCAGGGGCCGGCGTGGTCGTGATCGAGCCACAGGAAGAGCTCGGGTTCCTGCATCCCATGGGGGTCGAGCAGCTGTGGGGTGTCGGGCCCGCGACGGCCAAGCGGCTCGCAGCTCTCGGGGCTCGGACGGTCGGCGACCTCGCCAGGCTTCCCGAGGCAGCGCTCGTGCGCGCGCTCGGCAAGGCGAACGGTCGGCATCTCGCCGCGCTCGCGCGTGGCGACGACCGTGCGCCAGTGGTCCCTCAGCGCCTAGCGAAATCGATCGGGCGCGAAGAGACCTTCCGCGAGGACCTCGCCGACCGCAACGCTCTCCGGCGTCACGCGAAGCGGATGGCCGAGCTGGTGGCGGATCAGCTGCGCGCGGGCCGGCAGGTGGCGCGGACGGTCACCGTCAAGGTAAAGCTCTCCGACTTCTCGCTCGTGACGCGGGCGCACACCATGAAGGCGGGGCTCGACACCGGCTCGGCGATCGGCATGATCGCGGTCGCGCTCTTGGACGCGGTGGAGCTTTCGACCGGGGTGCGGCTGCTCGGGGTCAGCGTGTCGGGGCTCCAGTCGGCGTCAGCGGGTCGCCAGCTTCGCTTCGAGCTCGAGAACCCCGCGAGCGGCGGGCCCGAGCGCGGCGTCGCGGCTGCGGCGCGCCGCGAGGACCACTGGCGCGAGGTGATCGGCGCGGTCGATGCGATCCGCCGTCGGTTCGGCTCGGCGGCAGTGGGCGCGGCATCGATGGTGGGTCCCGAAGGCATCGTCGTCCCGGCACGCCGACAGTCGCGATGGGGGCCGAGCGAGCGTGAAGGAGACGGGACGAAGAGCTCTGCGAGCTGAGCGCCATGGGCGACGCCGCGGGCGCCTTGGGGGGTCGTAGCATCAGAGGAGCGCCAGAGCGCGAAGAGCGCAGGCGGGCCGTCGAGGAGGGTGCATGGCACACGAAGTGGAAGCGCAGACCCCAGGGGGCTCTCCTCAGCAGCGTGCCGGTGGCGTGCGCCCACGGCACACGCTCGCCGTGGTCGCGGTCGGCGTCATAGGTGTCCTGATCGCCTTCTGGGTGCTGAGCTCGATCGCGAGCCTCGTGGCCGTCCTCGTGAAGGTGGTCGTCCTCGTCGCAGTGATCGCAGGGCTCTTCTGGCTGTTGGTCGGACGCCGCCGGCACCGGTAAGCCCGCCCCGAAGCAAGGGGCCGGCGTGGAGGATCGGCGTCGCTGTTGGCCTTCGGACCGTGGACCCGGTGCGTGGCCACCTGGACTCGACGTCCCGGCGACGTCCGACCTGCGTCCAGGGGCCCTGAAAGGCCTACACGGACCTACAGGGAGCTGAAGGAGCCGCGCGTCGTGGTCCTGGGCGTCGTGGTCCCAGCGAACGAGTGTCCCAACCCTAGCCACGGTGCCGCCGATCCCGAGAAGTGACGATCACCCTGGGGGAACTGCTGGTCACCCTGCGGGCGGAACCGCCCGAGCGGGACCACGATGACCCTCGTGGCAGACACGGTCCCCGAGGCTGTGGTGCCCTGGACGAAGACGGTGCTGCCGACGCAGACGTCCGCGAAGCTCGCCCCGAGCGTCGTGGGCGCGAGGAACCTGGTCGTCGCGCTGACGTCCACCGTGGTCGAAGAGCTCCTTCTCAGGTTCTCCACGACGAAGGTCCCTGTCTTGCCCGCTGTGCCGCAGTGGCCTGGCGTGCTGACCCCGTCGACCCCGGTGACCTGGCCGACGGCGACCTTCATCGGAAGCGTCGCAGAGCGCCGGTCAGCGCCGCCAAAGCCCCGCGCGGCGTGAGAAGCGCGCACGGGCGACGAGAGCGCTCCGGCGACGGCCGCGCCGCCGGCGACCAACGAGACGGTCAGCCCGACGGCAATAGCCACTCTTCCAGCAAGGCTCCAAGACGTTCCAAGCATCACATCCCCTTTTCCCCGAACCTTCAGCTGGCGATGGGACCTACCAAGAATTCTAGCCCAGCCTCCATTTGCCCGTCGCCGCGGGAGCTCCACTTCCTCATTTCCCTCGACGTCCTCGGCGCGAAGATCTCTCGCGAGGTAGGGGCCTGGCAGACTTGGGGCCGGTGAGGCGCGTCGGGCTCGTGGGTTACGGATTGTCCGGCCGAGTCTTCCACGCGCCCCTCATCGAGCGGACCGCAGGGCTCGAGCTGGCGGCGGTGGTGACGTCGGATCCCGCGCGGGCCGCGCAGGCTGCCGAGGACCTTCCAGGGGTGCAGGTCGTCGAGAGCGCAGACGCGCTGTTCGAGCTCGAAGGCGGAATCGACGTGATTGTCGTCGCCGCTGCGAATGGCGCGCACGTCCCGATCGCCCGTCGCGCCATCGCGGCGCGCGTCGCGGTCGTAGTCGAGAAGCCGCTCGCCCCCGACGCTTCGGAGGCACGGGCGCTGGTGCGCGAGGCACAAGAAGCAGGCGTCCTGCTCACGGTCTTTCACAACCGGCGCTGGGACAACGATTTTCTGACGCTCCAGGCGATCGTCGCGTCCGGAAGGCTCGGCGCCGTTCACCGCTTCGAGTCGCGTTTCGAGCGCTGGGCGCCGGCGCTTCGCGAGAGCAGCTGGCGCGAGGATCCTCGTCCGGAGACGGGAGCGGGCCTGTTGTTGGACCTGGGTTCCCATCTGGTGGATCAGGCGGTGCTGCTGCTCGGGCCGGTGGCATCGGTCTACGCCGAGCTCGACCGACGCCGACGAGGGAGCAGCGTCGACGATGACGTCTTCGTCGCGCTCACGCACACGAACGGCGCCCGGAGCCATCTGTGGGCGAGCGCCGTCGCGCCACGCCCCGGACCGCGCTTTCGGGTGCTCGGGTCCGAGGCGGGTTATGTCCGCCACGGCCTGGACCCCCAGGAGCAACAGCTGAAGGACGGCATGCGGCCCGGCGACCCCGGGTGGGGCGTGCAGCCCAAGACCCACGACGGCACGATCGGCGTCGGCGAGCACCTCACCACGGTGCCGACGCGGCCGGGCGCGTACGAGATGTTCTATTCGAAGCTGGTCAGCGCACTCGAGGATCGGGGTCCGGTGCCGGTGGACCCCTGGGATGCCGTGAGGGTGATCGAGATCCTGGACGCGGCAAGGCGCGCCGCCACCGAGGGATCCGTGGTCGTCGTTGGCAGCCGAAGTCTCGCGTGTGGTAAAGGACACGAGCGCGACCGTACGTGGACGCCGTCCGTTGCGGACGGCCGGCGCGTGTGAGGAGGTGACGCCCATGTCGGACGCCGTGGCGCTCCACGGACGCAAGCCCCTCGTGCTCGGCGACCTCGTCCCCGGCACTCTTTTCCGCGACATCCTGCTCGTGGTCGGTGCTGCGGGCGTCGTCGGGCTGCTGGCGCAGGTGTCGATCCGTCTGTCCTTCACTCCGGTGCCGATCACGGGGCAGACGCTCGGCGTCTTGCTCTCGGGAACGGTGCTCGGGTGGCGACGCGGAGCAGCCGCGATGGCGCTCTACGCGGTCGCTGGCGTGGCGGGCGTCCCATGGTTCGCCGACCACGCGCATGGCTACGTCGGCGCGTCGTTCGGCTACATCGTCGGTTTCGTGCTGTGCGCGGCGCTCTGCGGCTACCTCGCGCAGCGCGGAGCCGATCGCTCGGTCTCGAGGAGCGTCCCGGCCATGGTCGCCGGGGAGCTCGTGATCTACTTGTGGGGTGTGACGTGGCTCGCGCTGAGCCTGCACGTCGGTGCCGCCCGAGCGATCTCGCTCGGCTTCGTCCCCTTCTTGGCGGGCGACGCGATCAAGGCCGCGCTGGCCGCGGTCGCGCTCCCGGGAGCATGGAGGCTCCTGGGAGCCGAGCGCGGCGCCCGATGAGCCGCGCCAGCCCCCGCGCACGGTGATCGCCGAGATCGCCGACACCTACGGGTACCTGCTCGGGAGGTGGCGGGTGCAAAGGACGTTCGTGGACCATCGCCTGGAAAGGTCCGGATCGTTCAGCGGGGTGGTCGACATGGCGCCGATCGGGAGCGACGACCAGTTCACGGCGACCTATTGCGAATTCGGGGAGCTGCGCATCGGAGCGTACCGAGGCGACGCACGTCGGAAGCTCATCTGCGTGAGGCGTCCAGATGGGGTCGTCGCCATCAAGTTCGACGACCGGCGAGCCTTCCTCGAGTGCGATTTGCGGAGCGGCCGAGGCCGGGCCGTGCACCTCTGCGGCGACGACCGGTACCAGATCACCTGGCGCGTCCACGCGTCCGACGCATTCGTCGAGGAGTGGCGCGTCCGAGGGCCCTCGAAGGACTACCAGGCGACGTCGGTGCTCCGACGCGCCGGGCACAGCGGGCAGCCGACCCGAGGGGCCGAAGGCGTCACCCGCCCGTGGTGGTCGCCCGGGCAGCCGGAGCCCGCCTCCTGCCGAAGGGCCTGAGCTGACCTGGAAGCCGTGAGCGGCGCCGGGGGTGGCCACCTCCGTCCGGTTGTCGCGCCCGGGTCCGCTCTCATGCCTTCACACCTGGTACTTGCATCGCAGGCAGGACTGGGGCTATGAACGGAGGCGGACTTGGCGGAGTTGGGCTTTCGAAAGGGGTGGGGCGCGGTCGGCGTTCGCATCCACCGAGACGAGCGCGTCGGTCCGATGGACGAAGTGCCGGCGAGCCGCCGCATTGTAGGGAACGTCCCGGGCGGGCTCTGCTCCGAGGAATCGGTCACTTCGAAGCTCGAGGAGCTTGAGGAAGGAAAAGAAAGGGGAATGCACATGGTGAGGCGAGGAGCTCCGCGCACGCTCGTGGCGCTGGTGGCCCTTGCACTGCCCCTCGGAGCGCTGGCCGGCACCGGCGCAGCACTTGCACTGTCGGGGACGGCCGAGGCCGCGACAGCTCCCGTCGTGCTCCACGTCGCTCAGGGCGGGGTGACATCGGGCAGCTGCACGACAGCGGCACATCCCTGCGGGAGCCTCGGGTTCGCACTGTCGCAGGCCGCCGCAGGTGACACCGTCTCGCTTGCGGCAGGGACGTACAAGGAGTCGGCGAACCCCGCGGGGACGTCGAACACGATCACGAAACCGGTCACGGTCGAAGGCGTTGCGACACATCCGACGACAGTCGTGGTCACAGCCACCGGTGAGCAGTTCGGCCTTGTCGAGCAGGCCAGCACAGCCGTGGTGAAGGACGTCACGTTCGAGAACGCCGCGCGCTCGGGCATACTCGTCTCGCCTGCGCCCACAGCGCCGAAGCCTGCCACGGTCTCGAAGGTCTCGATCCTGACAGACCACGTCGTGACAAACGACAAGTGTGCGACCACAGCCGCGTTGCACAAGGCGGATGCCACAACGCTGTGCAAGACACCGACACCTGAGAGCGACTACGGCGAAGGTCTGCACCTCATGAGCGTCTCGCACTCCATGGTCCACGGGAACGTCGTGTCGAAGAACTGGGGCGGGATCCTCGTCACCGACGAGCTCGGCCCGAACTTCACAAACACGATCTCTACAAACCAGGTGTCGACAAACCCCGGCGACTGCGGGATCACCCTCGCCAGTCACAACGCCACAGCGGTCCACACGAGCGGACCAACAACGGGCAAGCCCGATCCGACGGCGGGAGGCGTGTACGGCAACACGGTCGAGGGCAACACCGCCGACGGCAACGGCGCCGCGGGGCTGCTCGCGGCGACGCCGTTCCCGGGCACCGCGGTCTACACAAACACCTTCGAGCACAACACTGCGAGCGGCAACGGCATGCCGGGCATGACCATCCACAGCCACGCGCCACTGCAGGACACGAAGGGCAACAAGGTGATCGACAACACCTTCACGAACGACGCGCTGCATGCCGGCCCGACACGGGGACCTGGCACAGTCACAGCCAAGATCACCAAGACCACCGGCGTCGAGGTCTTCGCCGCGGTCGGCCCGACAGACGTCGCCGGTACCGTCATCACCGGCAACACGATCGCCACAGTGTTCTTCGGCATCTGGCTGTCACCGGGCGTGAGCCAGGTGGTCACGACGCAGTCGAACACGGTCACCGTGAGCACGGGCGGCATCGCGATCTTCTCCGCGCAGGAGCGGATCTTCGGCGAGACAGCCGACGCGACCGCAGCCGCCGAGTTGGCCCACCAGTTCACACCTTCCGCCGGTGCGTGCCCGGCATCCGGCTCGGTCGTACTGGCCCGGGACGACGGCTACTCCGACGCGCTGGCCAGCCAGTACCTGGCTGCGTCACTGGGGACCGGGACCCTGCTCACCCCGACCGGCCGCCTCTCGACACCTGCCAAGACGGCGATCCAAGACGAAGGAATCTCCCACGTCTACGTGGTGGGCGGACCGTTGGCGGTGTCGGCGACAGTGGTGAGCTCGCTCGAGGCGCTGCCGGTCTACGCGTGCGGCGGCAAGACCACGACCGGCCAGAAGGTTCAGGTGACCCGGATCTACGGTCAATCCGCGTACGCAACCGCGGAGACAGTCGCGGTCTCTGTGAGCCCAAGCTTCGTGGGCCATGTCGATGTGGCAGGCGCGTACGGCGGCACCAACGCGACAGGAGGGACGGGCAAGTTCAACGACACCGCGGGCGCAGGTTCTGCATCGGCGGCTTCCGGGACACTGCCCACGGCGATCCTTGCGACCGGGACCTCCTTCCAAGACGCGGAGTCCGCAAGCGTGATCTCCTACGACGAGCACTTCCCCATCCTGCTCACCACACCCGGGGCGCTGTCCCCGCAAGCGGCCACAGCGATCAAGAAGCTCGGAATCGAGCAGGTCATCGTGACGGGCGGCCCGCTCGCGGTCTCCAATGCGGTCGTCTCGGACCTGGAAGGCCTGGGCGTCTCGGTGCTGCGGGTGGCGGGCAAGAACTACACGGACACCGCGGTCCAGGCGGCGGACTTCGAGCTCAGCGCAGCCGGCCTCCACTGGGCGCCGGTGTCCAGTGTCGTCGTGGCCCAGGGTGCCTTCTACTCCGACGGGCTCGCGGGGGCAGTCGTGGCGGCGGGCGCGGGCCGATCGAACACCCACGCACCCGAGCCACTGCTCCTCACGGTGGACCCCACGACAGTCGGGCCGTACCTGCAGGCGTTCCTCGAGGCCGCCGGGTCGTCCGCCGGGATCGCCGGCGACGGCCAGAAGGTGGGCGCGCTGACCGTCTTGGGAGGGACACTCGCGATCACGACAGCGACGGTGAACGCGATGGTGGGATACCTATCAAGCTGATCCGGTCGCGCGTGGCGCACTTGACGTCCCTGACCTCTCCTCGTGGCCTCGTGTCGAGGGTCCGTGTCCTCGGTGAGAGCTGCCTCATCGGATCGTCATGAAGTCTCGGTAACCTGGGATCACGATGGAGGCTGCGACCGGCCAGGCGGGAACCGAGGTGCAGCCGAAGGAGAGCCCGCTCTCTGGTCGGGCGCGGGATCTCTTCGCCTCCGCCCGTCCCAAGCAGTGGACGAAGAACGTGCTCGTCTTCGTCGCGCCAGGCGCCGCAGGCGTCCTGACGCATGGGGGGCCGGCGCTTCATGCGCTCGGCGCGTTCGGCGTCTTCTGCGCGTCGTCGTCGGCGACGTACTTCGTGAACGACACCCTCGATGCAGAGGCCGATCGGCGCCATCCGCGAAAGCGCGATCGCCCGGTCGCCTCGGGGCGGGTCGCTTCCAGCCTTGCGATCGCCGCCGCAGTGCTGCTCTTCGGCGCTGGGATCGCGGGTGCCGCCCTTCTCGGGGGATGGCCACTCATGGTGGTGGACGCCTTCTACGTGGCCGTGACCGTCTCCTACTCCGCTTGGCTGAAGCGCGAGCCCGTCATCGAGATGACGGCCGTCGCCTCGGGCTTCGTGCTGCGCGCGATCGCCGGAGGGGTGGCCACCCACGTGCCGCTGTCGAGCTGGTTCCTCGTGGTGACGTCGTTCAGCGCACTCTTCCTCGTCGTCGGCAAGCGGACCGCAGAGCACGAGGCCCTCGGGGAGGGGCGCGGCCTGCATCGCAGCGCGCTCGCGAAGTACTCGCCGCAGTTCCTGCGATCGGCGCTCACGATGAGCGCAGCCGGCGCAGCGACGACCTACTGCCTGTGGGCCTTCGACAAGACTGGGCTCTCGCACCGCGGCGACCATCTCGTCTGGATCGAGCTGTCCGTCGCCCCGGTGCTGACCGGGGTGCTCTACGTCCTTCGGCTTCTCGACGCCGGGCACGGCGGGGCGCCCAGCGACCTCGCATTGGAGGACCGGACGCTCCAGATCCTCGCGATCGTCTGGGCGGTGCTCGTCGGCGTCGGCGTCTACGCCTGAGGAGGCACCTGTGGGGCTTGGACGCCCGGGGCTGGACGGGACCCGGGGGGAGGGTCGGACGCCCGAGGGACCTCTGAGCTCCTCGTGAGCCACTGCGGCGCCGTTGCGCGGGGCGTTTCGTCCGGCTCCGCGCTTCACTCGGCGAAGGGCATGCCATCGGTCCACGCCTCCGTGCCGTCATGGCGGACGAGGTATCCCTCGTAGCCGGCGACCGCCGCGATCCGCTCGAGCACCGCGTCGCCCCCGACGGCGAGCGCCGTGGCGAGGCCGTCCGCGATGGCCAGGCTGTGGCCGACCACGGTCGCCGACGCAGCGCTCGCGTGGCGCTCGCCGGTGTGCGGATCCACGAGGTGCGCTCCACGCTCGTAGGTTGCAGAGGTCGCCACCGCGTCCTCGACCGCAAGGATGCACGCGAGGGCATCTCGCCGCCAAGGGTGGCGGACCCCGATGCGCCAGGTCTCGCCCTCCCCCGGGCGCCCGAGCACTGCGACGTCGCCTCCTGCGTTCACGCTGGCGGCGAGCACCGGCCCCAGCGCCAGCGCCTCGAGCGCGCGCTCGGCCGCCCATCCCTTCACGAGGCCGGTCGGGTCGACGCCGCCAGGCATCGCCCAGGGGTCGAACCACCCGCCGGACAGGTCGCGCACGTACGCGCAGAGGTCGAGCACCTGGCGGATCTCCTCGGGCGCTTCGCCCAACGCCAACCGGCCCTGCCGCAAGCGGCTGAGCGGGCTTCCGGTGTTCCAGGTGCTGAAGACACGGTCGGCCTCGTGGAGCCGCGCGCAGGCCCGGGCGAGCGCGCTGTCGAGGTCGACGTGTGCTCGGGGCGGCACCACGCGCAGGTGGAACGACACGGCGGTGCCCATCACCTGCTCGACGTGGACGAGCGAGTGCGCGGGCCTGGAACGGAGCGTCACCTGCGAAGCTTGTCGAGCGCAGACTGCACCGAGTACGCGTACGCCGCGCTCGTGTAGGTGGCGCCCGTCAGGCCGTGGATGCGGGCGCTCTGCGCCGCGAGCACCTCCCGTTCGAGGACCGGGACGACGTAATCGGCCAGCTGTTGGGAGTATGTGTCGGCGGTCTGCAGCTTGGCGACGGCCACCTTCGTGATCTTCCCGCCAGACATGGTGACCCGGACCGAAAGCTGTCCGTAGCCGTACTGCTCGAGGGCGCCCGTGGCGCTCGAGGTCGTGGCTTGCGGCGAGGACCTCGCTGGAGGGGACGTGGGTGTCGCGTGCTTGCGCGAAGAGGGTGGCGGAGAGGTGGGGGAGACGCCGGAGGTCGAGGCGCGGGGCAGCAAGACACTGGCGCGCTGCGTGTGGAAGCTGAGCACGCCCGCGAGGCCGGCGGCAGTGGCCGCGAGGACGGCCGGGTAGCGCTTCATCGCCCTGCACCTCGCCGGCGTGCAATGTCGGGTCGCAGTGTGATGTCGGGTCGCAGTGTGATGTCGGGTCGCAGTGTGATGTCGGGTCGCAGTGTGATGTCGGGTCGCAGTGTGATGTCGGCGACGCTCACCATTGGTACTCCTCGTAGTGCACACAACGGCGGTGCATGCCCAGTGCGCGCGCGGCGTGGACCACGTCACGGACGAAGCCCGGTGGGCCGCACACGTAGAGGTCACGCTCGCCGAGGTCCGGGACGAGCCGCTTCAAGAACCGGCGCGTCCCTCCGGTCGTCGAGCGTGGGCCGACGAGCTCGTGGAGCGTCCCGCCCAGCTTCTCGACGAGCTTCGCCGTCTCGTCACGAAGCACGAGCTGGTCCTTGCTCGTGGCGCGAACGATGACGATCGGCCGGGCGCTCTTCGGGAGGTCCTCGAGCAACGAGCGGATGGAGGTGATGCCGATGCCGCCGGCGACGAGGACCACCTTCTCGTGCAGGCGGCTGTCGGAGGTGACTGCGCCGTAGGGACCCTCGATCGCGACCCGCGTGCCGGGACGGAGCCGTGCGACAGCCGAGGAATGGTCGCCGAGCTGGCGCACGGTGAGCCGCAGGTACGGCGGGCGGGGTAGGGCAGAGACCGTGTAGGGGTGCGCCTGCCACCAAAGCCCGCGCCGGAGGAAGCGCCAGGCGATGAACTGGCCCCCAGAGATGCGCAGCCGCTCGAGGTGCCGCCCGGTGCAGATCACCGAGACGACGCCCGGGGCTTCTTGGTGGACCTCTGCGACGCGAAGACGATGGCGGATCGACCGAGACAGCGGTACCACGACGCGGAACACGAGCACCACCCCGGCCGTCGACGCCCAGACGAAGGCCCAGATGGCCTGGGTGAGGGGGTGCCCGACGAACGTGGGACCGAGCGCGAGGACGTGCGCGAACGACAGCGCGAGCGCGAGGTACATGTAGAGGTGGATCACCCACCACGTCTCGCGCCGCATCCGCTTTCTGAGCGCGCCGATCGACGCGACGCCGGCCACGACCATGAGCGCGAGCCCGACCGTCGCCGCGAGCATGTCCGGATAGGATCCGAGGAAGACCGCGAGCTGATGGAGGAACCCGCTGTGGGCGGCTTGGGCGAACCCGATCGTGATCACGACGGCGTGCAAGACGAGCAGCCCGATCGGCCAGGGTCCGAGGAGCCGGTGCACGCGCAGGAGCCCGTCTTGTCCGAGGAGCCGCTCGAGCTGGGGTATCCGGCCGATCAGCAGCAGCTGGATGAGAGCGAGGTACATGCCGGCGAGCCCCGCCATGCCTCCTGCGAACATCGCAACCCCGCCTCGGGCGTGCAGGTCGGCTCCCGACTCGCGAACGACCCCGAGGACGACGACTGCGACGAGACCCGCGACGGCTGCCGCGAGCGCTGCCTGACCGAGGATGGGCCGTGGCTTCGCAGCAGGACGGCGCGAGACGTTGCGCCCTTGTCCGACCGAGAAGCGCGTCGCCGGCCGATGCGGCATGGTCATGCTCATCGCCGCCAGCATTGCCAAGGCTCGTGACGACCAAGTGAAGGATTCCCCGGGCTCGGCGGGCCCGGGAGGGCCTAGGGCGCTGTCGGGCAGGTCCCCGACGCGGGCGGTGCGCTCTGCGACGTGGTGAGCTGGGCGACCCCGGGGACGTCGCCGCGCTCGGCCATCTTCTCCTCGAGCTTCTTCTCGGGTGGGCCGCGCACTGCCCCGAGCGTGGCTTCGAAGAAGGCGGTCGTGACCGCAGCGACCACCTTCCTCGCGGCAGTGGGTTCGGTGTAGGGGCCGAGATGTGTCCCGTCGAGGAGGTCCAGGTAGTACTTGGGTGGGGCGGCTGCGTCGTAGAGCTCGACGCTGCAGACCGGCGGATTGATCGTGTCCTCCTGGCCTTGGACGACGAGCAGCGGCGGGCCCGGAGGTGTGCCCGGTGCGAAGTAGCGGCCGCCGAAGCCGGCGTACTCGGCTCCCGAGAGGATGGCGACCGCGCTCACACCGGCGTACCGGCAGCACGAGTCGTCCGCGACCGCGAGGCTGACGTCACCGCCGTCCGACTGGCCGACGAGGCCGATGCCGGAGCCTTCGACCCGTCCGTAGAGGACCGAGCCTGGGGTGCGGCTTTCGCCGAGCACCGCTTCGATCACCGCATGCAAGTCTGCGGGATGGTGGACGAGGTCGCCGCGGTCGAGCGTTGTGGCCGTGGACGGCGAGGTGTGCGGGTACGTCGGGCCGGCCACGACGAAGCCGGCGGACGCCCAGTCCTCGATCAGGGCCGAGTAGCTCGAGACGGGCACGCCGAAGCCCTCGGAGAAGACGAGCAGCGGACTGGGCCCGAGGCTGTCGCGACCGCGCACCGACGCCGGCTTCACGAGCGGGTACCACACGGTGGTTGGCAGCCGGTTGTCACCGGGTGCGAGGCCTGGGACCTCGACGGAGAGCGTCGTGGTCGCAACCGCAAAGGTGCCGATCGCCGCGAGGTCGGGCACGGCCCGCGTGGTCTTGGACGCCCCCGTCGAGCCGGTCGCCGCCACGGCCGCCACCACGACGGCCGGCACTGCGAGCGCGGCGAGTGCGATCGTAAGGAGCCGGCGCACACGAAAAGACGCGGGCATTCGGCTGGAACCTACAGCACGATGGTCCGGTCGTCGGGTCGTCGACGCCACCCGAGCCTCCTTCGGGGCGTCACCTGGTCGTCATGATCACGGAGGACGATCAGGTGGGATGGCGCCACTGACCGCTCGACGAAGCCGACCACACGGAGGGGCCCAAGCCGCCCCAACGGCTCCCGACGCGGTCGCCGCCCGCGGCGCGCGACGGGTGCGGCGCCTCTGGGACCGCCGCGTGCAGGCCTGGGAGCATCACGCGGCGGTCGGCCTCGAGCGGGTCGTCGACGCGCTGGTGGCGGAAGCCGGACCCGCCGAGGGCAAGAAGGTCGTCGATCTCGGCTGCGGCACCGGGCAGCTCAGCATCCCGATCGCCCGCGGGGGTGCGAAGGTGACCGCGGTCGACATCAGCCCGAAGATGATCGAGGCGCTCGACGCCAAGGCGAGCGAGCTCGGCTTGCAGATCGAGACCACGGCTCTCCCCGTCCAAGAGCTGACGATGGACGCCGGGAGCGTCGACCTCGTGGTGTCCAACTACACGATGCACCACCTCTACGACGAAGAGAAGCGTGCGGTGCTCGCTGCGGCCTTTACCTGGCTGCGTCCGGGCGGACGCCTCGTGCTCGGCGACATGATGTTCGGCAGAGGCGGGACCAGAGAGGACCGCCAGATCATCGGCTCGAAGGTCCGAATGATGCTCGGACGAGGGCCTGCCGGCTGGTGGCGCATCGCGAAGAACGTCGTGCGGTTCAGCCTGCGCATGCGCGAGCGCCCGCTGCCGATGGAGGCCTGGCTGCAGATGCTGGGGGCCTCCGGGTTCGTCGAGGTCCGGGGCATCCGCGTCGTCGCGGAAGCGGCTGTCGTGGTCGGCACGAAGCCGGACCCCGCGCGCCGTCGAGCGCCGCGCGGCGACCTCGATCGACCGCTTGTGGTCAACCCATCAGGGGAATAGACTGCGACCTACCTAAAGGGATGTACCTAAAGGGATGTACCCAAAGGGGCGCGGAGGATGCACGCTCATCCACGGCGGCTCGGGCGCGGGATCACCGGCGCTCGTTCGCCGAGCCTCCGGTTGGCGACCGCCAGGCGGCACAGGCGAGCGCCGCTGCGGCTCGTCGCCGACGGTGCACGGGCGTCGTCGGCCGACAGGCGTCCGACGGATCGAGAGCGCCACGAGGCGGCAACGCTCCTCGGGCACGCTCAGCGTGAGGGAAGGTTCGGCGCGTCGGACCTGTACGAGCGGCGGCTCGGAGCGGTCGAGGCGGCCACCTCGCGCCGGGAGCTCGATGCGCTCGTGGCGGACCTCGACGCCTTGGTGCCCGAGACGGTCCGGGCGGAGGTCATCGAGCTGCTTTGCAGGGCGCACGCGGACGGCCGGCTCGGCGTGGAGGAGCTCGACGAGCGGACCAGCCGGTGCTTCGGACCTCTCGATGCGGCCGGCGCGGACGCGCTGGTCGGGGACTTGGGCCACCGGATCGTGCGCGGCGACCCCGCTCGGACGGCGTACCCGTACCAGGCGGCCTGGTGGCGCAGGGGTCTTCGACCCCGCCGGGTCCTGCGGAGCGTCCGGGCGCCGGTCGGCGTCGGCGCAGGAGTGTGCGCCGTCGTCCTCGCCGTCCCGGCGACGCTGTCGGTGCCAGGGGGCGAGGGCCAATGGGTGTCCCTGGCGGTCTCCTGCGGGCTCTTCAGCGCCGTCGCGACCGTGATCAGCGCCTGTGCGTGGAAGCTGCGCGCGCGGCGCCCTGGCGCGCAGCTGCCCTGGCAACCGAAGGTGCAGGGAAGAGACCTCGGCGCGCCGCAACCGGACGCGCCGACGAGCCGTGTGCGCTCCGCGTGGTCGGGGCTGGCGCCGGGCGGGCTGGAACCGTGCTGCGGCTCGAGCAGCCCCGGCCGGTGCGCGCCGCGGGGCGTCATCGGCGGGGAGCTGCCCGGCGACGCCGGATAGCCCACGGAAGCGCTCGGCGAGTGCTCAGCGCGTGGACGGACGCGAGGCAGTCCCCCTGGGCGGGCCGCCCGGCTTCCCTGCCCCGGCGCCGCGGCTGGACGGCGTGGTCGCCTTCGCCGCGTCCGTGCCCGCTGTTGGCTCCTCGGCCGCCTTGCCCGCGGCGTTCGCCGTTGGAACGCCCGGGTCTTGGACCAGGACGTAGCGGCCGTGCCCGACCCGGGCGACCCTGCCGTCTTCGATCAAGGTGTAGAGGGCGTTGCGCAGGCTCGGCATCGACACCGGCTTGCCGACGCGCTCGGCCGCGCGCTGAGCGAGCTCGCCGAAGCCGACCCGGGCTGCGCCGCGACCCATGGTGCGGCTCGCCTGCTGCGCTTCGGAGAGGATCTCCACGGAGGCGTCCATCAGCGCCTGGCGCGGGATGAGGCGTGTCGGGTCCTTCCCGCCCGGCCCGCGCTTGACCGAATCCGCGACGTCGGCGGGGAGACGCTTCCACCATTGATCGGGTTCGCCGGGCCCGTGCACCGCCTTGATGGTGGCCTTGAGGCTCATCCCCACCGCGTCGGCGACCTCTTGCCAGGTCCTGCCCTCCTCGTGCAGGGCCAAGAAGGTCTCCCGGCGAAGGCTGGACAAGCGGGTGGCGAGCTCTCGGGCTTCTCGGTGCGCTTCGACCGCCCGCAGTGCGCGCAGCTCGGGGTCTTTGATCCTGCGGATGTCGCGTTCCACGTCAGCGGTGAGGTTGCCGACCCGTGCGCTCACTCCGTCCTCCAGAAGCCAACGGCCGGAACGGTCACCGGGAAGGTGTCGATCCGAGACTCGAGCATGGTAGCGCTCGAGGCGATCCCGGGGCCGGTGGGAGTCGCGCTGTCCGCTGCCCGCCTCGTTGCCCGCTGCGCGCTGCCCGCGGTGTCGAGTTTTTCACCCTGGAGAGCGCTTGGTAGCCTCGGTAGACTTCCTTCACAGGGAAGCCTAGCGAGCGAAGGGGCAGGGGATGGGAGCCGTCGCTGCGGAGTGGGTCGGCGCGCGCGTCGATCTGGCGAGTGGACAGGGAACAGGCGGCCGGGCGACCGGAAGGGGGGCGAGCCCGCCGGTCGGCTGTGCGGTGGCGAGCGGCCTGCTCGTCGTGCTCACCGACACGGCCGCGACGCAGGGTTGCCCGGGACGTCCCCAGAGCGAGGAGCTGCTCCTCGACTCGGCGATCTCATGGATGCGGGCTCGCGGCAGCGTCTTTTCGTGCGCCGCGACCCAGCTCGGGTTCGACGTCGCTGGACGGCCCCGGCTCGTCCTGGCGGTCAGAGGCGACGACGCCGGCGCAGGCGTCGACGGCCACTGGGCGTCGGCCGACGACGCGATCGACGTCTCCATGCTGCCGTGCACCCTGGTGACGTTCAGCGATCTCACAGAGGGCCGAAGAGGGATCGGCGAGGACGACGACGTCGAGCTGCTGGGCGCGATGAGGAGCTGGATGGCGGCTGCTCCCGACTTCACCTGCGAGGTGGTGCAGATGGCTCACGACGAGAATGGGCGTCGCCAGCTGATCCTGGCAGGGGCGGGCGACGCTCCGCGCACGCTGCCTGTCGGCCTGTAGCGCCTCGCGCCTTTCAGGCTGCGGTGTCCCGCAGGACGGCGACCAGGTCGGCGGCGTCGAGGACCAGGTGGTCGTGGCCGTCGATCTCGAGCTCGGTGCCCGAGTAGCGCGGGAAGAGGACCCGGTCCCCGGGCTTCACGTCGACGAGCTCGTCGTCGCCGACCGCGACCACGACACCTCGCTGAGGCTTCTCCTTGGCAGTGTCGGGGATCACGAGCCCGCTCGCAGTGACGCTCTCTTGCTCGAGGACCCGAACCAGCACCCGGGCCCCGAGTGGCTGGACGCTCTCGGTCATGATCTTCTCCTTGTCTCCGTCACTTCCTCGTGTGCTCTTTCCTTGTCACTGTGATCTCTGTCTCTTCGATGCGCGGTCGGCGAAGCTGCCTCCGGACGGAGCGGCCGCCGCCTGGTGCTGAGGTCCGGCGTCAAGCCGGCACGCTCTTCAGCCCGAGCAGGCGGTCGATCTGCGCCTGGTCGAAGCCCACCACCGGTCGCCCGTCGATCTCGATGACCGGTACACCGATTCGCCCGGTGCGCCGGACCAGGTCGGCCGCCGCCTTGGGATCGCGGGTCACGTCGATCTCCTTGAAGGCGACGCCGCGATGGCGCAGGTAGCCCTTGGCCCGTTGGCACCACGGACACGTCGGCGTGGTGAACACGAGCACCCGGTGACGCGAAGAGGTGGTCGTCGGTGCGCTCATGAGTGGCTCCTTTCGACGCCGACCTCGGGGAGCCGGTCGGCCACGATGTGCCGGATGATGTCGCACGCCTCGGCGATGCGCGGCTCGACGAGGCGGTAGTAGACGGTCGTGCCGTCGCGCCGGGTGGCGACGATGCCGGCGCCGCGAAGCACCGCAAGGTGCTGACTGGCGTTGGGAAGGCTCATGCCGACCTGCTCGGCGAGCTCGCTCACGCAGCGCTCGTCGTGGCGGAGCGCGTTGATGAGCACCAAGCGCTTCGGGTCCGTCAGGACCTTGCACAGCTCGGCGTGCAAGCGGAACGCCGCCTCGTCGTACGGGGGCGGTCGCCTCGTGGCGACGGGTGCGTCTCGCATGCCACCATCCTAACATGCATCATTGCGCAATGATGCATGTCTATGGGCGTGTGCTCCTCGCCTACCGCATCGGCGTCCTTCGGACCTGCCAGCTCACCGGCACGACCCGGGGTAACACCGTGGACTCCGAACGGCTACTGGCCAGGTGGGCTCCGAACGGCTACTGGCCAGGTGGCGGGTGGAGTGCCGCTGTGATCATCGCCCGCATGATCGGGCCGGCGATGGTCGCGCCGTAGGTGTACGAGGGCTGGAAGGGCACCATGACGCAGACGGCCACCTCCGGATGGGTGTAGGGCGCGAACCCGATCATCCAGTCGTGGATGTTCGCTGTCTGGTCCGGCAGGCCGGTTTGGGCGGTGCCGGTCTTCACCGCGACCTCGAGGGAGGGGGGAAAGATGCCGTAGGCGGTCCCGTCGGGGGCGGTGGCGACGGCCTCCATCAGCTTTCCGACCTCGGCGGCTGCCGACGCGCTCATCGAGTGCTTGTAGAGGGTCGGCTGGTAGCGCCTCACCACCTGGCCGTTCGAGTTCCGGATGACCGAGAGGACGTGTGGCGTCATGAGATTGCCGCCGTTGGCGACCGCCGCGGCGACCATGGCCTGCTGGAGCGCGGTCGACTTCACGTCCTGCTGCCCGAAGGCGGAGTACGCGAGCCCGGGAGGGCCGAGCTTCGTCACCGAGAATGTCGCGGGCGAGGGGAACGTGGACGCCGACACGTCGGGCAGGTCGATGGGCGGCTTCTGGTTGTACCCGAACAGCTCGGCCTGACGGTAGAGGACTGTGGCGCCGAGAGCGAGGCCCAAGTTGGCATAGCCGGGGTCGCAGGACGGCGGGAGCATCTGGGGGATGGTGCCGCCGCAGGGGGCGGCGAGCGCGGGAGTTGTCGCGTCGTTGCAGAGCTGCTTCGTGGAGTCCGGAAGGCTCGTGCAGCTCGCCACCGGATAGTTGAAGTTCGCGAGCGAAGGCTTCAGGTTGTACACGGCCGCCGTCGTGACGACCTTGAAGGTCGAACCTGGCGGCTCGGGATCGAACGTCGCGATCGGCACACCCGGGTAGAAGCCCTCCTTGTCGGGGACTGTGAAGTCCGCATGACCGGCTGCCTTCTCCGTTGTGATGTCCGGTGAGACGAGGAGGTTCGGTGTGTACGTCGGGCTGGAGTACATGGCAAGGACCGCGCCTGTCTGGGGCTTCAGCACCACGATCGCGCCGTCCTTGTTGGCTGAGGGCAGGGTCGAGAGCTCGTGCTGGGCGACGGCT
>JAJYXE010000005.1 GCA_021791145.1 Actinomycetes bacterium | reverse complement strand
TGTGGCCATGCTGGCCGACGAGGGCGTCGAGGCCGTGCTCGGCATCGTCGACGGCACCTACCTGGGTCACTTCTCGAGCGGCGAGAAGCGAGCGTCGGGAAGTGCGGCATCACTCCGCGCCGCGCCGCGCCACGAGACGATCGCCGAGCCGGACCGGGGCGGCACCTACCCGTACTGCGACCAGGGCACCGTGGTGCGGCCGATGAGCAAGTGGAGCGGGCACGCCGCCACCATGGAGCGCGTCGCCGAGCTGTTCCGCAAGGCACTGCGCGCCGCATGACCCGGCCCGGCCGCACACGCGCCGACGAGAAGAGCCAGGTCAGGGCTCTTGACAGTCGGGTGAACGACTGTTTACAGTACGGTAAACGATCGCTTACCAAGCGCATTGACCGGTAGCCGACGCACTACCGCTGCAATATGGCCGAGAGGGAGGGGCCTGTCATCGCTCGCTCCGACACGTCTTTGAACATCCTTGATTCCGCAAAGTCGTTGTTCGCCACGAAGGGGTATGAAGGAACGTCAACACGGGAGATCGCCGAAGATGCGGGTCTGACCGTCGGGGCGATCTACAAGTACTACCCGTCGAAAGCAGCCCTGCTCGAGGAGATCACGACCGAAGCGGCGACCGTTCTCGAGCCGCTCCTCCAGGGTGAGCTCGACGAAGGCAAGGACGATGTCCTGTACCGGCTGACGCGTCGCCTCGTCATCTTCAACCTCGAGTACACGCGTGAGTCGAAGATCGCCAACGAGGAGTACCGCTCGCTCCCCGAGCCGGCGCTCACCACCGCGATCAACGCACGCCGCCGTATCCGGCGGATCTTCGAGCAGGCCATCGTGGACACGGTGGGGGCAGGCGAGGCGATCGACCGCGCCCTGGTGACGGTGCTGAGCGCCATCATCGTGGGGATGGCGGCGACGCCGCGGGACTGGTGGCACCCGAACCAACAATTCTCGCTCGAGCAGACCGCCCACATCTACGCCTCGGTCGCCGTCCAGTGCGTAAACCTCCGGGAGCTCACCCCGGAGTCGCTGGCGGCGCCGCTCCGGGGGAGCGGGCTGCCGGACTGACCGCTTGCCCGCCGGGCCGGTCCGGCCCGACGACCCGAACGAGCCGACGAAGGAGAGCACGGACCACGCATGGTCACCGCCAGCACTGACGAACCGATCACCGTCGAGCAGACGCCGCTGGGTCGTGGCACGTTGTCGTACGACATCAGCCTCAATCGACCGGAGACGTTGAATGCGCTCAACTGGTCGATGGTCAAGGCAATCCATGACGCCGTCGACGAAGCAGAAGCAATGCCGGAGGTGCGCGTCGTCACACTGCGCGGAAACGGGCGTTCGTTCTGCAGTGGTGGGGACCTGAACGGCTACGTCGATCTGCAGAAAGACCCGGTCGCGTTCCCACAGTTCGTCCACGACTTCCACGCGCTCCTGCTCCGCATGATCAGGTCGTCGCTCCCGACCGTCGCGCTCGTCCACGGGCACGCCACCGCAGGCGGGCTCGAGCTGCTCCTCGGCGTCGACGTCGTGCTGGCCGAGCGCTCCGCGCTGATCGGCGACTGTCACATCAACTTCGGGCAGATGGGCGGCGGCGGGACGTTGAGCCTGCTCGCCAGGTACGTCGGGGTGCGGCGGGCGACCGACCTCATCCTGTCGGGCCGGATGCTCACCGCCGAAGCGGCGCTCGAATGGGGCCTCGTCACCGAGGTGGTCGACGACGGCGATCTGCCGCGCCGCTCGCTCGAGCTCGCCGGGCAGTTGGCACGGCGCAGCCCCGGTGCCCTGACCGCGGCCAAGCGGGTGCTGCGCCAGGCCTGGAGCGACAGCCTCCCCCTCGAGAGCGCGCTCGCCCTCGAGCAGCAGGCCAACGCCTTCTACTGCCTGAACGACCCCGATGCACAGGCCGGCCTGCAGGCGTTCGGCGACAAGCAGGAACCCGAGTTCTCCGCCCTGCGGGCCCTCCCGGCCCGGTAGGCGCAGCCACGAAGGACGAGCACACGAACCGATGCCAGAGCCGACCGAGCCCACCGCCGCCGCGAGGCGGTTCGAGAACGCCTACTTCGCCGACGGGCTGGCTCAGCACCGCCTCGTCGTCAAGCGGTGCACGGCGTGCGAGCACGCCCAGTTCCCCGCGTTGCCCCGGTGCCCGGCCTGTGGGTCGTGGGAGCTCCGCGACGACGAGATCCGTACGAGCGGCGACGTCTACTCGTGGATCCGGATCAACCGGGAGGAGCTCGTCACCGACGACGCCGCCGACCTGCTCCCGCTCGTCGTGGTGACGGTCGACCTCGACGACGGGGTCCGCCTGTTCGGACGGTACGCGCCGGGCGGCACTCCGGCGATCGGGGAGCGGGTCGCCGGCACCTTCGTCGAGCACCGCGGCGCGACCGACCTCGTCTTCGAGCGGGCGGCTCGGTGACACGCACCGCCGCCATCTGCGGTGTCGGGTACACGCCCTTCACCAGGGACTCGGGCGCGAGCGTGCTTCGGCTCGCCGTCGAGGCGTGCGACGCCGCCGTCGCCGACGCGGGGCTCGACCCCGCGGACGTCGACGGCGTGGCAACCTTCTCGCTCAACTCGGACTCGACGCCGGCCGTCGCCGTCGCAAGCTCGCTGGGCGTCACCGAGAGCAAGGTCCTCCTCGACGTCCAGATGGGCGGCCAGGCCCCCTGCTACCTGACCGGCCTCGTGGCGAGGCTCATCGAGTGCGGGGAGATCGAGACGGCGGTCGTCTACCGGGCGATGAACGGACGCTCGGAGAGCCGGGTCGGCGGTATGGCGTTCCCCGGCGAGGGTGCGCTGTACCGGTACCCGATCGGCTACGGCGGTTACGCCTCCTACGTCGCCATGTGGGCGACGCGCTTCCTCCACGAGACCGGCCAGGGGCCTGACGACCTGTGGTCCGTCGTCGAGCGTCAGAGCGCTGCCGCAGCGACCAACCCCCGGGCGATCCGGCCCGGGGGCGTGACGAGGGACGGGTACTTCGACAGCCCGTTCGTGGTAGAGCCCTTCCGCAAGTGGGACTGCACGGCCGAGGTGGACGGCGCCTGCGCCGTCGTCCTGACCACCCTCGAACGGGCGCGGGACCTGCGCTGGCAGCCGGTGGTCGTCAAGGCGTCCGCCTACAGCGCGCACAGCCAGTCGGGGACCGACATCGGTGACCACCTCGCCTGGTCCGACTACTCACGCAACTACACGTCGTGGCTGCGCGATCGCCTGTTCGGGGCGGCTGGCCTCACCCCGGCGGACATCGACGTCGCGGAGATCTACGACTGCTTCACGAGCACCGTGCTGATCGGGCTCGAAGGCCTCGGCTTCTGCGGCCGTGGCGAGAGCGGCGCCTTCCTCCGCGAGGGTGGACCGCTCGCCGTCAACACGCACGGAGGCCTCCTCTACGAGGGCTACCTCCACGGCATGAACACCGTGACCGAGGCCGTGCTCCAGCTCCAGGGTCGAGCCGGGGCCAACCAGTGTGCCGCCCACGCGACCGCAGCCGTGACGTCGGGTGCGCTCATGGACGGGTCGGCGCTGATCCTGGCGTCGGAGTGACCGGCGTCGGAGCGAGCAGCACGAGGGAGGGATCGCAATCGGAGAGAGCGAGGGGGGAAGAAGCAAAGCACCGAAGTCCGACGACCGGCGCCGCGCCCACGGAGCGCACACCGGTCGCCGGGCAGTCCAGCTCGACGCAGTACTCGATCCAACGAGGAGAACCATGAGCCTGTTCACCAGAGAGCCCGGGTCACACCGCAAGGTGCTCGTCGGCACCCTGGGCGTCGCTGCCGCCTGTCTTTTGGCGGCCTGCGGGACGTCGTCCGGCGCGTCGTCCGGCGCGTCGTCCTCGACCGGCGCGTCCAAGACGAGCCAGCAGGGGCCGACGGCGTCCGACGTCGCGTACGCGAAGTCGACCGTCGCTGCAGCCGAAGCCGTTCCGTCGTGGACCCCGCCGGGGTCGTCGGTCAACACGAGCAGCCTGAAGGGCAAGACGCTGCTCGTCATCCCGCTCACCACCGCCGTTTCGTTCTGCAACGACCTCGACGCCTCGACGGAGACGGCCGCCAAGGCGATTGGGATGAACGTGCAGGTGTACCCGACGACGGGCCAGCCCAGCCAGTGGGCGGCGGGCATCGAGCAGGGCATCTCCGAGCACGTTGCCGCCATCGCTCTCGAGTGCGCCATCAACCCCTCTCTCATCACGCCGCAGCTGCAGGCGGCCAAGAGCGCG
Source organism: Actinomycetes bacterium (assembly GCA_021791145.1). The sequence goes on along the minus strand of JAJYXE010000005.1, from coordinate 17,273 downwards.
GGGATCCCCGTCATCGACTCGGTCCTGACCGACCCTTCGGAGCCCGTGCCGTCGTCGCTGACCGGGGTGACGAGTGACCTCTACTACCAGGGGATGAAGCTCGAGGCCCTCGACGCCATCGCCACCCAGAACGGCAAGCCGGTGCACGCCCTGTTGCTCAGCAGCAGTAGCTTCCTCACCTCGCCAGGCATGACCAAGGCCTTCGAGGACGAGCTCGCCAAGCGGTGCGGCTCACAGTGCACCGTCGACAACGTCGACATCCCACTGACCCAGTGGGCGACTCAGGTCCAGAGCTCGGTGAGCTCCGCCCTGACGTCGCACCCCGACATCAACACCATCGCCATCGAGTTCGACGGCATGGTCCCCCTGGTGCTGCCCGGCGTGGGCTCGGCCACCGGCGTCGGCCTGTACGCCTGGGGCGGTGGGACGTCGGTCGTCAACACGATGCCGAAGACCCCCTCACTCAAGATGGACATCGGCGAGGGTCCCGTCCGGATCGGCTACACGGTGGTCGACGAGGTGGCCCGTGCCCTGGTCCTGCACAAGACGAGCATCAACGAGACGGTGCCGATCCGTGCCTTCACCCTGAGCAACTACGCCGCCGACAGCGACCCCACGAGCGGTTACGGGAACGCCTTCATCCCGGGCTTCCGCTCGCTGTGGGGACTCGGCTGAGCGTCCTGGGTCGTTGACCAACGTGTCCACAGGACCCGCGATGGCAGCGAGCGGTGGGGCGGATGCTCCGCCGCTCGCTGTCGCGGGGCTCTCCAAGCGGTTCGGGGCCGTCGTCGCCTTGCGCGACGTGTCCTTCGAGGTCGGCCACGGTGAGGTCGTGGCTCTCCTCGGTAAGAACGGGTCGGGGAAGTCGACCCTGATCAAGATCCTCGCCGGCTACCACGAGGCCGACGCTGGGGAAGTGTGGCTCGAGGGGGTCGACCTCGGACGCTCGGTCGGGCCCGCGCAGGTGCGCGAGCACGGCCTCGGGTTCGTCCACCAGGATCTCGCTCTCTTCGGCGGCCTGTCGGTCGCCGAGAACATGCTGGCCGCGTCTCGTGTCCTCCCGACCGGATCCGATCGGTACCGCGTCCAGCGCCGCGCCGAGGCGACCCTCGTCGCCGACCTGCTCCATCGTTATGGCGTCGGGACGATCGACCCGCAGGCGAAAGTGGCGAACCTGACCGCCGGCGAGCGGGCTCTTATCGCCATCGTCCGGGCTGCCGAGGCGGTCAGCGACCGCCGGTACGGCGGCGTGCTCGTCCTCGACGAGCCCACAGCGTTCCTCGGACGGCGCGAGACGGCGCGCCTGTTCGAGCTCCTCGCCCAGCTGGCGGCCTCGGGCAAGTCGGTGGTGCTGGTCACCCACAACGTCCGCGAGGTCCGCGAGGGCGCCGACCGTGTGGTGATCCTGCGCGACGGGGCTGTCGTCGCCGATGAGCCCCTCGGCTCCCTCTCCGACGACGAGGTCGTGTCGCACATCGTCGGCGGCGTCAACGAGCCGGCGGCCCGGGCCGCCGCCCGGCGCGCCACGGCGACCGCCCGGCAGGCTCGGGCCGAGGTGGTGCTCGAGGCGGCGCGCCTGACGGGCCCTGGTGTCGCCGACGTCTCGCTCGAGCTGCGTTCGGGAGAGGTGCTCGGCGTGGCCGGGCTGGTCGGCAGTGGCGCCGACGTGCTGCCGCGCGCGCTCTTCGGCGCGTGCGACGGTTTCCGAGGCACGGTGACGATCGGTGGGGAGTCGTGCCCGGCACGGAGCCTGACGCCGCGGCGCGCCATCGACGCCGGGGTGGCGCTCGTGCCCGGCGACCGGCTCGGGGAGGGGCTGGCCGCAGGGCTCACCCTGGCTGAGAACCTCTCGTTGCCGGTGCTCGCCACGTTCTTCGACAAGCTCCGGCTCCGCCTGCGCAAGCTGGCCCGTCGGGCCGAGAACCTGTGCACCGAGTTCGAGGTGAAGACCGAGGACGCGGGCGCGCTCGTGTCTCAGCTCAGCGGTGGCAACCAGCAGAAGGTGCTCGTCGCCAAGTGGATGGCCGAGCACCCCGCCGTGCTCCTGCTCGACGAGCCGACCCAGGGCGTCGACGTGGGGGCGCGGGAGTCCCTCTACGAGCTGATCGGGCGGGGCATCGCCGGCGGCGCGGCCGTCCTGTGGCACTCGTCGGACATGGAGGAGCTCGCTGCCACGTGTGACCGGGTGCTGGTCATGTCCGGAGGTTCCGTGGTCGCGGAGCTTGGCGGCGAGGACGTCAACGAGGTCGCCCTGCAGCGCGCGCTGACCGGCGCACGCTCGGGGGGCGACCGGGGAGCAGAGGAGTAGGTGCCGATGAAGGGGTTGGGGGTGAAAGACGACGCCGTAGCGGTCGAGGTGCGCTCCGACGCGGCGACCGGCGCCGCCGCAGTGAGGGGCGGGCCTCCGGGGGCGCGCTCGGGCCGTCCGGCGCGACGACGTCGCCAGCTCGTCGAGGCGAGCATCCTGCCGGGGCTCTGGGTCGTGGTCGTCGTGGTCTTCGGCCTGGCCGAGCCCTCGACGTTCCTCACGACGAGGAATTTCGCCAACATTTTCGGGTCCCAAGCGGTGCTGCTCGTGCTGGCCCTCGGCCTGTCCGTGCCGCTCCTGACCGGGGACTTCGACCTGTCTGCGGCCAACACGCTGGCCTTCGCCGGGATGGTGACCGCCATCCTGAACGTCAACCACCACTGGCCGGTGGTGGTCGCCGGCCTCGTCGGCATCGCCATCGGTGCGGTGGTCGGCTTCGTGAACGCGCTCGTCGTCGTCAAGCTGCGCAAGGACTCGTTCATCATCACGCTCGGCACCGGGACGGTGCTCGCCGGGCTGACCTTCTGGGTGTCGAACTCCCTGACGATCACCGGCGTGTCGCACGGGCTCACGGCGTGGGTGTTCTCCAACACCTTCCTCGGCATCCCGCTTGAGTTCTGGTACGGCCTCGCTGCCACGCTGGTGGTCCTCTACGTCGTGGGCCTGACGCCGTTGGGCCGGCGGATGCTCTTCGTCGGCCAGGCCCGTGAGGTGGCGAGGCTCACCGGCGTGCGGACCGACCGGGTGCGCATGGGGTCCCTCGTCGTCTCGGGTGTCGTCGGCGCGCTGGCAGGGGTGCTCTACCTGGGCACGACTGGAGCCGCCGACCCGTCGTCGGGCACGGCGTTCCTGCTCCCCGCCTTCGCCGCCGTGTTCCTCGGGTCGACGTCGATCCAGCCCGGTCGGTTCAATCCGCTGGGCACCTTCGTCGCCGTGTACTTCCTGAGCACGGGCATTGCCGGGCTCGAGCTCCTTGGAGCGCAGAGCTACATCCAGCAGCTGTTTTACGGAGCCGCGCTCGTGCTCGCTGTGAGCGTCTCCGCCATCGGGAAGCGCCGGGCCAGCGCCTAGCGGGAACGGCGCGAACCGCGGCGGTGGGCACAGCGTCGTGCCCGCCCGCAGGGTGGAGGTGCCGCGGGCCGGGCCCCGCCTGAAGGGCTCCGCACCCCGGGATTGTCAGGTCGGGCCCTACAGATCGGGCCCGTTGGTCGGAAGGCCTCGGAAAGGAGCCAGGGAGCAATGCCCACGGGACAGCCGTTCGCAGAAGGAGCGTCGCCGGCAGGAGGACCGTCGTTCGACGGAAAGGTCGTGGTCGTCACCGGGGCGAGCTCGGGCCTCGGCGCGGGCTCGGCGGCGGAATTCGCCCGCCGCGGCGCACGCGTCGTCGCCGGGGCCCGCCGGGTCGACCGGCTCGAGCAGCTCGTGGCCGAGGTCAAGAGCGCTGGCGGGGCGATCGCCTGCCGGGCGGCCGACGTGACGAGCCCGTCGGACTGCGAACGCCTCGCCGAGCTGGCCGTCCAGCGGTTCGGAGCGGTCGACGTGCTGGTGAACGCTGCCGGCGTGGGCGCCGCCGTGCCGGCGACGCGCGAGGAGCCCGACGCGTTCCGGTCGGTCGTCGACACGAACCTGATGGGCTCCTATTGGGCGGCCCAGGCGTGCGCACGGCGCATGCGGCCCGGGTCGTCCATCGTCAACGTCACGAGCATCCTCGCGTTCACCTCGGCCGGCCTGCCGCAGGCCGCGTACGCGTCGAGCAAGGCGGCGATCGTCGGGCTCACTCGCGACCTCGCACAGCAGTGGAGCGGCCGCAAGGGCATCCGGGTGAACGCCATCGCACCGGGCTTCTTCGCCACGGAGATGACCGACGAGCTTGCGCCCGACTACCTCGCCGACATCGTGGCCCGGCGCGTCCCGCTGGGGCGAATGGGCGAGCTCGGTGAGTTCACGGCGGCTGTGTGCTTCCTCGCCGGCCCGGACGCGTCGTTCATCACCGGGGTCACGCTGCCCGTCGACGGCGGACTGCTGACGAACTGAGCGGTGACGGGCGTGCGCAGCCAGGGGGAGCCGAGGTGCCGCAGGTCGACGGGAGCGTCCACGGCCGGAGCGCCTGCGGCCGGACGAGCGGAGGAACGCCCGTGAAGTACGAGGAGTTCGTCGAGGGAACGGAGTACGAGTCGGACGAGCGCGTCGTCTCGCTCGGGGAGATGCTCGCCTTCGCCGAGCTCTACGACCGCCAGGCCATCCACGTCGGCGCCTCGGCCCAGAGGCCGGTCGCCGACGGGCCGGTCGCCGACAGGCCGGCCGCCGACCGATGCGCGCCGGTCATCGCTTCGGGGTACCTCGGCCTCGCCGTCACCTGGCAGCTGTGGCTCGACATCGGCGTCTTCGGCGAGGACGCGGTGGCCGGCGTGGCGCTCGAGCACGCCCGCTGGGTCCGCCCGATGGAGCCGGGGGTCCGGGTCCGGGCCAGGGTCCGGGTGACGCGTACCTGGGTGAGCAGCAAGGGCAAGGGCATGGTGCAGCTGCAGCTGCACCTGGTCGACGGCGCCGACGAGCTGCTCTCGTTCGAGACCGTCGCCGTCATGGCCCGCCGGGCGGACGGGTAGGCGCGGGCAGTGGGACAGCAGGTCGAGCGGGCGGTCACGCGGGCCGCCGGGGAGCAGGGAGGACGCGACGCACCGTGGACGTGAACGAACGAGCCGAAGAGGGAAGGTCCGTCGTCGCCACGCTGCGGCGGCACGCCGAGGAGGAGCCAGAGAAGGTCGCCGTCGTCGAGGGGAAGACCGGCCGCGCGGTGAGCTACGCGGCGTTGCTCGCCGACGTCGAACGGTGCGTCGCCACGCTGCGCTCCGCCGGCGGGATCGACGGCTCGGTCGTCTCGGTGCAGCTGCCGAACTGGTACGAGACGGTCGTCGTCGACTGCGCGGTCCTTGAGTGCGGGGCGGTCCTCAACCCGCTCCTCCCCGGGTACCGGCGTAACGAGCTCGAGGGCGTGCGCGAGCGGGCGAAGCCCGCGCTCATGGTCAGCCCGCGCCACTATCGGAACTTCGACTTCGCCGCCATGTACGAGGCGATGGACCGTGACGGCTTGCCGATCGCCCACGTCACCATCGAGCAGGGCCAGGGAGACCTCGCCGACGCGCTGGCCGGTGCGCTCGCCGCAGGGAGGGGCGGCGTGCCCCTCAACCAGCGGCTCGGCATCGAGGCCTCCGAGCTCATCTTCACCTCGGGAACCCAGGCGGCGCCCAAGGGCGTGCTCCACAGCGAGCGGACGGTGGGGTCCAACATCGCGGGAATGGCCGAGGCGCTGTCGTTGACGCGTGACGACGTCGTCTGGGTCCCCTCGCCCGTCGGGCACTCGACCGGCCTCAACTTCGGCGTGCGCCTCGGCCTCACGCTCGGGTGCACCGTGGCGCTGCAGGACGTCTGGGACCCCGAGGACGGGCTCAAGCTGATCGAGTCGGCGCGGTGCAGCTACACCCTCGCCGCGCCGACCTTCCTGCGGGGCATCGTCGACCTGCTCCGGGCCTCGGGAACCTCCCACGGGTACCTGCGCGCGTACACCTGCGGCGGGGCGCCGGTTCCACCGGCGCTCGTCGACGAAGCGGACGACGTGGGCATGAAGGTGCTCCGGCTCTACGGCTCGACCGAGGCGCTCGTCATGACGTGCCACCGGCCGGAGGCCCCGCTCGCCTACCGGCGCGCCTCGGACGGACCGCCCCTGCCCGGCATTGACGTCCGGGTGGTGACCGAGGCCGGCGGGGAGGAGGACCGGGGCGTGGCCGGGGAGATCGAGGTGCGCGGCACCAGCGTGTGCGTCGGGCTCCTGACGGACGGCGGGCTGCGCTCCCTCACTACCGACGGCGGCTGGGCCCGGACCGAGGACATCGGGGTCCTCGGGGAGGAGGGGTACCTCCGTATCGTCGACCGGAAGAAGGAGATCATCATCCGCGGGGGGATGAACATCTCGGCGAGCGAGGTCGAGCACGCGCTTCTGGGCGTCGAGGGCGTGACGGACGCCGCCGTCGTCGGCGTCGCCGACGAACGCCTCGGCGAGCAGTGCTGCGCGTGCATCGTCGTCGACGATCATGCGAGCGAGGAGAGGCTGGCCGACATCGTCCGCCAGGCAGCCGACAGCGGCCTGGCGACCTACAAGCTCCCCGAGCAGGTCTACGCCGTGGCCCAGCTGCCGCGCACGGCGACTGGCAAGGTCCAAAAGCACGTGTTGCGGAGCGTCGTCGAGGACGGCAGGTTCCACGCGTCGTGGCGACGCGGATGAGCGGAGGCGTGCGGCACGGCCTCCAGCTCCCCCAGTCGGGACGGCTTGCCAACCGGGGCGAGGTCCTGGGCCTGGCTGTCGAAGCGGAGGACGCCGGTCTCGACTCGGTGTGGGTCAGCGACCACCTCGTCCACCCGGTCGACCACGCCGGCACCTACCCCTATAGCAGGACGGGGGACGTGCCCTTCGACCCCGAGGACGGGTACCTCGAGGCGCTCGTCACCCTAGCGACGATCGCCGGTGGCACGGAGCGGGTCCGCCTGGGCACCAGTGTGCTGGTGCTGCCCATGCGCGACACGCTGGCCACCGTCAAGCAGCTCACCTCGCTCGACGTCCTCTGCGAGGGGCGTCTCGACCTCGCCGTCGGGGCCGGGTGGTGGGAGGAGGAGTACCGGGCCCTCGGCAAGCCGTTCGCCACCCGCGGGACGCGGCTCGACGAGCAACTCGTGGTGCTCGAGACGTTGTGGCGAGACGGCAGGGGTTCCTTCGACGGCCGGGAGGTCTCGTTCCCTCCGGTGACGGTGCGGCCGCTGCCTGTCCAGGCCGGGCGACCCAGCTTGTGGATCGCCGGCGCGGGAAGGCGGGTCTTCGAACGGGTGGCGCGCCACGAGGGAGCGGGGTGGCACGGCATCGGCGCCGACCCCGGGCGGATCGAGGGCGCCAAGGCGGCCATCGCCGAGGCGTGTCGCGCCGCTGGTCGGGACGACCCGGTTCCTCTGAGCGTCGCCGTCACCGTCCCCCGGACCCGCGGCGAGCTCGAGGACCGGGTCGAGCGGCTTCGCGGGCTCGGGATCTCGCAGATCGTGTGGATCCCCCACGGGCGCGACGAGACCAGTGGACGGGACGCGCTCGGCTGGATCGCCGGCGTCGGGCACGACGGCGACGGGGCGAGCGCCGCTGAGGCGAGCCGCGACCAGTGCGGCGGAGGAACGGCGTGAGGACGATGAGGGGAGAGGGAGCCATGCAGCGCACGCATGCCGAGGACGACAGGGGGGCTGCCGGGGACGGCAGGGTGACTGCCGACGTCGCCGTCGTCGGGCTGGGCCCGGTCGGGGCCGTGGTGACGAGCCTGCTCGCCAGGCGGGGCCTGTCGGTGTGGGCGTGCGACCGCGAGCTCGACATCTTCCCGCTCCCGCGCGCCGCCCACATCGACCACATGGGTCTCCGGGTGCTGCAGGAGATCGGGTGCGCGGGCGACCTACTGTCCGAGCTGCGAGCCAACGAGGGGTCGGTGTTCGTCGACGCCGACCGCCGACCGCTCTACACCATCGGGGCCAACGCTGAGACGGTCTCCGGTTATCCGGGGAGCTCCTACTTTCATCAGCCGTACTTCGACCGGCTGCTGCGTCGTTCGGCCGAGGGCTACGACACCGCCCGGCTCGAGCTCGGTGTCGAGGTCGAGGCGATCGAGCGCGCCGGGGACGGTTACCGCGTCCGGGCGAGACGTCGCGACGGCTCGGCGCTCGATCTGGTGGCTCGCTTCGTGCTCGGGTGCGACGGCGTGAACAGCACCGTGCGGGCCGCCATCGGTGCCGATCGCGTGCTGTCGGGGTTCGAGGAGGACTGGTTCATCTTCGACCTGGTGCTCGGCGAGGGGGTCGTCACGGACGACATCGCCGTCCAGGTGTGCGATCGGCGGCGGCCGATGACGCTGCTTCCCATGCCCGGTCGGCGGTACCGGCTCGAGTGCCAGGCAATGCCCGGCGAGACGGCCGAGGCGATGCTGCGCGACGAGGCGTGGCGGGACGCCCTCATCGCGCACGCCCTGCCGGGGGTGCGCTACGAGCGAGTGGAGCGGACCGCGTCGTACACGTTCCAGGGGGGCGTGGCGTCGCGGTGGCGCGATGGCGGGGTCTTCGTCCTCGGGGACGCAGCCCACGTCATGCCGCCCTTCCTCGGCCAGGGCATGTGCTCAGGGATTCGCGACGCCGCCAACCTCGCGTGGAAGCTCGATCTCGTTCGGCGCGGCGAGGCCGGCGATTTCGTCCTGGACACGTACGAGGCCGAGCGGCGGCCCCATGTCTCGTCGATCATCGACGCCGCCGTGCGGCTGGGCCGGTTCATCTGCGCATCGACGGACGACGAGGTCGAGGGCCGCCGGCGGGTCGTGGCCGCCGGGGAGGAGGCGCTCGGGGCGCGGCTGGGCTTCCGACTGCCGGCGCTCGAGCCGGGCCCGTTGGTGTCCTCAGGGGGAGGCAAGCTCTTGCCCCAGGACATCCCTGCCGGCGGCGTTCCTTCCGACGAGTGGCTTGGCTCGGGCTTCGTCGCCTTCGTGCGCGACGATGGAACGATCGGCGGGGCGGGCGCGTGGTGGGAGCGGACCGGTGTGGGCCGGATGGTGCGCGCTGCCGACGTGCCCGGTGCGTACCCGAAGCTGCGGGCATGGCTCGACGCGCTCCCGGCGCCCGTCGCCGTCGTGCGCCCGGACCGTTACGTCCTCGGCATCGCCGACCGCCTCGAGGTGCTCACGGACCAGCTGGTCGCCGGGCTCGAATCGAGGTAGGACATCGGTCGCCCCGGCGGGGAGTGGAGACAGACAGGATCGGAGCTCTGCCCTGGCCGGACGGGCGGACGGCAGCCCGCCGCCCCCTGTCACGGTCCTCGTTCACGAGCGAGGAGCGGCGAGTGACGATGCCATCCCTGCCCACGACGACGACCGGCACGGGCGCCGGGCCCGGGCAGGGGCCCGTGCGTGGAGAAGCCCCGCCCGCCGGCCGCTGCCCTGCATGCCGGCCCGCCGCGACATGCTGGTCGGCGCGCTGGACTTCCTGTGGCGGCCGCGGGGGTTTCCTGTGGCGGCCGAGCAGTACGAGCGGCTGGGCCTGCGCCGGGCTCGGCCACCCCGGGGCGGCCCCCCGGGGCTGTGGCCAAGCGGCCCCCCCGGGGCCATGGCCGGCGCTACCTCCCGGCCTCGAACCGGCGCCGCAGTTCGGCCTTGGCCACCTTGCCGGCTGGGGTGAGCGGCACGTCGGGCGCGATCGTGACGTAGCGGGGCACCTTGTAGTCGGCGAGCCGCGCCGCGCACCAGGCGCGCAGCTCGTTCGAGTCCACCTCGGCGCCCGGGCGCGGCACGACGACGTAGGCGCCGACCTCGCCGTAGACGGGGTCGGGGACGCCGAAGCCGGCTGCGAGCGCCACCGCAGGGTGGGTGCCGAGCACCGCCTCGACCTCGGCCGGGTACACGTTGAAGCCGCCCTGGATGTACAGCTCCTTCTTGCGGCCCCGCACGACCAGGTGACCGTCTGGCTCGGCCTCGACCATGTCGCCGGTCGCCAGCCACCCACCGGCGAGAAAGGTCTCCGCCGTCTCCTCGGGCATGTCCCAGTAGCCGGCGGCGACGCACGCCCCGCGTAGCTGCAGCTCCCCGACGGTCCCCGGTGCCACCGGCTCGCCCGTTCCGTCGACGACGCGTCCTTCGAAGTCGCCGATGACGATCCCGATGCTGCGGGTGACCGTGCCGAGGTCGTCGCCCGGAGCCGACAGCACCGAGGCTCCGGAGCTCTCGGAGAGCCCGTAGAGGTTGACTAGTTGGGCGTCGGGCCAAGCGGTGGCCACCCGCCGGGCGAGGGACGGGTCGAGGATCGAACCGCCCACGATGACCTGGCGCAGCGAGCTGGTGTCGACCGCGCCGGCGGCGAGAGCTTGTAGCAGCATCACGAACATCGTCGGCACCCCCGACAGCACAGTGGTGCGGTGCGCGGCGGTGGCGGCGAGCACGGCGGTCGGGGAGAACGAAGGCAGCAGCACGACGGTCCCTCCTGCCACCAGCAGCGACAGGATGCCACACGTCAGCCCGCCGACATGGTTGAGGGGCAGGGAGCCGACGGTCGACGTGTGCTCGTCCCAGCCGAGGTGGCCGACCTGGGCCCGGGCGGAGGCGAGCAGGCTGCCGTGGGTGAGGACGGCTCCCCGGGGACGTCCGGTGGTGCCGGAGGTGTAGAGGACGACAGCGGGTTCGTCCGGGCCTGGCTCGCCGCCGGCCTCCGCCACCGGGTCCCCGACGGGAGTCCGGCCCCCTGCCCCTGCAGCGACCCCCGAAGCGACCAGGTCGTCGAAGTTGGTGGCACCCTCGAAGCGGCCTTCCCCGTCGGGTGGATCGAGGAAGACGTAGCGCTCGACGGTCGGGACCTCGGCGCGGAAGCCGGCGAGGAACGTGGTGAAGTCGAGCTCCGCTGTCACGGCCGGGCACAACAACAGCCGGGCGCCGGACTGGTTGAGCATGTACCGGAGCTCGTGCTCGCGGTAGCGGGGATTGAGGGTCACGAGCGCTGCCCCCAGCCTGGCTGCACCGAAGAACAGCCCGAGCCACGGTAGGCCGTTGGGCGCGGCGACGGCCACCCGGTCCCCGGGACGGATCCCCCAGGCGCTGAGCCCCGCGGCCACGTGTGCGGCCAGGCGGTCGAGGTCGCCGAAGGTGACCGGTCGGCCCTCGACGACGAGGAACACCCGCTCCGCGTCGTGGACGGCCCGCCAGGCGAGCAGCTCGGGGATGGTGGCGGGCCCGTCGGCGGGCCGCGGGGTTGTCGTTGGTCGGTCTTCCGGTGCCGGCATGGTCCGATCGTGCTCGGGGCGCCACCCGGGCGCAAGGGCGCCACCCGGGCGCAAGGGCGCCGGCCCGGCGGGAGGACGGCCGCTGAGTGGCATGCTGGGCCGTCGGCGGCGAGTGGGCGGCAAGACGGATCGAACAAGACGAACCGAAAGAGGGGACCATGGCCGAGGAACGTCCGGAGCGTGCCCTGCAGCTCCGTTCGCTGGTGACCCGAGCGGGCACGGTGGAGCTGTCGCTGGCCGAGGTCGAGGTGCCCGAGCCGTCGGAGGGCCAGGTGCTCGTGCGCGTGGAGGCCGCGCCGATCAACCCTTCCGATCTGGGCCTGCTGCTCGCCGGCGCCGACGTGGGCAAGGCACAGGCGTCCGGCACCCTCGAGCGCCCGGTCGTCACCGCGCCGCTCGACGCCGGCGCCGCTCGTGCCGCCGCGGCCAGGGTCGGCGAGTCGATGCCGGTGGGCAACGAAGGTGCCGGCCGGGTGGTCGCGGCGGGTGCCGGTCCCGCCGCCCAGGCCCTGCTCGGCAGGCTCGTGGCCGTGGCCGGCGGCGCCATGTACTCGCAGGTCCGCTGCGTCGACGCCGCCGCGTGCCTGGTGCTGCCGGACGGGGCGACCGCCGCGGAGGGAGCGGCGGCCTTCGTCAACCCGATGACGGCACTCGGGATGGTCGAGACGATGCGGGCCGAGGGGCACACCGCTCTCGTCCACACGGCGGCAGCGTCCAACCTGGGCCAGATGCTCAACCGGCTCTGCCTCGAGGACGGGGTGCCCCTCGTGAACATCGTGCGGTCGCCGGCCCAGGTCGAGCTGTTGCGGGACGCCGGCGCCACCTACGTGTGCGACTCGAGCAGTGAGCGCTTCATGGCCGACCTCACCGAGGCGCTCCGGGCGACGTCCGCGACCCTGGCCTTCGACGCGGTGGGCGGGGGGACGCTGGCCAGCCGCATCCTCACCGCCATGGAGGCGGCCCAGAGCGCCGGGGCCGGCTTCAGCCGGTACGGGTCGGCCGTGCACAAGCAGGTCTACCTCTACGGCTCCCTCGACCGGGGCCCGACGGAGCTGCGCCGAAGCTACGGGATGGCCTGGGGCGTGGGCGGGTGGCTGCTCACCCCGTTCCTCGTCGCCGCCGGCCCCGAGCGAGTCGACGCGATGCGCCAGCGGGTGGCTGCCGGTCTGACGACGACGTTCGCCAGCCACTACTCCGACACCGTGACGCTGACCGAGGTGCTGAGCCTCGACGCCCTCGCCGCCTACAGTCGCATGGGGACCGGCAGGAAGTACCTCGTCACGCCCAACGCGTGAGGAGCGTGCCCGGGGTGGGCCCGGCCGGCACGGGGTAGCGTCGTCGCAGGGAGACGGCCGGGGATGGAGGCCATGGGCGAGATCACCGGAGGGGCGCTGCTGGCCCGGGCGCTCGAGGTCGAAGGCGTGTCGGTCGTGTTCGGCCTGCCGTCGCCGGAGGTCGACCCCCTGCTGGCGGCCCTCGACGACGTCGGCATCCGGCTGGTGCCCGTGCGTCACGAAGCGGCCGGCGTCCACATGGCGGAAGGCCTCTACAAGACGACCGGGAAGCTCGCGGCCGTGCTCGGGAACCCGGGTCCCGGCTCCGCCAACCTCGTGCCCGGTGTCCTCACCGCGCTGCACGAAGGAGTCCCCGTGCTCGTGCTCAGCGCACAGCACCGAATGGGCGTCGTCTACCCGACCCCGCCCTCGACCTTCCAAGGCCAGGACCAGCTCGACCTGTTCCGCCCGGTGGTGAAGTGGGGCGGCCCGATCTTCGAATGGGGCCGTATCCCGGAGGTGGTGCGGCTGGCTTGCCGCGAGATGTGGAACGGCCGCCCCGGCCCCGTCCACCTAGAGGTGCCGGCGACCGTCCTCGGCGCGACCGGGGACGAGGCCCTGGCGCCGGTGCGCGTGGCGGGTGCCTCACGCGGCACCGGGCCCGAGGCTTCCGATGCACAGCTCACCGAGGCCGCCAGGCTCCTCGCCGAGGCGCGCCGACCGGTGGTGATCGCCGGCACCGGTGTCGACCGCGCCGCCGCCAACGACGCGCTGCTCGAGGTCGTCGACCTGCTCGGCTGTCCGGTGCTGACCACCACGGCCGGCCGTTCGACGGTGCGTTCCGACCATCCGTGCTACGTGTCGTCGGTCGGCCCGGCCGCCGACGAGGTCCGACGGGAGGCCGACGTCCTGCTCGTCGCCGGCTCCCGCATGGGGAACCTCGACCTCCCCTTCGACGACCACTGGGGCGAGCCCTCGGGCCAACGGCTCATCCAGATCGACGTCGATCCCCGCCACCTGGGGGTGACCCGGCCGCTCGCCCTCGGCATCGTCTCCGACGCGCTCGTCGCCCTCGAAGGCATCGCCGCCCGCCTCCGCACCGCCGAGCGGCCTGTCTACGACGCCGGCCTCCTCGCTCGCTACCGGGCGCTCGACCAGAAGGCAGCCGCGGCCATGGCCGCCCCCGTGCTCGCCTGGCGGGGACCCGGGATCCACCCGGCGCACGCCATGGGGGTGATCGGCGCCGTCTTCGGCTCCGACGCGGTCTACACGGTCGACGGGGGCAACACCGCGCTGTGGGCGCACGCCCTCCTGCCGCCGACCCGGCCCCGTTCGTACCACTCGATCCTCGAGCTGGGCATGCTCGGCACCGGCATCCCGTCGGCCATCGGGGCGAAGCTCGGAGCGCCGGAGCGGACGGTGGTCTGTGTGACGGGCGACGGTGCTGCGGGGTTCAACGTCATGGAGCTGCAGACGGCGGCCCGTGAGGGCGTGGACGTGACGGTCGTCGTCTTCGCCGAGGGGGCATGGACGATGGAGGAGCCTGCCGAGCTCGCCGTCTACGGGCGCACGTTCGGAACGGCGCACGGGGAGGTCCGGTGGGACCTCGTCGCGCGAGGCCTCGGATGCCACGCCTCCTTCGTGGACCGCCTGGAGGACCTCGAGCCGGCTCTGCGCGAGGCTCGGGCAGCCGCCGGCCCCTCCCTGGTGTGCGTGCGGAGCGACCACGACGCCAACTTGGCGGTCCCGCCCGAGGCGCTTGCCCGGTTCTTCGAGGTCTACACCGGGCCGACGCCGGGTTGAGCAGGGGGCGCGGAGCTGGCGAGGCTCGAGCGGCGGCAGCGTGCGGCGGACGTGGCCGGGCACCAGGTGCAGGAGGCGTGCGCCCGCCGGCCGCGCAGCACCGGAGAGGTCACCCGGGCCCTGGGCTGCCGACCCTCTCCATCGCGTCCTCCTCCACCGGAACAGGAGCGAGCGGGCGGAAGAGGAACCGTTGGTACACGGCGAACTTGAGGGCCCACAGCGCCCCGTACGTCCCGATGTACGCGATGCCGACGACGGCGAGGTGGGCGGTCCGCCCCGAGGGGGCGTTGGCTGCCGCCACACCGGTCAGGAGGCTCGACAGGGCGAGGCTCGCAAGTCCGACCATCCAGTAGCCGGCGGCCTGTCGCCCCGGACGGCGGCGGTCGGCTTCCGGCCAGATCCAGAGCCGGCTCATGGTGTAGGAGGGGACCGTCCCGGCCAGGCTGGCGACCACGGCGGCGGCCGACGCGGTCAGCACGTGTGCCCCGTAGAGGACGAGGAGAGCCCCTTCGCTCACGCCGGTGGCGACGCCGGAGGTGGCCGCGTACCTCCCCCAGCGTCGCCAGGTCGCGCCGAGGCACGCGAGCTTCGCACGCTCGCGGCGAGCGGCCGGGGCCGACTGCGGGGCCGACTGCGGGGCCGACTGCGGGGCCGACTGCGGGGCCGACTGCGGGGCCGACTGCGGGGCCGACTGCGGGGCCGACTGCGGGGCCGACGGGTGGAGGACGGCCGTCACGCGACGAACGCCGGCTCGTCGGGGCCGACCGGGCTCGAGGCCGCCCGCCACCGCACGCTCGGGTCGAGGTCGAGCTCGGTGGCGGCCGGGCCCCAAGCCCGCCAGGCGAGCCCGATGCCGTGGCTGTCGTGGACCTTGGGGAGGTGGCACAAGGAGCCGGGCCGCTCGGCCCACAGCATCCCGGTGGTCCGACCCTCGTGGGCGACCTCGATCCACGACGGGTCCCACCCCTCCGCGATGTCGACGTCGGCGGTCTCGTACTCGCCCGTCGAGCCGAGCTTGCGGAGATGGATCGCCTGGTCGATCGGGGCGATGGCGTCGCGCACGTCGGGCGTCCCGACGACGTTGTTGGTCTGCGTGCAGGCACCGTGCGCTTGGTCGATCATCGAGTACGGGTCCGGGCGCCGCTCGGAGAAATGGACCACGGCGTCGGGACGGAAAGAGCCGAAGACGTCGTACGTGAAGACGCAGTCGGTGAGGTTGCCGGCGTTGGGGGCGGGGAGCCGTCCGCGCATCCACAGCCGATCGATGGTCCGGTCCTCGCGGACGTCGATCGGCTCGAGCGACGTGGAGCCGAGCTCCGTGTCGCACCCACGCCGTGCGACGCTTACCACCACGCCAACCCGGTGAACGGTGCCGGACAGGCAGAGGACGGTTGGCCGCCCGAGGTGACCGCCGCTGCCGAGAACGAGAATGCGCATCGTGCCCTCCTCGGGCCATCTCACGGCCTCACGCCGTTTGTGGCCAGTGTCGAGAAGGTGAGCCGGCCCCGATAGGGACGAAAGTCCCGCCCTTGACTCCAGCGTTTGCATTCTTACGGTCCCCTTACCGCGGTCTCAGCATTCTTCAAGGAGCCAGCCCGGGCGAGGCTCGAATGCAAGCGCTTCCGGGCCGATGCCTGGCTCGAGCTGACGACCAATACGCTCGCCTCGTGGCAGATCGACCGGTCGTCGTCGGCGCGGAGCCACTGAGGGGTCTCCTGCCGACGACCCGCCGGCCTGTCGACCCGGCGAGGCACGCCACCGCCACCGCTTCGGTCGCGTTCGACGGGGGGCAGACCGGCTCCGCCGCTCCGGTCGGTGCGTACCTCGCCACCCGGTTGGGCCTCCTCCTCTTGTCTGGCAGCGTGGCCGCTCTCTGGCACCGGTCGCTCGTGGCCCAGCTCACCGCCTTCGACGGTCAGTGGTACCTGCGGCTCGCTGCCCACGGCTATCCCGACCGGGTGCTCCGGGTGCAGTCGACCCTCGGGTTCTTCCCGCTCTACCCGCTGGTCATCCGGACCGTCGGCTCCGTCCTTCGCTCCGACGTCGTGGCCGCCGTGTCCGTCGCGCTGGTCGGCGGGCTCGTCGCCACCGTTCTCGTCCAGCGCCTCGCCACGGCGTGGTGGGGGGAGGACTTGGGGCGACGGGCTGCCGTCGTCTTTGCGCTGTTCCCGGGCTCGCTCGTGTTCTCGATGGCCTACTCGGAGGGGCTCGCGCTCCCGCTGCTGCTTGGGTCACTGCTCGCCCTGCGCTCCCGGCGGTGGGTGCTCGCCGGCGCTCTCGCCGGTCTGGCGGCCGTCGTCGAGCCTGTCGCCCTCGTCCTGCCCGTCGTCGTGGCAGTGCTCGCCGTCGGCGTCACCTGGCGGGAGCACCGAGTGGCGCCGCTCGTCGCACCCGTGCTCGCCGGCCTCGGCGTGGCCGCCTTCGCGGGGTTCCTCTGGGCGTGGACGGGCAGTCCCCTCGCTGCCTTCGTCGCGCAGCACGCCGGCTGGTCCAACCAGACCGATCCGCTCGGGATCTTCGGCCTGCCGGTGGTCCGCCACCTCGTCGCGCACCCGGCCGGGGCGCTCTCCTACCTCCCCACGTGGAACCTGTGGGACAACGTGCTCGGCACGGCGTTCCTCCTGTGGTCGCTCGTCCGCGTCTGGAAGGTCCGCGCCGAGCTGTCGTCGGGTGCGTTCGCGTGGCTCGTCGGCGTGGCTGCCGTGACGCTGTGGTCGGCGAAGACGCTTCCGAACGCCCGCATGGACCTCCTCGCCTTCCCCGCCGTCCTGGTCTGGGCGAGACGACCGCCACGCGCGGGCTACCGAGCCTTCGTCTCCGTCGAGCTGGTCGCGCTCGCCGGCGCGAGCCTGCTCACCCTGACCGGGCACATGCTTCCCTGAGGGCGCCCGCCGTCCCGAGCGGCGGGCCCGGTCGCACGAGGCTTGGACGCGGGTGGACGCAGGTGCCACGGCTCACGGGACGCAGACGAGTAAGCTTCGAATTCCGTGTCGGGTCCTGCGTCGGTGTCGGCGAGTGCAGGGTGTGGTCAGGGGGGGGCCCCTCGTCGAGCCGCGTC
>JAJYXE010000015.1 GCA_021791145.1 Actinomycetes bacterium | reverse complement strand
TGTACTCGGTGCTCGCCAAAGAGGGTGTCTGCGTGCCGATGACCGACCTGTTCGGGGTGGCCGGCAAGAAGCTGCTCGCAAGGGCGAAGCTCGCCCCCGCCTACGCAGCGCGCGTCGAGTCGCTCTTAGACCTGATCGAGGCCTTCGACAACCAAGTGGCGATCTTCGAGCGCGACGTCGAACGCGAGCTGAGAGACGATGCCGGCTATCGGGCCATCCAGGACATCCCGGGCGTCGGGCCGGTCTTCGCCGCGGTCTTCGTCGCCGAGATCGGCGACGCGACGAGGTTCACCTCACCAGCGCACCTGTGCTCGTGGGCGGGGCTCACGCCCAAGCATCGCGAGTCCGACACGACGGTCAAGCGGGGCCCGATCACCAAGCAGGGGTCGCGCCTCGTGCGCTGGGCGGCGGTCGAGGCGGCTCAGCGCCAGGCGGCCGGCACCAAGCTCCGTGCCGACTTCTCCCGCATCGTCGCCAACCACGGCGACACCGCGGCCGCCCGCAAGGTCGCCCGCGTCGCCGTGGCCCGAAAGATCGTCACCCTCGTCTACTACGGCCTGAGAGACGGCACCATCCGCTCCAAGGCCATCGAGGCGGCGTGACGCGGTCCGGACACCACCAGGCGCGTGACCGTTCCAGGTCATGGCCCCCGGTTCTCCGGCGTGGCCGCGCGTTCTGATTGGCCCCGCCTGGTTGGTGGCCGCAACACTCCATGTGCACGAGCACGAAGGAATGACCGGCACCCGCGTCCTGTGGCGTGCCCTCCGAAGCTCGCTTCGGTCTGGAGACGAACACCTCGTGTCCCATCCCTCGACGAGGAGCTGACGCGATGATCCACTGAACACCCTTCAGCACACCGGGCCGCCAGACGACGCGTCCAGGAAGCCCCCGGCGGGGCTTCCTGCTCCATTGTGCTCTGCGACACTGCCCGGGCCGTCAAGGCGCTCCGTCGCACCTTTGGTCCGCGGGTGCTGACGCGGAGTCGGTGCGTTGCTCCTGCGGCCTTGACTGCCCTCGTCATCCCCCGGCGGAGACCGGGTCGTCTCTACGCGCCTCGTGGCGACTACTCACGCCACGAGAACTGGCCCGTACTGAAGCAAGGAGTCGCCCCTTCGGGTCGACGCTGCCCTTGACAAAGGGCGCTCCTTCAGGAATGACCTGGGCGGCAGCGACCGGGGCCAGCGTCGCCGACCTCATGCGCCGCGCTGTCCACGCCAGTGCCCGCGCCGCTATCCGCTACCAGCACTCCACGAGGGACAGCGACCGGGCGATCGCTGACGCGCTGGCCGCCTTGGCTGCGCCCGTATCCGAGCTTGCTCCGCGGGATAGCCGCGGGATGGAAGCCCCCTGACGCGCATCACCCGGGGCAAATACCCCGGTTGACCTGGAGCGGACGACGGGACTCGAACCCGCGACCCTCACCTTGGCAAGGTGATGCTCTACCAACTGAGCCACGTCCGCGTGTGCCGGACACTCTACCGCGCCCGCCGACCCACGTTGAGCCCCCGGCACACGCTCGAGCTCGTCAGGCCGAGGCCGCCGCCACGAGCTCCGCAACCGCCTCGTGGAGATGGGATGCGACCTCGTGGACGTCGGGCACGAGGCTCGGGCAGCTGACGACGCCGAAGTGGACCGTGCCCCGGTAGGTCATGCTCGTGATGTTGAGCCCCACCCCGTCTGCGACCGGGCCGGCAGGGTACACCGCGGACACCCGGCTCCCGGCCCACCACAGCGACACGTCAGGCACGAGCACGCTGGAGACGACGACGTTGGCAGGTGGGGGGAGCCGATCGAAGAGCGAGAAGCGATCGACTGCGCGCATCACCGCGGAGACGACAAGGGGAGGCACGACCCGGAGCAGGGACTCGAGGAGCTCACCACCGGCGACGCTCTCCTGGCGCTTCGCCACCCTGCCGGCCGCGGCGATCGCGTGAAGGCGAGCGATCGGGTCTTCGATGGTCGTGGCGAGCGGCACGAGCATCCCCGAGACGTAGTTGCCGACGTGGGCACGCCGTGTCGAAGGGACCGACGGATGACCCCGGGTCGACACCGGCACGAGCGCCACCAGTGGGCGGGGCAGCAGCTCCCCACGAGACGACACGTAGCGCCGGAGCGCACCGCCGACCACGGCGAGGATCACGTCGTTCATGGTCACGGCGAGCTCGACCGGCTCCCCCTTTCCGTGCGCACCCACGTCGCGCCGTACGAGCTCGAGGTCCGCGAGGGGAACCGACGAGCTCGCGAAGCAGCGCTCGGGCGTCATGGCGCCATTGAGCGGGGTTCGCGGGGCGCTGAACGGTGCGGGCGGGGGTTGCAGGCCGCGTGAGAGGAGGTCTCGGTTCTGCTTGCTGAGCGCGACGACTGCGTCCGCGCTGCGCTGGAGGAGCTCGCCGGCCGCGCCGAGCTGGTGGGCGAACGAGCTCACTGCGTACTTCCACATTGCGACCGTAGAAGGGCCTGCCGGGCCCTCCGGGGTCAGCGCGTCGGCCCGGTCCTCGCCGTCCCTCTTCGGCTCCGCGGGCTCGGCGGGCTCGTCGGGTGCGAGATCGAGGAACGCGGCCATCGCGGTCGCCCCCGAGACGCCGTCGAGGATCGCATGGTGGAGGCGCGCCACGACGGCGGTCCGCCCGCCTGCGAGCCCGTCCGCCACGACCATCTCCCACAGTGGCCGGTCGAGAGCCAGCGGGCGGCTGAGCAGCTCCCCGACCAGCGCGTCCAGCTCGGAGGGGCCGCCCGGCGCCGCCACCGTCGCCCTCCGGACGTGCACGTCGAGGTCGATCCCCGGTGACTCGACCCACACGGGCCGCTGCAGGTCCCACGGCGCATGCACGGCCCGGCGGAGCAGCCGCGGCACCCGCCCGACCCGCTCCCCCACCACCGCGCGGATCTCGTCGAACCGTCGGGTCGCGAGATCGGGACCGCGTGTCTCGCCCTCCGGGGGGTCGAGCACCAGGACACCTGCGACGTGCAACCTGCCCGTCGGGGTCTCCATCGAGAGGAACGCCGCGTCGAGCCCTGAGAGTGGTTCCAGCACGACTCCTCCTGCGCCCCCGCCTGCCGCTGCTACCGGCCGCTGTGCCCGAACCCGCCGGCACCGCGACGCGCCGCGGGGAGCCGGTCCGCTCCGACGGGATCGAAGTGCGCGCGTACGACGGGCTGGACGACCAGTTGTGCGATCCGGTCACCCCGCCGTACCTCGTAGTCCTCGCGCGGGTCGGTGTTCACGAGGAGCACCGCCAGCTCGCCCCGGTAGCCCGAGTCGATCAACCCGGGGGTGTTGAGGCACGTGATGCCGTGGTGCAGCGCGAGCCCGCTGCGAGGCTGGACGAACCCCGCGTACCCCTCGGGGATCGCGACCACCACGCCGGTCGGCACGAGGGCACGGCCCCCACCGGCCGGGAGCTGCACGTCGGTCCTTGCGTACAGGTCGGCCCCTGCATCGCCCGGGCGCGCGTAGGAGGGCACCGGCAGTTCGCTGTCGAGCTGGTGGAGCGGAACCGAGAGGGCCTGTGACACCTGGGCGATGGTAACCGGACCTTCGGTCTGGTTCCTCGGGCGGAGCATGGCAGTAGCCTCTGGCAGCGATGCTGGCGTGGATGGATCTCGAGATGACCGGGCTCGACCCGTCGAAGGACGCGATCGTCGAGATCGCCACGCTCCTCACCGACGACGATCTCGTCGTCGTGGCTCAGGGCCCGGACCTCGTCGTGGCCGCAGGGCGTGAGCAGCTCGACGCGATGAGCGACGTGGTACGCGACATGCACACGCGCTCCGGGCTGCTCGCAGAGATCGAGGCCTCCGTGCTCTCGCTCGAAGAGGCGGGAAAGGTCACGCTCGAGTTCCTGCAAGCCCACATCTCGGAGCCTAAGACCGTGCCCTTGTGCGGAAACTCGATCGGCATGGACCGGCGGTTCCTCGCCGCCCACCTCCCAGAGATCGAGGAGTTCTTCCACTACCGGTCGGTTGACGTCTCGACGGTGAAGGAGCTCGCACGCCGTTGGCTGCCAGAGGCGCTCGCAGGCGCACCCCACAAGCACGGCAGCCACCGTGCGATGGACGACGTCAAAGAGAGCGTCGCCGAGCTCGCCTACTACCGCGAAACGGTGTTCAGGAGCCCATGACGCCGCCTGCCGAGTCACCGTCGCAAGAGCTGGCAGAGCCCGAGCGGCCCGACGCGCAGCGGCAAGAGCCGCCGGCGAAGGAGGCCATGAGCTACGAGGAGGCGGTCGCGCAGCTCACCGGACCCGGGCAGCTCTTCGAGATGGAGGCTCTCGACGTCCTCGGGACCCACATGCGCGTGTGGAAGGCTGCGCCTCCGTCGCTGCGGTCGGTGCTCGATCTCTCCCGCGGGTACGGCGACGCCGACTTCCTCGTGTACGAGGACCAGCGGACGACTTACGCGCAGCACTACCGGATCGCTGCCACCGTCGCCCACCGCCTTCGCGACGACCTCGGGATCCGAAAGGGGGACCGCGTGGCGATCGCCATGCGCAACCTCCCCGAGTGGGTCATGGCGTTCTGGGGGGCCGTCGCCGCCGGGGCGATCGTGGTGCCGCTCAACGCGTGGTGGACCGGAAGGGAGCTCGCCTACGGGCTCGAGGACAGCGGCGCGGCGGTCGCGTTCGTCGACCCCGAGCGCGCCGCCCGGATCTCCCCGCACGTCGGCGAGCTCCAGCACCTCCGAACCGTCGTGACCGCAGGCACCGAGCAGACAGCCGCCGCCGCGCCGCTCGGCCCGACGTTTGCCGAGCTGTTGGGCGAGATCGCCGCCGACATCACCCCGCCCGACGTGGAGCTGCTCGCCGACGACGACGTCACGATCTTCTACACGTCGGGCACCACCGGGAAGCCGAAGGGGGCGGTGGGAACCCACCGCAACACCTGTACGAACCTCATGAACCTGTTCTTCGCCCAGACGCTCAGCCAGCTGCGTTGGGGTGGCACGCCCGGCGACCGGACTGGCGCGCCGCGAACCTGCTCGCTCCTCACGGTGCCCCTCTTCCACGCCACCGGGTGCCACGCGATCCTCGTCACCAACACCGCGGCCGGCTCCAAGATCGTGCTCATGCGCCGATTCGACCCCGAACGCGCCCTCGAGCTCATCGAGCAGGAGAAGGTCACCGTCTTCGGGGGCGTGCCGACGGTCGTGATGCGCATCCTCGACTCGCCTGACCTCTCGCGTCGGGACGTGTCGTCCGTCCGGTCCATCTCCTACGGCGGCGCGCCCGCACCTGCGGATCTCGTCCGGCGCATCCGCGAGGCGTTCGGGACCGGGCAGCCCGGGAACGGTTACGGCCTCACCGAGACCTCTGCCGCAATCGCCCTCAACTCGGGTGAGGACTACGTCCGCAAACCCGACAGCGTCGGCCGCCCGCTTCCCGTGATCGACGCCGCCGTGGTGCCCGAGGGCTTCTCGGGGGGTGCCCCCCCGCCGGTGGCCCCCGGGGTCTCCGGCGAGCTCTGGGTGAAGGGGCCGAGCGTCGTTCGCGGGTACTGGAACCGTCCCGAGGACACGGCCCGCGCGATCACGACAGGGTGGCTCCACACCGGTGACATCGCGCGCATGGACGAAGAGGGGTTCGTCTTCATCGTCGACAGGGCCAAGGACATCGTGATCCGCGGCGGAGAGAACGTGTACTGCGTGGAGGTCGAGGACGCCCTCTATTCCCACCCCGCGGTCGCCGACTGCGCCGTGATCGGGGTGCCGCACCCGGTGCTCGGTGAGGAGGTCGGCGCGGTGGTCGTGCTGCGTCCTGGCCGCAAGGTCAGTGCGGACGAGCTCGCCCAGCACGTCCGCGATCGCCTGGCGGCGTTCAGCGTGCCGACTCGCATCTGGTTCCGCGCGCGTCCGCTGCCGCGCAACCCTGCTGGCAAGCTCCTCAAACGCGCGCTTCGCGACGAGGTCCTCGGCACCGGGACCGGCACGACCGAATGGGCAGGCGACCCGAGCGTGTGGGGCGGGTGACCCTCGCGGCGGCCCGCACTTCGCGCGCCTGACCCTCGCGGCGGCTCGCCGTCGCGGCTACTACTTGTCGGGCTGTGGCGTCATCCGGAGGTAGGGACGCAGAGTCCTGAAACCCTTCGGGAACTTCGTCTTGGCTTCCTCGTCGCTGACCGACGTCGCAATGATGACGTCGTCGCCGTCCTTCCAGTCGACAGGCGTCGACACTTGGTAGTGGTCGGTCAGCTGCAGCGAATCGAGCACCCGCAGGATCTCTGCCATGTTGCGGCCGGTCGATGCGGGATAGGTGAGCGTCAGCTTCACCTTCTTGTCCGGACCGATGATGAAGACGGACCTGACGGTCAGCGTGTCGCTGGCATTGGGGTGGATCATGTCGTAGAGATCCGCGACATGGTGGTCCTCGTCGCCGATGACCGGGAAGTTGAGCGCCTTGCCCTGGGTGTCCTCGATGTCTGCGGCCCACTTCTTGTGGGACTCCACAGAGTCGACCGACAGTCCGATCAGCTTGGTGTTGCGCTTGTCGAACTCCGGCTTCGCCTTGGCGAAGGCTCCCAGCTCGGTGGTGCACACCGGCGTGAAGTCCTTGGGGTGGGAAAAGAGGATCCCCCAGCTGTCGTCCAGCCACTCGTGGAAGTGGATGGTGCCTTCCGTCGTGTCCGCGGTGAAGTCCGGAGCGGTGTCACCGAGTCGAATTGCCATGTAGTCCCCTTTTGCTTCTGGACCCTCTCGTGGACGTTGCCGTCACGCACAGATGGTCACGCATAGATGGTCACGCACAAATGTCCGACGCTTCGAGGTTAGCAGCGGTTCCTGCAAACCATCCCCAAGAGCCCGTGGCCGCGCCAGCCCTTGGGCGCCACCGTTCCCCGGGGTCGCCCAGCGCCCCGGCGGGTGGCCGCTCGCGTGCGATGATCGCCGGATGGAGCCGGAGACCGTGGTCGTGTCCCGGGAGGGACCGGTCACGGTGGTGACGATCGACCGTCCACCCGTGCGCAACGCGGTGGACGCCGCGACGGCGACGGCCCTGCACGGCGCCTTTGCCGACTTCGACGAGGACGCTTCGGCCCGCGTGGCGGTGCTCACGGGTGCCGGGGGCACGTTCTGCGCCGGTGCCGACTTGAAGGCCCTCGCCGCGGGCGAGCGCCGGCCCGTGCGCGAGGGAGGCCCCGGCCCCATGGGCCCCACCCGCATGAGGCTCGGCAAGCCGGTGGTGGCGGCGGTGGAGGGCTTCGCAGTGGCCGGCGGCCTCGAGCTGGCCCTGTGGTGCGACCTCCGCGTGGCTGCACGAGATGCGGTCTTCGGCGTCTTCTGCCGCAAGCTCGGCGTCCCGTTGGTCGACCTCGGCACGGTCCGCCTCCCCCGGCTGATCGGCCACTCACGTGCCATGGACCTCATCCTCACGGGCCGCGCCGTGGGAGCCGAGGAGGCACACACGATCGGCCTCGTCAACCGCATCACCGCTCCCGGCGGATCGCTCGAGGCGGCGGTGGCGCTGGCTGCCGAGCTCGCGGCCTTCCCCCAGGCCTGCCTGCGAAGCGACCGGCTGTCGACGCTCGAGCAGTGGGACATGAGCGAGGACGAGGCAGCGGTGAACGAGGCGCGGCGCGGACGGGCGGTGATCGAGGCGGGCGAGGCGCTCGAGGGGGCACGCCGCTTCTCGGCGGGCGAGGGACGGGGGGGCGCCTCGATAGCCCCCTCGGAGCGCCCCGCGGTCGAGCGCCCCGCGGACGAGCGCCCCGCGGACGAGCGGCCAGCGGACGAGCGGCCCGCGGTCGGGCGCCGCTCCGAGAGGAGCCCTGGCCATGACAGGTGACGGCCGCCCGACGGTCGCAGCCTTCGACTTCGACGGCACGATCACCTACGGCGGCAGCGTGGTGCCGTTCCTCGTGCGGGTCCGCGGCCTTCCCCCGGTCGTTCGCGCCGTCGTGGAGGACCTGCCCAGGCTCGCTCGCGCAGCCGTCGTCGGGGGCACCGCCGCCGACGAGGCCAAAGAAGCCCTCTTCATGCGGCTGCTCGCGGGCGTTCCGGTCGACGAGATCGACCGCATCGGTGCCGCGTTCGCCGAGGAGCTTCTCGAGCGTCGCCTCCGGCCCGACATCCGCGACCGCCTTGAGTGGCACCGCGAGCAGGGACACCACGTGGTCGTGGTCTCCGCGTCCCCCGAGTGCTACGTGCGCCCGGCGTCGGAGCTGCTCGGGGCAGAGGCAGCCCTGGCAACCCGCCTCGCCGTCGGTGGCGACCTCCTCACCGGCCGCTACGAGGGGAGGAACTGCCGCGGCGCCGAGAAGTACGCCCGCCTCATGGCGTGGATCCGTTCCCAGGGCCTCGGCGCGGCGCACCCCGTGCTCTGGGCTTACGGCAACAGCCGGGGAGACCGCCGGCTGCTCGAGGCGGCCGACCACGGCGTCGACGCCGGCCGGCTCGGCCGGTTCGGCCAGCTCCGTCGCTTCCCGCGGCTCGCGGCGATCGCCGACGCGGGCGCGACCACACCGACGTGGAGGGCCGGCAGGGCGCGCTGAGCTCGGCGGCCCGCCCGGGAGAGGGTGCGGCCAGGTGACGCCGGCGGGTAGAGCGGGTCGCAGCGGGTAGAACGGGTCGCATGCGACTCGGGCTCCACCTTCCGGACTACACGTGGCCCGCCGGCCCCGCGGCGCTCGGCGCGCAGCTCGGCGCGGTCGCCTCCGCCGCCGACGAGGCCGGGGTCGACCGCATCAGCGTGATGGACCACGTCTGGCAGATCGCCCACCTCGGGCCGCCCGAGCACGAGATGCTCGAGGCGTACACCACCCTCGGGTACCTCGCCGCCCGGACGGAGCGCGCGTCGCTCATGGCGCTCGTCACCGCCACGACCTATCGCAGCCCGGGGCTCCTCGCAAAGATCGTGACCACGCTCGACGTGCTCTCCGGCGGCCGCGCGTGGCTCGGGATCGGCGCAGCGTGGAACGAGGAGGAGTCCAACGGCCTCGGCCTCCTGTTCCCGCCGCTCGCCGAGCGCTACGAGCGGTTGGAAGAGACCCTCCAGATCTGCCTGCAGATGTGGTCGGGAGAGGACCGGCCCTACGAAGGCCGCCACTACCGGCTCGGCCGCACGCTCAACTCGCCCCAGCCGCTGTCGCGGCCGCACCCTCCGATCCTCATCGGCGGATCGGGTGAGAAGAAGACGCTGCGCCTCGTCGCGCGCTACGCCCAAGCGTGCAACCTGTGGAACGACGAGCACCTCGCGCACCGGCTCGACGTGCTGCGCGAGCACTGCGAGCGCGAGGGCCGTCCCTACGAGGACATCGAGAAGACCGTGTCGTACCGGTTCGACCTCGGCGAGCGGGGCGAGCACGTCGACGAGATCCTCGAGGACCTCGGGCGGCTCGCCGGGCTCGGGATCGAGGTCGCCCACGGGAGCCTGGCGCGTGTCTTCGAGCCGCGCACGATGGAGATCGTGGCCGACCGGCTCGTCCCGGGCGCCGCGAAGCTCTGAGAGTCTTGTGGTGCCGCCACCCGCGGCGCACCCAAGTTGAGCGGCCGGGTCACCCGGTGAGGTCCTTTCCCATCTGGTCGACGGCTGTCTGGGTGACGGCGAGGGTCCCGCCGAGCACGGTGAGATCCGTGACACGCATGCCGCCGATCCCTGTCGTCCCGGCGAGCTGCAGGTACGCGGTGAGCGCCGCGCCGACTGTGGAGGGCGTCTCGGTGAGCACGAGCGGCGCGGGGGCGCCGGCGCCCGGGCCGTCCGCGGCGACGACCGCCCCTGCGAGCCCGTCGCTGTAGCCGTTGCCCCGGGCGACCGTCAGCTCACCGGTTCCCTGCCATCCCGCGCCTGTCGGGGACGGTGCCTCTTCGAGCTGGGCGAGCTCGACTGCGGTCCCGGTGGCGTCGGCGCCGGCCACGCGCAGCACCGACAGACCGAGCTGGGCGAGCGAGGCGACCACGCCGTTCGACACGGCGAGCTCACCGCCCATCACGACGACCTGGCGGACGCCCAGCGCGCGCACCGCCGAGGCGACCTGGGGCGACAGGGTGCTCGGTGTGGTGAGCAGGATCGGAAGTCTCTCTGCGTACGCGAGGGTGCTCGCGGTCTCGGCGTCCTGGAACCCCGTGCCCCTGGCGACGACCGCCGTCGTGAGCGTGCCGGTGGCAGCCGGCCCCCTCGACGCGCTGCCCGCCGTCGCGTTGTAGCGGCCGTCGCCGCCTGTCGCGTTCGTGCCCTGGTAGGCGCCCGAGAGATCCATCGCGCCCACACCGCCGAGCTTGGCCGCTTCCGTCGCGACCTGCGCCGCGGTGTCGTACTGGGTCTGTCCGAAGAGCCGGGTGACCTCGATGTCGCCTCCGCTGGCCGTGCCGCCCCCGCAGGCGTGCACGGGCATCCCCTCGATGGTCGTCACGACCGATGTCGAGATCGCGAGCGGTCCCCCGACGACGTACACGTGCGTCACCCCTTCGGCGCGAAGCGCTGTGGCGGTCACGCTGGACAGCCGTGTGGTGGGCGTGAGCAGCGTCCCGGTGCCGAGCGCGCGGGCGAGCGGCGCGCTCGCGAGGGCGTCGGGGTAGCCCGCGTCCGTCGCCAGCACAACCGGACGTGTCGGCCCGGACCCTGGGCAGCTGCCTGCGGCCGGTGTGAACTGGTGCTCGAGCTCCTGGGCAGCGGTGGCGTCCGCTGTCGGTCCCGAGATGCGGGTGTCGGCGAAGGTGGCCGCGGTCCCGGGCAGCGTCGCGATCGTCGCGGGCGCGTAGTAGTGCTCGACGATCTGCTGCCAGGTCCAGTTCCCCGCGCCGCCATCTGTGCCGACCGCGTACCCGAAGGCACCCCACTGCCCCATCCCGATGCCGTGGCCCCATCCGTGGCCGGTCAGCGCGAGGGGCTGTCCGGGGGACTGGGTGATGGTGAAGTAGTTGGACTCGAGGTTGAACGCTGCCACGAATGTCGCGGCCGGCACGGTCTGGCTGGTGCCGTTGCCCGAGATCGTGAGCTCCGTCGCCCTGCCGCCCCATGTGCCGTAGCCGTTGCGGGCGGTGACCTCGACCACGGGCGATGTCCCTTCCTTCGGCCAGTGCGCGTGGACTGTGGAGAGGGGGATGGTGACGCTCCAGTCGTGGTTCGTGTTGCACAGTCCCGGGTTGCCGGGTGTGAGGCACACCGCGTCCCCTGCGTCGGGGACCGGTGTGAAGGGCGACCCCTCGGCGCTGCTCGAGGTGTACCCCCCGGTCGACGCGGAGTACTCGGTGGCGGCGATCGCGCCGCCGAGCATCTCCATCACTTGGCCGGCGGTGCCCTGGGCGGCTGCCGTGCTGTTCGCCGTCAGGTACTCGGTCCCCCGATAGGTCTGACAGGTGAGGTCGCAGGCTGTCGCGTAGCCGCCGTACCCGCCCGGCGACGCGAGGACGTACGAGCGGACCGCGACCGCCTGCGCCTCGAGCGCCTGGAACCCCCATGGGCGACCCTGTGGGCCCTGGCCGCCGACGTTGCCCCAGTCCGAGATCGACTCCGCAGGGACGACGTCCGCGACGTACTGCTCGAGCGGCAGGGTGTTCACGGTCCGGGCCTGCCCGGCGGAGTTGTAGACACCTTGGAGCACCCCTTGGACCTGCAGCTGTGTGTGGTCGTCCGCGCACAGCGTGAGCAGCGTGCCTGTCGACGCGGGGCGCACGAGCGGTGTCTGCACGACGTTCCCTTGCAGCGGCACCCACGGACCGCCGCAGCCTGTCCCGGTCGCCACGCTCCAGCTGCCTGTGCCGGTGGGCGTGTACATGACTGCCTTCGCGCCCGGCGCGCCGGTCGCGACGAGCCCGCCCGGTGAGGCGACGACGAGGACCGATGTGTCGTTCTCGGTCATCGCGATGCGGACCTGGACGGAATCGGAAGGAAGCGAGGCCTGGGTGGAATGCTCGATCGGGACGTTCGCCCGAGAGAGCCCCGCCGCAGGGGGCGCCGCACCGGCCGTCCCCGGGGTGGCGAACGCGATCGCGGACAGTGCCGCGCTCGTGAGCGCGCATGCGAGCACACGCGCGGGACGGACGGCG
Organism: Actinomycetes bacterium; assembly: GCA_021791145.1. The sequence goes on along the minus strand of JAJYXE010000015.1, from coordinate 10,745 downwards.
TGCAGCCGCGCCGTTGCCAGGGGTGTGGACCGTGCGATGCGCAATGGTAACGCTCCAGCCGTGCGCCGCGGCGCATCTCGGCCGAGGAGCGGTGCGCCGGGGGCGCCGCCACGACGTCTGCGCGTGCCTACACTGGCGCCCCGTGCGCGTCGACCAGGTCATTCCCTCGCTCGCGAGCCGCGACGCGATCGGCGTGCACACGGTCAACCTCACCCGCGCGTTGCGGGCGTCGGGCATCGACTCGGACATCTTCTACGGGACTTGCACCCCCGACATGGCCGAGATCGGCCGCCCGGTCGGCACCCTCGGTCGCCACGTCCGCGACCGCTTCCTCCTGTACCAGGCGTCCATCGGCAGCCCGGTCTTCGACACGCTCATGGCACGAGACGAGCCCAAGCTCGTCAACTACCACAACATCACGCCGACCGATCTGCTCGCGCCCTGGGAACCCGACGTCGCCTACGAGACCTCGCTCGGGCGCGCGCAGTTGCGGCGGCTCGCGCCCCAGTGCCTGCTCGCCGTCGCGGACTCCCGCTACAACGAGCTGGAACTGCTCGAGGCGGGCTACGCGAAGACCGAGGTCGTCCCGCTCCTGATCGACATGACCCGAGCAGACCTGACGGCTGACGCCGCGACGAGCCAGCGGCTCGCTGCGCAGAAGGCACGCGGCGGGATCGACCTCCTCTACGTCGGGAAGGTGTCGCCCCACAAGGCGCCCCACGACCTGGTGAAGATGCTCCTCGTCTACCGGCGTGTCTACGACCCCGCCGCGCGCCTCCACCTCGTCGGCTCGCCGCTCGGCGAGCGTTACGGGCCTGCGCTCGGCGCCTTTGTGCGCGACGTCGGGCTCGCCGACGCTGTCGAGGTCACCGGCTCGGTCGGATCCTCGGCGCTCGAGGCGTACTACCGAGCCGCAGACGTCTTCGTCTGCGCGTCGGAGCACGAAGGCTTCTGCGTCCCGATCGTCGAAGCCATGGGGCACGAGGTCCCGGTCGTCGCATACGGGACGACCGCGGTGCCCGAGACCGTCGGGGACGCGGGGCTCGTGCTCCCGACCAAGGACCCGCTCCGCTTCGCAGCCGCGGTCCACCGGGTCGCGACGGACGCCGCGCTGCGCGCGCACCTGTCGTCTGCGGCGCAGCGCCGCGTGGAGCACTTCGCCCTCGACCGCTCGGCCGCCCGTTTCGTGGAGCTGGTCCAAGAGGCGCTCGGCGCGTAGGGCTCCCCCGGCCCGCTCCACCCGGACGCACCGAAGGAGCCCCGGCGCAGTCCCGGTCCACCCGGGCGCAGTCCCGGTCCACCCGCGCGCAGTCCCGGGTAGCCTGGGACGGTGCGGCGGTTTCCTCTTGCATTCGTGCTCGTGGGGCTCCTCGGCCTCCTGGCGGCTGGAGGCGCCGTGCTGGGCGCCTTCGAGGCGCCGACAGGTTCCAATCTGGCGGTCCACAACGGGGCCAACCAGACCCTCCTCGCGGCCCGCGTGAAGGGGAGCTACACGACCTCCCAGTACACCGGGCTGGTCATCTCGTTCGACTACCGCGCGCCGGACCACTCCTCGGAGGTCGCTCGCGGCCCAGGGGGGAAGGTGGAGGGCCGCAGGTCGGTCACCGGGGGCCAGGCGATCAGCGTCCTCGGCCCGGTGCGCCAGCTCCTCGGCATCACCAACTTCTCGTTGCAGGGCGCCTACTACTCGAGCGCGCAGCCGGCGTCGGTCCTGGTCCCGGCAGCCACACGCGCCAAGGTGACCGGCACTTACCAGACGCGGGTCCAGCTCGAGACAGGGTACGTCGTCGCGGTCTTCGTGAGGATCGACGCCCACGACGGCACCCAGCACGTCCTCGAGACCATGGACTACGAGCTCTCCCGGGTCGGCGGCTGGATCCGCTCGTCCTAGGACCGCGCGGCACCGTCGTGCGCGCGGTGGCGGGCCCGCCGCGCCACATGCGAAGACGGCGAGGGGGGTCGTGAACGACCGGGGCGGCGGCGTGGTCGTCGTGATCGCCGCCATGCCACGCGAGCTCCGTCCGATCGTGCGAGCGCTCCAGCTGCGGGCGGGCTCCGTCGGCGGGGTGCCCGCATGGCTCGGCGGTGGCGTGGTCGCGGTGGCCGTCGGCGTCGGTCCGGCGCGTGCGGGGGCAGGAAGCGCGAAGGTCCTCGGCGCGCTCCTCGCGACGCGCGTGCTCGTCACCGGCGTCGCCGGAGCCGTGGATCCCTCGCTCGGCGTGGGCGCGGTCATCCTTCCCGCCCACGTGGTCGACGTGCGAACCGGAGCACGTTTCGCGCCGTCGACGAGCGCGCGGAGAAAGGGCGTGCTCGCGAGCGTCGAGGGGGTCTTTGCATCCCCGGGGAACCCGCCTGGCGCGCTCGGCGGCTCGTGCCCGCTGCCGGAGGGCACCGTGGCCGTCGACATGGAAACGGCCGCCGTCGCCGCGGTCGCAGAGCGGATGGGGCTCCCCTGGGACGTCGTTCGCGCGGTCAGCGACACCGCCGGCACGCTCACGCCGCAGCTGGCAGGGATCCTCCGCCCCGACGGCCGGGCGGACATGCGAGCCGCGGCGCGTCTCGTGCTCGGAGACCCCCGAGCGGCGAGACGGCTCGCACGGCTCGGCCGGGGCGCAGCACGGGCGACCCGCGCTGCAAGCGACGTGGTCCTCCGCCAGCTCGAGGAGCTGGGGCTGCCGGATCCCGGCAAGGGATGACGGGCCCGACCGACACGGGCCCGACCGAGTGGAGCCCGGCGCGCCGGCGGATCGTCCCCCTCCGTCCGATGCGGGTGCTCACGATCCACCGGCGGGCCGTCCGGCACGGGCTCCGCCGCCCGGGAGACTTTCTAGCCGATCGTTCTGCCGAGCGCAATGGTCCAATCTTGTGTTCTGTTTAGCAGAACGCACGGCAAGCTGACCTGCCGTCGAGCCCCCCGGCGGCGTGCACGTCGCGCCCGGCCAGGACGCCGCCGCGTCCCGAGCGCGATCTCGCCACTGAGCAGGCAATACGCGGGCGCGCTCGACGCGGGGCCCTGCGGGACCCGACAATGGGGGGCGTGACCACCTCATCTTCGGCCGGGACCCAGGAGCGAGCCGCCGTCTCCCAGCGCCAGCACATCCTCGACACGGCTCTCGCTCTCATGTCCCAGCGCGGCGTCGACGGGACCAGCATGCGGGACCTCGCCGCGGCGGCGGGGCTCAACGTCGCCTCGCTCTACCACTACTTCGCGTCCAAGCGTGAGCTGCTCGTCGCAGTGCTCCAGGAGCGGGGGTTCATCGAGGACCTCGCGGCGTCGACCGGGCCGGCCGCGATCTCGCGCGACGACTTCGACGGCCTCGCCGACATGCTCGAGGACATCCTGGGCTCGATGCTCGAGGTCGAGGACTTCATCCGGCTCATGCTCGGGGAGGTGATGCGCGGCCAGGAGACCGCCCACGTCGTGGGGGTCGAGCTCTTCGACGCGACGCAGGCAGCACTTGAACGCTGGATCGAAGAGTCCGAGCCGACCATCTGCGACGGCCCGGGGGCGCCGGCGGTCGCCCGGGTCCTGCGGGCGTTCATCGTCGGGCTGTTCTTCGAGCACCTCGCGGGCGTCCTCGAGGCCCACGGCGACGCTCGTGAGGCATTCCGCGAGCGCTCGGCGGAGGCGGCGGCGGTGCTGCGCGCGCGCCTGTAGCCGAGCTCCCTCGGAGCTCGAGCGATTCAGCCCGGGCCAGGCAAGCCGAGGTGGCGCTGGAGCTCTGCGACGAGGTCGTCCATCAGCGCGGCGGGCGCCGACCCCGAGATCACGAAGAAGTTCCGCCCGCCCGACTCGTCGGGGGTGCAGTTGACGCGCAGGACATCCCGGCCGGTGTGCACCCGGAACCGGCGCTGCCGCACACCCACGAAGTCGGGTCCCTCGCGCTCGTCGAACATGAAGAACGACACGGTCGGCTCGGGGGGGGTGAACGGCGCGGGAGCCTGGAGGCGCGCCTCGGCGAGCGGCACCGGGACGACGCTCGCGGCGATCGCCTCACGCAGCGAGCGGAGCACCCTCGGCGAGACGTCCTCGAGCCGGTCCGAGGGGGCGACCTCCGCGACCATGCGCACCGGACCGACGAAGTTGCCGAGGATGTCCTTGGCACCCGGGCGGCTGCGATTCGAGACCGCCGAGGTGACCACGAAGCGCCGGGCGCCGGCCACGCGGGCGAGCGCGAGCTCGAGCCACGAGAGAACCACCACGAAGGGCATCGCCGCCATGCCGGGCGTCACGTCGACGAGGTGGCGCCAGTGCCCGGCAGGCACGTTGAAGAACCTCGTCCTCGGACGGACGCCGCAAGGAAGCGTCATCGGCCACGAGCCGGCGGCGACCGGCTCGTCGCGCAGCGCCCGCCAGTGGTCGACGGCGCGTTGCTGCACGGCGGCGGGCACCGGGTTGTCGAGCACCCACCGCAGGTAGCTCCCCTCGGACGGACACGGCAGGTCCGGGGGGGTCTTCCCCGCGTGCCGCGCGTAGGCGCGTGACAGCTCGGCCGCGACCATCGTGCCGGACTCGCCGTCCACGAGCGCCTCGGCGACGAAGATCGACAGGACGTGCGTCTTGGGCGCGACCACGTAGAGCGTCGCCCCGAGGCGCGGCTCGTCCCATGGCGAGAGGTCCCGGTACTCGGCCTCGACGGCCACGATCGCCGCGCTGAGCGCCTCGAGCTTCGGCCGGTCGTCGAGCTCGACGATCCGGACGACGCCAGGACGGAACTCCGTCACGTACTGCCTCGCCGACTCCACGTCCCCACCCGCTCCCGGCTCGAATCGGACGCGAAGGAGGTCGTGGGCGCAGACCACGTCGTCGACCGCGGCGACGAGCGCCTCGACGTCGAGCCTCCCGTTCAACTGGTACACCCAGCTCATGAACTCGCGGCTCGGGCTGTGCGGCGCCATGAGGAGGGACGAGCGCTGCGTGAGCGAGAGCGGGGCGCGCCGAACCGGCGCCGCGCTGCCCGGCGGCGGTGCCGCTGCTTGCGCGCCGGCCGGGGCCTGCTCGGTCGTGCTCATGGCGTCTCGATCTCTCCTCGTCTGCCTCGTGCCTGCTCCCGCGCCGAGTCCGGCGGCACCCTCGGAGCCCCCCTGCGCACCGAGCGGTCCAACCGTCCTGCCGCACACGAGTGCGACCGGCGGCCGCGCGGGGCGCCCCGGCACGGCGGCCTCCGAGCCGTCCACCGACCCCGGCGACCACGGATTCTGCCACCGCTCGGCGGACCGCTCCGCCGGCCCGCGTCCAGATGCGCTAGACCGCAGCCCGTGGGCACGATCGACGACATCCGCCGCTACTGGGACGAGGACGCTGCGACCTACGACGACGCGCGCCAGCACCGGCCGACCGACCCCGCGGTGGTCGCGGCATGGACCGCCGCCGTGGAGTCCGCCCTGGCGCCTGGGCCCTCCCGGGTGCTCGACTGCGGGGCGGGCACCGGCTTCCTCTCGCTCGTCGCCGCCCGCCTCGGCCACGAGGTGACCGCGCTCGACCTGTCCTGCGCCATGCTCGAGCGGCTGTCGGCTCGCGCGGCGGCCGAGGGTCTCGAGGTCCGCACGCTCGAAGGTGCCGCCACGGATCCCCCCGCCGGCCCGTTCGACGCGGTCATGGAGCGCCACCTGCTCTGGACCCTGCCCGACCCGGTCGCGGCGCTCTGCGCATGGCGAGAGGCGGCCCCCGACGGCCGCCTCGTCCTGGTCGAGAGCCTGTGGGGAGGAACCGACCCCGTCGAGCAGCTGCGGGCGACCGCGCGACGCGTCCTCGACCGCCTCCGGCACGCGCCGCCCGAGCACCACGCGCAGTACCCGGCGGCGATGAAGGACTCCCTCCCACTGTCCGCCGGGACGCACCCCGCAGCGCTGGCCGCGCTCGCCGCCGCCGCGGGCTGGCGCTCGCCGAGCCTTCGCCGCCTGCGCGACGTCGAGTGGGCCGAGCGGCTGGCGTCGCCGCTCCCCGAGCGGCTCCTCGGCTCCGCGCCGCGCTTCGTGCTGACGGCTCGATGATCGCCCGCCCGCCGCGCTCGCGCGGCGCCGGCCGTCACCGGCTGCGGGCGAGCACCTGGGCCATCACCGCACGCGCGCCGGGCGCCGGGCCGAGGTAGGTGACGGCTCCGCGCTCGAGCACCACGGCCGACGAGGCGAGGGCGAGGGCCCGGTCCACCTGCTGCTCGACGACGACGAGCGCCGTGCCCTCGCGGCGGACGTCGGCGAGCCCCCGGTAGACGTCGTCGACGACGCTCGGAGCGAGCCCGAGCGAGAGCTCGTCGGCGACCAGCACCTTGGGCGGCACGACGAGGACCTTGGCGATGGAGAGCAGCCGCTGCTGCCCGCCCGACAGCGTGCCGGCGCGGTCGTGGCGCCGCTCGCCGAGCACCCCGAAACGCTCGTAGGCGCGCTCGAGCGCCGGCGCCACGCCTCGGCGTCCCACCCGGTGGCGGAAGGCGAGCACGAGGTTCTCCTCGACGCTCAGCGAGTCGAAGACGCCGCGGCCCTCGGGCACGTGTGAGAGCCCTGCACGAGCGACCGCCCATGCAGGACTGCCCGTGACGTCGCGCCCGCCGACGCGGACCGACCCCGAGGTCGGCCGAACGAGTCCGGACACCACCCGTGCGACGGTCGACTTCCCCGCGCCGTTCGGCCCGAGCAAGGCGAGCGCATCGCCGGCGCGCACTGTGAAGCTCACCGCGAACAGGGCGCGGTACGGCCCGTACGAGGCGCTCACGTCGTCCACCTCGAGGACCGGCGGCGGTGCGTCGCTCACGGCATGCCGAGGTAGGCGCGCTGCACGGCCGGCGCCGCCATCACCTCGTGGAAGGCGCCCGACGCCACGACGCGGCCGAGGTCCATGACGACCACGCGGTCGACCACCGCCTCGACCATCGCGAGGTCGTGCTCGACGAGCAGCATGCCCATCCCCCGTGCGCGCTGCAATGTCCGCACGAGGCGCGCCAGGTCGCCGGCCTCGTGCTCGTCGAGCCCCGAGGACGGCTCGTCGGCGAGCAGCAGTCGCGGCGCTCCCACCACCGCACGGGCGAGCTCGACCAGCCGGCACGCGCCGAGGTCGAGCGCGGCGACCGGCACGTCGGCGACGTCGAGGAGCCCGACCGCCTCGAGCGTCGCATCGGTCGCGCCGCGCTCCTCGGTGGTCGGTGCGCTGAGCCCCAGCAGGTCACGCCAGAGGTGGCCGCCGCGGCGCGGGTGACCGGCCCGGAGCGCGACGATGAGGTGGTCGCGGACGGTGAGCTCGGGGAAGACCTCCAGCCGCTGGTACGTCCGCCCGATCCCGAGGCGCGCCCGGCGCCACGTCGGGAGCCGCCCGATGTCGCGCCCGTCGAGCGCGACGGTCCCGGCGTCCGGGCGGACCTGGCCGAAGATGCAGTCGAAGACGGTGGTCTTGCCCGCACCGTTGGGGCCGACCAGGCCCACGCTCTCCCCCGCCGCGACGTCGAGGTCGACGCCGGCGAGCGCGACCGTTCCTCCGAAGGACTTCTCGAGCCCGCGCACCGCCAGCATCACGACCGCCCGGTGACCGCAGGCGCGGTCCGTCGCTGCCGCCGGGCGAGCACGCGCTCGACCTGCTCGGTCGAGCGGCGCTTGTAGTACTCGACAAACCCTTCAGGATGCGCCGCGTAGGTGAAGGCACCGACCGCGAACACGACGAAGGTGAGGCCCCCCAGGCGTTGCGGCGCGAACTGGAGAAGTTGCTGGAGGACCACCAGCCCGAGCCCGGCCTGGAGCGCCCCTTCGACCGTCCCCACGCCCGTGGTCACGACGATCACGATGAAGGCGAGAGAGAGCTGGTAGTCGAACTCCCCCGGGGCGATCACCGTCTGCTGGATCGCGAGCAGCACTCCCCCGACGCCGGCGAGCGCGCCGGAGAGCGCGAAGGCGAGCACGCGCTCCCACGAGAGGCTGACCCCGATGCCCTCCGCGCCGAGCTCGCTGTTGCGCATGGCGGCAAGCAGCCGGCCGACCGTGCCGCGCTGGACGAGCGCCACCCCTCCGGCGCACACGACGACCACGAGGAGGGCCACGACGAAGTAGGCGTGCCCGTCGGGCGCGAGCAGGTCGAGCGGCAGCCAGCGTGCGCGCACGGGGAACCCCCCTGTCCCGCCGCTCACCACCTGCGCGGGGAAGATCGCCACGTCGAAGAGGAGTGCCGCCGCGAGGGTCATGAGCGAGAGCCCGAGCCCCCGCAACCGCAACGACGCCAGCGCGAGCAGCGCGGCGACCAGCGCCGCAGCGAGCGCGCCGAGCGCGCCGCCGGCAAGGAAGTCGAGCCCGAGGTGCGCGGCGAGCTGCCCGGCCGTGAACGCGGCGATCCCCGCGAGCGTCGCCTGCGCGAGCGAGAGCTGGCCCGCGGTCCCGGTGAGCAGCGTCACCGAGAGGAACACCACCGAGTACGCGAGCCCCTGGTTGAGCACGGTCTCCCACGCGCTGGGCATCCACGTGAGCATCGAGGTGACGAAGGCGAGCAGAAGCGCCCAGAAGCCCGTGCGGACCACCCGGTCGACCTCCCGTCCCCGCACGCGCGACGCGGCCGGCGGCGGCGGCGGGTCGACGTTGGAGAGGGGGTCGTCGGCCTGGCCCAGCCGGCGCAGGCCGGGGACGAAGAGGAGCGCGCCGACGAGCACGATGAACGGGAACGCGGGGAGCACCGCCGAGTACCAGAAGCTCGACGTCGGCAGGTAGCCCTGCGCGACCAGGCTCACGACCCCGAGGAGCACCCCGACCACCGCGGCGACCGTCATCGACCGGAGCGCCGCGCATGCCGCCGCGGCGATCGCGGCCACCATCAGCGTGATGTAGTCCTGGGGCGCGACGATCACCTCGGTCGACACGAGCAGCACGCCCGCGAGCCCGGCCATGAGGCCGGACACCGCCCACGCGGTCGCGGTCACACGGGGCGCGTTGACACCCTCGAGCTCGAGCAGGCGGCGGCTCTCGACCGCCGCGCGCATCTCGAGGCCGAGGTTGGTCGTCCGCAGCAGGAGGACGAGCACCACGAGCATGGCGGCCGTGAGGATCACGGCGCTCAGGTACGACCCGTTCACCGGGACGTCTGCACCGAGATGGAAGTACACGGTGTTGGGGTCGAAGAGGATGCTCGGCGCGCCCACCAGGTTGCCGTTGCCGAAGAGGACCGGCAGCAGCGCCGGGACGCCTACGAGGATGCCGAGGCCGGTGACGACTTTCGCCGTCGTGTTGGTGGCGGCGATGCGGCGGAAGAGCAGCCGGTCGAAGACCAGCGCCAGCCCGGGACCGAGCACGACGACGGCGCACACGAAGGCGGCCCACGTCGGCCAGCCGTGGTCGTCGACGAGCCAGGCGAACAGGAACGCCGATGCGTAGGCCTGCGCGCCGTACCCGAAGTTGAAGACGCCGGTCGTCAGGTACGTGAGGACGAGCCCCACCGCGAAGACCGCGTAGGCGCAGCCGTAGGGCACGCCCGGGATGGCGAAGCCGAGCAGCTGCTCCACGGGCGGCTCAGGCCCGGTGGGGCCCGGGGATCCCCGGCACCGGCGCCACCGGCTCGGGGTGCCGGACGTGCGACACCGCGAAGCACAGGTACACCTCTTTGCCCTTGCCGAGGACGGGCAGCGCCGCGGCACCCTTCACCTGCTCGAAGGCGCTGCAGGACGTGCGTGTCTGGAGGTAGTGCGCGGTCTTCCAGTCGACGGGCTCCTCGAGGCCGCCCGCCGTGAAGTCGGTGATGCGGTTGGTCGCGGCCACCACCGACGCCTGAGTGAGGTGGCGGCCGGCCGCCTTGATCCCCGCCACCATCAACGCGGCGGACTCCCAGCCGTCGAGCGCCAGCGCGTTGTCCGCGTAGCCGGGCGCGTAGCGGTGCATGGTCTTCAAGTACGTCTGGAGCCCCGGGTAGACGCCGGGGTACAGGCGCGCCGCGGTCTCGGGCACGTTCTGCACGTTGAAGTAGACGCCCTGGAGCAGCTGCTCGTAGCGCTTCACGACGGTCGCGTCGGCGCCGTCGAACCACAGCTGGTGGACGTGGAGCCCGTACTGGCGGATGTCCCGGGCGAGGGTGACGTTGCCTGTGACTGTCATGCACGACACGACGAAGTCGGCGCCCGCGCGCTGGATCCGCTGGACGTCGGGCGTGAGGTTGGCGTCGATCGGCGGGAGCCGCAGGTCTGTGAACACCACGTGGTAGCCCGCGCCTCGAAGGAGCTTGCCCGTGGTCCGGCAGAGATCGGACGAGGTCGAGACGCCGTAGGCGAGGATCGCGATCGACTTCGAGTGCGTCTTGTCGACGAGGTACGCCACGGCGGGCGCGATCGTCTTCAGCGGGAGGACCGAGCCGCCCGCAGCGAACAGGTTGGGTGGGCCCGACCAGTTGCCGTCGACGTTGTAGCCGTACGTCGGCGTGCACGTGCGCGCGAAGTAGGCGGGAGTGAACCAGTACGACGACACCGCGACCGCGAACGCGTGGTCCTGGTCGATGGCGGTGTGGACGTCGGTCTGGAACTGGCTCGCCAGCCCCGCGTCGTCGAGGTTGTACGCGAGCACGATCTTGCGCCCGTCCACCCCCCCGTGCGCGTCAACCATGCTGAAGTACGCCTTGATGCCCGGGACCAGGGAGCCGAAGTCCGCCGCGAGGATGCCCGAGAGCGTGGAGATGGCGGCGACCTTGATCTCCTTGGGGGTCACGCCGGGCGCCCCCGTCCCCGTCCCGGCCTTGCACTGCAGGGCGTGCGCGGCGTGCGCCGCGTGGGCCGCGTGCGCGTCGTGGGCGG
>JAJYXE010000052.1 GCA_021791145.1 Actinomycetes bacterium | reverse complement strand
ACGACGTCGACACCCTCCAGGATCTCTACCTGCGCTGCCTCCTGCCGGTCGGGGTCACCGTCGCGGCGGCGACCGCAGCGGTCATCCTCGTCGCGCTGGTCCTCCCGGTCGCCGGCGCGGTGCTCGCGGCGGCGCTCGTCCTCTCGCTGAGCGCGGCCCCCGCCGCCGCGGTCACGACCGGCACGGCGCGCGGCCGCGAGGCCGAGCTGCACGGCCGCCTTGCTGCGGAGGTGGTCGACCTGCTGCGCGCGGCGCCCGAGCTGCTCGCGTTCGGCCGCGAGGGCGCGGCGCTCGCCGCGCTCGAGCAGACCGACCGCGAGCTGACCGCGATCGCGCGGCGCCGGGCATGGTCGAGCGGCGCGTCGGCGGCGATCGTGACGGTGTGCCTGGGCGCCGCCGTGACGGCCGTCCTCGCGCTCGGCGTGGCCGCCGTGCGAGCGCACCAGATGAGCCCGGTCATGCTGGCCGTGCTGCCGCTGGCGACGATCGGCGCCTTCGAGACGGTGCCGGCGGTGGCCGTCGCCGCGGCGAGGGCCACCGACGTGGTGGCGGCGGGACGGCGGTTGCTCGACCTCGCGTCGATCCCCGTGCCGGTGACCGACCCCGACCGGCCAGCGACGCTCCCGCCCGGGCCTCTCGCGATCGCCGTGCGCGATGCACGCCTGCGCTACGGCCCCGACCTGCCTTGGGCGCTCGACGGCATGAACCTCGACGTCGCACCAGGCGAACGGGTCGGCCTCGTCGGCGCGAGCGGCGCGGGCAAGAGCAGCCTCGTGCACGCGCTGCTGCGGTTCTGGCCACTGCAGGAAGGGTCGGCCACGCTCGGAGGCGTCGAGATCGACACGCTCCGCCAAGCAGACGTGCGGCGCACGATCGCACTCGTCGACCAGGACGCGCACATGTTCGCCGGCACCATCCGTCAGAACGTGACGCTCGGTCGCCCGAAGGCAAGCGATGAGGAGGTGGCCGACGCCATCGCGCGGGCGCACCTCGCGCAATGGGTGGCCACGCTTCCTGGCGGCCTGGACACCCAGGTGGGCGAGGACGGTGCGCAGATCTCCGGTGGGCAGCGACGAAGGGTCGCGTTGGCACGCGCCCTCCTCGTGGGCGCCCCGGTGCTCTGCCTCGACGAGCCGACCGCAGGGCTGGACCAAAAGAGCGGCGCGCGCCTCGTGGCCGACGTCGTCGACGACGCCCGGGCGCGAGGCACCAGCGTCGTGCTCGTCTCGCACCGGGCGGAGGATCTCGAACGGCTCGAGCGCGTCTTCGTCATGGAGGACGGCCGCGTCGTCGAGGTCATCGAGGGCGCCGAGCGCTCCCTCGGGGCGCGCCCGGCGCGGCCGTCGGCACCAGGATCCGGCCGCACTGCTCGCAGGTGACCACCGTGCCCCGAGGAAGGCGGCGAATGCGGTCGACCTCCATCGCCGGCAGCTCGAGATGGCACCCGCTGCACCTGTTCCCGACGAGCCTGGCGGCGCCGACCCCTCCAAGGCGCGCCCTCAGCGACTCGTAGCGGCTGCAGAGCTCCTCGGGGAGCCCGCTGGCCGCAGCGTCGCGCTTAGCGACCAGTTCGGCGAGCTCCGCGTCGATCTCGGCCTCGGCAGCACCGAGGTCGGCGCCCAGCTGCTCTATGTGCGCGCGCAGCTCTGCCCTCTCGGCCTCCAGAGCCTCCAACGCCACGTCGAGCGGCTCGAGCGCGACCATCACCTCGAGCTCGGCGTCCTCCATCTGGTCCGTGCGCTGGCGGAGGTGCCGGATCTCGTCGTCCATCGCCTGCAGCTCGCGCGCCGATCCCCCGCGCGCGCCGTACATGCGCTGCTCGAGCGCCTCGCGCCTCGCCGTGGTGGTCGCGATGTCCCCCTCGAGCGCTCGCTGACGCTCGAGCAGCGCCGCGCGTGACTCCTCGACCTCTGCAGCCCGCCGGTCGGCGGCGGCGAGGGCGGCGCTCAGACGGGCGAGCTCCTGGCGCGCCGGCAGGGTGGCCTTGCGATGACGGAGCTGGGAGATCACGGTGTCGAGGTCCTGGACCTCGAGCAGCGTCTCGAGCTCGGACCTTCCTTCGGGCTCTGCGGGCGCCTCAGCGACCATCGTTCGGCACCCTCTCCCGTCTCAAGGCACGCTCCCCGTCAAGGCACGCAGCCTGCCGCCGCTCGGCCGCTCAGGGGACGAGCGCCTTCAGGCGCACGAGCGCCTCGCGCAGCACTTCGGGGCGCTTGCAGAACGCCCAGCGCACGAGCGTCCTGCCGGCCTCGGGGTCGGCATAGAACGCCGACGAGGGCACCGCGACGACCCCGCAACGCTCCGGGAGCTGCCGGCAGAACTCCACTGCGTCGCGCGCGCCGATCGATGCGACGTCGGTGATCACGAAATACGTCGCCGACGGCCGGTAGACGGTGAAGCCCAGGGACTCGAGACCGTCGCACAGGAGGTCCCGACGCTCGCGCAGCGACTCGCGCAGCGGCTCGACGAGCCGGTCCCCTGCGCCGAGCGCCGCCGCGATCGCGTGCTGGAACGGCGTCCCGGTCGCGAACGTGAGGTACTGCTTCGCCGCCCGCACGCGTGCGACGAGCCCCGCCGGACCGCACGCCCAGCCGATCTTCCAGCCGGTGAACGAGAACGTCTTGCCCGCCGACGACACGGCAACCGTTCGCTCGCGCATCTGCTCCAAGGTCGCGACGGGCACGTGCTCCCCGTCGTAGACGAGGTGCTCGTAGACTTCGTCGGTGACGACGACGAGATCGTGCTCCAGGCACACCCGGGCGATGTCCTGGAGCTCTGCGCGACTGAACACCTTTCCCGTGGGGTTGTGCGGGGTGTTCAGCAGTACGAGGCGGGTTCGCGCCGAGATCGCCGCTCGCAGCTCGTCTGGGTCGAAGCACCAGTCCGGCGCATGGAGGCTCACCACCCTGGCGACCGCGCCTGCCATCGCCGCGCACGCGGCGTACGAGTCGTAGAACGGCTCGAACATCACGACCTCGTCGCCGGGCTCGCACAGGCCCAACAGCGCTGCAGCGATGCCCTCGGTCGCGCCGGTCGTGACGAGCACCTCTCCGACGGGGTCGTACTCGAGCCCGTAGCAGCGACGCTGATGGTCCGAGACGGCGGCGCGAAGGCCAGGCACACCGGGGCCCGGGGGGTACTGGTTCTCCCCGCCCCGAAGAGCGGCGACCGCCGCGTCGGCGATCTCGGCCGGCCCGTCGGTGTCGGGGAACCCCTGGCCCAGGTTGATCGATCCGGTCGCGACGGCGAGCGCGGTCATCTCGTCGAAGATCGTCGTGGCGAACCGCGCGAGCCGACCGCCGGCGGGAGACGTGAGCACGCGCGCCGATGCTACCGGGCGCGCCGCCGGGGACGCCGCCACCTCAGCCGAGCAGCGCGCAGCGTATCTTCTGAGCGCCCGTGCACCGAACCGACCAGCACCCTCCGAAGTCCTTCAGCGTCGCCAGCTTCAACGCGCACGCGGGCGTGGACGGGTGGGGCCGCCCCTACGACGTCGTCGGCGCGTGCGAGGCGATCGACGCGGACGTCCTCGTGCTCGAGGAGAACTGGGCGCCGGAGGAGGGGCCGAGCCTCGCGCGCCGTGTTGCCGACGCGCTCGGCTACGAAGTGAGGGAGCACGCGCTCGCCGGCGGGCGTCTGGCCGGCCCCCACCCGCGCGCCGACGCCAGGTGGATGCGCTCGTTCGACTGGCGCGGGAGGAGCCACGCGATCTTCCTCGACAGCGAGCGGCCGTTCAGTGAGCGAGTCGTCCGCTCTCAGCGCTTCTCGCAAGCACGTCCGGGGCGCTGGGGCGTCGCGCTGCTGAGCCGCCTGCCCGTCGAGGACACCGCCGTCATCGAGCTCGGGCGGCTCTCCCGCGACCGAGCGCGACGCGCGGCGCTGGTGGCGACGGTGGACGCGGGAACCGCCGTGGCCGTCGTCGGCACGCACATGTCCCACCTCACCTACGGCGCTGCCGGTCAGTTCGTGCGGCTCGCTCGAGCGATCGCGACCGAGGTGAGGGCGCGCCCTGCCATCCTTGCTGGTGACATGAACCTGTGGGGACCGCCGGTGAGCCTGTTCTTCCCCGGGTGGCGACGCGCGGCCGTCGCGAAGACCTGGCCCTCGTGGCGCCCGCACAGCCAGGTCGACCACGTCCTCGTGCGCGGGCCGTTCCGGGTGCTCGAGGCGCAGGCGCTCGCCTCGGTGGGCTCCGACCACCTTCCCATCCGTGTGACGCTCAGCCTGGAGGCGACGCCGTGACCACTCGTCGGCGCGCCCCGCGCTCGCCGGCGGTCGGCGACGGGGCGCGCCGGCACCTGGCGGCGGTCGGCGCGCTCGTCGGCGTGGCCGTCTTCGCCGGCGTGGCGTCGGGCGCGGCGCCCTTCACCGTCCCGAGCGACGTCGCGGTGGCCTTGCCCTCCGCGCTGTTCGTCGGCGCGATCGTGATGGAGCGGCTCCGCCCGGCCGCTGGACCATGGCGCCGCATGGACGCGACGCTGCCGGCGGGCGGCGAAGGGACGGCGGCCCCCTGGCTCGTCGTGATCGCCCTGGTCGTCGCCGTCGAGCTCGCGTCCTACTTCCACAGCGGCCCTCGTGCCCACTACCCCACCTTGAGCTACGGCATGAACGTGGTGTTCCGCTACCGGGCTGCCAAGGCGGCGGCATGGTTCACCTGGCTCGTGGTCGGCTGGTACCTCGTGCGCCGATGAGCTGGGCCGACGTCACCTACGCGCTGTGGGCGGTCGCCGCGCTGGGTTTCTTCGTCCTATGGCTCGCCGCTCGGCGCGCCTCGAAGCTCGGGCGAGCTCGGATCGGGCGTCCCTCGGTCCTGGTGCGAGACATGCTCGACGACCGGACGTGGCTGCGCATGCTCGTGGTGCTCGCCTGGGTGTGGCTCGGGGTGCACGCCTTCGCACGCTGACGACCCGAATGCGAGGCCCGCCCATAGCTGCTCGGGCTCCTTGCCTCTCGTCTCGGGAAGCGGCAGGAGCAAGCCGGTCGACGCGATCATCGGGAGGAAGACGACCGAGGACGCGAGCGCGAGGTGGTGCGAGGTCCCCCGAACGTCGGCGACCACGCCGAAGCACAGGAGCCCGGCGATCGCGCCGCCGGCACCGGCCGCGATGTACCACCCGGCCACCGAAGCCCTCACCGAGGTCGGGAGCAGCTCGTTCGCGAGGGACCCGCCAGCAGGCGCGAACAGCTGCCCAGCACGAAGATCGCGACGAACCACCAGACCGAGGAAGGACGCCGCCCTGATGACGGCGGGCCCGAGCACGCAGACGGCGACCAGCGCGGGGTCGGACCGACGACAGGTGCAAAACCCCGTCGCCTCGGCGATCGGCTGGGCGTCGCCCGGCTCGCCGGATCCCCCCACGGGCCTGAGGTGGGGCCGCCTGCAGCGCAGCACCGTGGTCGTGCACGGCGCAGACGACCCGCGAAGCACGAGGTGGAAAAAGGTCTTCGCCATGACTCGACTTGCCGCTCGATGCCTGCCACCATCGGAGGGCGGCTCGATTTCGCCGAGCGCACAGCACGCAAGAGAAGACCGCAAGCTCTGGATGGGACATGCCGCGACCAGTCGAAGGGTCCAGCAGCTACAACGCAGGGTTGGACGGCATCCGCGCGATCGCCGTCCTCGGAGTCATCGCGTACCACCTCGAGCTGGGATGGGCGAGCGGTGGCCTGCTCGGCGTCGGGGTCTTCTTCGTCCTCTCCGGCTACCTCATCACGGACCTCCTCACGGCGACGATCCGAAAGCGAGGAGCCCGGTCCTTCGGTCAGTTCTGGGCGCGCCGGGCGCGCCGGCTGCTCCCGGCGCTGTTCGTGATGCTCCTCGTGACGGTCGCGTGGGCCACCCTCTTCGACCGCTCCCAGCTCCCCGGGCTGCGGGGCGACATCCTGCCGGCGATCTTCTACTACAGCAACTGGTGGTACATCTTCCACCACGTCTCGTACTTCGCCGAGTACGGGCCGCCATCGCCGCTCGGCCACCTCTGGTCGCTCGCGATCGAAGAGCAGTTCTACCTGCTCTGGCCGTTCGTGCTCCTGGGCACCCTGCGCTTCGTGAGGAACCGACGGGTGCTCGTGACGGGCGCACTGGTGCTCGCATGCGGCTCTGCCATCGAGATGGCGCTCCTCTTCGTCCCCTACGCCGATCCGACCCGGGTCTACGACGGCACCGACACGCGGGCCTTCGAGCTGCTCGTCGGTGCGGCGCTCGCCTTCGCCTTGCCTCGGAACCGGCGCTTCGCGCCCATCACGCCGAGGGCGCGCGCCGTCCTCGAGGTCGCAGGCGGCGTCGCGCTGGCGGGCATCCTCGCGATGTACTGGCAAACCGGCGAGTACGACCCCTTCGTCTACCGCGGCGGCATGGTGCTGCTCTCGGTGCTCACCGCCGTGCTGATCGCCGTCTGCGTCCATCCTGGCGCGCGGGTAGGACGAGCCCTCGGGATCGGACCCCTTCGCTGGATCGGCGAACGCTCCTACGGCATGTACCTGTGGTCGTTGCCGATCATCGTCCTTACGACCCCCGAAGGCGCCAAGCAGAGCCTCGTGCGCGACGTGCTCCAAGTCGCCGGCATCTTCGTCGCATCCGCGCTCTCGTGGCGCTTCGTCGAGCAGCCCGTGCGCCACGGCGCGCTCGGCCGTCTCTGGCACGAGCTCGGCGACAAGTGGCGCGACCGGGAGTGGGCCGACCTCCTCCCTGGCACCCAAGGCTGGGTTGCAACCGGTGCCGTCCTCGTGTGCGGCCTGATCTGCTCGCTCGGGCTCTCAGGGGTGATCTCGGGAACGGCGACGCCCCCGGAGGCGACGAGCAGCATCCTTCCCCCACGTCTTCGCGTCCACCCCACGACCACCACGACCCGGGCCACCGATCCTCCGGCTCGGTCCCTCGGCCCCAGCCCCGGCGCGGCGCGAGGCCGCGGAACGGTGCCGATCGTCCCGCCGACCACCACGACCACGACGCTGCCTGCGGGGACCGGGGTCACCTTCATCGGCGACTCGATCATGGTCGACGCCGCGCCGTACCTGCGCCGGATGCTCCCCGGTGCCGTGATCGACGCGGTGATCGGCCAGCAGCTGAGCGACGTCCAAGCGGAGGTGCCGGAGCTGAGGAGGCAGGGCGACGTGGGCGACGAGCTCGTCTTGGAGCTCGGGACGAACGGGTACTACAGCCCGACACAGCTCGAGACCCTCCTTCGCTCCCTCGGGCCGATGCGCCGCATCGTGCTCGTGAACACCCGGGAGACACGGCCCTGGGAACAGGCAGTGAACCAGAGCATCGCCACGGTCGCCCACAGCTACCCCCATACGACGATGGTCAACTGGTACGCCCTCGGCGCGAACAACCCCCAGTACTTCTATCCAGACGGCGTCCACCTCGATCCGCAGGGCGCGCGGTACTACGCCTCTCTGCTCGTCCACGCCCTCGAGAGCCCTCCGCCCGGCTCGCGCAACGGGAACGACGACGCCCGCGTGCTCGCGCACCCGCCCCAGGTGGGTTGACCTCGTTGCGTCCAGGCCTTCATCACTTCGTACAGGTACGACGCTACCGTCGAGTCGATGGCCCGACGAGAGGACACCAGGAAGGCGCAGCCTGCACACACCCCTGGCCGAAGACGACCTCGACGTCGTGCCCCGTTGCGCCCTTCGCTTGCAAAGCGCAGGCTGACGGTGGCGGGGACGCTCGCCGCGCTCGCGGCAGCGATCTTGCTCGTCGTGCTCGTCGCCACGAGCGGCAAGGCGCGCGACGCCTCGCGCGCGAGACCATCCAGGCCTGGACCTTCGCTCTCCGTCTCCGCCTCCGGCGGCGTCCCGCTCGACCGATCCCGCTTCGCGAGCGGTGCCTGCGTCGCGTTCGCACCTTCTGCGGGCGACAACCACCACACGGTCTTCATCGACGCCGGGCACGGCGGCGTCGACCCGGGCGGAAAGGGCGTCACCCAGACAGGGCGCGTGATCTACGAGGCGCCTGAGAACCTCGAGATCGAGCTCGAGACGATGAACCTGCTGCGCGCGCACGGCTTTCGAGTCGTCGTCTCGCGCACGACGAACACCGACGTCTTGAAGCCGACCCCGGCGGACCTCACAGGCGGCGTGCTCTCGGTGGAAGGCGCAAAGGCCGACGTGGCGGCACGGGACGTCTGCGCCAACCTGGCACGTGCGACAATTCTCGTCGGCATCTACATGGACACCGGGCCGTCACCGACGAACGCCGGCAGCCTCACCGCGTACGACCCCGATCGCTCCTTCGCCGCCGAGAGCAAGCGACTGGCGACGCTTCTTCAGCGAGACGTGCTCGCTCGCATGAACGCCCACGGCTGGCACATCCCAAACGACGGGGTCCAGCCCGACACAACACTGGGCGCCGCCCCGCTCACAACAACTGCGGCCGCCTACCACCACCTCCTCCTCCTCGGCCCCGCCTATCCCGGCTGGTTCACAACGCCAAGCGACATGCCTGGCGCCCTCATCGAGCCCCTTTTCATCTCGGACCCCTTCGAAGGCTCGATCGCCAACAGTGCCGCCGGCCACGCCGCGATCGCCGAGGGCGTGGCGCAGGCGGTGGAGCAGTACTTCGACAGCTCGTCCTCCTGAGGCGGGGTCGAGCCCGCTGCTCTGAGCGTCTTGCAAGCCGCGCTCACGCCGACGCTGGCTGGCGCCGCTTGCGCAGGAAGCTCACGAACTGCACACCCTCACGAAGGCGCCGCTTCATGACGTCGCTGTCGCGAAGCATCTCGGCCGAGATCTCGGCGATCTTGCCCGCTCGGAAGTAGAACTTCCGGTAGAAGGTGTCGAGCGAGTCGAAGATCTCCGTCCGGTTCAGGTGCGGATAGGAGAGCGCCGCCGTTTGCATGCCGTGCTCGTCCACGAGGACGGCACCGTCGTCTGTCAGCCACCCCTGCTCCTTCGCCTGCCGGTAGAGCGCGGTCCCCGGGTAGGGCGCGGCGATGGACACCTGGATGGTGTGCGGGTTGATCTCGCGGGCGAAGCGGATGGTCTCTTGGATGGTCTCCTTGGTCTCGCCCGGGAGCCCGACGATGAAGGTCCCGTGGATGGTGATGCCGAGGTCACGGCAGTCCTTTGCGAACTGCCGCGCTCGCTCCAGCTTCACGCCCTTCTTGATGTTGGTCAGGATCTGCTGGTTGCCGGACTCGAACCCGACGAGCAGCAGGCGCAGGCCGTGCTCCCTCAAGACCTTCAACGTCTCGTAGGGGACGTTGGCCTTGGCGTTGCACGACCACTCGAGACCCAGACGCGCCATGCCCCGTGCGATCTCTTCGGCCCGCTGCCGGTTGTCGGTGAAGGTGTCGTCGTCGAAGAACACCTCCTTCACCTGGGGGAAGTAGTCCCGCACGAGCGCCATCTCGCCGAGCACGTGCTCGACGCTTCGGGTGCGGTAGCGGTGCCCGCCCACCGTCTGGGGCCAAAGGCAGAAGGTGCACTGCGAACGACAGCCCCTGCCCGTGTAGAGCGAGAGGTAGGGATGCTTCAGGTAGCCGATGAAGTAGTCCTCCACCCGAAGGTCGCGTTTGTAGACCTCGGTCACGTAAGGAAGCCGGTCCATGTCCTCGAGGATCGCCCGGTCGGGCGTCCGCACCACGGTGCCGTCCGGGGCGCGGTACACGATCCCGTCGACCTCCTCGAGCGGTCGGCCCCCGGCGATCTCTGCGATCGTGAAGTCGAACTCCTCACGGGCGACGAAGTCGATCGCCCTCGACGCAAGGAGCGACCGCTCCGGCTCGACCGCCACCTTGGCGCCCACGAAACCGACGGTGAGGGCGGGGTTGGCCACCTTCAAGGCCTCGACGACCTCGACGTCGCCGGGGAACGACGGCGAGCTCGTGTGCAGGACCACGAGGTCGTAGTCCGCGGCGAGCGGCAGCACGTCTGCCAGGCCGAGCCCTGCGGCCGGCGCGTCGACCAACCGGCTGCCCGGCACGAGCGCCGCCAGCTGGGCCAGCCACGTCGGGTACCAGAACGAGCGGATCTCCCGTCGGGCCTGATATCTCGAGCCGGCGCCTCCGTCGAAGCCCTCGTAGGAGGGGGGATGGAGGAACAGCGTACGCAGCATCGTCAAAGGACCTCCTTCGACCGCGACCGCGGTGCGGCCGGCACAGCGGGTTCGCCAGGTGCCGAGCTCGCCCGTCGCACCGGTGTGCTCGGCAGGATCCCGACCATCGAGAGGGCGTCGGCGAGCTCCTCGGTGAAGCGATCGGGCGCAGGGCGCCTCGCGTCCAAGGGAGCGACCCGTTCCAGGGCGCCGAGCACGCAGTCGACGAGGCGCCCAGGGTGGGGATCGCACACGTCTGCGTCCCCGAGCTCGAGCTCGTGCTGGACGTTGTCCCGGCCGTGCCCCGGCATCACGTCGAGGAGCACGAGCGGTCGCCCGACGACCCGTGCCTCGCTGCAGGTCGTGGCGCCCGGCGTGGTGAGCACGAGGTCCGCCGCGGCCATCAGCTCGGGGATCCGGTCGGTGAACCCGTAGGGCACCACGCTCGGCACACGGTCGGCGATCGCCGCCAGCGCCTGAGCCTGCTGGCTGTTGTGCCCGGCCACCGCCAAGACGACCACGCCGCGACGCCCCAGCGCGTCCGCGGTCTCTGCGAGCGGGCCGAGGCCCCAGCCGCCGCCCATGAGCAGCACGCAGCGCGCCGCGGGATCGACACCGACCGAGAGCCGCGCCTCGAGCTGGGATGGAGCGTCGTGGAAGGCTCGGCGAACCGGCGCCGGCACGACGGCGATCGGCGGTGCGGGAGAGTACCTGCGGACCGCCGCGGCGGCCGCGGCCGAGGTCACGAGGAAGAGATGGAGGCCCTCGCGCACCCACAGGCTGTGAGGGCAGACGTCGGTGCACAGCGCCACGGTCGCCGGCGTCCGGCGGAGCTTCGCGCCGGAGGCGAGCTTGCCGATCGCGGATGCACCCGTGGCGAACGTGGAGACGATCACCTCGACCTCGTCGTCAGCGACGTAGGCGGTGAGAGCCGGCACGAGCCGAGCGGTCGCGGCGCGGTCCATGGCCATCGCCAGCCGGCTCCCGGTGCGGAAGTGGGAGAAGTGGATCGCGTCGTAGAGAGCCGGCATGGCCGTCAGACGGCGGAACACCCAGTCTGCGGCGCGCGCGTAGGGGTGCCCGAGGAGCCCCATGCAGTCGAGGACCTCGGTCGACCACCCCATCTGCGAGAGGCTGGCCGCCACCACCTCGGTCACGACGTGGTGGCCCATTCCCACGTCCCCGGTGAGGACGAGGGCTCGTGGACTGCTCATCGATGACTCGCTCCTGGTCGGCCCATGCGATCGGTGCGCCCCCGGGCTGCGGGACCGCTCGGTCCACCCTTTCTCGGCTCGTCGTCTCGCCGCCTCGGCACGATCGCCTCCTGCCATCATGGCGCGACACGACCGAGCGGGGCAGGGCGCCTCGCACCGAGGTGTCCTGCCAGAGTCTGCCATCCGCCGAGGGTCGGGCGCGGCAGGAACCGAGCGGCGCCGATGTCAAGTGCGCTACATTCCTCCCGATCATCTGAGGTCCCCGCCGACCACGCACGAGGGGGGTCATGGCCGAGTCGACCAAGAGCGGACCTGACGGCACGAGCGGACGTGGACCACGCAGGGTCGATCCCGCGGCGCACGAGCGGGGAGACCTGGCCACCCGCCGCGTCGGTCGTCGGGCGATCCTGTTCGGTGGCGGAGGGGCCGCCGTCGGCGGCATCCTCGCCGCGACCGGAGGGCTCGGATCTCTCACCGCCGGTGCGAGCTCCCAGCCTCGCAAGATCGTCTTCGTGGCCCAGAACCTGACCGCGTTCGACGCCGCCGTCGCGGCCTCTGTTGCCGGCAAGGTCGGCATGCCGCTGCTCCTCACGTCCCCCACGTCCTTGTCGAGCACGACGAGGAGCGCGCTCGAGTCGCTTGCGCCGGATCTCGTGGTGGTCGTGGGCGGACCGTTGGCCGTGACAGAGAACGTGGTGGCTGCCATCAAGAGCCTGGGCTTCAGCGTCACCCGCGTCTATGGCGAGGACGCCGACGGCACGGCGGCGGCGATGGCCAGCTACGACCAGACGCTCGCGGCCCTCCTCGGCCCGACCGGGCCCGCCGGGCCCGAGGGGCCGACCGGACCCGCCGGCAGGTCCGGGCCGCCGGGCTCGGAGGGACCTCCCGGCAGCACCGGGGCGACCGGGCTCGAGGGGCCGACCGGTCCGACCGGGCTCGAGGGGCCGACCGGGCCCGAAGGACCGAGCGGCATCGCCGGGCCGACCGGGCCCGAAGGACCGACCGGGTCCGAGGGGCCGACCGGGCCATCGGGCAGCGCGGGTGCGACGGGACCGGCCGGTCCGACCGGCCCCACGGGTCCGAGCTCAGCGGGCGCGACCGGTCCGACCGGGCCTACGGGGCCCTGAGGTCGCATCGCCGAACCCTCAGGTGCAGCGCGTCGCGCCCCAGCACGAGCCGTGTCGAACCAGACCATCGTCACCTGCCTCTACGACCTGTCGAGCCGGGGTGCCCGGGGGGCGAGGCCTCTCGGCCACTACCAGGCGCACGCCGGGCTCACTCTGCTCCAGCCACTGCCGCTCGTCGCGTTCGTGGACCCCCACCTCGCGGGCTGGGTGACGGCGAGACGCAGTCAATTCGACCCGCAGCACCAGACCCTGATCGTGCCCCGGCCCCTCGAGGCGCTGGCAATGGCCGACCGTGCGGCGTCCTTCGAGCAGCTCCCCTGCATCGACAACGGCCAGCCCGGCAAGGACGACGGCTGGCACCTCGTGGTGAACCTGTCGAAGATCGGCCTGCTGGCCGAGGTCGCCGCCGCCGATCCGTTCGGCACGGGCCGTTTCGCTTGGATGGACGTCGGCATCGGGCACGTGGCGCGGCGGCCGGCCAGCTTTCCCGCGCCCTGCGACCGCCCGACCTTGCTGCAGATGATGCCGGTGTTCAGAGAGGAGGTGGACTGGGACTTCCACCGCCTCGAACGCGGCCGGATCGCCGCGGGGTTCGTCCGGGGCGGCGCCGACGAGCTCGTGAGCCTCGGTCGGCTCTTTGCACAGGAGCTGGACCGTGCCGTCGACGGCGGGAGGCTGCCCACCGACCAGACCGTGCTGAGCGCCCTCAGCGCGCTCCACCCGGACCTGTTCGACTACACGTTCGGCGACTACCCGAGCTCGCTCGCGAATTGGGACCTCGTGCGCGGCGATGAGCCCAGCGTCCTGGCGAACGTCGAGCACTGTGTCCGCTTCGAACGCTGGCACGACGCGCGTCAGCGGTGCCGCCTCCTTCGCTCGTCGCTCGAGGCTGGGACGGCGCGCCTGCACCGGGATCTCGAAGATCGCCTGGTCGACGCGGAAAAGGTCGTCGCCGCCCATCTCGACGCACCGGAGCCCTCCGGGGCCGTCCGCGTGCGAAGCGCCGACACCGCCACGTCCCCCGCCGAGCCCGCGACGCGGACGGCGCGCCAGACCGTGGCGCTGTGCATGATCGTGAAGGACGAAGCGAGGGTCGTCGGCCGCTGCCTGGACTCAGTGCTGGGGGTGATCGACACGTGGGTGATCGTCGACACCGGATCCTCCGACGACACCCCAGCGGTGGTCGCCGAGCTCCTGGGTGCGATCCCAGGGGCACTGCACCGACGGCCGTGGCGAGACTTCGGCTCCAATCGGACTGAGCTCCTGGCACTCGCGCGCGGCTCGGCCGACTACCTCTTGCTCTTGGACGCCGACATGACCCTGAACGTCCGGGGTGCGCTTCCGCTGCTCACGGCCGACGGCTACCTCCTCGCCCACGAGGGCCCGTTGCGCTACTCGGTTCCGCGCTTGGTCCGCGGAGACCGCCAGTGGCACTTCGTGGGGGCGACCCACGAGTACCTGAGCAGCGAGGAGCCGTTCACCCTCGAACGGCTCGATCGATGGTCGGTCACCCACCACGCCGACGGCGGATCTCGCGCGGACAAGCTCGCCAGAGACCTGGAGCTCCTCGAGCGTCAGTACCACGAGACGCCTGACGACCCCCGGACCGTCTTCTACCTCGCGCAGACCTGCCGGGACATGGGAGACCGGGCACGGGCGGCTGAGCTGTACCGGCGACGTGTGTCGCTGGGCGGTTGGCACGAGGAGGTGTTCTACGCCGCGCTCCAGCTCGGAATGCTAACGGCCGACGCGGACTGGCCGGCCGGCTCCTCGCTGCTCGTCGACACCTGGGAGCGCCGGCCCTCACGCAGCGAGCCGCTCTACGAGATCGCCGTGCGCGCCCGCTCCGTGGGCGACTTCGCCACCGCGAACTGGGCGACCGCGATCGGCGTCGACATCCCAATGCCCCGCGACATCCTGTTCGTGCATCGCTGGGTCTACGAGTGGGGGATGCGCTTCGAACGGTCGATCGCGGCCGCCCATGTGGGCGAGCTCGACGAGGCGCTCGCGTTGACCGACGAGCTCCTCGCGCGAGACGGGGTACCTTGCGAGGTGAAGGCCGCGCTCGAGGGCAATCGCCGGTGGCTGGGGGACCACGGTGCCGACCCCAAGGGCGCCTGCCGGAAGACCCGCCACGCAGAGCTGCGCGACCTGTGCCCGCGCGCCGACATCGCTCCCTTGCCGACCGCGCCACTGCGGTTCGGCTGGGCGGCGACGAACCCCAGCATCGCCAGCAGCGAGGACGCACTCTCGGCCGTGCTGCGCGCGGTCAACTACGAGCTCGACGGCTCCGGCCACCTCGTCCACGCGCCCGACGGCACCGTGCGTACCGAGAACGTGCTCCTCTGCCTGGGCGACGACCTCTCGCTCGTCGACTACCGGATGCTGGCCGAGCCAGGGGACGTGCCTCGCTACCAGACCGGCGTGCTCGGCTTCGAGGACTGCCGACTTTTTCGCTGGCACGATGACTGGTGGGCCGTCGCGACCTGTCGGGACCTCGAGCCTCAGGGCATCTGCCGCATGGTCCTCTTGCGCGTCGACGGCGAGCGCTGGCACCTCGAAGCCGTGCTTGCCGGGCCGGACGCCACACGTCACGAGAAGAACTGGATGCCGTTCGTCGTCGACGAACGTCTGCACTTCGTCTACACCTGCCGTCCGTTCGTCGTCTACCGCTGGGAGGAAGAGGCCCGGCAGCTCCGCGAGATCAGGCGGGTGCCGACCGACTGCCGGTTCGCGGGGCTGCGGGGCAGCTCCCAGGGTCTACGCATCGACGACGGCTACCTGTTCGTCACCCACGAGACGAGGGTGGTCGGCAATGCCCGGCCCGACTACCTCCATCGCTTCGTCACGCTGGACGCGACGCTCACGCCGAGCGGGATCTCGCCTGCCTTCGCGTTCGTGCACGACGGCGTCGAGTTCTGCGCCGGCCTCGCCCGCAGAGGAGACGACCTGCTGCTGAGCTTCGGTGTCGAGGACCGCTGCGCCGCAGTGGCCATCGTGCCCCTCGACGAGGTGATCGACGTCATCGACCCGGTCTCCGACCGCGCACGGTGGCTGTGACCCGCGGGCGCGGGCACGACCCCCAAGAACCGGTCCCCGAGCTTCGCCGGCCGGTCAGGAGCGAGAGCCCAGCACGCGACTGCGAAGCTTCCCGCCGTAGCCGACGTCGATCGAGATCGCCGCGAAGATGAGCACGCCTTCGATGAACTCGACGAGGAACGGGCTCACGTTGAGCAAGGTCAATCCATCGTTGATGATCTCGATGAACAGCACCCCGACGAGCGTGCCCACGAGACCGCCCTTTCCCCCGCTGAGGCTCGTGCCGCCGATGATCACCGCTGCGATGACCTCGAGGACGACGGAGCTCCCGCGATGGTCGACCTGTTCGGCGACGTCCAGTCCGTCTATTGCCAGAGCGTGAAGCGTGTCGTCGCGATCGATTCCGACGACACGACGTCCATCCTGTTCGCGATGAGCAACGGGATGACCGGCTATCTCGGGCTCATCACCGCGACCGCGCCGTCCTTCAGCTTTCAGGTATATGGGAGCGAACAGTTCGTCCGCCTCGAAGGCATGACCCACACCTCCAGCGCGACCTCCGAGGAGAGGCGGTCGAGGCTCTTCGGTCGCTGCATCGCCCGGACGGTCGAGAACGAAGAACGCGTCTGGGACGCTGAGACCTGTGACATCGCCAGAGCAGCTCTCGACGCTTTCGCCCGCGCCGCCTCGGGCAAGGGGGATCCCCCGATCCCTCTCGACCAGATCCTCCACACCGTCGCCGTGACCGAGGCGATCCTCGCTTCTGCCGCCTCGCACCGTCCCGAGCGCGTGCAGCACCGCACCGGTCGAAGCTCGTGTGGATCGTAGTGGGCAGGAGACGAGACCGCGACTCGAGACAATCCAGGAGGGAAAGCGATGCAACTCCCCGACCATCTTGGCCATCTTTCGTACTCGACCTTGGTGCATCCGAGCGACACCTGGGAAGAGCTGCGCGACAGCTTGTCAGCGTATGTGCCGAAGGTGAAGTCGGTCATCTCTCCTGGCACACGCTTCGGTGTTTCGCTCCGGCTCTCCGGGGCTTCGGCCACCCGCCTCACCCAGGACGCTTCCGCCCGCCGCGAGCTCGCCGGGATCCTGGAGGACAACGACCTCTACGTCTACACGGTCAACGCCTTCCCGCAAGGATCCTTCAAGGGCACCACTGTCAAGGAGCGGGTGTACGAGCCTGATTGGAGCACCGAGGAGCGCCTGCGGTACACCGAGCAGGTTGCCGACTTGCTCGCCATGCTCTCACCACCTGACGTGGACCCTTCCATCCAGTCGGCCCCGCTCGCGTTCCGCCCGTCGGTGCGTGACCGCGCCTACCTCACCGTGATGACCGACAACGTGCTGCGCGTCGTCGCGCACCTCGTGGAGCTTCGGCATAGGACCGGGCGCCTCGTCACTCTGGCTCTCGAGCCTGAGCCCTATTGCTACCTCGAGTCGACTGACGAGACGATCCGTTTCTTCCAAGAGGAGATCCACTCGCCCAGGGCGATCGCTCGGCTCGCCCAGGCTGCTCAGGTGGACGAAGGGCAGGCGGAGGAGCACCTGCGCCGTCACTTGGGGGTGGTCTTCGACATCGGCCACCAGTCGGTCGGGTTCGAAGACGTCGCGTCCTCGCTCGCCAAGCTGCGGCAGGCAGAGGTGCCGATCTTCAAGCTTCAGGAGGCTGCGGCCTTGTGGGTGCCAGAGGTCGGCCCCGAGGCGATCGAGGAGCTCGAGCGGTACGCACGTTCGATCTATCTGACCCAGACGACCGAGCTGAGCGAAGGTTCGCGCCTGCAGTATCTCAATCTCGAGGACGCGATCGAGTCCTGGAGAAGAGCGCCGAGACCAGCCGAATGGCGCGTTCACTTCCACGTCCCAGTCTTCCTCGACGAGCTCGGGCCGTTCCGTTCGACCCGGTTCGCGATCGAACAGGCGCTCGCTGTGCACCGAGCCAGTCCGCTGTCGGCCCACCTGGAGGTCGAGACCTATACCTGGGACGTGCTACCGGCGCACCTGAAGACCGGAGACATCGTCGACTACGTCGCTCGAGAGCTCGACTGGGTCATCGGGCAGCTGGAGACGCCCACGCGGGCTGGCCGACCCTGAGCGGGTGCGCGGCGGCGACGCTTCGAGCTCCACTCGGTGAGAAGGTCGCTCGGTCGCGCTTCCCCTCGCCGGACAACGATCTGCTCGAAGCGAACGACCACGAGGAGGAGCAATGAGAGCCGCCGTGCTCGAGGAATTCGACGCCCCGTTGCACATCAGGCAGATGGCGGATCCGACCCCTGGACCAGGCGAGGTGGTGGTGCGAACTCGGGCAGCCGGGATCTGCAGGACCGATCTGAAGGTGGTCGCCGGCGCGATCCCGACGGTGAAGATCCCGCTCGTCCTGGGCCATGAGCTGGCCGGTGACGTCGTAGGCGTTGGGCGCGACACCGCAGGCGTCGAAGAAGGCGCTCGCGTGGCAGTGAGCCTCGACATCTCCTGCGGGGTCTGCCGGTACTGCCGTGCAGGAGAGCTCGACCACTGCTCCAACCTCCGACGCCTTGGCATGGAGCGCGACGGCGCCCTGGCGGACCTCGTGCGCGTCCCCGCGGCGAACCTGATCCCAGTCCCCGACTCCATGCCCTACGAGCTCGCAGCCATGATCCCCGACGCGGTGGGCGCGCCGTACCACGCGGTCCGCAGGCGAGCCGACGTGCGCCCAGCGCAGGTCGTGGCCGTATGGGGCTTGGGGGGGCTTGGGCTCAGCACCGTCCAGATCGCGGCGATCTGCGGTGCAGAGGTGATCGCGATCGCGCGGACCCCAGACCGTCGGGAGCTCGCCCAGGAGCTCGGAGCAACCTGGACGATCGATCCGAACGTTGCCCCAGTGAGCGAGCAGATCCGCGAGCTGACGGGCGGGCGGGGCGTGCATGCGTTCTTCGACCTGGTCGGGATCGAGGGCTCTGGGCACGAGGCCGTGCTCTCGAGCCGCAAGGGCGGCAAGGTCGTCGTGATCGGCTACGTAGCGCCGGAGGTACGGACGACAACGATGCGGCTCGTGTACGACGAGGTCACGATCATGGGGTCCCGGGGAACGACCAGGGCAGATCTGCTGGAGGCTGTGGAGCTCGTCGCTCGGGGGCGGATCAGGCCGATCGTCGGGCACGAGCTGGAGCTCGAGGCTGTGAACGACGGGCTCGACCTGCTCCGCGCCGGTTCGGTGATCGGCCGTGCCGTGGTTCGGTTCCCCTGAGGGACGGACTTCCTGGTGGGGGTCTTGCGACAACACGGCCAGCCGGACCAGCTCCGTGACGCACGTTGCGCGCTCGGGCAGCTTCGTGCTTCGACGGCAGCTCGTGGCGCACCCTGGGTGACGACCGTGCCGGCTCCCGAGCAACTGCCGTCACCCGCGTCAGCGCCGCGCCGTGACAGATTTGGTGGGCGCTGCCGGGCTCGAACCGACGACCTGCTCGTTGTAAGCGAGCTGCTCTACCAACTGAGCTAAACGCCCTCGGGGTGCCGAGGAGCACGTCATGGTGGGTCCCGAGCGTATTGCTGGAGCAGCCCGTTGCGCGCGATCACGATTGTGCGCAGCTTCCGGTCGGCGGGCGTCGACCCACGGACAGGGCCCAGGATCGTACGACCAGTCACAGTTCGGCGGCTGACAGTTCAGCGAGCAGAGGCGGGGTCGCTGCGACGATCGGTCTGCGCGGTGAGCGGTTCCGCACGACGAGGTCGAGCCCGTCGCGCTCTGCGACGACCGCGCCCGCTTCGGTGCACACGAGCATCGCCGCTACGTAGTCCCAGACGTTCAACGCCGACCGGCCGGCGACCCTGTACGCGTCGAGGACGCCCTCGGCCACCGCGCACATGTCCAGCGAGGCAGCTCCAAGCGCCCGGAACTGCGACCAGCCAGGGTACGACCGGGGGAAGCCCGAGATGCCCACCACTGCGCGAGCCAGCTCGGTGGTCGACGCAGGCCGCACACGGACCGCGTCGCGGAAGGCGCCGCCTCCACGGACCGCGTGGTAGCAGACTCCCGAGACCTGGTGGACGACGAGCGCCACGAGCGCGCCTTTCTCGTCGAGGACGCACATGCTCGTCGCGTACCAGGGAATCCCGAGCGCGGCGTTGGTCGACCCGTCGATCGGGTCCACCACGACGAGGAGCTTCGAGCGTGGTCCGGTGCTCCCGGACTCCTCGGAGAGCACCCCGAGTCCCTCTCGGTGGAGCACGGCGCGCACCGCGTCGTCGGCCACCACGTCGAACTCGTACTGTCCAGGCCGAGCGCCCGGCCGACGGCGATCAGCCGGATCGATCCGCTCCAGCGCCTCGTGGGCGGCGCGAGCACCTTCGAGGAGCGTCGTGAGCAGCTCCTCGGGGTCCTCGGCACGTGCGCTCACCGGGGCGGAGACTACCGTCGAGGTCGTGCTCCCGTCGGACGCCGTCGAAGACGCTCGCTCGCCGAACGGCCAGCGCGCCGCCGTCGCGGCCAGCCCGTAGTCTCGTAGCCACTGTGGCTGCCATCGACGTCGCCGGCTACGTAGCCGACCTGAAGGATCACTCCGTCGACCATGGGTTCCATGTGCACGACGAACGCCACTTCGTCGAGACCTACTCATTGCGCCAGGTCTGGGAGGTGGACCTCCACCCTGAGGAGGGTTGCGGAGGACCGCTCGACCTGCACCTCGCGCTCGAGGTCGACCCGAGAGTCCTGCTGTCCTTCGAGGACGTGGTCATGGAGCTCTCCGACGACGAGGAACCCCCCGACGACTTCCACTTCCCGCTGACGTTCACGTGGGCGCTCCCTCCACTGCCCCATGGCCCGGACCTCCTCAGGCTCGCCATCGACCTCGCGGGGATCGGTGGTATCGAGCTGCCCCTCGAAGTATCCGCCATCGACTCGTTCGCGTCGGCGACCGACGGACCGGAGCGGCGCCTGAACATCGTCGCCAAGCACCAGGTCTCGCTCGCCCGGGTGCTCGCCGGCGAGGAGCTGCTCTGCGACGTGTTCGATCGCTGCCTCGCCGTGAGCCGCTTCCTGCTCGAGGCCGCGGAGGCCTGGCTCGGGTGACCAACGTCGTGCGCGTGCCGACGGATCCCGCTCGCCGCCTGCGCGCTGCACGCGTCCCAGCCGTCGCGCTCGCCCTGATCGCCGGCTCAGCCCTCCTCCTCACCGGGTGCTCGAACGCGGGCACCTCGCTCGCCAAGCAAGCGTGCGCGCACGTGGACACCTCGATCCACCTCTACACGGAGGCCGAGGACACGAAGACTGCAGCCGCAGCCCGTGCCAAGGTGGAAAGGGCCGCGAGCCAGCTGAACCAGGCCGTGCAGCTTGCTGCGCAAGCCAACTCTGCGGACCCCGCGTTCAATCCCCTGATGACGACGCTCCAGGAGATCGGCCGCACGTCCGAAGCGAACCTCATTCCCGCGTTGCGCGCGCAGTGCGAAGCGGCGGACAACCCGACAGCGACAGCGCAATCCCCCGTGACCGCTCCACCGACATCGGGCACATCACCGTCGGGGCAGGGTGGCTCGGGCTGAGGACACTCCCTCCGCGAGGGCGCAGCCAGCTGCCACGAGGAGGGCGCGCAGACGGCGGGCCGCCGCGCTGGCGCTCTTCGCGGTCCTGGTCGTCGGACTTGTCGCTGCCGCGCTCTCGTTCTCGACCAGAGCGGCCCTGCCGCCGCTTCCCTCCACACCGTTTCGGGCCCGCATCGTGACCATCGCCGAATCTCAACTCGGCTACCACACCGATCCCGCCCACTCCTATTGCAACAAGTTCAGCGCCTTCTGGGGAGCGGGCACAGCGACAGCCTGCGGTCCGGGCTTGCGCAGCGAAGAGTGGTGCGCGGACTTCGCAGCGTGGGTGTGGCGGGAGGCGAGTGCGCAGTTCACGTACGGCTACAGCCCCGGAGACGTGAACGCGGCGTCGGGAAGCTTCTACCTGTGGGCGGTTTCCCACGGTACGTGGCATCCAGTTGGAAGCGGCTACTCGCCTCAGCCTGGTGACGTCGCCGTCTACGGGCTCGACCCCAGGACGGGCACTGCAGTCCACGTTGCAATCGTGATCGGCGACCCTCCCGGAGCCCGCGGGCCGGAGGTCGTGAACGGCGACGGGGATCGCACCGGGTTCAGCGTCGTGGAGACTGGCACCGACCAGTACCAGGCGGACACTCCTGGTACGCGATCGGCGCTCGCCGGCTACGCGTCCCCGATCCCGCCCACGCCTTCCGCGCACTAGCCCGCCTGGACCAGACGGGCCGGCGCACCGGGGCAGGCATGATCACGACGAGTGACGATCCACTCGGCTCCCGTCGCGGCAGTGACCACGGTCACCTCGTCAGACCCGACGAGCCGCGTCGAGTCACTTTGTGAGCGCGGCGTCTGGAAGAACCACACCCCGCTCACGCAGACGCTGCGCCAGCCAGGCCACGCTGTCAGGGCTCTCCATCGCCTGCTGCCAGCCTTCCAGCAGCTGCTCGACCGCCTCTCGGCTCGGCACTACCCCGAGAACCGTGACGCTCATGCGCTCGACCTCGCTCTCGTCGCTGCTGTGCGAGCCCCGGGCGTGGATCCCACCGAACGGTGTCGCCCACTCGGCCGGCACTGGCTCCCTCATCACGTAGAGCTCCCCAGTATCGGCGATCCAGCTCAGCTCGTAGCGGACACCGCTCGAGTCCCGCCAGTCCTGCCCGAACTCCACCTCGACAGAAGCTCGTCGCCGCTCGTCCGCGTCGTAGAACTGCTCGATGTCCATCCGGGCGCACTGTAGTCCGACCTCGAGTGGCCGATGTGGGTGATCGACCGTCGATCCGAGTACACGAGCTCCCTGGTGAAGAAGATTTTCCACGAATGCGCCGCGGGTGGGAGCGACGGAGGGAGCGCCCACGCGCAGGGTCGCTGCATGACAAGCCACGCACCCCGACCACTCGACCGGCTGGCAAGCGACTGGGAGGCGCGACGGCGCTCGCAGTCTTCGAAGGACGCGTTGCGAGCGCTGGTCCAAGCCGAGCCCGACTTGGCACGGCTCCAGGCACGGGACCTCGGCGACCTCGTCGATGCGCTCATCGGCTCGAGCCTGTCTACGAGGCGAGCCACCCGGGGACCTGGAGAACGCGCGCGAGCGGCGGCGCTCTTCCGGGTCGTGCTGCGCGCTGCACCCGTCCATCCGCTGGTGCCCCGCGCACTGGTGCAAGCGCTCTTGCCAGGGCTCGTCGGGGTCGCGCGTCGCCTCACATGGGGGCAAGGAGGCGAATGGGAGAGCCAGGCTACCTTCTTCGTCGACGCGATCACGACGGCATGGGAGGTCGTCGAGGAGTGGGGAGGCCAGGATCGCGCCTACGCGGTGCTCGACGTGCTCTCGGCCGTGCGGTGCCGGCTCCGTCGACGTATCCTCCGCCACCGTCACCTACAGCTCGCCGAGGTGCTGGCCTCCGACGACGGGGGGCTCGCAGGGCTCGCGGCCCCCGGCGAGAGCGACGCGGAGGAATTGGCGCGAGCGATCTCGAGGGAGCGGCGTCAGCTCGACGCCGGCGACGCTGCCGTGTTGTACGCGCACCGAGTCCTCGGCTACTCCCTTTCCGAGCTGTCTGCGCGCTCGGGCCACTCGCGGCGGTTCCTTGCAGCGTGTCGAGACCGGGCAGTCGGCACGCTGATCGCGTGAAGGCCTGAGTCGGTCCAAATGCCTGATGGAACCGATCACGGCCTGGTGCCAGCGGATGTCACGGACGG
This sequence comes from Actinomycetes bacterium, assembly GCA_021791145.1. The sequence continues at coordinate 892 of JAJYXE010000052.1, read as the reverse complement.
CTACGGTGGGAGTTCGTGGATGGTGCGTGCCCGAAGGGCACGGACGTTGGGGACCGGGAGCAAGCGCCCTGCCGAGCCGACTCCCGAGCCACGCGCCGCTTTCGGCTGACGCACTGTGGCTGATCTTGGCCGCCGATCCCGGGCATGGGGTGTCCTGGCCGTGTCGCTCGCATTGATGGCGCTCGTGACGGCCCTCTCCTCCGCGAGGGACCACAGAAGCAAGTCGATGCCGGCGGCGCTCGGGCACGTCGGTTCCGCCCACTCGGTCACAGCTTCAGCGCGGCATCGCTTTCGCCCCGCGAACGCAGGAGCGCACGCATCCGGCGAAGGGCACGTTCCCTCGGAGGTCCGCGCGGGTACGTCCGGAAGGCGGGAGACCGTCCGCGCCGGAGCCACGAGCGAGCTCGGGAACAACGGTGCGCCCCACGCAGGCGTCCGCATGGGAGGTCGCAGGTCAACGGCCTCAGCGACAACTGGCAGTGCTGCAGGCGCATCCTCGAGCGCTACGGGTGAGGGAACCGTCTCGATTGGAGCTGCGAATCCCCAGAGGACGGTGAGGACGGTGAGGACGGTGAGGACGGTGAGCACCAGGGTCGGTGCGAGAGACTCTGCCACGCAGTCCCCAGGACGCACGTCCCCAGGACGCACGTCCGCAGGGTCAACCACCGTGCCTGGGTCGACGAAGCCGGCCACCGAGCTGTCGAGCGCACATCGATCTGGTCGCACGACTCGACGAGGTAGCGCTACCGCGCCGAAGACGACGGAGACCGGGACGTCGGCACGGACGACCTCAGGCACTGCGAGCGGGACCGGCACCGGGACGTCGGCACGGACGACCTCAGGCACTGCGAGCGGGACCGGCACCGGGACGTCGGCACCGACGACCTCAGGC
>JAJYXE010000010.1 GCA_021791145.1 Actinomycetes bacterium | reverse complement strand
ATGTTCCACAGTTCGGGCAATTCGGTCATGCCCGTCCTGTGCAGGCACCGCCGGATCGGCTGGCCTCTCCGCCCCCGTCGGTGGGGGATTCTCCCCCACGATGGGGGCGCAATGGGGGCGAAACCTGTGCGGATTCCGTGCTACGTCGGTCTTCTAAGCCTCTGACCTGGGAAAAACTGGTGGGCGCTAGAGGACTCGAACCTCCGACCTCAGCCGTGTGAAGGCTGCGCTCTAACCAACTGAGCTAAGCGCCCCGGGACCGCAGAACCGGACCGGAGAGCCGAGCCCGGGATCGGCACCCCGGGACCGGCACCGGAGTGACGACGATAGCGCAGGGCCCGCACCTCCCCCGGGCGTCCTCGTCCCGGCTCCTCGGGCCCGCACCCTCTCCTGGTCTCCTCGACCAAATCTCCTCGACACTTCCCACTGACGCCGCATGCCGCCTCCCACTGACGCCGCATGACGCCTCCCGCTGACGCCGGATGCCGCCTCCGGCCTCGCAGCCGGTAGCCTTTGGGCGAGCATGTCCCCTGCCACCACAGGACCCATCACACTGGGCGGCGACGCGGGCCCGACGAGCCCCTGGCAGCGCCTCGCCCAGACGTTCCTCCGTGGACCGGCGCCCAAGGGCGCTGCGAACACCGAGCCCGTGGACTTCTCTCGCATGACCGACGACGAGAAACGGGCGCGGATCGTCCGCGTGGACCCGACCGAGCACAGGGTCGGCATCGCCGCTGCGGTCCTCGGTGCGCTGCTTGCCGTCTACTTCTACGTGCCGGACATGGTCTCCAAGACGGTCGTCCCGACCACGGTGAAGCCCAAGGGAACCTCCTGCGGCCCGGTCGTCGGGATCGCCGATCTTCACTACGTCGCCTCGACCAAGGCGTGCGACGGCATCTACCCGACGAGCCACTACGTGCTCCCTCTGGTCGTGTCGCTCGTTCTCGCCGCCGCGATCTACGTCACCGTGCGGATACGCCGCCGCGCGCCCCTCGCGTTCACGCTGGTGATGACCGGCCTCGCGTTCGGGTCCCTGCTCGTGCTCCTCCCGTACGGCCTCGCCGGCGGGTGGGTCATGCTGCGGGCCTGGCGCACCCAGAAGTACGGCACACCGACCGCCAAGTCCGTCATGACAGGATGGGTCGCGCCACCTCCACGCGGCTCGATGCGACGGGCGAAGACGACGCCCCCGCGGGGACGGAAGAGCAAGGACGCGGGCACCGCTGCGACGCGCAAGCCGCCTTCGGCGAACAAGCGCTACACGCCGAAGTCCCCGCCGAAGAAGAAGAAGGTGGCGCCGCCCGTCAGCTGACGAGGCCGCACTTCCGGACGCCGGCCACAAAGACGCCGGCCACAAAGACGCCGGCCACAGGGACGCCGGCCACAAAGACGCCGGCCACAGGGGCGCCGACCACAGGGGCGCCGACCACACGAGCAGTCGATCAGTCCGTCATGAGCGCCGAGCGAAGGAGCCGCAGGACGTCGGCGCGGCGGCGCACGAGAGAGCGGGCGGTCGGCTCCTCCCCGAGGGCGCGCAGGACCTCGACCTCGGTCACCATGCCGATCACCGTCGAGTAGATCGCGAGCAGCAGCAGGTTCGGGTCGTGGCGCCGCATGTGACCGGCGTCCATCTCCGCCTCGAGGAAGTCCGACGCGCGGCGTACGAGCGGCTGGAGCGCCAGCGTCATCCTCGACGCAGCCGGAGGGCCGAGACGGGAGATCTCGCGGACGAGCCCGAGCAGCTCCGGTCTGCGCGCCGCGAGGCGGAACACGGACCTCACCACCGCCTCGATCTTCGCCCAGCCGTCTCCTGCACCGTCGAGCGCGGACTGCATCGCCTGGGCGAGCTCTTGCGCGCTGCGAGCGATCACCGCCTCGAGCAGCGCCTCCTTGCTCGGGAACCAGTACAGGATCGATTGCTTGGTGATCCCGAGCCCCGCCGCCAGCGCGTCGAGGGAGGTCGCTTCGTAGCCGCGGGTCCCCCACGCCGCGAGCGCAGCGTCGAGGATCCGATCTCGGGTCGGCGCCTGCGTGCGCGCCTGCCTCTCCGTCAGCGCGGGGGTCTGCGCGGGCGTCGAGGTGGGCACACCCAAATGCTACCGCCCTTGCTTACCACATGGTAGACAGACGCACCTACCAAGTGGTAGACCAGTGGCGTGTCGATCCCGGACGCATTGGCCGGCAAGCGGTTCTTCATCACGGGCGCCACGGGCTTCCTCGGCACCGCGCTCGTCGAGCGCATCCTGCGCACCATCCCCGACGCCGAGGTCGTGGTGCTCGTCCGTCCCGGCCGACGCGCGAGCGCGGAAGAGCGCGCGACGCGCGAGATCCTTCGCAACGACTGCTTCGACCGTCTTCGTTCCGAGCACGGCGAGCGGTTCGCGCAGACGGCGAGCCGGCTCGTGGCGGTCGCCGGGGACGTGACCCGTGACGGGCTCGGCCTCGACCAGGAAGGCCGCCGTCTCCTCGCCTCCTGCGACGTCGTGGTCCACTCGGCCGCCACCGTCAGCTTCGACGCACCCCTCGACCAGGCCGTCGAGATCAACATGCTCGGCCCCTCCCGCGTGGCCGCGGCACTCGAGGCCGCCCGCGCGGAGGCCGAGCGCACCGAGGGCGTCCACCTGCTCGCGGTCTCGACCGCCTACGTCGCTGGGACCCACCAGGGCGAGACGCGCGAGGAGCTGCTCGGCGCCGACCGGTTCTCGCTCGAGGTCGACTGGAGCGCGGAGGTCGACTACGCGAGGAGGCTCCGCAGGGACCTCGAAGCCGAGTCGCGTCGTGCCCCCAGGCTTGCCGTGTTCGCAAAGCGCGCGCGCGAGGAGCTCGGCGCAGCCGGCGAGCACCTCCTTGCCACGCGCGCGGAGCGTCTGCGTGCCGAATGGGTCGACGACCAGCTCGTCGACGCCGGCTCCGCACGCGCCCAGTCGCTCGGCTGGCCCGACGCCTACCCCTTCACGAAGGCCGTCGGCGAGCGGGTGCTGACCGAGACCGCCGGCGTGCCTCTCAGCATCGTCCGGCCTTCGATCATCGAGTCCTCGCTGGCCGAGCCGGTGCCCGGGTGGATCCGCGGGTTCCGGATGGCCGAGCCGATCATCATCTCCCTGGCCCGAGGGCTCCTTCGCGAGTTCCCCGGGGTCCCCGAGGGGGTGATCGACGTCATCCCTGTCGACATGGTGGTCGCGGCGATCCTGGCGATCGCCGCCGGACCGCGCCCCGAGCGCGAACGCCCGGCCGTGTACCACGTCGCGTCGGGGGTCGCCAACCCGCTCCGCTACGGGAGGCTCGTCGAGCTCATCCAGCAGTGGTTCGCGCTGCACCCGCTCTACGACGAACGCGGCCAGCCGATCAGCCTTCCGGACTGGTCCTTCCCCGGCCGCGGCCGCGTCCAGCGCCAGCTCAGGCGCGCGACGAAGGCGATGGACGCGGCCGAGCGGGTGCTCACGGCGCTCCCGCTGCGCGGCCGGCAGGCCTCGTTCTCCGCGACGGTCGAGGAGCGCAACACCCTCGCGAAGCGCGCGCTCGGCTACGTCTCGCTGTACGGCGCGTACACCGAGACCGAGGCGCGCTACCGGGTCGACCGACTGCTCGAGGTCTGGCGCGCCCTCGAGGAGCCGGACCGCAGCGCCTACTGCTTCGACCCCTCGGCCATCGATTGGGACCACTACGTCCACGACGTCCATCTGCCCTCGGTCGTCGCCCACGCCCGGGCCAAGACGACCCCAGGCCGGCCGACGCTGGACAGCCGCCCCACGAGAGCGCGCCGGGCGATCCTCTCTCCTGACCGTCACCTCGCGGCGTTCGACCTCGAGCACACGCTCATCGCCGGCAACGTCGTCGACAGCTACGCGTGGCTCGCCACGCGCCACCTTCGAGCGCACCGTCGTGCAGCGCTCGTCGCAGAGCTCCTGGCACAAGGTCCGTCGCTCCTGGCGCTCGACCGGCGCGACCGCGGCGACTTCCTCCGGCTCTTCTACCGTCGCTACGACGGCGCACCGGTGGCCGAGCTCGAGGAGGACGCATGGGAGCTGTTCCACCGCCAGCTCCTCCCTCGCGCCTTCCCCGCAGGGCTCGCGCGCGTCCGGGAGCACCGCAAGCTCGGGCATCGCACGCTCCTCATCACCGGAGCGCTCGACTTCGTGATCGCTCCGCTGCGCCCATTGTTCGACGACATCGTCTGCGCCCGGATGGCCCAGGAGGCCGGCCGCTTCACGGGCCGCCTGGACGAGCTGCCGCCCATCGGCGAGGCGCGGGCACAGCTCCTCGCCGACTACGCCGACGCCCACGGCCTCGACCTCGCACAGTCCGTGGCCTACGCGGACTCGGCCAGCGACCTCGCGATGCTCGAGGCGGTCGGGTTCCCCGTCGCGGTCAACCCCGAGTCACGCCTCGCAGCGATCGCGCGGCGCCGAGGCTGGCACGTCGAGCACTGGACGAGAGCTCCCGGCGGGGCCGCGCGCCCACTGCCGATCGGTCCCTTCGACGTGCGCCCGCTCTCGCGCGCCAGCAGGCGGCCGTGAAGTCGCTCGTCTTCGAGCGGAACCTCCCGAGGTTCGCGGCGTCGAGGCTGGCCTCGACGCTCGGGTCGGGGCGGGGCGCGGCGATCGGGCCGTTGCGCCTCGTGGACACCGAGCCGCCCGAGCTCCCCGGACCTCGCTGGACGCGGGTGGAGCCGCTGCTCTCGGGCATCTGCGGCTCGGACCTCGCAACGCTCGACGGCAGGAGCTCGCGCTATTTCGAGCACATCGTCAGCTTCCCGTTCGTCCCGGGTCACGAAGTGGTCGGCCGGACCGAGAGCGGCCGGCGCGTGGTGCTCGAGCCGGTCCTCGGATGCGTCGCGCGCGGCATCGACCCGCCGTGCGCGGCGTGCGCGCGCGGGATGCTCGGCGACTGCGAGCGCGTCGCCTTCGGCCACTTGAAGCCCGGCCTCCAGACCGGCTATTGCGCGGATACCGGCGGCGGATGGTCCCATGCCGGCCTCGTCGCCCACGAGAGCCAGCTGCACCCCGTCCCCGAGAGCTTCCGCGACGAGGACGCGGTGATCGTCGAGCCCGTGGCGTGCGCTGCGCACGCGGTCTGCGACGCCGCGATCCGTGACGCCCAGAGCGTCGCGGTGCTCGGTGCCGGGACGCTCGGGCTCGCCGTCGTCGCCGCCGTGTCCGCGCTCTCGGCGTCCGGCACCGTGGCGACCCCCGGCGCGCTCCTCGTCGGGGCGCGCTACGCGCACCAGCGCCGCCTCGCAGACGAGCTCGGCGCGACCGCCGCGCTCACGCCCGACCAGCTCTCGAGGGCCGTCCGCCGCAAGAGCGGCTCCCTCGCCCTGGGCGGCCCGAGCCCGAGCCGCCCAATCGGCCCTCTGACCGGCGGGGCCGACGTGGTCTTCGACTGCGTCGGATCTGCCGACTCCATCGCCCAGTCCCTCGACATGGTCCGGCCGCGTGGGCGCGTGGTGCTCGTCGGGATGCCCGGAAGGCTCCACGTGGACCTGGCCCCGCTCTGGCAGCGCGAGATCCGCCTCGCCGGGGCCTACGCCTACGGCACCGAGCAGCTGGCTCCGGACCGACGCGTCCGCACCTTCGAGCTCGCGTTCGACATCGTCGCGACGCACGGGCTCGGCCGGCTCGTCTCTGCGACGTACCCGATCGAGCGGTTCGAAGAGGCGCTCCAGCACGCGGGCGCAGCCGGGCGCAGGGGCGCGGTCAAGGTCGCCTTCGATCTGAGACGCGCGACTCCCACCCGAGGCGCCGCACGCGCCAGGTCAGGTTCCACGAGCACCCGCCGCACCGGCCGGGCCAACCCAGGAGGCACGTCATGACGCCCCGCCCAGGGCTCGTCCTCGAGGTGGACCGCTCCACCCCGCCAACCCTCTTCTGGCACGGGGAGCGCCTGGTCCTCGAGCGGCTGCCCGAAGGGAGCCGCGTCATCTATCCCCCGGAGCCGCTCGCACCGCTCGATGACCCGATCGGCGCGATCCGAGGCGCCCTGCTCCACCCGCTCGGCGACTGCGAGCCGCTGCCCGCGCTGCTGCGCGCTGGCATGCGGCTCACCATCTGCTTCGACGACGTCTCGCTGCCCCTCCCCCCCATGCGTTCCCCCGACGTCCGCCAGCTCGTCATCGAGCAGGTGCTCGACATGGCCGCCGAGGCCGGCGTCGACGACGTGGTCCTGGTGGCCGCGCTCGCGCTCCACCGGCGCATGACCGAAGAAGAGCTCCGCCATGCTCTCGGCGACCGCATCTACGACGCCTTCGCCCCGCATGGGCTGCTCACCCAGCACGACGCGGAGGACCCCGGGAACCTGGTGCACCTGGGGACCACCGAAAAGGGGGAGGACGTCGAGATCAACAAGCGCGCGGCGACGAGCGACCTCCTCGTGTACGTGAACATCAATTTGGTCACGATGGACGGCGGGCACAAGAGCGTGGCGACGGGGCTCGCCAGCTACCGCAGCCTGCGCCACCATCACAACCCAAAGACGATGCTGCACAGCCGCTCGTTCATGGACGCGCCCTCCTCGGAGCTCCACTCGTCCAACTGGCGGATGGGGCGGCTCATCGCCGACAGCGGCGTGAAGGTCTTCCAGATCGAGACGACGCTGAACACCGACACGTTCCCGCCCCAATTCGGGTTCCTCCAGCGCAGGGAGTGGGAATGGAAGGTGCGCGACCGAGCGACGTTCGCCGCGACCGCGGCCGCGCTCGACCGGACGCCAGCGCGGGTCGCCCGGCAGATCTTCCACTCCATCCGTGCCCCCCACGCGCTCACGTCGGTCCACGCAGGCGAGGTCGAGGCCGTGCACGCCGCAGCGATCGCGAACATCTGGAAGCAGCAGGGCGTCGAGGTGATCGGGCAGACCGACGTCCTCACGATGGGACTCCCTTACATCGGCCCGTACAACGTGAACTCGATCATGAACCCGGTCCTCGTCGCGTGCCTCGGGCTCGGGTACTTCTTCAACCTCTACCGGGGCCAGCCTCTCGTGCGCAGCGGCGGGGTCGTGATCATGCACCACCCCACGCCCTGGGAGTTCCACCCCGGCCACCACCCGAGCTACATCGACTTCTTCGAGGAGGTGCTGAGCGACACGACCGACCCGCTCGAGATGTCGAAGACCTATGAGGAGTCGTTCGCGACCGACCCGTGGTACGTGCACCTGTACCGGACGGGTCACGCCTACCACGGCGTCCACCCCTTCTACATGTGGTACTGGTGCGCCCACGCGCTCGACCATCTCGGACGCGTCATCGTGGTCGGGGGGAACCCTGCCGCCGTCCGTCGCATGGGCTTCTCCCCTGCGACGAGCTTGGACGACGCGCTCGAGATGGCGACCGACGTCGTAGGGCGGTCCCCGAGCCTCACCCACATCCACACCCCGCCGTTGCTCATGGCAGACGTCCGATGAGGCGCTGGACCGCTTCGGCGACGAGGCGCTGCGCTGACGAGGCGACGAGGCGCTGCGCTGACGAGGCGACGAGGCGCTGCGCTGACGAGGCGACGAGGCGATGAGACCGGCACGCTTCCCGTTCGGGAGACCGACGTGGCCCACGGGCGTCGCGCGTCCGGCCCCCGTGCGGCGCGTCGGCCTCGGCTACGACCACGAGTGGTCGCGCCGTTACCCGGTACGGCTCGCGAGGGCGATGATCCTCGACAACGTGACGAGGCCTGCCGCCCGCATGGTGGCCCCCACGACGGTGCGGGGGGCCGAGCACCTGCGCCACGTGAAGACCCCGGTGATCTTCGTCGCCAACCACCTGAGCCATGTCGACACGCCGGTCCTGCTCACGACGTTGCCGGTCCGCTTCCGCCACCGCACGGTGGTCGGCGCGGCGGCGGACTACTTCTTCGACCGGCGCTGGAAGGCCGCGTTGTGGTCGTTCAGCCTTGCGGCGATCCCCATCGAGCGAGCGCGGGTGAACCGCGAATCGGTCGAGGCCGCGGCCGCGCTCCTCGAGGAGGGGTGGAACCTCGTGCTCTTCCCCGAAGGGGGCCGCTCCCCCGACGGGTGGGCCCGGCCCTTCCATCCAGCGTCTGCCGCGTACCTGTCGCACCGGACCGGTTGCGCCGTGGTGCCCGTCCACCTCCACGGCACCCGGGACGTGCTGCCGAAGTCCGAGGGTGAGCGTCGCCCGATCCGCCGGGCGCCGGTGTCGGTCGTCTTCGGCACGCCGATCGTGCCCGACCCGGACGAGAACGTGAGGCGGCTCGCCGACAGGATCGAGACCGCCGTCGCCGTGCTCGCGGACGAGGTGTCGAGCGACTGGTGGAGCGCGCGAAGGCGAGCGGCCGCCGGCACTACGCCGTCGCCGCGCGGGCCGGACGTCTCTGCATGGCGCCGCTCCTGGGAGCTCGGCCCTTCCCCCGAGGCGCGCCGCGACGCCTGGCCACCGGGCTGAGACGCTATGACTTGCGGGCGTGTCGCTGAGCGACGGCCCGACGCTCGACCTCACGGTCGTGGTCCCCTACTTCAACCCCGGCGAGCGAGTCCGCGAGACGGTCGACGAGCTCTTGCGCACGCTGTCCAGGACGGGGACGACCTTCGAGGTGATCGCGGTCTCCGACGGGTCGACCGACGGAAGCGAACAGGCGCTCGCGGGTCTTCCCCGGGACCTGGTGCGCACGGTCCGGCTGCAGCGCAACCACGGCAAGGGGGAGGCGCTGCGCGTGGGGTTCACGCTCGGACGCGGCAGGTTCCTCGGGTTCATCGACGCGGACGGCGACCTGCCGGCCGCGCAGGTCGCAACGCTGGCAGCCATCGTGCGCGACCCAGGCGACCCGGCACCCGACATCGTCCTGGGCTCCAAGCGCCACCCCGCCTCAGAGGTCGTCTACCCGCCTTTGCGACGCGTCTACTCGTGGGTCTGGCAGGGGCTCGTGTTCGCGCTCTTCGGCCTGCACGTCCGCGACACCCAGACGGGGCTCAAGCTCGTGCGCCGCGAGGTCCTCGCGGACGCGCTGCCCCTGATGGTCCAGAAGCGGTTCGCGTTCGACCTCGAGCTCCTCGTGGTGGCGAGCCGCCTCGGCTACCACCGCTTCGTCGAAGTGCCCGTGCGCATCCGCCGGCGGTTCGGTAGCACCGTGTCCGCGCACGCAGCGGCAGGGATGCTCGCAGACCTCTTCGCGATCTTCTACCGCCTCCGGATCTCCCGCCTCTACGAGCGGCCGAAGACGTAGCGTGCGGCGCTGCGGCGCCTGGCCGCAGCGATCCGCTCTCGGCGCAGCGCTTCCTCCTCGGCGTCGTCGAGCGGCTCGAGCTCTCGACCGGTCGCCCACGCGAGGAGCATGTCGGCGAGCGCGGGGTTGCGCGCGAGCACCGGTCCGTGCAGGTAGGTGCCGACCACCTTGCCGCAGACCGCGCCTTCGGTGCCGTCCCCGTTCCCGACGCCTGCCGTCACGCGCGCGAGCGGTGCGACGCGAGCGCCGAGCGAGGTGAGCCCGCCGTGGTTCTCGAACCCCGTCAGCACCGGCAGGCTCGTGTCGAGAGGCTCGGCGAGCACCTCGCCCACCGCCCGGCGCCCGGCGCCCTTCGCAGTCGTCGCGTCCAACAGCCCGACCCCCGGCAGCGACCGGCCGTCTGCCGCGGCGAAGGTGCGCCCGATGATCTGGTACCCCGCGCACACCGCGAGCACGGCCGCGCCCTGCTCGACGGCCCGATGGAGGCTGCCCTCCGTGCGAAGCAGCTCGGCGGACACGCGCTGCGCGTCGTCCTCGCCCCCGCCGAGGCAGTAGAGGTCGCCGGCGGGGAGCGCCGCGTCCGACACCGCCTCCACGAGCTCGGCAGGGATGCCGCGCCAGCGCGCGCGCTGGACGAGGACGACACCGTTGCCCCCGTCGCCGTAGGTGCCGAGCAGGTCCGGGTGGACCACGACCACCACGAGGCTCATGCGCCCGCCCTCCGCCTCGCGCGCGCCGAGCGCGCCGAGCGCGCCATCAGGTCGGTGAAGGCCGTGTAGTTGCCGACGAAGTCGACCTGGACCTCCCCCGGCTCGACGGGGATGGCCGCGGTCGCGGCCGGCTCGGCGGGGATGGTCGCGGGGCTGGCACGGCCACCGGCGATCCACGCGGCGCGCACTGCGGCGACCTCGTCACGCACGGTCCGGTGCGGGACGTCCGCGTAGCGGAGACGGACCGACAGGTCTCGACACCGCTCTCCGGTGGCGACGACCGTCCTTCCGCGCAATCGCTCGAACGGGACGTCCCAGAGCCACGAGGGGTCCCTGCCGTCCGCGACGCGCGCGTTGATCCCGATCGCGACGGCGCGCCCGGACGGTCCGACGAGGTCGAGCAGCTCGCGCCAGCCCGCGGGGTTCTTGGCGAGCATCATGCGCGTCGTGCAGCCGCCCACCTCCACCACGGAGAAGCGGCCCGCGACCTCCTGGACCGCGGCGATCCGGCAGAGCGCGTCGTCCCACCCGACGCCCATCTCGGTTGCGGCGACCGCGGCCATCACCGCGTTCGCGCGGTTGAACCGCCCGGGGAGCGCCAGCACCAGCTCGAGCCGGCGACCGTCGGCGAGGACGATGTCGTCGCCCTCGAGACGGACGTCGAGCCGCGGGCGTACGAAGCCACAGGCGCACGCCCACCCGTCGAGGCCGGCACCCCCGTCGGCTTCGGCGTTCGCGAACCTGACGCGGCCCGCGCACGCCGGGCATGCCACGGCGTCCTGGCGCCAGGACAGCCCGGCACCGACCCAGATCGTCTTGGCTGCGGCCGACGCCGCCCAGGTGACGAGCGGGTCGTCGGCGTTCGCGATCGTCGTCGTCGTCGCCGCTCCCGACCGGGCAGCGCGTGACCAGGTCGCCGCCCCCGACGTGGACGCAGGGTCCGACGTCGCCGCCAGCGCCGCACGCCACCGGTTCGCCACCATGCGGACCTCGTTCGTGCGGTCGAGCTGGTCACGCGAGAGGTTGAGCAGCACCACCGCTTCAGGGCTGAGGGCCCCGAGGAGGCCGGCCAGGTACCCCTCGTCGACCTCCAAGACTGCCGCTGCACCTGGCGGCGCGCTCGCCAGTGCGGTCACATGCCCGCTGGGCATGTTGGAGCCGGTGGCGTTGGTCGCAACGGGTCCGAGTGCCCCTTCGACGGCGGCGGCGAGCAGGTGCGTCGTCGTCGTCTTGCCGTTCGTGCCGCTCACGAGCGCCATCCGACGGCCGGCGGCGAGGTGCTCGAGCAGCCGAGGGTCGAAGACGAGCCCGACGTGGCCACCGACGACGGTGCCGCTGCCAAACCCGACACGCTGCGACAGCGTGCTCACGACCCGCGCGCCAGCGACCGCCACGCGCGTCCGGACCGTCGGGACCCTCAGCATGCGCGCCTCACGGCGAGCGCTGCGAGCCGGTGAGAACCGCGAGGCCGGCGACGAACACGAGCAACACGAGGACCGCGAGGACCGCGAGGCCGGCGAGCCGGCGAGGAGGTGAGGCCGACGAGGACAGCGCGCGTGACGGCGAATTCGACCACCGTGGCAGGTTAGGTGCCGTCGACGAGCAGGAGAGACCGTCTCGCTCCGCCGACGCGACGAAGGGACCGCCGGGGGGGTGGGCGGTCCCTTCGCACTGACCAGCCGGGAACGGAGGGGGGAATCCAGTTACCCCGAGGTCTCCTTCCATTCTGCAGGACGCGCCGTGATCTGTCAATGAGCTTTATGAGATGTTTATAATCTTCATTTCAGATAAGCTCCATCGCAACGGGGGAATGGGCCCGACCAGTGGGCTCGACAAGTGGGCTCGGCAACGCCCGTCGGGCGTCCCGTAGCGGCGCTCGCGCGGCGCCCGGCAGGCCGGCCCGTGACATGGCCGGTCCGTGACATGGCCGGCCCCGTGACATGGCCGGCCCGTGACATGGCCGGCCCCGTGACATGGCCGGCCCCGTGACATGACGGAGGACGACGTGGACCTGAAGCACCTGCATGCGATCGTCGGGATCGCCGATACCGGAAGCTTCTCGGCCGCGGCAGGCGCGCTCGGGACCGTCCAGTCGAACGTCTCGGCCCACGTCGCCCGCCTCGAGCGCGAGCTCGAGGTCGTCCTCGTCGACCGGTCGTCGGGGCGGCTCACCGAAGAGGGCGAGGTCGTCGTCTCCCGAGCCCGCAGGATGATCGCCGAGCTGGACGCAATGGTGGCCGACGTCGTGGCGATGCGTCACGAGGTGCGCGGGCTCGTGCGCCTCGGGATGATCGGCACCGCGGGGCGATGGATCGTGCCCAGAATGTTCGCGGCGCTGCGAGCGCAGCATCCCCAGATCCGCCTGACGGTCACCGATGGCACGAACACCACCCTCGAGGCCCAGCTCGCTTCCGGCCAGCTCGACGTCGCCGCCGTCACGCTGCCGGTCCACAGCGACGAGCTGACCACTTCTCCGCTCTTCGAAGAGGACCTCGTCCTCGTGGTCCCCCTCGAGCACGAGCTCGCCGATCGGCGAGCGCCTCTTGGCCTCAAGGACCTCGCCGACCTCGGGCTGCTGCTCCCGGCGCCCGGCACGGTCTTGCGCGAGGAGATGGACGCAGCCGCGCGTGCCGAGGGCGTCGAGCTCCGCGCTTCGATGGAGCTCGACGGACTGCACCTGATCGCTTCGCTCACCTTCGACGGCTACGGCCCGTCGATCCTCCCGGCCACCGCGGTGCCTCCGCACCTGATGCCGGAGTTCCGCCTCCTGCCCATCGCCGGGCTCCCGCCGAGGCGGGTCGGTATCGCGCTGCGCCTGCGCGGTGCACCGTCCGCGCCGACCCGGGTGGTGATCGACCTCGCCCACTCGGTCGTCCAGGACGCGTCGGCGGCACAGCGGTGGCTGCAGCCCGTGGCCTCCGCGCCCCGTTCCTCGCCGCGCGGATAGGGTGCCGGCCGGTGGACGGCCCCGTCGACGCGGACCTGCTCGCCGAGGTCACCGACGCGGCGCTCGGCGTGGCGAGCGCCGCCGGCGTCTCGGAGGCCGCGGTGCGCGTCGAACGGGTGCGGACCCAGACCGTGGTCGTGCGGGACGGCAGGCTCGAGACGGCGATCGACGACACCGAGGTGGGATCCGGCGTCCAGCTCCTGCGTGCGGGCTCCTTCGGGTTCGCCGGGAGCGTCTTCGTCGGTGCAGCGTCCGCTGCCGAGCTGGTGCGCCAGGCGGTCGACGCTGCTCGAGCGACTGCGCCTGCACGCACCCGCAGCGTCGTCCTCGCAGACGAGCCGCCGCACGGGCGCGTCGAATGGTCGTCGCCTTACCGGCGCGACCCCCTCGAGGTCCCCCTCGTCGAGAAGGTGGAGATGCTGGCCGCCTGGAGCCGCCGGCTCCTCACGGCACCTGGGATCGACCACGTCACCGCGTCGTTGACGGCCGTACGGGAGGACAAGTACTTCGCCGGCCTCTCGGGCACCGTCGCGCTCCAGCGCCGCGTCAGGGTCCATCCGCAGCTCGAGGCGCTCTCCGTCACCGACGAGGGCGACTTCGAGGAGATGCGCACGCTCGCGCCGCCGGTCGCGCGCGGCTGGGAGTACCTCGAAGGAGAGGGCTGGGACTTCGACTCAGAGCTCGCGCAGCTCCCCGAGCTCTTGGCGCAGAAGCTGCGCGCGCCCTCGGTCGCCCCGGGCACCTACGACCTCGTGATCGACCCCACGAACCTGTGGCTGACCATCCACGAGTCGATCGGCCACGCGACCGAGCTCGACAGGGCGCTGGGCTACGAGGCGGCGTTCGCCGGAACGTCCTTCGCGACCCCCGACGGCCTGGGCGTGCTCCGCTACGGGTCCCCTGTGATGCACGTGGTCGGCGACCGCACGAGCGAGCACGGCTTGGCGAGCGTAGCCATCGACGACGAGGGCGTGGCCGCGCAGTCCTTCGACATCGTCCGTGACGGGGTCCTGGCCGGCTACCAGCTGGACCGCGCGATCGCCGCGTCCGTGGGGCTCGGACGGTCCAACGGTTGCGCCTTCTCCGACTCGCCGCTCCACGTCCCCATGCAGCGGATGGCCAACGTCTCGCTCCAGCCGGCCCCGGGAGAGGGGCCGTCGACCGAGGAGCTCATCGCCGGCGTCGACGAGGGGATCTACGTCGTCGGGGACAAGAGCTGGTCGATCGACATGCAGCGCTCCAACTTCCAGTTCACCGGCCAGCGGTTCTACGCGATCCGCCACGGGAGCCTCGTCGGACAGCTGCGCGACGTCGCGTACCAGGCGACGACCACCGACTTCTGGGGCGCGATGGAGGCGGTCGGCGGCCGGCGCACCTACCTCCTCGCCGGCGCCTTGAACTGCGGCAAGGGCCAGCCCGAGCAGGTGGCCCCCGTGAGCCACGGCTGCCCGTCGGCGCTCGTGCGCTCGGTACGCGTCCTGAACACGAAGCACGAGTCGGGGAGATGAGCGCACAGCGCCCCTCCCACCCCGCGCAGGTGGCAGAAGGGGTGCTCCGCGCGGCGAGGCGGCCGTGCGTCGCGATCGTCGAGGAGACGCACGAAGCCGAGGTGCGCTTCGCCAACAACACCGCCACGACCGATGGGGTGCGGGCAGACCGGCGTGTGACCGCGATCGTGGCCGAGCCCCCCGAGTCCCCCGGACGCCCCGGACGTGCGGGGGTGGCACGCCGCAGCGGTGAGGTGGACGCCGGGTCCCTCGTCGCCGAGGCCGAGGCGGCCATCGGCCCCGCGGAGGACGCCGCGCCGCTCGTGGAGGGCGACGTCGCCCCGGATTTCGGCGCGGACGCCCCGACGACCGGCCTGGAGCGCCTCTCGTCGATCCTCGGTCGGCTCGCCGACGCCTTCGCGCACGCCCAGCGCTCGAGGACCGTGCTCTCCGGGTATGCCGAGCACCGCGTCACGACGACCTACCTCGCCTCCTCCAGCGGGCTGCGCCGCCGTCACGTCCAGGTGACCGGGGCCCTGCAGCTCGTCGGGCGCAAGGACGCCGCCTCCGCCTGGGCGGGCGTCGGCACCGCCGACCTCGCCGACGTCGAGCTCGAATCGCTGGAGGAACAGGTGCAGCGGGGGCTCGGCTGGGCCGCCCGGCACGTGGACGTCCCGCCCGGTCGTCACGACGTGGTCCTTCCCCCGAGCGCGGTGGCCGACCTCATGAGCATCCTCGTCGACGCGGCGAGCGGCCGAGCGGCCGAAGAGGGCCGGACCGTCTTCTCCAAGGCGGGCGGCGGGACCCGGATCGGCGAGCTGCTGACGCCGCTGCCCTTCCACCTGTGGAGCGACCCCGCGGAGCCGGGGCTCGAGTGCGCGCCCTTCCTTTGCGCGAGCTTGTCGACCGCCGACACGTCGGTCTTCGACAACGGGATCGCGCTCGGCCACACCGACTGGGTGCGCGCCGGCAAGCTCGAGCGGCTCCGCTACCACCGCGCCGGAGCCGAAGGGTCGCACGCGGCGCCCACCCCGCCGGTCGACAACTTGTCGCTCGAGCTGCCCGGCGGATCGGGCAGCTTGGACGATCTCGTCGCCACGGTCGAGCGCGGGCTCCTCCTCACCTGCCTGTGGTACATCCGCGAGGTCGACCCCAAAACGCTGCTCCTCACCGGCCTCACGCGCGACGGCGTCTACGTCATCGAAGATGGCAGGGTCGTCGGCGCGACGAGCAACTTCCGCTTCAACGAGAGCCCGCTCGACGTGCTCGCCCGTGCGTCGTACGCGACGTCGACGGTGCGCTCCTTCGGCCGGGAGACCGGAACGTGGATGAACCGCACTGCGATGCCGGCGCTGCGCGTCCCGGACTGGAACATGTCGTCGGTGAGCCAGGCGGTGTGAGCCGGCTCCGCGCGATCGAGGCGCCCCTGCCCTGGAACCCCGGCCGCGCGGGGGCGCCGCGCGGCGTAGGGTCGTCGCCGGTGCCACGTACACGAACCCCACCTGCAGACGTCAGCGACGCTCTGCGTGCCGCCGCGCACCTCCACTGGGAGCAGGACGTCCTTCCGGCCCTCTTTAGCTACGCGGCGATCCCGTGCCTTTCTCCTGCCTTCGACGAGCACTGGGAGACGGCAGGCCACCTCGCCGAGGCGGCGTCGCTGATGGCCGTATGGAGCAGGACCAGGGGGATCGACGGGCTCAGCGCGCAGGTGGTCGGCAAGGCGGGACGGACCCCCCTCCTCCTCCTCGACGCGCCCAGCACCTGCGGCAGGGACGGCACCGTCCTCGTCTACGGCCACCTCGACAAGCAGCCTCCCCTCGGGGAGTGGCGCGAGGGTCTCGGCCCCTTCGCGCCTGCGCGGGAGGGAGATCGGCTCTACGGTAGGGGCACCGCCGACGACGGCTACGCGCTGTTCGCGGCGACGACCGCGATCGAGTTGCTGGACGAAGCCGGGGTCCCCCGGCCGCGCGTCGTCGTGCTCGTCGAGGCGAGCGAGGAGAGCGGGAGCCCGGACCTTCCCGCGCACCTCGACGACCTCGGGGCCCGGCTCGGCGACCCGGCGCTCGTGGTCTGCCTCGACTCGGGCTGCCTCGGCTACGACCGCCTCTGGCTCACCTCGTCGTTGCGGGGCAACCTCCTGGCGACGGTCTGCGTGCAGGTGCTCACCGAGGGCGTGCACAGCGGCAGCGCGGGCGGCGTCGTCCCGACATCGTTCCGACTGCTGCGCCTGCTGCTCGACCGCCTCGAGGACGCTCGCACCGGTGAGGTCCGCCTGGCGGCGCTGCACGCCGACATGCCAGACGAGCCGAGCCCGCTCGGGACCTCCGCCGTGCCCGACGAGCCCGTCTCGAAGGCGGCGCCGGTGTGGGACGCCACCGAGGTCTTCCCGGTCGTCCCGGGTCTCGTGCTCGACGGAGCGTCGGACCAGGAGCGGCTCCTCAGGCGCGCCTGGGCCCCGGCGATGGCCATCACGGGCATGGACGGCATCCCCGCCGTGCGCGACGGCGGCAACGTCCTGCGCCCCTTCACCACCGCGAAGATCTCGATACGCCTCCCGCCCAGCGTGAACGCGGCGCAGGCCGCCGAAGCCGTCGCCGCCGCGCTCCTCGCCGACCCTCCCTCGGGGGCGGCGGTCCGCGTGCACCTCGAGACCCCGGCGCCGGGCTGGGTGGCGCCGCCGCTCGCCCCCTGGGTCGCCGAGGCCTTCACCCGCGCCTCCGAGGAGGTCTTCGGCGCGCCGCCCGGCTCCTTCGGGGAGGGTGGGACGATCCCGTTCCTGGCCATGCTGGGCGAGCGCTTCCCCGGAGTGCCGCTGGTCGCGACCGGGGTGCTCGGCCCCGGGAGCAACGCGCACGGGCCCAACGAGTTCCTGCACCTCCCGATGGCCGAGGCCGTCACGGTCGCGGCGGCCCGGCTGATCGAGGCGGCGGGCGCGGCGCTTGGCGCCGGATCCTGAGGACCCTTCGCCCGTGACTTCCTCCTCGGTCTCCTCGGTCGAGCCCCCGCTCCTCGCGGTGCGCCAGGCCGTCTCTGCTGCGCTCGCGGAGGACTTGCTGCCACTCGGCGACCTCACGTCGTTCCTCGTCGACGCGTCGCGCACGGCCGAGACGGCGGTCGTCGCCCGCCAGGCCGGGGTCCTGGCCGGACGCCTCTGCGCGCTCGAGTCCTTCCGCCAGGTCGACCCGGTCGTCGAGGTCGACTGGCGCCTTCCCGACGGCGCCGACGTCGCCCCGGGCACGATCGTCGCCGAGGTGCGAGGGAGGCTGCGGTCGATCCTCGCCGCGGAGCGGACCGCGCTCAACTTCCTCTGCCACCTCTCCGGGGTGGCGACGGCAACCCGTCGAGTCGTCGAGGCCGTCGCGACCGCCAACCCGGCCACGCAGGTGGTGGACACGCGCAAGACCCTCCCCGGGCTGCGCGCGCTCCAGAAGGCCGCCGTGCGCGCTGGGGGCGGCCGGAACCACCGGGGCTCCCTGTCCGACGGCATCCTCGTCAAGGACAACCACCTCGGGGGCGTTTCCATCGCCGTCGCGGTCGCGCGCGCCCGCGAGCAGTTCCCGCTGCGGATGATCGAGGTGGAGTGCGACCGTCGCGCCCAGGCGATCGAGGCGGCCTCCGCCGGTGCCCACGTCGTGCTCCTCGACAACATGACGCCTGATGAGGTCGCCGACACCGTCCTTGCCCTGCGGGCCGCGGACCACCGGGTGGTCGTCGAGGTCTCGGGAGGCCTCAGCGAGCAGACCGCGCCGGCGTTCGCCGCGGCCGGCGCCGACGTGCTCTCGTTCGGCGCGCTGACGCATTCGGCGCCCGCGCTCGACTTCGGGCTGGACCTCTCCCCTCGGTGAGCCGGGCGACCTGCTCAGCTGCGCGCCACGTCCCTCCACGGCGGCTCGCGGTCGGTCCTCGGCTCGCCCGGGAGACCCAGCACCCGCTCGCCGAGGATGTTGCGCATGACCTCCGACGTGCCCCCCTCGATGGAGCTCGCCCGCGTCCTGAGGAACAGCCTCCTCGGGTCCGATGCACCGAACGCGAGCTCCGAGGGCCGCACGCGCGGATAGTCGGAGACATAGAGCATCCCGTCGGCGCCCAACAGGTCGACGCACAGCTCCATGGTGCGCTTGGCGTCTTCGGCGTACACGAGCTTCGCGATCGATCCCTCGGGGCCGGGCGTCCCGATGCGGCGATGGTCCAACGCGCGCAGGTTCGTGAGCCGGGCGACCTCGTGGGCCACCCATCGCTGCACGAGCCGGTCGCGTAGCACGAGCGCGTGCGGCGAGCGATCCTCCGCCCAGCGGGCGCGCCACAGGCGGACAGCCTCGGCGATGAGCCCGCTGCCTCGCTCGGCCACGCCGCCTCCGATGGCCACCCGCTCGTGCATGAGCGTGGTGATCGCGACGTGCCACCCATCCCCCACGCCGCCCAGCCGTGCGCCGTCGGGCACGCGGACGTCGCTGAAGAACACCTCGTTGAACTCGGCCTCTCCGGTGATCTGGTAGAGCGGTCGGACTTCGACTCCGGGCGCGTGCATGTCCACCAGGAAGCAGGTGATCCCCGCGTGCTTCGGCACGTCGGGGTCCGTGCGAGCGAGCAGCATGCCGAAGCTGGCCAGATGCGCGGCCGTGGTCCAGACCTTCTGCCCGTTCAGCACCCACTCCTCGCCGACGCGCTCGGCTCTCGTGGCGAGGCTTGCCAGGTCCGAGCCCGCGCCCGGCTCGCTGAACAGCTGGCACCAGATCTCTTCACCCGTGAAGAGCGGCCGCAGGTACCGCTCCTGCTGCAGCCTCGTGCCGTGCACCAGGAGCGCCGGTGCGACCATGCCGTGCCCGATGAGGTTGCGCAATGACGCAGACGGCGCACCGGCCTCGCACAGCCGAGCGACCACCCGCTGGTGGAGCGGGGCAGGCAGCCCCAGGCCACCCTGGCCTCTCGGGTAGTGCACCCATGCGAGCCCCCGGTCGAACTGCGCGCCGAGGAACGCCTCGGGAGCCGTGGAGGCCGGCGGGTACGTGGCGAGGAGCTCGTCGACGAGCCGGTCGACCATCCCTTCTGCGTCCCGTTGCGCGACCCCTTCTGCGATATCGACGTCCGCACAAGGTGGGGTCGGGAACTGGGTCCGCGCGGGTTGCCTTGAGTCCGGCGTCATCAGGGGCGCTCCTCTGCCTCTCCTGCTCCCTCTCCTGCGCCGACGGCCCAGCCGTCGTCCGTCGCCGGTGGGCGCGTCCGGCGGCGCGCGATCACGTGCACGTCGATCCCGCGTTCTGCCGCGGCGCGCAGCACCTTGCGGACGACCGAGCCACGCGTAAGCTCGTCCCATCGGCTCCGCCGGGTCGCGCCCACGACGATCTGGGTGACCTGGTTGTCCGCGGCGACCTTCACCATCGCGTCCGCAGGATCGTCCCCGTCGACCTCGAGCCATCTGGCGCCTACACCGGCCGCGAGCTCCTGGAGGGCGGCGAGCGCCCTCTTTTCTGCTTCGCCTTCGTGCTCGGGGTCCCTCACGTGGAGGACGACCAGTTCGCCTTTCGTCCGCTGCGCCATCCGCGCCGCGCGCCGTACCACCGCGTCGCTCCCCGGCGCGCTCGTCACCGCCACGAGGATCCGCTCGGCCGTGTCCCACACCCCTTCGGGACGGTGGCTCTCGAGGAACCGGAGCAGCTCTTCTTCGGTCTCGTCCGCCACGAAGCGCAGCGCGAGCTCGCGCAGCGCGACCAGGTTCTCGGTCCGGAAGAAGCCGTTGAGCGCGGCAGGCACCTGGTCCGGGGGGTAGATGTTCCCGTGGAGCATCCGGCGGCGGAGCTGGTCCGCGGACGAGTCGATGAGCTCCAGCTGGTCCGCGCGTCGCACGA
Source organism: Actinomycetes bacterium (assembly GCA_021791145.1). The sequence goes on along the minus strand of JAJYXE010000010.1, from coordinate 4,726 downwards.
CCCAGTCGGGCACCCGCTCTCGGATCCGCACGCCGGTGATCATCTCCACCGCGTCCGCGAGGCTCTCCAGGTGCTGGATGTTGACGGTGCTGATCACCGCGATCCCCGCGTCCAGGAGATCGAGGACGTCCTCCCAGCGCTTCGCGTGCGGACCGGAGCCGGGCACGTTCGTGTGGGCGAGCTCGTCGACGAGCGCGACCTCCGGACGTCGCCGCAGGACCGCGTCGAGATCCATCTCGTAGAAGGTCGCCCCGCGGTACTGGACCGCCTTGCGCGGGACGACCTCGAGGTCGCGGATCTTCTCGGCGGTCCTCGGTCTGCCGTGGGTCTCGACGAAGCCGATCACGACGTCCGCGCCGCGTTCGTGACGGCGCCACCCCTCGTCGAGCATGGCCACCGTCTTGCCGACCCCGGCGGCGGCACCGAGGTAGATGCGGAACCGCCCGGCGGGTCGAACCGCCTGCGCCGCCTCTTCGTCGACCACGGCGGGTTCCTGCACGCCTCCATCATGGCGGACGTCCAATGCAGGCACCACGGTGCAGCACCCACCTCGCGACCTTGCGCCACACACACCGAAGGACCGGCGCGCGCATCCGTCGCGGCGCGCGTCGCTCCTACACTTCCCTGCGAAAGCTCTCGCGGAAGAGAGGTCGTTCGGCGCGGTGAAGCGGTGGATGCTCGGCGCGCTCCTGGCGTTCGCCGGGATCGGCGTCCTTTGCGGCGCGATGCTCCCGGTCCGGGCGCATCTCTCGCTCGCGACCCCGGCCCTGGTGCTCGTGGTCCCGGTCGTCGCAGGGGTCGCGGTGGGGGGCCTGGCGAGCGGCGTCCTCGCCATGGCCGCCGGCTTCGTCGCCTACGACGCCCTCTTCCTCCCCCCCTACGGCACCTTGACGGTGGGGGCCGCCCAGAACTGGGCCGCGCTCGCGGTCTACGCGGTCGTCGTGCTCATCGTGGCGAGGGTGGTCGCCTTCCTCCAGCGCGCGCGGCTCGACGCGCGGCGGGACGCGGACGCGGCTCGCCGGCTCTACGAGCTCTCCGACCTCCTCATCGAAGACCAGCCGGTGACTGGCGTGCTCGGCGTGATCGCCGGCTCGCTGCACCAGTCGTTCGGCGCGCGCTGGGTGGCCGTGCTCGTCCCCGACCCAGAGGACGACCGCCGTCTGACGGTCGCCGCGACCGCCGGACGCCCGCCCGCCGGCGACGTCACGGCGCTCGCGCCTGCTGCTGGGCGGGCCGAGCGCCTGCGGCCCCACACGGCCTCGGACCACCCGAGCAAGCAGGCCGACGGCGCCGTGTGGATCGCGCTCGTCGCTCACGGGCGCCCGGTCGGTCTGGTCGGGTTGACAGGGACAGCTCTCGGGCGCCGCGAGCTGGAGCTGGCGCGGACCTACGCGAACCAAGCCGCGCTCGCCCTGGAGGCGAGCCAGCTTCGAGAGCAGGCGATGCGGACCGAGCTGCTCGAGCAGGTCGACGCGCTGCGCGCTGCGCTCATGGGGGCGGTCTCCCACGACCTGCGGACCCCGCTCGCCTCCGTGAAGACCGCGGTCAGCGCGTTGCGCCGGGCAGACGGCCAGGGCACGTTGACCGAGCGCGACCGAGAGGAGCTGCTCGCGCTGATCGAGGAGCGCTCCGACGCGCTCGACCGGCTCGTCGCGAACCTGCTCGACATGACGCGGATCCAGTCGGGCACCCTCGAGCTGCGCCGGGCGATCACCCCGGTCTCCGACGTCGTGGAGGGAGGCGTGCGCGCGAGCGCGGTCGCGCCCACACAGGTGTGCCTCGACCTGCCCGACGACCTCCCCCCGGTCGACGTGGACGTGGTGCTCATGGAGCAGGTGCTCGCCAACCTGCTCGACAACGCGGCCCGCCACTCACCCGACGGCAGCCAGGTCCGCGTCTCGGCCGAGGCCGGTGGCGGCGTCGTCGCGCTGTCGGTGAGCGACCAGGGTCCGGGCGTACCGCCCTCCGAGCGCGAGCGCGTCTTCACCATGTTCAGCCGGCCCGGCGCGCAGGGCCGCGCGGGGCTCGGGCTCGCGATCGCGAAGGCCTTCGTCGACGCGCACGGGCAGACCGTGCGCGTCGAGGACGCCCCTGGAGGTGGCGCCCGCTTCGTCGTCACGCTCCCTGCGGCCGATGTCCCGGCAGAGGGGTGAGGGATGGCGCGGATCCTCGTCGTCGACGACGACCGTGCGCTGCTTCGCGCCCTCGAGATCGCGCTCGGCTCGCGCGGGCACGAGGTGGTCGTGGCCAGGACCGCCGCACAGGGGATCTCCCAGCTGTCGCTCACCTCTCCTGACGTCGTGATCCTGGACCTCGGGCTGCCGGACATGGACGGCGTCGAAGTCGTGCGACGGGCCCGCCAGTGGACGCAGGTGCCTGTGATCGTGCTCTCGGCAGCCGCCTCCGAAGCGAGGAAGGTCACGCTCCTCGACGCCGGCGCCGACGACTACATGACCAAGCCCTTCGGCATGGCGGAGCTGGAGGCCCGCCTGCGCGTGGCGCTCCGCCACCACGCTCACGGCGCCGACGAGGTGCCGGCCGTCTGCGTCGGCGGGCTGGAGGTCGACCTCGTGCACCACATGGCCCGCCTCGACGGCAAGGACCTCGAGCTCACCGCACGCGAATTCGACCTGCTCGCCTACCTCGCCCGCCACGTCGGGAAGGTCTGCACGCACCAGATGATCCTGCGCGAGGTGTGGGGCTCGGCCTACGGGGCCGAAGCCCACTACCTGCGCGTCTATGCCCACCGGCTGCGGCGCAAGCTCGGCCCCGCCGGCACCATGCTGCGGACCCAGCCCGGGATCGGCTACCAGCTCGTGGACGAGCCCTCCTGAGCACTGCCGGTCGGCAGCTCGCCAGGTGATCGGCGCGGCCTGCGACGCTCAGCGCCGCAGGTGCGCGAGCGCCTCGTTCAGCCGAAGGACCACGATGTACGGCGAACCGAGGAACCCGAGCTGGGCGCCGTGGGTCTCCTGGCGGATGAGCCTGCGCAGCCGCGACGCAGAGACTCCCGTCGCCTTCGCCACCATTGGGATCTGCGCGATCGCGTCCGCCGGGGTGATATCAGGTGTGAGGCCGCTCCCCGACGTCGTCACGAGGTCCGTCGTCGGGTCGACACCCACCGCGTGCCACGCGACCACGAGCGCGTGCACCTCCTTCACCAGCGCCTCCGATCGCGGGCCCAGGTTGGTGGCGCCCGATTCGCCCCGCCTTCCTGTCGCGACGAGCGGGTCGTCCGCATCGGGGCGCCCGTGGAACCACTGCGGGTCGAGGATCTTCGTGGTGGAGTAGCCATTCCAGTTCTGGCCGATCAGCGTCGAGCCGTTCTTCGTGAGCGAGCCGTCGGCCTGGTGGCGGAAGAAGAGTTGCGCGACGCCGGTCCCCACCAGCACGTAGGCGAAGCCGAAGACCGCCGTGAAGACGACGATCGCGCTCACGGCGCGCCGGAGGTGCAACAATGCCCTGCTCACGATGCCCTGCTCACGATGGTCTGCTGATGCTGGCCTGCTCGCAATGGCCTGCTCACGGCGCAAATCCTCTCAGTACCAGTGGACGGCGGTGAGGAAGAGGTCGATCACCTTGATGCCGACGAACGGCACGATGATGCCTCCCACGCCGTAGATCCAGACGTTGCGCCGCAGGATCGCCGCGGCGTTGCTCGGCCGCCACTTCACGCCGCGCAGTGCCAGGGGGATCAGCGCGACGATCACCAGCGCGTTGAAGATGACCGCGGCGAGCACCGCGGACTGCGGGCTGTGCAACCTCATGATGTTCAGGTCGGCGAGCTGGGGGTACGTCGCGACGAACAGCGCGGGGATGATGGCGAAGTACTTCGCCACGTCGTTGGCGATCGAAAAGGTCGTGAGCGAGCCGCGGGTGATGAGCAGCTGCTTGCCGATCTCGACGATTGTGATGAGCTTCGTCGGGTTCGAGTCCAAGTCGACCATGTTGCCGGCCTCCTTCGCGGCGGTCGTCCCCGTGTTCATCGCCACCCCGACGTCGGCCTGGGCCAGGGCCGGCGCGTCGTTCGTGCCGTCTCCGGTCATCGCGACCAGCCTTCCTCCCTCCTGCTCCGCCTTGATGAGCTCGAGCTTGGTCTCTGGCGTCGCCTCGGCGAGGAAGTCGTCGACACCTGCCTCCTGGGCGATCGCCGCCGCGGTGAGCGGGTTGTCCCCGGTGATCATGACCGTCCTGATGCCCGCCGCGCGCATCTCGGCGAAGCGCTCCCGGATGCCCTCTTTCACCACGTCCTTCAGCTCGATCACGCCGAGCACGTCGGGACCGTCGGCGACCACGAGCGGCGTCGCGCCCTGCCGGGAGATCGACTCGACGATCTCGTCGAGCCGCTCGGGCACCGTTCCGCCCTGCTCGACGACCCACCGGCGCACCGCTTCTGCCGCGCCCTTGCGGATCCGGCGACCGTCGACGTCGATCCCTGACATGCGCGTGGTCGCAGAGAACGGCACCAGCTCGCGGGGGCCGCTCAGCTCCCGCTCGCGGATGCCGAACCGCTCCTTGGCGAGGACGACGATCGAGCGGCCCTCGGGCGTCTCGTCCGCGAGCGACGCCAGCTGTGCAGCATCCGCGACCTCCTGCTCGTCGTGGCCGCCCACCGGATAGAAGGCCTCCGCCATCCGGTTCCCGAGGGTGATCGTCCCGGTCTTGTCCAAGAGCAGCGTCTGGACGTCCCCTGCGGCCTCGACCGCCCGACCGCTCATCGCGAGCA
>JAJYXE010000007.1 GCA_021791145.1 Actinomycetes bacterium | reverse complement strand
AACGTCGTGCACCAGCGCTCTTTGCTCACTGGTCGTTCGGCGCGCTGGCCTGAGGGCTGGATGACAGGAGCCGGATAACGGGAGACTGTTACGTCCGGATCTGTGAGGGCCGGGGGGTGCAAATCCCCCCGGCTACTCGACGGTTTAGGTTTAGCCCGAACTTACGGCTTGGCGGCCCCCTGAAACGTGCTCCAGCCAGGAGGGACGGCCAGCTCGCCGCCGGGCAATGTAGCCACTAAAGTATTGACCGTGGAACGACAGCCGTGTAAGCTTTCGCTATGCCCAGGCGGCACGGCGGTGCGATGCACATCTCGACCACGCGTCGCCACTACACCGGGGCCGATGGGGTCGAGCGCCACTACGAGACCCACCTCTTGCGCCGTTCGGTCCGGGTCGGAAAGACGGTGCGCAACGAGACGCTCGCCAACCTGTCGCACCTGCCGGCCGAGCTCATCGAGGCGCTGCGGGCCGGGTTGGCGGGCAAGACGCTGCTCGTCGCCGGTGAGGACCTCGAGCTCGTGCGCTCGCGCCCCCACGGCCACCTCGCCGCCGTGGCCTGCCAGGCCAAGGTCCTGGGATTGAAAGACCTTCTCGGCCCGCCCTGCAGGGAACGCGACATCGCCTACGCGCTGGTGCTCGCTCGGGTGGTGCACCCGAAGCCGAAACTGGCGACGGTCACCTGGTGGCACGACACGACCCTCGTCGAGGACCTGGGGCTCGAGGACGTGGGTACCGACGAGGTGTACGCGGCGATGGACTGGCTGGTGAGCCGTCAAGACGCCATCGAGGCAACCTTGGCCCGACGTCATCTTGCACCCGAGGTGAACCCGACGGGGCGCGCCTACTTCGATCTGTCCTCTTCGTGGCTCGAGGGGCGGACGTGCCCATTGGCCGCCTTCGGGTACTCGCGCGACGGCAAGCGCAACAAGGCCCAGATCGAGTACGGGCTTCTGACCGCTCGAGACGGCACGCCCGTCGCCATCCGGGTCTTCCCCGGCAACACCGCCGATCCGGCCGCGTTCAAAGACATCGTCGAGGTGGTGCGCGACCGGTTCGGGCTCACCCATCTCGTGATGGTCGGCGACCGGGGGATGATCACCTCGGCGCGCATCGAGGCCCTGAAGGAGGTGGGGGGCCTCGGCTGGCTGACGGCGCTGCGGGCGCCCCAGATCAAGGCGCTCGCCCAGGATGACGGCCCCTTGCAGCTCTCGCTCTTCGACGAGGTGAACTTCTGCGAGCTCTCCCACCCTGACTACCCCGGTGAGCGCCTGGTCGCCGCCCGCAATCCCCTTTTGGCTGCCGAACGGGCCCGCAAGCGCCAAGACCTCCTCGCTGCGACCGAGGCCGCCCTCGGCGCCATCGTCGAGGCATGCCGCAGAGAACGCCGTCCGCTGCGGGGCACCGAGCAGATCGCCCTGCGGGTGGGCAAGGTCCTGAACAAGTTCAAGATGCAGAAGCACTTCGTGATCGAGGTCACCGACGACTCGTTTTGCTTCTCGCCCAACGAGGCCTCGATCCACGAGGAGGCCGCCCTCGACGGCATCTACGTGCTGCGCACCACGATCACCCAAGACGAGCTCGACCCGGCTGGGGTGATCTCGGCCTACAAGGAGCTCAAAGGGGTGGAGTGGGACTTCCGCTCCATGAAGGCGATCGACGTCGACCTGCGCCCGGTCCACCACCGGCTCGAGGACCGGGTCAAGGCCCACGCCCTCGTGTGCTTCCTGGCGACCTACGTCACCTTCCATCTCCGGCGAACGCTCGCCCCGCTCACCTTCACCGACACCGCCCCGCCCACCCCCACCGACCCGGTCGTGCCCGCCGCGCGCTCCTCCTCGGCCAAGAAGAAGGACACCAAGAAGAAGAACGCCGCCGGCGAGCCGGTGCGCGCCTTCAGGGAACTCCTCGAGCACCTCGGCACCCTCACTCGCGACACGCTTCGGGTGGTGGGCGTCGGCGGGGTCACCTTCGATCTCGTCGCCACGCCGACGCCGACCCAGCGCCGGGTGTTCGAACTTCTCGCTGCGAGCGTGCCGAGGACCCTCGTGTAGCCAGAACTTCGGCCACCGCCGGACAAACCACCAGCTCAGTGACCTAGCCCGGCGTCAGGAACGTAAGTTCGGTTTAGCGAACGGCGCGGTGTTGCTTTGGATGGCACGACCCGCGCCATCTGTTCCAAGATGGGCCGATCGGTGTGCCGGCGACCTCTGGATCGGTCCTGGTCAATCGGCAAGTTGCCATCCGCCACGGGGGCGGCGGATGGCAACTTGGACGTCGATTGGCTTTTGGTGATGGCGCCCGGCGCCAAGAGCCTACCGGCGGCCATCACCGCGGTAGCCCGAGTGGCGGAGCCCGATCGTTCCCGGAGCGACTCGAGACCGGCCAGTCTTGCCGACAGCTCGCTGTGGAGCCACTACGAGGGCTCGTGCGTGACACAGAATCTGACGCCTGTCTCGCTGCTGCACCGACGGTCACACCCCTGATCTGCCACTTTGTGAGAGCGCGTCCGGGGGTATGAGCTCGCGCGCAGGAGGACTGCGCGCTCCACGGGGTCTCAGTCGGGGCGAGCGACGCGCGCGAACAGCCCGAACGGACGGGAAGGCCGACACTCGGGCGCGCTTTGGCGCAAAGTGCCTGTCTCGCAGTCAAGGTGCCGCCCGCTGCGGTGTCGAGGAAGTTCGCCCCGCTCGCAGCGCGCACCTGGCGCACCTTGAACAGCATATACGATTGTCCGTATAATCGTGGTGGTGACGCCGCTCGACTTCGTGGTCTCTCTTGCCCTGATCTCGGTCGCCGCCGGCGTTCTCGGGTCGCTGATCGGTCTGGGCGGCGGGGTGGTCATCGTGCCAGTGCTCACGCTCCTCTACCACGTGGACATCCGTCTGGCCATCGGGGCGAGCATCGTCTCGGTCATCGCGACGTCGAGCGGCGCCGCCGCCGCATACGTCCGCGAGCGGATGACCAATTTGCGGGCGGGGATGTTCCTCGAGATCGCGACGACGACCGGAGCAGTGAGCGGAGCCTACCTCACGACCGTTCTGCCCACCCGGTTTCTGTTCGTGTTCTTCGGCCTGGTGCTCGCGTACTCCTCCTTCGCCACCTACCGTCGCCGGCACGCGGCCGCACCGCTCACCGTCTCGAACGACCGGATCGCCAACTACTTCAACCTGCACGGCTCCTACTACGACGCTGCAGAAGGACGCGAGATCTCCTACAAGGTGGTCGGCACCAAGCTTGGGTTGGCGCTCATGTACGTCGCGGGCTTGGTCAGTGCGCTGCTCGGCATCGGATCTGGCGCACTGAAGGTTCCGGCCATGGACAGTGCGATGCACCTGCCCATGAAGGTCTCTTCTGCCACGAGCAACTTCATGATCGGTGTCACCGCTGCTGCAAGCGCGGGCGTCTACTTCATCCGGGGGCAGATCGATCCGATCATCGCTGCTCCGGTAGCCGCCGGAGTGCTCCTGGGGGCCACGTTCGGCGCGCGGGTCCTCGGCCGCGTGACGAGCAAGACCGTCCGCCTCGTCTTTGTCATCGTCCTTGTAGTCATCTCGTTGGAGATGCTCCAGAAGGGGATCTTCCCGTGACCCGTATGCGCAGATCGACTCGGAACCCGGGGCGATCCGGCGAGCACCCCGACCCGACGACCGAGAATCTCGGCATCTCGGGACGTCGCCGGCAGCTCAGCGCGCAGGAAGCGGCCGCGATGGAGGAGAAGGTCCGCAAGGTCGAGCTGGCGATCAGCCTCGTGCTGCGTATCGGCGTTGTCCTGAGCGTGTCGGTCATTGCCGCCGGGCTTGGCCTCATGTTCGCCCACCACGCTGCGTACCTGCCGATCCGCGGGCATTTCTCTTACAGGGAGCTCACGTCGAGGTCGACCGCGTTCCCGCACTCGTTCTCCGCGCTGGGTCACTCGATCGCCCTTGGGGAAGGCCGCGGGATCGTCGTGCTCGGTGTGTTGATCTTGATCCTCACCCCCGTGCTTCGGGTCGCGGTCGGCGTGCTGTCTTTCGTCTACGAGGAGGACGCTCCGATGGCGATCGTCACGCTCTTCGTCTTAGCCGTGCTCATCAGCTCCTTCTTCCTGGCAGGCGTCTGAGGCGATGGCGGCCACGCTCGATCGGTCGAGCCCCTTGCCCCTATGGGCACAGATCGTCGACGATCTCCGTCGACGGCTCATAGAGGGGCAGTTCGAGAGCCGCTTCCCGACGGACGAGGAGCTGACGCGGGAGTACGAGGTCAGCCGCCAGACGGTGCGAGAGGCAGTTCGCCGTCTTTCTCAAGAGGGGCTCGTCGTGCGTCAGCGTGGCCGGGGGAGCTCGGTCGCCCAGCCGCTCCTCGAACAGCCACTTCACTCCCTCTACAGCCTGGCTTCGACGGTGCGCGCCAGAGGCATCGAAGAGAGGAGCGAGGTTCTCTCTGCCGACACCCGCATGGCAGGCCCAGAAATTGCGGCGAAGCTGGAGGTGGAGAGTTCGACGGACGTTGTCTTCATCGAACGACTTCGCTTCGCAGGCACCGAGCCGATCGCTTGGGACCGGTCCTGGCTGCGCAACGAGCACGCGGCGGCGTTGCTCGGTGCCGAGCTCTCCTCCGGCGGTCTCTACGAGCTCCTCGCAACGTACTGCGCGGTACGCATCACGGGCGCCTGGGAACGAATACGGCCCGTCGTGCCCGAGCCAGCCGAACGCAAGCTCTTGCGCTTGCCGTGGAAGGTGGCGGCATTCTCGATCGAACGGCTGGCGGTCCTCGGAGAGACCCCTATCGAGTGGCGGCGCAGCCTGATCCGAGGAGACCGCTACTCGCTTGTCGCTCAGTGGCCTGCCGGAGGGAACTTTCGGCCCGAGGGATCCGGCCAAGGGGCGCCAGTGGCGGTCGCACCGCCTTGACAGCGGTCGTCGGCATCAGCAAGCTCCGGCTCTGAGGGCGCCGCAGCGACGAGGAGCAGCAGTGCGGACGATCGACTGGAAGCCGCCGGAGACGATCGTGATCGTCGACCAGACGCGACTTCCAGGCTCCCTGGTGGCCCGCGAGCTGCGGACGGTGGGGGAGCTCGTCGAGGCAGTGCAGAACCTACGGGTCCGAGGCGCCCCTGCGCTGGGGGTCGCCGGGGCCCTGGGGGTCGTCCTTGCGAGCGCGCAGGCGAGACGTGAGGGGTGGGAGCGCGCGCGACTGGATGCCGAGCTCGCCCAGCTCCGACGCGCCCGGCCGACCGCCGTCAATCTGCGCTGGGGGATGGAACAGGTGATCGGCCACCTCTCGGGCGCTCCCGAGGAGGTCGAGCAGGCGGCGCTGCGCGTGCTCCAGCACGAGATCTCGGCGTGTCACGCGATCGGTGATCGAGGCGCGCGGCTCATTTCGTCGTTGCGCTCCGGACCGCTCACGCTCCAGACGCACTGCAACGCGGGAGCTCTCGCATGCGTCGAGTGGGGGACCGCGCTCGGCGTCGTCCGCTCGCTCCACCAGCGCGGCTTGGTTCGTCTCGTGAGGGTGGACGAGACGCGTCCACTTCTGCAGGGTGCACGCCTCACGGCTTGGGAGCTCGCCGAGGCGGGCATCCCCTACGAGATCGTCGTGGATGCCGCCGCGCCCGGCCTGCTTGCCGCCGGTGCGGTGGACGCGGTCGTGGTGGGCGCGGATCGCATTGCCTCGAACGGGGACGTCGCGAACAAGGTCGGGACGTACGCGTTGGCACTTGCAGCGGCGCGCCATCACGTCCCATTCGTCGTCGCCGCACCCGAGTCCACGATCGACGAGTCGGTCGGCGACGGTGCATCCATCCCGATCGAGGAACGCTCCCCCCGAGAGGTGGTCAGCGTTCAGGGCGTGCGCATCGCCCCTGCCGGTGCCGCCGTGCGCAATCCCGCCTTCGACGTCACCCCCGCCGACCTGGTGACGGCGATCGTGACTGAGCAACGGGTCATCCGCCCGGCAGGTCGGCTGGCGTCTCGGGCGGCGTCGCTCGGATCGTGATGGCCGACTCGGCAATTGATGGGGGCGGCGAGGGCGCGGTGAAGGAGCTTCTCGAGCTGGTGGACCGCTCACGGCGAATAGGCGCCGATCATGCGCTCGTCGTCCATGGCGGGGGCAACACGTCTGCGAAGGGAGCGCTCTACGACCATCTTGGCCGCCTCAGGGATGTGATGTGGGTGAAGGGGAGCGGAGCGGACCTCGAGTCGGCTGTCCTGGCAGATTTTCCGGGACTGTGGCTCGGACGCCTGCTCGACCTGCGCGACATGGACACGATCTCCGACGCGCGCATGAGCGATCTTCTGCAGGGCGCGTTGGTCGACCCTTCATCGAGGCGGCCCTCGATCGAGACCCTGCTCCACGCCTTCGTCCCTTTCCGTCACGTCGACCACGTCCACGCCGACTCAGTGGTCGCACTCACGAAGGCTCCCGAGCCGGAGATGGCGGTGCGCCGCGCGCTCGGCGAGCGTGTGGGGTTCGTGCGATGGGTGCGGCCCGGGTTCCGCCTCGCCAAGCTGGTCGCCGACATGGCGGGCCAGGGATTGGACGGCGTCGTTCTCGCGCACCACGGTCTGGTCACTTGGGCCGACGAGAGCGAAGAGTGCTGGGCGCGGACGCAGCACTTCGTCGCGCTGGCGGACAATTGCCTTCGCGAGCTCGCCGACGCATCGGAGCATGCGCCACTGCTCCGAGTGGCGCCGGCATCGTTGGCAGCAGGAGAGGTCGGGAACCTCCTCCTGGCCCTCCGCGGCGCGCTGTCGAGGCGCTCGCGCCGCGTGCTGCACGTCGACGTCCGCATGCGCGGGGTCGCCGACCGGGAGGACCTCTCCTCGATCGTCGCAGCCGGCGTGGCTACGGCGGATCACATGCTCCGCATTCGGCCCTGGGCGGTCGTCGTCCGCCGGACCGAGGGAGCACAGCGCGCGATCGACGCCTACGAGGATGCCTACCGCGCCTACTTCCTCCGCCACAGCGCCGCGCTCGCTTCGGGGTTCTCGATGCACGACCCGGCTCCGGTGGCCGTCCTGGTGCCCGGTCTGGGGGCGGTGACCTCTGGTGTCGACGCGCGGTCCGCGCACGTCGCCGCCGACATACTCGAGCACACGACCGCGGTCGCAGCTCGAGCGTTGGACGCGTTTGGCTCCGTCAGCACGATGGACGAGGATGCTGTGTTCGAGGTCGACTACTGGCCGCTCGAGCTGTACAAGCTCACGCTTTCGCCACCGGATCCGCCGCTCGCGGGGCACGTCGTCTGTGTGACCGGCGCCGCCTCTGGGATCGGGCGTGCGATCGCGTCGCACCTTGGTGGACTGGGAGCACACCTGGTGCTCGGGGATCGGGACGGCGACGGCCTCGACCAGCTCGCGGGCGAGCTCCATGCGTCGGGCCTGCACTCCCCGGTGTACACGGTCGGGGACCTGTCCGACGAGTCGATCGTCGGTCGGCTCGTCTCGGCGGGGGTTCGGAGCTTCGGAGGCGTGGACGGCTTCGTCGTGAACGCGGGAGCCGCGTCGGTAGCGGCCATCGCCGACCTCGAGATCGCTGATTGGCGTCGGGTGCTCGACACCAATTTGACCTCGGCGATGCTGCTCACCCGGGCGGCGTTCCGAGTGCTTCGGCGTCAAGGTCTCGGAGGCAGCATCGTCTACGTCGCATCGAAGAACGCGTTCGGGCCAGGCGCAGGGTTCGGCGCGTACAGCGTGTCGAAGGCCGGGATGGTCCAGTTGATGCGGGTCGCGGCGATCGAAGGTGGGCCGGAGGGGATCCGGGCCAACGCGGTCAACCCCGATGCCGTGTTCGACGGCTCGAAGCTCTGGACCCAGGAAGTCCGTCGTGACCGGGCGGCAGTCCACGGGATCGCTGCGGAAGACCTCGAAGCCTTCTACGCGCAGCGCAACCTGCTGCGGGCGCAGGTGTCCGCAGAGGACGTCGCGCAGGCTGTCGCCTTCCTCCTGTCGGAGCAGAGCTGCCGCACGACCGGGGCAGTGCTGCCGGTCGACGGCGGGGTGCCGGCAGCCTTCCCGCGCTGAGCTGCCCGGACCCGCTTCCCGCGCTGAGCTGCCCGGACCCGCGCTGGACGGCAGCCTGGTTCGACTCAGCCGGTGCGCCGACCCTGCTTGACCGTACCCGGTCAGGCAGGTGTTCACTGTGACCATGGGCAATGCGGTCGAAGGGGAAGTCAACGACACCCAGTCGGTACCCGGGGGGACGGAGCAGATCGTCGTTTGCTTGGACCGAGCGACGGGCACCCGGGCAGTGATCGCCCTCGACGACACCACCCTCGGGCCCGCGCTCGGCGGGGTGCGCTGGGTCGCCTATCCGAGCGAGGTCGCTGCGATCGGGGAGGTGCGGCGGCTGGCGAGAGGGATGACCCTCAAGAACGCCTGTGCCGCCATCCCCTACGGAGGCGGGAAGTCCGTCGTTCTGTTGGACGGTCATCGCGGCTCTCGCTGAGAGGTGATGCGCGGCTTCGGTCGGTTCGTCGCGCGGTTGGGGGGGGCGTACGTCCCCGGCGTGGACATGGGCACCACGATCGAGGACCTCGCCGCCATCGGAGAGGTGGCGCCCGATGTGAGCTGCGACCACGTCGACCCCTCCCCCTACACCGCGCTCGGCGTCATGGCGGCTTTCGAGGCTGCCGTTGCCGCCTCCGACATGGGAGACCTTGCGGGTTTGCAGGTGCTGGTCCAAGGCGCTGGACATGTCGGGAGCTCTCTCGCCCGTCAGCTCGCGGAGCGGTCCGTCCGGGTGATGATCGCCGATGTGGACGCCGCACGTGCCGCGGCGATCGCCAAGGAGGTCGGAGGATCCGTGGTGCCCGTCGGAGCCGTCACTGCGACCCCGTGCGACGTCTTGGCACCGTGCGCGACGGCACGCGTTGTCGATCAAGACAACGTCCAGACCCTCCCGTGTCGCGCGATCGTGGGCGCGGCCAACGACGTTCTCGCGCACCGAGAGCTGGATCGCCTCCTCGCCGCTCGCGGCGTCGTCTACGTGCCCGACTTCGTAGCGAACGCCGGTGGCGTGGTCCAGATCCACGCAATTCGCTCGGGGTGGGACGAGCCGACCACGGAGCGTGAGGTACTGCGCATCGGCGAGCGCGTCCTCGAGCTGCTGCAGCGTGCACGCTCCGAGGGGAGAACCCCGCTCGAGGCTGCCGAAGCGCTCGCGTCCGAACGCATCGGGCGTGACGTTCGCCTCCCGAACTGAGGACCGCCTCCATGCTCGAGCTCACCTCAGCTGACGGTCGTGCTGGCGCTCCGTGGGATCTCCGTGCATGAGCGAGCCGCTCTTGTCGATCAGAGAGCTGGCAAAGCGCACCGGGGTCGCACCGTCGGCGCACCAGCTGACGAACCGGACCCTGTCGTCTAGGACTGGGCTACCGTTTGCAGCCGAGCGCGTGGAGCTGCGCGTGGAGCTGCGCGCGGAACTGCACGTGCCGCCAGGAGGGGAGGTCCAAGCGTTGCGCAGTGCCGTCTTGGTGAGCCTGGTCTCCGTCGTCGCGTTGGGGGCGAGTCTGGCGGTCGCGGTGACGAAGGGGCCCGAGGGTCGGGCCGAGGGCGTCCGCTCCCAGCAGATGGAGTCCCAGCAGCTGGAGTCTCGCCGTTCGCCGGCAAGCCGCCTGCTCACGGAGTCGCAGTGCCGTGCCACACCGTCGATCCGACTCTCCTGTTATGACCCTGCGCAGATCCAGGCTGCGTACGACGAGGGGACACTCTTCGAAGAGGGTGTCGACGGGCGCGGCGTGACCATCGCCATCGTGGACTCGTTCGGGTCGCCGACGATCCGAAGAGACCTCGCCAGGTTCGACGCGCAGTTCCACCTCCCGGCCCCCCCGAGCCTCCGGATCATCCGACCAGCGGGTCCCGTTCCGCCCTACGACCCGGGGACAACAACAATGGTCGGGTGGGCGGGCGAGACCACCCTCGACGTGGAGTGGGCGCATGCGGCCGCACCCGGCGCGAGCCTCCTCGTGGTCGAGACGCCGGTCTCGGAGACCGAGGGGCCGGTCGGGTTCGCGCAGATCGTCGAGGCGGAGAACTTCGTGGTCGACCACCATCTCGGAGACGTGATCAGCCAGAGCTTCGGCGCGAACGAGAATACGTTCTCTTCGGCAGCCGACCTGGAGTCGTTCCGGAGTGCGTTCGTCGCTGCGGCGGCGGCGGGCATCACGGTCGTCGCATCGACGGGTGACACAGGGGTCAGCGACTACACCACAGCGACAGGCCACCACTACTCGACGACGCCGACGGTCACATGGCCGGCGAGCGACCCGCTCGTCACCGCGGTCGGCGGGACGCGGCTCAGCCTCGATGCCTCTGGTCGCAGGACGACGTCTGACCAGGTGTGGAACGACTCGTACAACCCGGCGGCCAACGACTTCGTCTTCGGGACATCGAGGCCCCATCCCGACGCGAGCGGCGGGGGGCTCTCGTCGATCTTCTCGAGACCCTCCTACCAGAGCGACGTGGCATCGGTCGTCGGCGATCACCGGGGCATCCCGGACATCTCGATGAGCGCCGCGTGCTCGGGCCTGGTCGACACCTACCAGAGCTTCGGGGGGCCCACACCGCCTGGCTGGTACTACGTGTGCGGCACCAGCGAGGCTGCGCCCCTCTTTGCCGGCGTGGTCGCTCTCGCGGACCAAGAGGCGGGTCGCGGCCTCGGAGCGATCAATCCGGCTCTCTACGCGATGCAGCGGGCTCACGAGCCAGGGATCGTGCCGGTGACCAAGGGCAACACGACCGTGTCGTTCGAGGTGAATGGCACCCAGCACACCGTCACTGGCTACAGCGCGTCGGCGGGCTACAACCTCGCGTCAGGGCTGGGGACCGTCGACGTCGCGCGCTTCGTGCCCGAGCTGGTCCGCTGGGTCGGTCGCGTGGGCACCGACGTCGCCTACGGGTTCCTCGCGCCCCGCGCCACAGTTGAACCCCATCGCCTGGGCGGGTCTCAGCCTCTCGCCGGGGCGGGGCTCAGCTTCCTGTCGGGCGGTTTCCCCGGACGCTGAGCTGCTCGCCGATCCGGTCCGGATCGGTCTGCCAGTGCCAGTCGCCCGTCGGCGTGGCCTCCTCGAGCGGGGCGTCGGGACCGAGCAGCTCGCGCACGGCCGCCTCCAGCTCGCGTGGGGTCGACGCGCCGATCGCCGTCACGGTCCCGTCGGCGTCCACGAAGATGTTCGTCGGCACCCCTCGGATGCCGAGCCGCTCCACCAGCTCTCCGGCCTCGTCCACGAGGACGGTTCCTTCGACGCCCCAGAGCTTGCAGAATGTCCGCGCTTCGGCGAACGCGCCCGTCCCCTCCCAGACGTCGACCAAGATGATCTCCAGACCAGACCGGCCTGCACGGCGACGCAGGTCCTCGATGACCGGCGCCTCCGCGTTGCAAGGGCCTCACCAGCTGGCGAAGACGTTGACGACGTACTTGCGGCCCGCCCATTCGCCCAGGTCGCGCAGCTGCTCGGTCCACAGGTCCGGGAGGGACACAGAGGGCATCTTCTTGCCCACCATCGGATGGCGCTCGGCCGCGACCGGGGTCGTCGGAGGCCCGTCCAGCAGGTCCTCGGCGACGGTGATCGTGCCGGAACCGGCGTTGGCGACAAGGAGCCTCCCGGGATGCAGCGGGTCTTCGCACACGCCGCCGGGGGCGGCGCCCACCGGGATGCGGGACCATTCGGTGCCGTCGAGCCCCATCACGCTCACGGTGCCGTCCCCCCGGTTGCCGACGTAGAGGCGGTCGCCGCGAGATCCCATCGAGAGGCCGACCGGGGCGTTGGGGACCGCCATCTCCGCCGCCTTCTCGATCGTGCGGCCGTCGATCCGGGTGATGGTGCTCGCCAGCGAGTCGGCGATGAACACGTCGCCGCTCTCCTGGTGGACGGCGATCGCGCACGGTCCTGCAAGGAGCGGCAGACGCGCAGTGACCTCGAGCGACCCGGCATCGACGATGCTCACGGAGGAGGCGATGAAGTTCACGCAGTAGACACGCCGCGCTCGCGGGTCGACGGCGACGGCTCCTGCGCCGAGCTCTGCGTCGACCACGCCGATCCGTTCGAGTCGGTCGAGGTCGACGACGCTCATCGTGGAGCCTGCCGCGTCGCCCGCGTAGAGGCGGCGTCCCTCCTCGTCGACGCAGAGGCCGGCTGGGTAGCTGCCAACGCCGATCGTGGCCACCACCTTGGCTGCGGCCGCGTCGATCACCGACAACTGATCGGACCTGGCGTCGGCGGTGAACACGCGTCCGGTTCGCTCGTCCACGACGATGTCGATGGGTTCGCCGCCCACCGGGATGGTCTCGATCACGCGCAGCCGGTCGGGGTCGACCACGGCCACAGAGTTCGACCTCGAGCACGCGACGTAGATCCGTCCGGTCGCGCCGTGGACGACGACGCCCTCGGGGTCGAGCCCGACCTCCACCTCTCCGAGGATCCGGTATCCCCGCCCTTCGCCCGCCCCGTCCACGCGGCAACTCGGGCCGCTCTCGATGACGGCGGGCTCGCCGCTCGTTGCGGTCTCGGAGCGCGCGTCGAGGTCATCGAGCGCAGCTGAGAGCCCGTCTTCCAGCGGTCCCTCCCGAAGGGCGGTCATCCAGTGCTCCTCTATGATCGGCGTTCGTCGTACCCCGACGGTTGTGGGACGGAACCGCCGCGTGCTGTGCATCCGGTGAGGCGATGCGGACACGAACCATTGCAATCCCACTGCACCGCGCGCAAGCTGGCTGCTCACGCCGTCGGTTCGAGCACCGAGCACGCGAGCATCCGAGAGCCTCGTCCGGCGGGAGGGCGACGTTGGGGCGCCGCCGTGGCCCTGGTGCGGACGGCGGCGCGGCGCCTCTACGCTCCGGCACGGAGGTGTCCAGGCACCTGGTGGGCCTCCCCGCCTTCAAAGCGGGTGGGGCGGGTGAACCCCGCCCGGCGGGTTCGATTCCCGTCCACCTCCGCGATCGGGTCCGCGGCGCGCGCCACGGCCGGGACGTGTGACCGTTGCGCAGTGCACATAGAGTGGCGACCTGCAAGATCGGTCGGGCCGGATCCGGTCCCCTCGGGGCGCCACCAGGACTGGACGACGCGACAGGACGGCAAGGAGCGAAATTGACCTTCCAGCTGGGGTCGGAGTCACCCGCCATCTGGCGTTGCGGTGCATGTGGGGCTCTCGTCCACCCGGCGGACGAGGAAGCGCCGGCGGCCTGGTGCCTTCGGTGCCGCCGAATGGTGCCGGCCGTCCGCGACGGTGAGCGGCGCCCGGCCTGACGAGGCACCCCTCTGCATCGGGCACCGCGCTCGAGCGGACGAGCCGGCATCCTTGAAGGGAGCACGCATGTCCCACTACCACGACATCCAATCCGAGCTTCGCGACCAGTACGCAAGGGTGCGCGAGGCGGTGCCCGACGTGGTGTCCGGCTACGCCGCCCTCCACCGTGGCGCGATGGCGGAGGGCGCGCTGTCAGCGAAGACCAAGGAGCTCGTCGCGCTCGCCATCGCGGTCACCCGCGAATGCGACGGGTGCATCGCCTCTCACGCCCGCGGCGCGGCGCGGCGGGGCGCGACGTTTCAGGAGGTGGCTGAGACCGTCGGAGTCTGCATCCTGATGAATGGGGGCCCAGGCACGGTCTTCGGTCCCCGGGCTCTCGCCGCCTACGAGGAGTTCGCGGGCGCGCAGGCGCCCAAGGGCGCGCCCGCACCCAAGGACGCGCCGGCGTGAACCGAGCGCGCAACGCCGCTGTGCGGCGTGGCGGCCGCTAGCCTCCGAGTGTGCGGCTCGCGACCTTCCTCGTACCCGACGGGACGCCATCCGGCCCCGCGACACGCCAGCGCACCGGGGTCGTGGACGGCGACGAGCTCATCGACCTGACTGACGCTGCAATCGGTCTGCCCGGGGACATGGCCCTGCTTCTCGGGCTGGGCGACGAGGCGTGGGAGCGGGCGATGTCGGCTCCGGCCACCTCTGCGCGGCGCTGGGGCCTCGAGCAGGTCGAGCTGCTCGCGCCGGTGACCTCGCCGCCCAAGGTGCTGGCGATCGGGATGAACTACAAGGCGCACGTCCAAGAGATGGGACGCGAGCTGCCAACGCGCCAGTACTGGTTCAACAAGCAGCGAACTGCGGTGACCGGGCCGTCCAGCACAATCGTCATCCCGGCGGTCTCCCGACAGGTCGACTACGAGGGCGAGCTCGGCGTGGTGATCCGCAGACGTGCGAAGTCCGTCCCCGCAACAAGGTGGCTCGGCGTGGTCGCTGGCTTCACCGTGGTGAACGACGTCAGCGTGCGGGACTGGCAAGCCCATTCGCCGACGTTCACGATGGGCAAGTCGTTCGACACGCACTGTCCCCTGGGGCCTTGGATCGTGACCCCGGACGAGGTGGGCGACGTCCGGGGGCTTTCCCTGCGGACGTGGGTGAACGGCGAGCTCCGCCAGCACACCTCGACCGGGGACATGGTCTTCGGGCCCGACGAGATGATCGAGTACCTGACGACGGTCTTCCCGCTCGAGCCCGGAGACGTGCTCTCGACGGGCACGCCCTCGGGGGTAGGCGCAAGCTTCGCCCCTCCACGGTGGCTGGAACCTGGGGACCTGGTGCGCATCGAGATCGACCGGATCGGGGTCCTCGAGAATCGCGTGGTCGAAGAGCCGCCGGCTGCCCCGCCGCCGGATCCCGTCGTCGCCTGAGCTCGGACGGCGCCCCGGGCGCTCGGTGGCGGCGTCGCGCGCGGCACAATGGGAGCCGTGGAGAACGACCGGGACCATCCTGACGACGCGGGGGAGACGGCGGGCGACGCGCACGGTCCACTGGGCGACGCAGAGCGCGGGCAGCGGCTCGCCGAGCTGCGATCCCTCATGGAGCTCATTCGTCCCGCGGTGCAAGCGGATGGCGGCGACCTCGTGCTGGTCTCCGCAGACGTCGAATCGGGGGTCGTGGAGGTCCAGCTCCAGGGCGCCTGTAGCTCCTGCGCCATCAGCTCTGCGACGTTGCAAGGCGGCGTCGAGCGAATCTTGAAGGATCGCCTTCCCTGGGTCGCCGAGGTCGTCGGCGGGCTGACAGAGACAGTGGACCCGTTCGAGAGCGCTGCTCTCGGTCGTGGCGCCTACGTCCCCCGGCTCTAGTCCCTCTCCGCTCCACCCCCACTCCCTGGGGCCCAATCCTGGGCAAGTCCGCCGAGATGAGAAACATTAGTGAGAAACACTAAGTAAGATCCACCGCGTGACCAGCCGGAGGGCCGGTGGACCGCGGGAGACGGAGACGGAGACGGAGCCGGGCTCGGGAGAGGGCGAGCCCTCGGACGCGCCGGCACACCCCCGGGACGCGCCGGCACACCCCCGGGACGCGCCGGCACCCCCCCGGGAGGAGATCGCCGACGAGGAGCTGCCTGCGAGGGTGCGGATCGCGATCACCCGGCTCAACCGTCGGTTGCGCCAGGAGTCGGTGACCGGCCTCTCACCTCCTCAAGAGTCCGCCCTCTCGACGATCAGGCGCCTTCGGAGCCCGACGCTCGGCGAGCTCGCTCAGGCAGAGCAGGTGCAGCCGCCCACCATGACGCGCATCATCGGGGCGATGGAGGCTGCAGGGCTCGTCGTGCGGCTCGGCGACGAAGGCGACAAGAGGGTGAGCAGGGTCGAGCTGACGGCCTTGGGGCGCGCCACGCTCGAGCGGATCAAGAGCTTGGAGAACGCCTATCTCGCCCGGCAGATCGCGGTCCTCCCTGCGCTCGAGCGTGCGCGGGTGGCCGAGCTCGCAGTGCTGCTCGAGAGGCTGGTCGAAGAGCGATGAGGCATCGCCTGCGCGAGGTGGGCGCGAAGACCTTCCGGGCGCTGCAGGTTCGCAACTTCCGGCTCTACTTCTACGGGCAGGTGGTGTCGGTCTCGGGCACGTGGATGCAGACCGTCGCGCTCGCGCTCCTGATCCTTTCGCACCAGCTGAGGGGCAACGGTGTCGACGTGGGGGCGGCGACCGCCGTCCAGTACGTGCCGATGCTGCTGTTCGGCACGCTGGGCGGTGTCGCTGCCGACCGGCTCGACAAGCGCCGCCTGCTCGTCGTCACCCAGGCAGCGGCCGGGGCGCTCGCGCTCGCGTTGGCGCTGCTGACCGGGATGCACGTGGTGCGGATGTGGGAGGTGTTCTTCCTCGCCGCGCTCCTTGGCGTGGTCAACCTGTTCACAAATCCGGCCCGGCAGGCGTTCGTCTCCGAGATGGTGGGGCGCGAGCTCCTGCCCAACGCGGTGAGCCTCAACAGCGTGCTCATGAACTCGGCCCGTGTCATCGGTCCGGCGATCGGCGGCGCGCTGATCTACGCCACGGGCTTCGCATCGTGCTTCTTCGTCAACGCCGGCTCGTACGCGGCGGTCATCGTCGCGCTCCTCTTGATGCGGACCTCGGAGCTGTACCGCACCGAGCGGGTGGCCCGTGCCAAGGGCCAGGTGAGGGAGGCGCTCGGGTACGTATGGCGCACTCCCGGGCTCCGCGACCCGCTGCTCGCCATGGCGGTGGTCGGCACGCTCGCCTTCAATTTCACGACGACGCTGCCCCTCCTCGCGGAGTACACCTTCCATGGGGGTGCCGGGACCTACAGCGCCTTCACCGCCGCCATGGGCTCCGGAGCGGTGATGGGGGGACTGCTCGTCGCCCACCGGAGCCGGCCTTCTGCCGGGCTCCTCGGACTGATCGGGCTCGGGTTCGGCGCGACGATCGCACTTGTCGGCCTCCTGCCGACCGAGCTCCTCACGGTGGTCGCGCTGGTGGCGATGGGCGTCGCCAGCATCGCCTTCATCGCGACGGCGAACGCGACGCTCCAGCTCGCCGCGGAGCCAACGATGCGCGGGCGCGTGATGTCCCTCTACGCCATCGCCTTCCTCGGCACCACCCCGATCGGGGCACCGATCATGGGCTGGCTGAGCGACGCCAGCTCGCCTCGGGTGGCGCTCGTCATCGGCGCCGTCGCCGCGCTCGCAGCGTCGGTACCGCTCGTCCGTCGATGGCCGCGTCCGGGCATGCTCGATCGCCGGGACCGCGCCGGCACCGCACCCTCCGGGCCACCTTTCGCCGCCGATCCGGCTTCTATCGACGTCGGCGCGTCCGATGCTGCGCACGTGCCCGAGGTGCCCGCTGCGACCGACGACCCGTTCGATTCCGGGGACACCACGGACGCGGCCGCGTCGTAGTCCCTCGTAGCCCGGCGCAGGACGGGGACACGAGCTGGCCGGACGCAGGCTCGGTGCCGCGGCCGCTGCGCTACCGTTCGGGTCGGTGACCGTGACCGCGCCAGCCGTGCAGATCGTCCACTTCTCGAGCGTCGTGCGGCGCCCTCTCGTCGACTCGGGAGGTGATCGCGTCGGACGGGTCGAGGACCTGGTCGTCCACCTCGGCGCACCGCACCCCCCGGTCGTCGGCGCGGTCGTGCGCATCGGCGGGCGTGACCTGTTCGTCGGTATCCGCAAGATCGGGGGGATCGGCCAGCGCGAGCTGCGCTTCACGGGCAACCGGGTCGACCTCCGCCGCTTCGAGCGCCGGCCCGGCGAGATGCTCCTCGGGCGTGATCTTCTGGCGAGGCACCTGATCAACGTTGCCGGCGGCCGCCTCATCAGGGCCAACGAGATCGAGATCGCCGATGTGAACGACACCTGGGAGGTCATCGGGGTGGACCCGTCGCGAAGAAGTGTCCTTCGACGCCTCCTTCACGGCCACCTCGGCTCCGGCGGGCCGCCCTCAGGGATCGTCGACTGGGCGAGCATCGAGCCGTTCGTCGCGCACGTCCCCACGGCGCGTCTGCGCATCCCGTACCGCAAGCTTGCCCGCCTCCACCCTGCGCAGATCGCCGACCTCGTCGAAGCGGCCTCGCACGAGGAGGGGGAGGAGATCATCGAGGCGGTCGGCGCGGACCGGGAGCTCGAGGCCGACGTGTTCGAGGAGCTCGACGCGGAGCACCAGGTCGAGTTCCTCGAGTCACGGTCCGACCAGGAGGCTGCACGGCTCCTCGCCTCGATGGCGCCGGACGACGCAGCGGACCTCATCATGGAGGCCGACCAGGATCGCCGGCTGCGCCTGCTCGAAGCGCTGCCGCAGCCGCAACGTCGCAAGGTGCGCCTGCTGCTCAACTACAACCCCGAGACTGCCGGCGGCCTCATGAGCCCGGACTTCGTCGCCTTGCCGGAGTCTGCGACCGTAGAGGACGCGCTGTCCGCGGTGCGCCACAGCACCGCACCTCCCGAGTCGCTGCAGGTCGTGTTCGCGCTGCACGCCGACGGGTCGGTCGCCGGCTCGGCATCGGTCGTGTCGCTGCTGCGCGCCCCGCCTGACGCCGCGCTGTCGTCTGTGGTTCGCCCCGTCGCCGCCCACCTCCACCCTGACTGGGACCTCGGGGCCACCGTGCGCAAGATGTCGGACTTCAACCTCATGGTCGCTCCGGTCCTCGACTCCGATCACCAGCACATCCTGGGTATCGTGACGGTGGACGACGTGCTCGAGCTGATGCTGCCCACCGGGTGGCGTCGTGATTTCGGGACGATGTCGCCCGAGGACTGATCGGACGCAGTGACGAACGTGCACAGATCGATGGAACCTCCACATACCAGATGGCCGGGGCGCTCCACGTCCCGCGTCATCCACCACAAGACGCACAGACCGCCTCGCCGGCGGGCTGTGCGCACGCCTCCGGGCGCAGTGCGGGCTCATCCTCTGCGCTGATGCCGGTGGCGTGCGCGCACGCCACCGGCATCAGCGAAAGGAGGTGAGCAATGGCAAGGCCCGGAACCGGGGCCCACCGGCGCCGGACCGGCGTGCCCGGCGTGGCGCCGCCGCTGGTCGACGCGCGGACCGGCGCCGAGTCGGCGGTGCTCGACGAAGCCCACCTCGGGGACATCCAGGGAGCCTTCGGGACGATCCGGCAGACCGACGCCGAGGCGCGACGCTCGTGGAAGCGCCGCCTGCTGACGTTCCTCGCGATCGTCGGCCCTGGGATCATCGTCATGGTGGGCGACAACGACGCCGGGGGCGTCGCGACGTACGCGCAGGCCGCGCAAAACTACGGCTTGACCCTCCTTTGGACGCTCCCGCTCCTCGTCCCGGTCCTCGTCGTCAACCAGGAGATGGTCGTCCGTCTGGGTGCGGTGACCGGAGTCGGCCATGCTCGGCTCATCAACGAGCGGTTCGGCAGGTTCTGGGGGGCTTTCTCGGTTGGCGACCTCTTCATCTTGAACTTCCTCACGATCACGACCGAGTTCATCGGGGTGAACCTCGCGCTGGCCTACTTCGGCGTGAGCCGCGACATCTCGGTGCCGATCGCCGCCGCGGCGCTCGTCACGATGACGGCTTCGGGGAGCTTCCGCCGATGGGAACGGTTCATGTTCGTCTTCATCTTCGCCAACTTTCTGGTGATCCCGCTGGCGGTCTTCAGCCATCCTCGTGCGTCGTCGTTCTTCCATGATTTCGTCGTGCCCGGGGTGCATGGAGGGTTCACGTCGACCTCCGTGCTCCTCATCATCGCCATCGTCGGGACCACGGTGGCGCCATGGCAGCTCTTCTTCCAGCAGTCGAACATCGTCGACAAGCGGATCACCCCGCGCTGGATCTCCTACGAACGCGCCGACACCGTCATCGGCTCGCTCGTCACGGTCCTCGCCGCCTCGCTGATCATGGCGGTGGTCGCCGCCGCGTTCGCAGGGCACCCGCTCTTCGGCCACTACAAGAACGCCGAGGCGGTCGCGAACGGCCTGTCCCACTACGTGGGGCACGCGTCGGGCGCGCTGTTCTCGATCGTCCTTCTCAACGCGTCTCTCATCGGTGCTGCGTCGGTCACGCTCGCGACCTCGTACGCCTTCGGAGACGTCTTCGGCACGCGCCACTCGCTCCACCGCAGCTGGCGGGAGGCGAAGTTCTTCTACGCGATGTTCACCGCCATGGTGGTGCTCGCTGCCGCGATCGTCCTCGTGGCGACAAGCAACCTGCTCGGGCTGATCACGACGGGAGTTCAGGCGCTTGCCGGAGTGCTCCTACCCAGTGCGACCGTCTTCCTTCTCCTGCTCTGCAACGACAAGGAGGTGCTCGGCCCCTGGGTGAACCTGCCGTGGCTGAACGTGCTCGCCTTCGGCATCGTCTCGGTGCTCCTGGTGCTCTCCCTCGTCCTCATGGCAACCACGGTCTTCCCCCATCTCGACGTCCGGCTGCTGGCGCTCGGGATGGGGTCCGCGCTCGCGCTCGTCTACGTCGTGGGTGGTCTCGGTTACTGGCGGGTGCTCCGCCGGCGGCCTCCCGAGCCGCCGTTGCCTCGCAGCAGGCGAGACCACTGGCGGATGCCCCCGTTGGCCCGCCTCGAGCGCCCCGTCTGGTCGAGGAGCCGGCTGCTGGCGATGTACGCGCTACGGGGCTATCTGGTGCTCGCCGTCGCGCTCCTCGCCGTCAAAGCGTTCGAGCTGGGCGTTCACAGGTGACGCCCGCACGGCGCCCCCGTCGTCCCGGACGGCTTGCACCAAGAGCGCGCCTCGGGGGAGGCTGTCGCCCCATGACCCCACCAGGGCGCCTTGGCGGCTCCATCGTTGGCTGACAGCCTGCGGCGGTCGTGGCGGGAGGTCCGCGAGTCCTGGGAGCGCTCACGCGCGCTCGTTGTCCCGGACCCCGTCCCCGCCGCAGGGGCGGCCCCGGGCGGGCTGCGGATCGCCTTCCTCGTCTACCGGGGGAACCCGCAGTGCGGCGGCCAGGGCGTCTACACGCGCCACCTGACCCGTGAGCTCGTCGCGCTCGGCCACTCGGTGACGGTGTTCGCGGGGCAGCCCTGGCCGCAGCTCGACGACGGTGTCGGCTTCGTCCCGCTGCCCGGTCTAGACCTGTACCGCGACCCCGACCCTTTCCGGCTGCCGCATCCACGCGAGGTGCGCGACCTCCCCGCAGCGGCCGAGCTCGCCGTGATGCTGACGGGGGGCTTCGGCGAACCCCTTGCCTTCTCTCTTCGGGCGAGGCGTGCCCTGGGCGCCAGGCGCGGCCAATTCGACGTGGTCCACGACAACCAATGCCTGGGAACTGGGATGCTCGGCATCCTCGACGACGGTTGGCCCCTGCTCACCACCCTGCACCACCCCATCACGGTGGACCGGAAGCTCGCGCTCCGCCATGCTTCCGGCGTCTGGCAGCGCTACACGACGCGTCGCTGGTTCGGGTTCTTAGGCATGCAGGCTCGGGTGGCACGACGATTGCCTGCCGTCATCACGGTCTCCAATTCGTCGCGCGCGGACATCGCCGCCCAGATGGGGGTCGATCCCGGGCGCATGGTGGTCGTGCCGGTCGGTGTGGACCACACGGTATTCCGCCCGCAGCCCGCTCTGCAGCCGCATCCAGGTCGATTGATGGTCACCTCCTCGAGCGACGTGCCGATGAAGGGGCTCGTGCCGCTCCTCGAGGCGGTCTCGCTCCTGCGTGCGTCGCGCGACGTGGAGCTCGTCGTCGTGGGGAGGCCGCGCGAGGGCGGGCGCGTCGACCGGGCGCTCGACCGGTTGGGGCTCAGGCCCGTCGTGCACTTCGTGAGCGGCATCTCCGACGACGAGCTCGCCCGCCGCTACGCGGAGGCGGAGATCGCCGTCGTGCCTTCGCTCTATGAAGGGTTCTCGCTCCCTGCCATCGAGGCGATGGCATGCGGCGTGCCGGTGGTGACGACCACGGGCGGCGCGTTGCCGGAGGTCGTCGGTGCCGACGGCGAGACCGCCGCTCTCGTCCCACCCGACGACCCGCTCGCGCTCGCCGAAGCGATCGGACGGCTGCTGGACGACCCCGGCGCCCGCCGGCGCCTCGGCGAGGCGGGGAGAGCGCGCGTGCTGCGACGCTTCACCTGGCGCGTCACGGCGGAGGGCACTGCAGCGTGCTATCGCGCGCTGCTCGACGGCCCCGCCGCTGCGGCCTCCCCGGCGGCGCCCGCCCCCAGAGCAGCCTCCCCGGCGGCGCCCGCTTCGCAGACCTTGGGCCCGGCACCGACCGGCGAGCCCGCGCTCCTCGCAGACCAGCGCGCCGACGCGCCGCTCACCGGGGCGGCCGAGTGCTGACCGTGGATTACGACCGCCTCGGTCTGGTGCCCGGGGACCGCCTGCTCGATCTCGGGTGCGGGTTGGGCCGCCACGCCTTCGAGGCCGCGCGCCGCGGGGCAGAGGTCGTGGCGCTCGACGCCGGTGCAGACGAGCTGCGCGAGGTGCGCGCGATGTTCCTCGCGATGCTGCGCGCGGAGGAGCTCGACGAGCGGCGTTCACGTGCCGGTGCGGTGCGAGCCGACGCCCGCTGGCTCCCCTTCGAGGACGGGGCGTTCGATCGGGTCGTCGCCGCGGAGATCCTCGAGCACGTCCACGAGGACACCCTCGCTATGGCCGAGCTCGCACGGGTGCTCCGTGCGGGGGGGACCATGGCGGTCACGGTGCCGAGGTGCGGGCCCGAGGTCGTCAACTGGCTGCTCTCCGACGCCTACCACGACGTGCGGGGAGGGCACGTGCGCATCTACCGCAGATCCTCGCTCGTCGCGAGGCTCGCTGCCTGCGGGCTCGTCCCCGTCGGCCACCACCATGCCCACGGCCTCCACTCGCCGTACTGGTGGCTGCGATGCCTGGTCGGGCCCGACAACGATGCGCATGCTGCGGTCGCTGCGTACCACCGTCTGCTCGTGCGGGAGATCGTGGAGCGGCCGGCGTGGCTGCGCGTCGCCGCCAAGGTGCTCGACCCCCTGGTCGGAAAGAGCCTGGTTCTCTACCTCACGAAGCCCGTGGCCCGGAGCGGTTCCGAGCCCGTCCCACGTCGGACGGTCCGCGTGGCGCAGCCGCGGGTGGTGGTCGCATGACCTTCGACGCCCCTCGCGAAGCGATCGCGCTCGTCCCAGAGGTGCCCGGTGTGCTGCGCGCAGAGGACGTGTACCGAAGCGGGCGCGCGATCGCGGAGGTCCAGCGCGCTGACGGCATGATCCCGTGGTTCCCCGGCGGCCACTGCGACCCGTGGAACCACGTCGAGGCGACGATGGCGCTCACGTTGTGCGGCCTTCTCGAAGAGGCGGAGGCGGCCTTCGGGTGGCTCTCGGCCAACCAGCTCCCCGACGGGAGCTGGTTCAACTACTACCTGGGCGACGTCGTGCTGGACCCGAGGATCGACACCAACGTGTGCGCCTACGTCGCCACCGGGCTGTGGCATCACGCGCTCGTCACCGGGACCGTCGATCTGCTCGCCCGCCATTGGCCGATGGCCGAGCGCGCGATCGATTTCGTGCTGCGTTGGCAGCGCCCGGACGGTTCGATCCATTGGTCGCTCGACCCCGCCGGGCGCCGGGAGCCGTCGGCCCTTCTCACCGGCTCCTCCTCCATCTTCCACAGCGTCCGTTGCGCAGTCGCCGCGGCCGAGGCGCTCGATCGCCCGCGGCCGGACTGGGAGCTCGCAGCTGGACGACTGGGCCACGCGCTCGCGCGGCACCCTCGCGCCTTCACGCCCAAGGAGGAGTTCGCGATGGACTGGTACTACCCCGTGCTCGCCGGCGTGCTGACCGGCGAGACGGCGCGCCGGCGGATCGAGGCGACATGGTCGACCTTCGTCATGGACGGTCTCGGCGTCCGTTGCGTCTCGGGCAACGACTGGGTCACCGCCGCAGAGACCGCGGAGTGCGCGATCGCGCTGAGCGCTGTGGGGATGGACGCCCACGCGCTCGAACTGCTGGGAAGCGGCCAGGGGCTCCGTCTCCCTGACGGCGCCTACTGGACCGGCATGGTCCATCCCGAGCGGCTCACGTTCCCCGGTGGCGAGCGCACGACCTACACCGCCGCGGCGATGGTGCTCGCCGCGGACGCGCTGTCCTCGTCGTCGGGGGCGTCGGGCTTGTTCGGAGGCGGGTCGCTCCCCGGCGCGATCGACCTTTCGCCGCCGTCGTGCGCGGGGGACGCCGGCTGCGTCGGAGCCCGCGGCGGCGGAGACGCGACGACCCTCGGGCCCGCGAGGCAGGTGGGCAGGGCGCACCACGGAGCCGACGTGCAAGGCCAGCCCTGAGCAGCCTCAGGTCGGGGCGGGCCAGACGCGACGCGCGACCCGCAGGCTCCCGCAGACCGCGTCCTCCGCCCATTCGCCGGAGCTCATCGCGTCGCACCACAGCTCGTAGGGGGGGCGTCCCCCGTCCGCAGGGTCGGGGAAGACGTCGTGGATCGCGAGCAGGCCGCCGGGCGCGACCAACGGCGCCCACCCTCGATAGTCGGACCACGCGGGCACCTCGCCGTGGCCACCGTCGATGAAGCAGAAGTCGAGCGGGGTGGTCCAGCAGGAGGCCACGGTGGCGGAGTCGCCGACGACACCGACGACGACGCTCTCGAGCCCCGCCGCGGCGACGGCACGCCGCCAGTGGGGAAGCGTGTCGATCCGTCCGTCGTCGGGGTCGACGAGGTCGGGCTCGTGGTGCTCCCATCCGGGCTGGTTCTCCTCCGAGCCGTGGTGATGATCGACGCTGAAGAGGACGGCACCGCTCACCTCCGCTGCCGCGCCGAGATAGATCGTCGACTTGCCGCACCAGGCACCGATCTCGCAGAAGACGGGGCGTCTTCGCGCGGGGCGGGCGGCCGCCCCCGCCTCGACCGTTCCCAGAGCCGCCCCCTTCCCCAGGGCCGAGCTCCCGGCGCCGGCGCGCATCGCGGCGGCGTACAGCGCTTCCCCTTCGTCGTCGGGCATGAAGCCGCGGACTCTGCGCGCCAAGGCGAGGAGCTCCTCTGCGCGGCCCCTGGCCTGCCCGGGTCCCGTCGTCGCGGTGGCGGTCACGTGGCGAGAGCGTAGATCCCGTACGCGGCGAAACCGAGCAGCGCGAGGCCGCCCCCGCGCCGGATCCAATCCAAGGGCAGCACGCGCAACAGCGCGCGGCCGCCGAACGCGCCGAGTGCCGAGGCTGCGAGCAGGCCGGCGTAGGCCCCGACGAAGACCGCGAGCGGCTGGTGGTACCTCCCGACCAGATTGATCGTCAGGAGCTGCGTGAGGTCGCCGAACTCGCCCACGAGGATCACCGCGAACGCCGAGCCCGCCACCTTCCAGGGACGGGTGGGCACGGGACGCACGTCCTCGGCCTCCTTCTCGCCGCGCGCCTTCTCGCGGCGCTCGGGCACCACGAGGAGGAGCAGCGCGCCCAGGAAGAACAGCGCGGTGACCACGATGTCGAGAGCCTCGTGAGGGAGGAGCTCGATGGCGCGCCCAGCGCCGACAGCGATGGCCACGTGGACGAGGAACGCCGCGGCGGCGCCGAGCCAGACGAAGAGCGGGCGACTGCGGCTTCCCAGCACGAGGGTGGCGATCATGGTCTTGTCGGGCAGCTCGGCAGCCGCCACGAGGACGAAGACGGTGGCGACGACCGCCGCGCTCACTGCGGCTGCGCTCCGCTCAGCTCGGCATCACGCTGCTGAGCTCGGCGGCGAGCCCGACTTCGCGCATGCGCGCTGCGAACCGGACGTTCACCGCGAGCTGCTCGAGGGTCTGCAGCACGCTGCGCTGCCCGACGACGAGCGGGTGCGCGGTGAGGAAGCTCGAGACGTCTTGTGCGAGCTCGGGGTCCTGGCACATCGTCTGCACGCTGGAGATCATCGCGTGGTGGACCACGTCGGGGAACAGGTCGAGGAGGCGGGCCCACTCCGCCTTCACCCGCTCCCAGACCGCGGGGCCGCCGACGCGGTTCGCGAGCAGCGCGCGGACGAGGAACGGCCCGTCCTGACGGCGCACCTCGCCCAGCGCGAGGTCGAAGGCCCGCAAGCAGAGGCCGACGTCTGCAAAGGAGCCGAGCGCCATGAGATGCCGGCGCTCGTCCTGAGGGTCCGCCGGGTGGCGGTAGCGCTCGAGCATCGCGTCGAAGTCGCCCTCGCGGCTCTGGTCGGCGACGACAGCGAGCACGGCGGACTCGATGTCCGCATCGATGGTTCCGAGCCCGCTGCGCCACGCGTCGAACCGCCGCAGCGCCTCCGCGCGGACCCCTTCTGTGGTGCCGGTCGTGCCCAGCGTCTCGAGGAGGAGCGCCCGGAGCTTCGGCGTGCGCTCGGTGTCCTCGGCTCGGGGGTCCCAGCCGACGGACGCCGCGCGCGGCCCCAGCAGTGCCCGCGCGGCGGCTCCCACGAGCGGTCGGCCCCCATCGGCGCCCGTCCGTTCGCACAGGCGCAGCGCCGAGACCACGACGCGATAGGGCTCCGGCTCCTCCTCCTCGCCGAGCTGTCCGGCGAGGAGGAGGAGCTCGCGAAGCTCGGCACGTTGCGCGAGCACGAGCGCCCACGTGTCCGCGAGGAGGTTGAACCGCTCGAGGGTGCTGAGCGACGGAAGGGCGCTGCCGAGCCGAGCCCGGTGCTCGGCGCGGTAGTCGACGCGGTAGACGCCCCAGCCGCCGGCGTTGACGATCGGGACGCCGGCACCCGCCGCCGACGGGAGCGCGGCGCTGACCTCGGCCAAGAGCAGCCGGGAGTCGCGTTCTTCGGCGTCGCCGAGCCACCGGGCGAGGACAGGGACCATCCAGCGATCGCCGATGGACGATTCACCCGCCGGCGGCTCTGCAAGGTAGGCGAAGGGCGCTTGGGAGATCGTCTGCTCGCCCACCTCGACGACCGGGTGCCCGCCCTGGAGGATCCAGCTGTCCGCCACTTCTCCGATGGGCTCGCCGCTCACCTGCTCGAGGGCCGCCCACAGGTCGCGGGTCACCGTGTTGCCGTAGGCGTGGGCCTCGATGTAGCGGCGCACCCCGTCGCGGAACACCTCTGGGGAGAGGTACTGCTCGAGCATGCGCAGGACGCTCCCACCCTTCTCGTAGGTCAGCGTGTCGAACATCCCGTCCGCCTCGTCTGGCGAGCCCACGGGGTACTCGATGGGGCGGGTCGCGTGGAGCCCGTCGACGGACATGGCCTGCTCGCGTTCCAGGCCGAACGCCGTCCAACGCCTCCACTCAGGCCGGTAGTGGTCCGTCGCGAGCACCTCCATGAACGTGGCGAACGCCTCGTTGAGCCAGATCCCCTCCCACCAGCTCATGGTGACCAGGTCGCCAAACCACATGTGTGCGATCTCGTGGTGGATCACATCCGCGATTCGCTCGAGCTCGGCTCGCGACGCGTGCGCGGGGTCGACGAGCAGTGCGGTCTCCCGGAACGTGACGCAGCCCAGGTTCTCCATCGCGCCGTGGGCGAAGTCTGGGATGGCGACCAGGTCGAGCTTCTGGCCGGGGTAGGGGATCCCGAAGTACTCGGGGAAGAACTCCAGCGAGTGCCTGGCGACGTCGAGGGCGAAGGAGGCGAGGTGCTCCTTGCCCGGGACGTGCACGACGCGCACCGGAACCCCGCCGACCTCCATGGGCTCGGTGGCGACGAGCGGTCCGACCACGAACGCCACCAGGTAGGAGGACATCTTCATCGTCGGCGCGAAGCGGATCGATCGCTTGCGCACGCCCCCGACCTGCACAGCTCGTTCCTCTGCGACCGGCGAGTTGGAGAATGCGGCGAGCCCCTCCTCGACGACGAGGGTCACCTCGAAGGTGGCTTTCCGGTCTGGTTCGTCCCAGCACGGGAAGGCGCGCCGCGCGTCGGTCGACTCCATCTGGGTGGTGGCGATGGTGCGGGTCTGCCCGTCTGCATCCGTGAAGACCGACCGGTAGAAGCCTCGCAGCTTGTCATTGAGGGTCCCCTCGAAGGAGAGCCGGACCGTGGCGTCCCCCTTGGCCAGCGGGAGCGGGAGGCCGAGCACGAGCCTCTCGGCAGCTTCGTCCAGCGATGCCTCCGCCTCGATCGCCCCGCCTGCCGGCGCCAGCACCGACGCTGCGGTGACCTCGAGCTCTGCGGCGTTGAGCACGAGGCGATCGGTCTCCTCGTGGACTCGCACGTCGATCTCCACGGACCCCGAGAAGCGCGCCGCGTTCAGGTCCGGAGTGAGCTCGAGCCGATAGGCCGTCGGCTCGACGTTGCGGGGGAGCCGGTGCGCGTCGGCGCGCGCGGGCGCGCCGGCATGGGACTTCGGAGCGGGTCGCATGGGGATCGACGCTACCGTGGCCGCCGTGCCAGAGCCCACCCCGACCATCCCGGACCCTTCCGGTGACCGGGTCGCCACCGAGGCCCCGTCCGGCGAAGCGCCGTCCGGCGAGGCGCGTGGGCTCGACGTCGTCGGGATCGGCAACGCCCTCGTCGACGTCCTCGCCGAGGTGCCGGATCGCGTCCTCACGGATCTCACCCTCGTGAGGGGGTCGATGGAGCTCGTGGACCTGCGCCGCGCGGAGCGCATCTACGCGGCCATCGGCCCCGCCGTCGAGGTCTCCGGCGGCTCCGCGGCCAACACCGTTGCCGGCGTCGCGGCCCTGGGCGGGACCTCGGGGTTCATCGGCAAGATCGCCGACGACGACATGGGAGAGGTCTTCCTCCACGACATGCGCGCGTCGGGCGTGGAGCTCCACGCCGCTTTGGCCGGCGCCGGCGAGGCCGACGAGGAGCTCCGGGGCACCGGACGCTCGCTCGTGCTGGTGACCGGGGACGCAGAGCGCACCATGGCCACCCACCTCGGGGTCTCGGCGACGCTCGGCCCGCGCGACGTGCCCGAGGAGCTCGTCGCCCGCGGCGCCATCCTCTACCTCGAAGGCTATCTCTGGGACCGCCCGAGCGCGAAGGAGGCGATGCGGCGGGCCGTGGAAGTGGCGCACGACAACGATCGCTCGGTCGCCTTGTCGTTGTCGGACTCCTTCTGCGTGGAACGTCACCGGCGCGACCTGCTCGGGCTGGTGGTGAACGACGTCGACGTGCTCTTCGCCAACGAGGAGGAGCTGCGTCGGCTCTTCGGCGCGGCGACGCTCGACGAGGCGCTCTCTGCAGCCGAGGACACCGGTGTCCTCGTCGCGGCGACCTGCGGGGCGCGGGGCTCCTTCGTCGTCGCCGGCCGTGGCCCGGTCGAGGTGCCGGCTGCGCACGCGCCGGTGATCGTCGACAAGACCGGGGCCGGGGACATGTACGCGTCGGGCTTCCTCTACGGCCTCACGCACGGCCTCGATCCCGTCGAGTGCGCGCGGCTCGGGTCCGTGTGCGCGGCAGCGGTGATCGGGCATCTCGGTGCGCGCCCGCAGCACGACCTCGCGCAGATCGCCCGCGCGGGGGGGTTCGTGTAGTGGCGCTCTCGGTGGGGATCGTCGGTCTTCCCAACGTGGGCAAGTCGACGCTCTTCAACGCGCTCACCGACAACGAGGCCCTCGCGGCGAACTATCCCTTTGCGACCATCGAGGCCAACGTCGGCGTCGTCGCGGTGCCCGACCCGCGGCTCGAGCGTCTCGCCGCGCTCTACGACAGCGAGCGTGTCGTGCCCGCCACGGTCACCTTCGTCGACATCGCCGGACTGGTGAGGGGAGCGTCCGAGGGGGAGGGGCTCGGCAACCGCTTCCTCGCCGCCATCCGCGAGACCGATGCCGTCTGCCAGGTTGTGCGGGCCTTCGAGGACGGCGACGTCGTCCACGTCGAAGGAAGGGTGGACCCTGCGGCCGACATCGAGACGGTCAACACCGAGCTCGTGCTCGCAGACCTCCAGACCGTGGACAACCGCCTCGCCAAGCTCCGCCGGGAGGCCAGGATGCGCCCTGAGCTCGCAGCGCAGCTCGCCGCGACCGAGCGGGCGCGTGACGTGCTCGACTCGGGCAGGCCCGTCTCGGCTGCCTCCGCGCTCGGCGAGCTGGATCTTCCCCCGCTGCGCGACCTGCATCTCCTCACCGCCAAGCCCTTCATCTACGTCTTCAACGTCGCCGAGGACGAGCTCACCGACGCGGCGCTGCGGGAGCGGCTCACGGCGATCGTTGCGCCCGCAGAGTCCGTGGTGCTCTGCGCGCAGATCGAGGCCGAGGTCGCGGGGATGGACCCCGCCGACGCGCGAGAGCTCCTGGCAGGCTACGGGCAGGAAGAGTCGGGGCTCGAGGCGTTGGTGCACGTCGCCTTCCGCGCTCTCGGGCTCCACACGTTCCTCACGGCCGGCCCGAAGGAGGCCCGCGCATGGACGATCCCCATCGGCGCGACCGCGCCGGAGGCCGCAGGGGTGATCCACTCCGACTTCCAGCGAGGGTTCGTGAAGGCCGAGGTGGTGAGCTACGGCGACCTGATCGCCTCGGGATCGGTTCCCGCCGCACGCGCCGCCGGCAAGGCGCGGATCGAGGGGAAGGACTACGTGATGGCCGACGGCGACGTCGTGGAGTTCCGCTTCAACGTGTAAGGCCGCGTCGTGAGATCTTGCGATCGACGGCCGCTCGGCCCCATCGCCAGCCTGCGGCGGCGGACGCCTCTTTTGTGGCGCGCCGGTTCGCGCGTCGCCGGTACCCTGTGCCCGCAGCCCGGCTTTCGAGGTCCGGGAAGAAGCGGAGGGAACGACTTGGCGCACGCGTCCTCGGTCGATCGGCCGGCATTGCGGGCACCTCGCCGGGCGAAGGAGCTCGCAGGGACCATGTTCGCGATCGGGCTGCCCGGGGTGCAGCCCGTGCAGCTGCTCGCGCAGCTGCTCGTGCTCGAGGTCATCGGGCCATGAGCACGGGCACGCGCGCAGGGGCGGCGCCGGCAGCCTTTCCTCCGGCGCTCGAGGAGATCAGGCGCGTCCCCAAGGTCCTCCTCCACGACCACCTCGACGGGGGGCTGCGCCCCCAGACCGTCATCGATCTCGCCCGCGAGACCGGCTACGGCGGCCTCCCGACCACCGACGTCGACGCGCTGTCGAAGTGGTTCCGTGCTGGGGCGGCCCGCGGGGACCTCGGTCTATATCTCGAAGGATTCGCCCACACCGTCGCAGTGATGCAGACGCGCGATGCGCTCGTGAGAGTGGCCGCCGAGTGCGCGCAGGACCTTGCCGACGACGGCGTCGTCTACGCCGAGGTCCGGTTCGCCCCAGAGCTCCACACCGCGCAGGGCCTCTCTGCGAGCGAGGTCGTCGATGCCGTGCTGGAGGGGTTCCGGCAAGGCAGTACGGGGCGGGGCATCCGGGTCTACGCGCTCTTGACCGCGATGCGAACCGCTGCACGGTCACTCGAGATCTCGGAGCTCGCGGTCCGCTACCGGGACGCGGGCGTCGTGGGTTTCGACATCGCGGGCGCGGAGAAGGGGAGCCCGCCGACCGAGCACCTCGCCGCGTTCCAGTACGTCCAGCGCGAGAACTTCCACATCACGATCCACGCAGGTGAAGGTTTCGGGCTGCCGTCGATCTGGGAGGCGCTGCAGATCTGCGGCGCGGACCGGTTGGGCCACGGGGTCCGCATCCTCGACGACATCGAGCGGCACCCCGACGGGTCGGTCTCCCTCGGGCGCCTCGCGAGCTACGTCCGGGACCGGCGTGTGCCGCTCGAGATGTGCCCGACCTCCAACGTCCAGACCGGAGCCGCCGCCACCCTCGCCGAGCACCCGATCGGCCTGCTGCGCTCCTTGTTCTTCCGGGTGACCGTCAACACCGACAACCGGCTGATGAGCGGGGTGAGCGCGTCCTCCGAGCTCCACGACGTGGCCGAGACCTTCGGCTACGACTGGCACGACCTCGAGTGGCTGACGCTCAACGCCATGAAGAGCGCCTTCGCGCACTTCGACGAGCGCCTCCGGCTCATCAACGAAGTGATCAAGCCGGGGTTCGCCCGAGCGCGCGCGGCGTCGGGCGCGCGGTGATCGTCTGAGAGGGGCGTGCGACGCCGCCGCCTCGGACGCGGCGCCGTGCAGGTCCCTCCACGACCTCTCCGGCGTCGACCGGGCCGCCCCGGTCGCCGCATGGTCCGCTCTACGATCGCTCACGTGGAGGATGCGAAGAACCCGTATCTCGCCGCGCGCGAGTCGGCGGCCGCGCTCAGGGCTGCGGCCGGCGTCGAGCGCTTCGACGCGGCGGTCGTCTTGGGGTCGGGCTGGTCGTCGGCCGCGGACGGGATCGGCCCCGCCGACGCCGAGGTCCCCATGAGCGAGCTGGGCGGCTTCCCGTCTCCGGGCGTCGCGGGCCACCCCGGCACCGTCCGCTCGGTGAGAGCGGGAGAACGTCGCATCCTCGTGCTCGCCGGGCGCGTCCATCTCTACGAAGGCCATGCACCCGCCGCCGTGGTGCACGGCGTGCGGACCGCAGCCGCGGCAGGGTGCCGGGCCATCTTGCTCACCAACGCGGCGGGCGCGATCAACCCGTCCTACGACGTCGGCCAGCCGGTGCTGATCCGCGACCACCTCAACCTGACCGCGTGCTCACCCTTGGAGGGGCCGCCGCCTCCGCCAGGGTACGCGCTGGCGTTCGTCGATCTCACCGACCTCTACAGCGCGCGGCTGCGATCGGCCGCCCGGGCATTCGACCCGACGCTCGAAGAAGGCGTCTACGCAGGCGTGCGCGGCCCGCATTTCGAGACCCCCGCGGAGATCGCGATGCTCGCGTCCGGCGGGGCGGACCTCGTCGGCATGTCGACGGTGCTCGAGGCGATCGCCGCGCGGCATCTCGGGCTGGAGGTGCTCGGGGTCTCCCTCGTCACCAACGCGGCCGCGGGGCGAGCGGCGGCCCCGCTCGACCACGCAGAGGTGCTCGCCGCGGGGAGGGACGCGGCGGCGGGCGTCGGACGCCTGCTCGCTGCGCTGGTCTCGGGCCTGTGACCCGGTTGCTCGACGCCGCCCGTGCCTGGGCCGCGCAGGACCCGGACGACGCCGACCGCGACGAGGTCGAGCGCCTGCTCGCCGACCCCTCCGCGGCGGCACGCGCCGAGCTGGAGGATCGTTTCGCGGATCGCCTCCACTTCGGGACCGCGGGGCTGCGCGGCCCGATCGGCGCGGGGCCCAACCGGATGAACCGGGCGGTCGTCCGCCAGACGACCGCCGCCCTGGCCGGCTGGCTCGACGAGCACCGGTCGGAGGCTCGCCATGCGGGCGTGGTCGTGGGGTGCGACGCGCGCCACCGGTCGCGAGAGCTCGCCGACGAGGCGACTGCCGTCCTCGCCGGTCACGGCATCCGTGTGCACCGGCTCCCCGACCACAGGCCGACGCCGCTGCTCGCCTTCGCGGTCCGACATGTCGGGGCTGTCGCGGGGGTGATGATCACGGCGAGCCACAATCCTCCCCAGGACAACGGCTACAAGCTCTATCTCGGAGATGGTGCCCAGATCGTGCCGCCGGTCGACGCGGAGATCGAGGCGCTCGCCGCACACGTCGGTCCGCTCTCCCAAGTGCAGGTCGCCGACCTGTCCAGCCCGCTCGTCGTCCGGCTCGGTGACGAGGTGTCCCAGGCATACCTTCGTGCCGTCGTCGGCTCCGTCCCCCGAGGGACCCGGCCGCCGGAGCCGCTCTCGGTGGTCTACAGCGCGATGCACGGGGTCGCGGGCGGTCTGTTCCTCGACGCGCTCCGCCTCGCGGGCTACCCGCCGCCCTCCGTGGTGGCCAGGCAAGCGGCGCCGGACCCCGACTTCCCCACCGTCGCCTTCCCCAACCCCGAGGAGCCGGGAGCACTCGACCTCGCCTTCTCGAAAGCGCGCCGGGTCGGAGCGGACCTCGTCCTCGCCAACGACCCCGACGGCGACCGGCTCGCAGTGGCGGTGCCGGACGGCGCGGCGGCTGCGGGATGGCGCAGGCTCAGCGGTGACGAGGTCGGCGTGGCGCTCGGCGCGTTCGTCCTCGAGCACCTCCGCGCCGGGTGGCGTCCGCCGGGGGAGGAGGATGCGCGCCCTTTGGTCGCGGCGTCGATCGTGTCGTCGAGCATGCTCGGAGAGGTCGCGGCCGCCTTCGGGGTGCCGTTCGTCGCCACGCTCACCGGCTTCAAGTGGATCGTGCGGGCGCCCGACGCCTTCCCGGGGAGCCGGCTTGCGTTCGGATACGAAGAAGCGCTCGGCTACGTCGTCGGTGACGCGGTGCGCGACAAGGACGGCATCGTCGCCGGGCTGGCCGTCCTCGCGCTGGCCGGCGACCTGCGGGCACGTGGGACGACGCTCGACGAGCATCTCGCGACGCTGATGCGACGCTACGGCGTGCATCGCACGTCGCAGCGCGCGATCGCGGCCGGCGACCTCGCAGGGCAGATGGCGCGCCTTCGCGCCCGGCCCCCCCGAGAGATCGCAGGCGTCGCGGTCGCCCGGGTGCTCGATCTGGCTCGGGGCGCCGTCTGGCAGGAGGGTCTGCCCGCCCTTCCGCCGGCCGATGTGCTTGCCTACTGGCTCGAGACCGGCGCGCGCGTCGTGGTCAGGCCGAGCGGGACCGAGCCGAAGCTGAAGGTCTACGTCGAGGTCGTCCGTGCCGTGGAGGGCGGCGGCGTCGCCGCAAAGGACGACGGCCTCTCGGCGGCCCAAGCGTCGGCCTCGAGGGAGCTCGTCGCCATCGACGCCGCGTTGGAGCTGCTGCTCTGCAGTTGAGGAGCGCGGTCGAGGAGCACGGCACGCCTGCGGCGCGCGCGTCCACCCGGCGGCTCTTCTGCGCGAGCTACGCTTCGCCCCCGGCGATCGATAGCCGCGCGCTCCGTGCCGGCACGGTCAGGGACCGAGGAGGGGTCATGGTGGACGCGGCGTTGGCTCGTCGGCTCGGGCGCGGTCTCTGCGCGGTCCTCGGCGCGCTCGGCCTCGTCCTGGCCGGCGCCGGCGGCCCGGCCTCGGCGGCGCCTCGCGTACCCGGTCCGCACGGTCGTGGAGGCGGAGGCGGAGGGACAGCTGTGACAGCGAAAGCGGGCAACGACGTGTCGTACCCGCAGTGCGCCAAGACGCTCCCGAGCGCCCCGGCGTTCGGCATCGTCGGCCTCAACGACGGCTTGGCGAACGACCTCAACCCGTGCTTCGGGCCCTCGTCCACCTACCCCAACTACGCTCAGAGCGAGCTCTACTGGGCGGTCGCGAAGTCGACGGGGAGCGCGAGCACGACAGGCCAGCCCAAGGCCTCGGTGTACGTCAACACGGGCGACCCGGGGAACTTCTCGGGCCGGACCCCGGTCGCCGACTGGCCGACGTCGGGGACAACCCCCTATGGGCCGTGCACGACGACGATGGTCACCTCTCGCGGCCGGACGTACACGGTCGGCGCGGACTCGGATGCGTGCGCGTGGGAGTACGGCGACGAGCGGGCCGCCCAGGACCTGCAGTGGCTGTCCGCCGCGGCGTCGGCGATCGACGCACAGTCGCCTCCGGTCTCCGTGACAAGGGAGCCCTCGAGCTACCCGTGGTGGTT
The DNA here is from genome assembly GCA_021791145.1 of Actinomycetes bacterium. Next base: position 57,107 of record JAJYXE010000007.1, on the reverse strand, counting down.
CGACGTCGAGACGTCGAACTCCTGGCAGAGCGGGACGGCCGGGATCGCGATGAACGTGGCCGACCTCCAGGGAATGGTGGCGGCGCTGAAGGGCGCCTCGATCGGGTCGGTGGGCGTCTACTCGACGGCGAGCCAATGGTCGCAGATCGCCGGCTCGACGACCAGCGCATCGGGCTCCCTCGACGGCCTGCCCGACTGGATCCCCGGCGCCTCGAGCCTCACAGCTGCGAAGGCGAACTGCTCGCTGGCGTCCTTCACCGCCGGCACGGTCGTCCTCACCCAGTGGACGGGCACGGTCGACAACGACCACGCATGCTGAGCCCGGCACGCGGACGGTCCGGTGCCACGAGCACCTGCCGCCGGCGCTCACGGGCGGTGGATCGCTGTCCGTGTGACCCTGAACGGCGTCGTGACCTGGCGCCCTGTGGGCTTGACCACGTACCAGTAGCCCCCGACGTTGAGCAGGGCTTGACCGGTGATCATCCCCGGCGTGGTGTCACCGATCCAGGTGTAGAGGGGATGGCCGCCGTAGGTGACCTGGAGCCGGCCGTCGGGGCGCCGGACGGTCCCGACGAGGGAGCGTTGGAGCCCTCTCCCGAGCGCTGGTGAGGTGGTCGTCGTGAGGAGCGGCGGCCACAGCCGGACGCAGAGCCCCTTCGTGCACCGGCTCTGTGTCGGAGTGTCGGGCGTGAAGTCGTAAAGGGTACGGCCCGACGGCGTCGCCAGGATCCGCCCGGCGGGCGAGCGCTCGGTCGAGAGTGTCACGCCCCTCACCGTGGTCGGAGTCACGGTGAACGAGCTGGCTGTGATCGCGTCGGCGCACGCGCCGAGGAGGAGACCGCACAGAGCGAGCGCCGCCGCGCCGACGAGATGGCGACGGACGCGGGTCACGTCGCGTCGGCAGGGTCCGGCGGATGGTAGGTGAGCGGGAGGTCGGCCAGGCGGACGAGCGTCGAGGAGACCCAACCGGTGAGGGCATCGGCGATCGGCACGAGCAGCTCGGGGTCCTCGAGCTGGGCCTCTTCGAAGCGGATCGAGCCCTCGTAGCTCCCCTCGATCGCCCAGCGGATCGCAGGCTCGCCGTCGTCAGGCTCATCGCCGTCGGGGTCTGCGTGCACCTCCTCGAGGGTGGTCCCCGTCCGCACCAGCGGATCCTGTCCGATCACCGGGCTCGTCACGGGCAGCACGGCGAGCACGCGCTCGGCGGACGGCGCCTCGGCCAGGCGCTGGACGCGCATGGACACCTCGAGGACGGCCTCGGGCATCTCGGCCGGCTCGCCGAGCGACCAGCTCCGGTACGCGGTCTGGCTCCAGGTCGGCCAGTCGATCGAGAGGTCGACGAGTACGCGCGGGGGCTGGCCCTCGCCGGGCAGGCTGTAGCTGGTCTCGAAGGACACGTCCCCGAGGAAGACGTCGACCTGGAAGCGCTCCTCGACCGCCTGGCGCTCGAGGAGGGCCCGGTCGAAGGAGTCCTGCACGGCGGCGATGAAGTCGACGAGGAGGTGGTCGAGCACGGCGCGCTCGAGGCTACCGGCGGCGCAGCGAGCCGGAGACGGGGCCCGGCGTCGGCGCAGCTGGCGTTGCGCCGACGGTTCCGTGGACCTTTCGGCGTGCGTATCCTCGGAGCACATGGAGATCAAGGACCTCGGCCACGTCGTTCTCTACGTGCGCAACCTCGAGCGGTCGGCGGCCTTCTACCGCGATGTGCTGGGGTTTCGTCAGATTCCGAACGCACCTGCAGGCGAGGCGGGCCTCCGGTTCCCGGCCGCGGCATTCTCCTCGGCGTCGAAGAGGACCCATCACGAGCTCCTCCTCATCGAGGTGGGGGAGGACGCGCAGCCCCAGCCCCGGGGCCACCGCGTCGGCCTCTACCACATCGGACTCAAGGTGGGGGACACCGACGACGAGCTGCGCGACGCGCTCGAGCGGCTCCAAGAGGCGGGGGTCACGGTGACCGGGGCCAGCGACCACACCGTGAGCCACAGCCTCTACATCCTCGACCCCGACGGCAACGAGCTCGAGCTCTACGTCGACGTTCCGAAGGCGGACTGGCGCGCGGACCCCGGCCTCGTGATGAGCGCGGTCAAGCCGCTGCGGCTGTGACCAACCCCTGGCTGGCGCGCCGCGTCCTGGGCTACGCGCACCAGGGAGGAGCGTGGGAAGCACCCTCGTCCACGCTGTACGCGATCCGCTCGGCGCTGCGGGCCGGCGCGACCGGCATCGAGCTCGACGTGCACGCGACCGCCGACGGTGAGCTCGTGGTCTGCCACGACGAGACCGTCGACCGCACCACCGACGGCACCGGGGCGATCGCTTCAATGACCCTCGCCGAGCTCCGGACGCTCGACAATGCGTACTGGTTCGTCCCCGGCGCCGACGCCACCCGAGGCCGCGACCCCGCCGAGTACGCCTTCAGGGGGCGCGCGCCCGAGGACGCCGACTTCCGGATCGCGACGCTGCGCGAGGTGCTCGAGCAGTTCCCCGGTGTCGTCCTCAACCTCGACGTGAAGCAGACCGCACCCGAGGTCCATCCCTACGAGGAGACGCTGGCGTGCCTGCTCGCAGAGTACGGCCGGCGTGACGACGTCATCGTGGCGTCGTTCCTCGACCGGGCTCTCGCGCGCTTCGCCGCCGCGGCGCCCGAGGTGCCGAGGTCGGCAGGGACGCCCGCGACGGTCGAATTCTGGCGGGCCGTGCAGGCGGGCGAGCCGCCGCCGCCCGTCGCGGCTCCCCCCGTCTCCCGCCCGGTGGCGTTCCAGGTGCCGGAGACGTACGGGGAGTGGACGGTGGTGGACGAGCGGTTCGTGGATGCCGCGCACGCGGCGGGTCTGGCGCTCCACGTGTGGACGGTCAACGACGAGGCGAGGATGCGGCGGCTCGTCGAGCTGGGGGTCGACGGGATCATCACCGACCTGCCGACCATGCTCACCCGCGTCCTCGGCGAGCTCGGCGTCGCATGGCCGGGGCTCGGCGAAACGGGCGCGCCCAAGGGCGCGAGCCGGAGAGCCGAGGAACGGGACTCGGGGAGCTGAGGAGGCCGGGCGGGGGAGCGGGAGCAGGACCTTGCGATGGGGGCGGCCGCGGTCAGCCGTGACGGCAGTGCGCGGTCAGCCGCGACCGCAGTTGGGCTTCTTCCCGTGGTTCGCCTTCTTCTTCCGACGCAGCTTGCGCTTCACCGTCCGCTTCGACACGGCAGAGGACCCTAGCGCAGCTCGGAGTAGTTTCTGCCACGCATGCGGACCGTCTGGCTCCTGCGCGGCGGCGACGTCCTGGCCTCAGGCGAGGTGGCCGAGACCCTCGTCGACCGTGCACGAGGGTTGTTGGGCCGGCCTCGCTACGACGGCGCGCTCCTGCTCATGCGCACGCGGGCGGTGCACACCGCGGGGATGCGGTTCGCCCTCGACGTCGCCTTCTTGGACAGAGAGCTCCGGGTGGTGTCGACCACCAAGGTGCGCACGTGGAGCGTCGCGCTCCCCAGGCGCGGCGCCACCCACATGCTCGCCGCGCAGGCAGGCGCGTTCGAGCGGTGGCGGCTGCGACCAGGGGACCAGATCGAGGTCCGCGAGACCTCGTGAGCCGCCGGTGAGCACTCCGGTGGGAGGCCTCGTCCTCGTCGCCTCGCCGATCGGCAACCTTGGCGACCTGTCTCCACGGGCCGTCGAGACCCTGCGCGCCGCAGACCTCGTGTGCTGCGAGGACACCCGCCGGACCCGAGTGCTGCTCAGTGCCGCGGGCATCCCGGCGGCGGGCAGGCTCCGCTCCCTCCACGCCCACAACGAGCCAGCGCGGATCCCCGAGCTGCTCTCCGCCCTGGCCGGGGGCAAGACGGTGGCGGTGGTGACCGATGCGGGCATGCCGGCGATCTCGGACCCCGGCGCCCGGCTCGTCGCAGCCGCGGCCCGCGCGGGCGTGCAGGTGAGGGTCGTTCCCGGCCCCTCCGCGGTGCTCGCCGCGCTGGTCGTGAGCGGGCTGGCAACCGACCGCTTCTGCGTCGAGGGTTTCCTCCCGCGCGCGGGCGCGGCGCGGCGCCGAAGGCTCGATGCGCTCATGAGCGAGCCCCGCACGTCCGTCATCCTCGAGTCCCCGCAGCGGCTGGGGGCCACGCTCGGCGATCTCGCGGCCCGCGCGCCGGGTCGGCAGCTGGCGGTGTGCAGGGAGCTGACGAAGCTGCACGAGGAGGTCTGGCGCGGGACTGCGTCGGCCGCGGCCGAGCGCTTCGCGCAGCGCCAGGTGCGCGGCGAGGTGGTCGTCGTGGTCGCCGGAGCCGAGGACGAGCGAGCGGGTGCCGGCGAGCAGGAGTACGACGGATCCGGGCCCAGGAGCTCGGCGACGCGCCGGCCCGCCGAGCGCGAGCCAACGGACGCGACGCTGAGCGGGGCGGTCGCCGGGGCGCTCGCCGCGGGCCTCTCGGTCCGTGACGCCGCCGACACCGCTGCGAGGGCGCTGGGGGTGAGCCGGAGGCGTGCGTACCGCGCGGCGTTGGCGATCCGCAGCGGCGGTCGACCGGCGCCGGCTCGGGCGCCGCGTGCCGCGGAGGCGCGAGGCGCCGACCGGACGCCCGGCAACGGTCACCCAGGCTGACGCCGGTACTCTACGGGCGGTGCCCCCCTTCTACGTCACGACGCCGATCTACTACGTCAACGACGTACCGCACGTCGGTCACGCCTACACGACGGTGAACGCCGACGCCCTCGCGCGCTGGCACCGCCTCTGCGGCGACGATGTGCTCTTCCTCACCGGCACCGACGAGCACGGAGCGAAGGTCGAGGAGGCGGCGGCGGAGCACGGCATGTCACCCCAGGCGTGGGCGGACACGGTGGTGCAGCGCTTCATCGGCGCATGGCGCGACCTCGACATCGCCAACGACGACTTCATCCGCACGACCGAGCCCCGCCACCGTCACGCCGTGCAGGCCTTCTTGCAGCGCATCTATGACAACGGCTTCATCCGGCTCGGCACCTACCGCGGCCTGTACTGCGTGTCGTGCGAGGACTACTACACGAGTGAGCAGCTCGTGGACGGGAACTGCCCGGTCCATGGGCGGCCGGTCGTCGAGATGGAGGAGGACAACTACTTCTTTGCGCTCTCCAAGTTCGAGGAGCGCCTCCTCGCGTGGTACCACGACAACCCGGAGGCGATCCGCCCGGCGACCAAGCGCAACGAGGCGGTGAGCTTCGTGAGGAGCGGCCTGAAGGACATCTCCATCACCCGGACGTCGCTCAGATGGGGCGTGCCGGTTCCATGGGACGAGGACCACGTCTTCTACGTCTGGTACGACGCCCTCGTCAACTACCTCACCGCCATCGGCTACGGCGTCGACGAGGGGCGGTGGCGTTATTGGTGGCCGGCCGTTCACCACCTGATGGGCAAGGAGATCATCCGTTTCCACTGCGTGTGGTGGCCCGCGATGTGCATGGCGGCGGGGATCGACCCCCCGTCCCACCTCTTCGTGCACGGATGGCTCCTCGTCGGGGGGAAGAAGCTCTCGAAGACGCTGGTGAAGCAGCAGGAGACCATCGGCGCCGGCGGTGACGGCGCGGGGGACGGCGGTGACGGCGCGGGGGACGGCGGTGACGAGGGCGATGCGGCGAGACCTGTGCGGTTGACCGACATCGCCCCGCAGTCCTTGACCGCGGACTTCGGAGTCGACGCGACCCGGTACCACCTGCTCCGCGACGTGCCGTTCGGCACGGACGGCGACTTCTCCTACGAAGGCATGGTGACCAGGTACAACGCGGATCTCGCCAACAACCTCGGCAATCTGGTGGCACGGGTTGCGGCCGTGGTGGGGACCAAGTGCGGCGGGATCGGCCCGGCACCCGACCCCGCCAGCGCCCTGGCGGAGGTCGCGCGCGAGGTGGTGGCGAGTGCTGCCGACGCATGGCGGCGCCTCGCCCCACATGAGGCCCTCGAGGTCACCTGGCGGCTGATCGGCGCGGCGAACGCGTCCCTGGAGGCGGCCGAGCCGTGGAAGGCGGAGCCCGGTCCTGGGGTCGACGCGGTGCTCGGCGACGCGCTCGAGGCACTCCGTCTCGTCAGCCTGCTGGCATCCCCCGCGATGCCCGCCACCGCCGCGGAGATCTGGAGGAGGATCGGCCTCGACGGCGTGCCCCAAGACCGGCGGGTTCCCGCGGACGCGGCATGGGGGGGGTACCCGGGCGGTCTGCCGGTGGTGAAGGGCGAGCCGCTCTTCCCGCGGCGAAAGAGCTAGGCATGTCCAGTGCCGCGGCGTCCAGTGGGCTCGAGTGGGTGGATTCCCACTCGCACCTCCAAGACGCCTACCTCCTCGGCGAGCGCGGTCCCGAGGCGGTGCGGGAGCGCCACGGCGCGAGTGCGGTCGGGTCGGGCGGTGGGGAGCCCGGCCCGGAGGGTCCTCGCGCCCTCGGAACGGTGGCGCTCCTGTCCGGCGCCTTGCAACGGGCGGCCGACGCAGGGGTTCGACGGATCGTGTGCGTCGGCACCGGCGCAGCCACGTCGAAGGACGCGCTCGCGCTCGCCTCTCGGAGCGCCGCGGGCGAGTTCGGCGCCTCTGCGCCGGCGCTGTGGGCGACTGCCGGGCTGCATCCGCACGACGCGTCGGAGGGCACCGAGGAGACGCTCGCGCTGCTCGAGGCCGCGGTCATGAGAGGGGAGGCCGCGGCGCAGGGCGGCCGGCTCGTCGCCGTCGGGGAGTGCGGGCTCGACTACCACTACGACCATTCGCCCCGCGATGTGCAGCGACGTGCCTTCGCAGAGCAGATCGCGGCTGCCCACCGGCTCGGTCTCGCGCTCGTCGTGCACGTCCGAGCCGCCTGGGACGACCTCTTCGACGTGCTGGCCGGCGAGGGGGTGCCCGAGCGCGCCGTGCTGCACTGCTTCACCGGCGGCCCGGCGGAGGCCAGGCGATGCCTCGACGCCGGCATGATGCTCTCGTTCAGTGGGATCGTGACCTTCAAGAACGCTGCCTCGGTTCGAGAGGGGCTGTCGCTGTGCCCGATCGACAGGCTGCTCGTCGAGACGGATAGCCCGTTCCTCGCGCCGGTGCCGCACCGTGGGAAGCCCAACGAACCTTCCTACGTACCCCTCGTCGGCGCGGCGGTCGCCGAGGTGAAGGGCTGGGACCTTGCGGACGTCGCGATCGCGACGAGCGCCAACGCGAGCCGGGTCTTCGGCCTTTGAGCAGCGGACCCGCCGAACTGGGCGCGGCGGACGTCCGCCGGTTGCTCGAACAGCACGGGCTCAGGCCGAGCAGGGCTCTGGGGCAGCACTTCGTCGCCGACCCCAACACGGTCAGGAGGATCGCCCGCCTCGCCGAGGTGGGCTCCGCGTCGCGCGTCGTCGAGATCGGTGCGGGCCTCGGCTCGCTCACGGTCGCGCTCGCAGAGGCAGGCGGCGAGGTGGTGGCCGTGGAGCTCGACCGTCGCCTGGTCCCCATGCTTCGATCGGTCGTCGGACTGTTCCCCAACGTGCGCGTGGTCCGAGACGACGGGCTGCGCCTCGACTGGGAGCGGCTCCTGGGCAGGTCCGGCCCGTGGGCGCTGGTGGCCAACCTCCCCTACAACGTCGCGACGCCGATCGTGGTGCGCGCGCTCGAGGAGGCGCCGCAGGTTCGCTCGATGCTCGTCATGGTGCAGCGCGAGGTCGGTGAGCGGCTCGCGGCGGCGCCGGGGGGACGGACCTACGGCGGTGTCTCGGTGAAGGTGAGCTATTGGGCCCGCGCGTCAGTGCTCGGCACGGTGCCGCCGACCGTGTTCTTCCCGCGGCCCTCCGTCGAGTCTGCGCTCCTCCGCATCGACCGCCGCACCGTCCCCGCGGTGTCGCCCGAGCTCGTCTCCTACGAGCGATTGTGCTCGGTGGTGCATGCGGGCTTCGCGCAAAGACGCAAGATGCTGCGGCGATCGCTCGCCGGCTTGGTGGCTCCCGACGCGTTCGCCGCCGCAGGCGTCGAACCGACGGCGCGGGCAGAGGAGCTGGACGTCGTGCAGTGGGGGGCGCTCGCGGCGCACGGGCAGTCGGGGGCGGGCCCCGGGTGAGCGAGGGACGCGATCTCACCACCGGGACCGTGCTCGTCGCGCCGGCCAAGCTGACGGTGAGGCTCGAAGTGCTGGGACGCCGCCTCGACGGCTACCACGACCTCGACGCCGAGATGGTCGCGCTCGACCTCTTCGATACGCTCGTCGTCCGCCCCGGAGCTGATGGCCTGGAGGTCGTCCCCTTGCCCGGCGCCCGGGCCGAGGAGCTCTCCAGCGGACCGGACAACCTCGTCGCCCGCGCGCTCGCGGCCGTCGGCCGACGGGCCGCGGTACGCGTGGAGAAGCGGATCCCGGTCGGCGGCGGGCTGGGCGGCGGCTCCGCCGACGCGGGGGCGATCCTCCGATGGGCGGGCGTGGAGGACCTCTCGCTCGCCGCTTCGCTCGGTGGAGACGTGCCGTTCTGCACTGTCGGCGGTCGCGCTCGGGTCGAGGGGATCGGCGCACGCGTGACGCCGCTTGCCTACGTACGGCGCTCCTACGTGCTCCTCGTCCCGCCCTTCGGAGTGGACACGGCAGCTGTCTACAGGCGCTGGGACGCGCTGGCTGCCCAAGAAGAGCCGGGTCCGAGGACCGAGGGGCAAAACCAGCTCACCCGGGCTGCCCTCGACGTCGAGCCGCGCCTCGCGGCGTGGCGCGATCTCCTCGGCGAGGCGACCGGGCGGACGCCGGTGCTCGCGGGGAGCGGCTCCACCTGGTTCGTCGAGGGTTCGCTCGAGGGCCTCGAGGCCGGGCGAGGCGAGATCCTCGCGCTCGGGGGCGAGCAGGGGCGCCTCATCCCCGTCCGCACGGTGCCGGCAGGATGGGCCGGTCCTTGCACGTAGGACGGCTACTTGCCCGCGCGTCGCTGCCAGCGCGTGGCCTTCAGCATCTTCTTGTGCTTCTTCTTGCGCATGCGCTTCCGGCGCTTCTTGATCAGCGATCCCATGGCTCGGGGGAGGTTACAGGGCCGAGGTGCGGCCCGCCACGTCGGCTTCGTCCGCGACCGCGAAAGGAGGTCATTCGTCGTCGTCCGAACTTTCGCGCCCCTCGGTGGGCGGCGGGGTCACCGTCGGGAGCTCGAAGCGGAAGATCGCGCCCCCTTCGGGTGCGTTGCCCGCCCACACCGAGCCCCCTTCCGCGTGCGCGACCTGGGCCACGATCGCCAAGCCGAGCCCCGAGCCTGGGAGCGCACGCGCGCTGGGCGCTCGATAGAAGCGGTCGAAGACGTGGGGGAGGTCTTCTTCGGCGATGCCCGGACCGTGGTCGCGCACCGCGACGACCCCGTCGCGGCACGAGACCTCGACGACGCTGCCGTCAGGGCTCCACTTGAGCGCATTGTCCAAGAGATTGCCGATCGCTCGGTCGATCCGGTCACGTTGGCCGCAGACCCACGAAGGCGAGGACGAGAGGCTGAACGTCACCTCTCGCGGGCGGCCATGGGTCGTCGCCACGGCGGCCGCGTCCTCGACGACGCGATCGAGGCGAAAGACCCGGGGCGGGGTGGGGCGCTGCTCGCCTCGGGCGAGCTCGGAGAGGTCGCCGACGAGCGTCGTGAGCTCGTTCATCTGCGTCAAGATGTCGTCCACCAGCACATGGCGTTCTTCAGGAGAGAGCTGGTCGAGCCGTCGGACGACCTCCAGGTTGGTGCGCAGGCTGGTGAGCGGCGTGCGAAGCTCATGGCCTGCGTCAAGCACCAGCTGACGCTGCGCGTCCTGGGATCGCTGGAGCGCGCTCAGCAGGTGGTTGAAGGCGCGCCGCAACCTGCCCAGCTCGTCAGCGCCTTCGGGGTCGAGGCGTTGGCTCACGTCGGTGGTGGCGGCCACGCGCTCGACTGCCGCGGTCAGCTCGTCCAACGGGACGAGCGCGGTGCGCCCCACGAGCCAGGCAAGCAGCAGCGCCAGCCCGACGCCGAGCACCGCGACGCCGGCGAGGATGAGGCTGAGCCGCTCGAGCTCGCTGTCGACGCTCGCCAGCGGGAGCACCACCTGCAGTGCGGCAGGCGTCGAGCCGGCGTAGAAGGGTCCTGTCAGCACGCTCACCGTCCCCAGCCCGACCACGAGCTCGCGGTACTGGGCACCTGTGATGGTGATGACGGCGAAGTACGACGGCGCGGTCCCCTCCGCGACCGCCTTCACGGCCGCCGAGAGCGGGATCCCCTTCCCGGTGATCACGGCGCCCGAAGGCGTGACGATCTGGTAGCCCTGGTAGCCGAGCCCGCCGAGCCGCCGCTGGAGCCTCCCTGTGCTCGACCGCAGGGCGTGCACCGTCGCGCGCGCTTCGGACCGCAAGATCCCGTCGATCGAGCCGAGCAGCGAGTCGCGAGCGGCGAAGTAGCTGGCAGCGGCCGCGGCGAGCACTGCGACGACCACGGCGATCGCCGCGACGACGACGAGCCTGCTGCGGAAGGTCACGGCTCGCGCAACACGTACCCCACCCCGCGAACGGTGTGCAGCAGCCGAGGTTCGTCGCCCGCCTCGGTCTTTCGCCTGAGGTAGCCGACGTAGACCGCGAGCGAGTTGGTCCCCGAGTCGAACGTGTAGCCCCACACCCGGTCCAAGATGACCTCGCGGGTGAGCACCTGGCGAGGATGGCGCATGAAGAGCTCGAGCAGGTCGAACTCGATCCTCGTCAGGGTGAAGACGCGCTCGCCCCGCCGCGCCTCGCGCGTGCCGAGATCGAGGACCAGGTCGGCGAAGCGCAGCGACTCGCCGCCATCCGCCGGCCGTCGCCGGAGGAGCGCGCGCAGCCGCGCCTCGAGCTCGGCGAGCGCGAACGGCTTCACGACGTAGTCGTCGGCGCCGGCGTCCAAGCCGAGCACACGGTCGTGGACCGCGTCCCGTGCGGTGAGCATGAGCACCGGGGTGTCGTCGCCTGCGCTGCGCATGCGCCTGCAGACTTCCAGCCCGTCCATTCCCGGGAGCGCCAGGTCGAGGATCACGGCGTCGGGGGCCGCGCGCGCGAGCGCCTCGAGGGCTGCCCCGCCGTCACCGACCGTGCTGACCTCGTAGCCGTCGAGCCGGAGCGCTCTGTCGAGGGCGGTCCGCACCCCGGGGTCGTCGTCGACGACGAGGATCCGCACCTGCGCCGGCTCCTTTCGCTCGGGCGGCACGCAATGGCGGCTCCGCCTCCCACGCCTCATCGGCCGCGACGACAATACCGGGGTGCTGGAATCCGGCGAAGTCCCACAAGGGGGGTTCTTCCGAACTTCTTAGCGCCCGCGCGACGTCGTGGACTGGGACGTCGCGTGCCGGGTGCGTGCCGGGGGCGTGCCGGGCGCGTGCCGGGTGCGTGCCGGGGGCGTGCCGGGCGCGTGCCGGTGCGAGCCGGTGCGAGCCGGTGCGAGCTGCCTGCACCTGGTTGAATGGGCGCTGTCTCCGGGGTAGTTCAATCGGCAGAACGTCGGCCTTTGGAGCCGGATGTTGGAGGTTCGAGCCCTCCCCCCGGAACGCACGCGGGCAGCCCCCGCTCGACGGTCGGTCGCCTGCCGGGCTGGTACCTTCGTGCAGTGCGCAAGAGAACGGCAGGAGCGCTCGCGCTCGCAGGAAGCCTCGCGGTCGTGTGCAGCGCGTGCGGAGCCGGGAACCGGGCCGCGCCGCAGGCGACCCATGGCTCGCACGGGACGCACACGTCGCACGGCTCCACGAGCGCGCCGCGCTCTTCGACGACGACCTCGACGGCGACGTCGACCACCAGCGCGCCCCCCGCGCCGGCGCGCTGCACGTTCGCGGACCTGGTGATCTCGGCCGGGCCGACCGCCGCCGGGCTCGGCCACGAGGGAGCCACCATCCTTTTCGAGAACGTCGCCGCCACGCCCTGTGCATTGTCCGGCTATCCCGGGATCGCCGCCTTGAGCGCGACAGGCCGCCAGGTCCAGCAGGCGCAGCGCACCTTGTCGGGCTACCTCGGCGGCATGCGGACAGGGTCGACCACGCCGCCGCTGGTGGTGCTGCAGCCGCGGGCGACGGCCTCAGCGATGGTCGAGGGGACCGACGTCCCGGAGGGCACCGTGTCCTCGTGCCCGACCTTCCCCGCGCTGCTCGTGACGCCGCCGACATCGACGACCTCGAAGCGGCTCACAGCGCCCCTCCCCGGCTGCTCGCCCCTCCAGGTCCACCCGGTCGTGTCGGGCACGACGGGCTCTACGACATAGAGCACGTCGTCGGGCAAGGGAGCCCCGCGCGGGCGACCCCTCCTGCGAGGACCACCAATCGTCAGCGCCGCGCCGGAGCCGTCGAGATGGAGTGTCGCGTCAACAGGCGCTGCACGTCGAACCATGCCCACACGCCGCCGGTCTCGTCCGGGCGGCCGAGGGCGTCGGTCACGTAGCCGGCCACGGTCTTGGGTGCCAGCCCGAAGTGCTCGACCAGGACCGTCGAGACGCGGTAGCGCACCAGGAACTCCCTGAGTGCCCGGACCGAGCGCTGATCGACCGCCGGAAGCGCCGCGGGCGCTGTCGCGAGCTGCGACTGGGCAAAGGCGGGTGTGTAGGCGTCCGACAGGAGCCGCTCCACGACACGCGGCTCGAGCAGGGTCGGGGTGGAGACGCTCGTCCCGCCCGGCCCGTCGGGGACGAAGGCGTCGGCGCCGAACACCTTGAAGCGCATGCCGGCGATCGCTTGGAACGTGAGGTTCCACTCCGCGTCGTTGCGCAACGGGTAGGGGTAGGTGAGCACCGGTGACCCGGCGGGGATCCGGTCGAGCGCGCGCGAGGTGAAGAAGGCGGGCGACAGCGTGGGAGCGGCGGGGTACGGCGAGCCAGGGATCAGCGGAGCAAGCGCGACGATCGCGACGACGCCGGGCGCGGCGAGCCTCTCGAGCCCTCTTCGCCGGCGGTGGGCGCCGTTCCGGCTCCTGACCATCTCGTCGATCCCGACGCCGAGCGCCGCCGCGGCGAACAGCTGCACGAAGAGGTCGAACCGCACGTCGAGGATGTCCTGGAGGAACGGCACGCGCGCGAGCACCCAGGCGGGGAGCGGGACACCGGTGGAGTGGGTGTCGACGACGAGCTGGGGCCCGAGCGCGAGGATCGCCGAGGCAACGAGCATCGACACGAAGAAGACGAGCTCGCCCCGCCGGCGGTAGACCCACGCGAAAGTGGCGAGCACGACGACCAGGGGGACGCCGAGGTACAGGCCGTTCTCGCTGTAGTTGCCGCCGACGAGGGCGTCGCCGTGCGCCTTCAGCGCGGCCGGCGCGAGGAGCTGGTCGGAGGTGGGCAGGACCGGCCCCAGCAAGTCCCCGCGGAACCCCGAGAGCCCTGAGAGCCGATGCGGTGGCCCGACGACGTGTTGCGGTCCGCTGATCGACATCCAGACGGGGTACGCGAGCGCAGCCGCACACACCGCCGCGCACGAGATCGCCGCGATCGCGACGTGCGGAAGACGGTCCCTCAGCGTGCGCCGTCGTGCCACGGCGAGCGCGGCGAGCGCGGCGACGCCGACGAGCGCCACGACGATCGTCATCGCCAGGACTTCGGGCGAGATGTAGTACTGCAGCGCGAGCAGCACGCCGAGGAAGAGGCCGTCTCGCAATGCGCCGTGACGCTGGCGGACGACGATCTCGTCGAGGAGCACGAGGATGATCGGCGGGATGAACAGCGTCACGAGGAAAACGTGGCTCCCGCCTTGCCCGATCATGTAGGGGGAGAAGCCGTACAGCAGTCCGCCGACGAAGGCTGCAGCCCATGACCGCACCCAGCGGCGAAGCGCAAGGCACATGGCCAGCGCCGAGGTGGCGAGCGCGACGACGAGCAGGATGTCGTAGGTGGCGACCGTGCCGATCGTGAGCTGGAGCGGCGCGGACGCGAGCCCGAGCAAGGGGGATGACGTGTTGATGGCGAGGTTGATCCCCTTGGGGTAGTTCATCCACGTCGAGAAGAACGGGTTCAGTCCGTGACTGATCGCGTACAGCGGCCAGCGGAGGAACCACACCTCCTGCGCCTGGTCGCCGCAGTTGCACCCGGGCATGCTGCTCGTCTGCGCGAACAGGATGCGGTGGTAGGCGAAGATCGCGGCGGCGGCATACAGCACCGCGGTGCCTCGTCGTGTGCGGCGCCATGGGCTTGCCTCGGGGTCTTGCGCGACGCGGCGGGCGGACCGCGCTCCTCGAGCCCACGACGCTCCGGCGTCGATGCCGGCCCTCGCATCGGTGGTGGCCGCGCGAGTGGAGACCGGTGGGATCCCCTGGGCCATGGGCCGAGACCCTATCGGCCGCGCGCTCGCCCCGTCGGCAACGGTCGGCGGCTTCGGCACCGGGCGGCCGCCGCTCCGCTCACCACCGCTTGCGTCGGCCCGAGGAGTGCAGTTCGGCGAGGTAGCGGTTGTACGCCGCGAGCTCCTCGTCGAGGGCTTCCCCGTCGAGGCCGTGCTCGTCGAGGGCCCCCTCGTCCAGGCGGTGATCGTCTCGGCCGTGCTGCTCCGGGCCGGTGGAGCGGCCCGAGACGCTGCGAGGATCCGCCACGGGGTCGGGCTGGTCGTGGACCAGCTTCCACCACAGGTAGACCGCGTAGCCGGTGAAGAACGGCCACTCGAACACGTAGGCCCAGCTCAACGTGTTCCCCTGCCGCACGCGCTGGACCTGCCACCAGAACAGCGCGAGGAATGCGGGGACGACGACGGCCAGCGTGGTGTGGAGGCCGATCGCACGCGCGGTCCACCAGATGCTGGAGGAGCTCGGCCGAGAGGCGTCCGGGGCGGCCTTGACGCCCGGAGGCTCCGGGGCGGCGTCGGGGGTCGGCACCGGCCGCGAGACTACCCAGCGCCGGGATTGATCTCCGATCGGCCCGCGCGATGCGCGCCCTGCCCACCCGACAGGGGCAAGATGAACGCCATGAGCACCGGCCCGCTCTCCGCCGTCGTCCTCGCCGCGGGGGAGGGCACCCGCATGCGATCGCAGCGGCCCAAGCCGCTGCACCGGCTCTGTGGCCGGCCCATGGTGCTCCACGTCCTCGACGCGCTCGCAGAGCTCGACGTCGAGCGTGTGGTCGTCGTGGTCGGCCATCACGGGGAGTGGGTGAGCCGGACGCTGGTCGACCACGCGCCCAAGAGCCTCTCCATCGAGATCGTCACCCAGCACGAGCAGCGGGGGACCGGCGACGCGGCAGCCGTGGGGCTCACCGGCCTGCTCGCGGACACAGAGTCCGGGGACGACCAGGAGGGCGACGTGGTGGTCCTCCCGGGCGACACCCCGCTCGTGCGGCCACCGACGCTCGCCGCCCTCGTTCGCCACCATCGAGAGCGTCAGGCCGGCGCCACGCTGCTCGCGGCCGATGTCAGCGACGCCGCCGGCTATGGCCGCGTCGTCCGCGGCAAGGACGGGAGCGTCCTGCGGGTCGTAGAGGACCGCGACGCGACGGTAGAGGAGAGGCAGATCACCGAGATCAACACCTCGATCTACTGCTTCAGGCGCAGCGTGCTCGCCCCGTCGCTCCGGCGGCTCCGGCCCGCCAACGAGCAGGGCGAGTACTACTTGACCGACGTCGTGGGCGTCCTGTCGGCGGCCGGTTACCGGGTCGAGGCGCTCATGGTCGCCGATCCGATGGAGGCGGCGGGCGTCAACGATCGTGCCCAGCTCGCGATCGCAGAGGCCGAGCTCCGCGATCGCATCAACGAGCGGTGGATGAGGCGGGGCGTGACGATGTGGGACCCCGAGCGGACCTACGTGGACGCCGAGGTGCAGCTCTCCACCGACGTGTCGCTGCTCCCTGGGGTCATCCTTCGCGGCGAGTCGACGATCGGTGAGGCCGCCGAGATCGGCCCCCAGTCGACCCTGGTCGACACCAGGGTCGGCGAGCGCGCCGAGGTGCGCCACAGCGTGTGCGTCGGTGCCGTCGTGGGCGCGGGGGCGCGGGTCGGGCCCTTCGCGACGCTCGGGCCGGGCGCGGAGGTCGGGCCGGGAGCGATCGTCCCGCCGTTCACGGTCCTCGGCGCGGCCCTCGGCGGCCTGGGCGCCGGTCCTGTGCCCGACGCGGAGCCCGACGCGGAGCCCGACACCAGGAGATAGCGTCGTCGACGTGGAGTTCATCCCGCGTCGGCGCCTCGTCCTCGTCTCGGGCCGCTCTCACCCCGTGCTCGCCGAGCAGATTGCGGCGCACCTCGGCGTGGAGCTGAGCGAGGCGAACCTCCGGGAGTTCGCCAACGGCGAGATCCACTGCCGTTACGACATGTCGGTCCGGGGCTGCGACGTCTTCATCGTGCAGACGCACTGCGGTCCGGTGAACGACGCGCTCATGGAGCAGCTCATCATGATCGACGCCGCCAAGCGAGCGTCGGCGAAGAGGATCACCGCGGTCTGTCCCTACTACGGCTACTCGCGCCAGGATCGCAAGGCGACGGGAAGGGAGCCGATCACCGCCAAGCTCGTGGCGGATGTCTTGTCCGCGGCAGGCGCTGATCGGGTGGTGAGCGTCGACCTGCACTCAGGGCAGATCCAGGGGTTCTTCGACGTGCCGTTCGACCATCTCACCGCGACCCCGGTGCTCGAGTCTTACCTGCGCGAGCACTTCGACGACTGCTCCTCGGACATGGTCGTCGTCGCGCCCGACGCTGGCCGCGTGAAGGTCGCCGAGCGCTTCAGCCAGCACCTCGGCTCCGACCTCGCGCTCGTCCACAAGACGCGCCCGCGGGGCACCGCCAACCAGGTCGAGGCGCGCCATGTCGTCGGTGACGTCGCCGGACGTCGGTGCGTGATCATCGACGACATGATCG
Source organism: Actinomycetes bacterium (assembly GCA_021791145.1). The sequence goes on along the minus strand of JAJYXE010000007.1, from coordinate 40,411 downwards.
ACACCGCGGGGACCGTGTGCGCTGCCGCAGAGCTCCTCGCTGACGCGGGCGCGTCCGACGTCTGGGCCATGGCAACCCACCCCGTCCTCTCGGACCCGGCCGCAGACAGGCTCAAGGCGTCGCCGATCTCGAGGGTGGTGGTGACCGACACGCTGCCGGTTTCCGAGGACCGGCTGTTCGAGAAGCTCGAAGTCCTGTCGGTCGCCAAGGTCATCGCCGACGCGATCGACGCGGTCTTCGAGGACACCTCCGTGTCGGAGATCTTCGGCGGCGAGAACCTCGCCTGACGCGGGCACGACGCGAATCCGATGCCAGAGGCGTCCGGGCACTGCGACGAGCGGTTCGCAAGCGTCCGGTCCGCGTTCGAGAGGAACCTCTCGGACGGATCGGACCTCGGGGCGTCCTGCGCCGTCCACCTCGACGGTGAGCCCGTGGTCGACCTCTGGGGGGGCTACGTGGACCCCGACCGGACGACGCCCTGGTCCGCCGACACCATCGTCAACGTCTGGTCGACCACCAAGACGATGACCGCACTGGTCGCGCTCATGCTGGCCGACGCGGGCGAGCTCGACGTCGCCGCGCCTGTCGAGCGCTACTGGCCGGAGTTCGCAGCGGGAGGCAAGCGCGACGTGGAGGTCCGCCACTTGCTGGGCCACACGTCGGGGCTTTCGGGCTGGGCGGCGCCCATGACGTTGGAAGACCTCTACGACTGGGAGAAGGCGACGGCGCTCCTCGCCGCCGAGGAGCCGTGGTGGACGCCCGGTTCGGCGTCCGGGTACCATGCGCTCACTCAAGGATACCTGGTCGGCGAGGTGGTCCGTCGGATCACCGGCCAGAGCGTCGGCCGGTTCTTCGCCGAGCAGGTGGCCGGCCCACTCCGTGCGGACTTCCTCATCGGCACCCCCGAGCAGGCTGACGAGCGGGTCGCGCCGGTGGTGCCGCCGGACCATCTCGCGCGCATCAACCAGGAGGATGCGCCACTCGCCCTGCGCACGTTCCTCAATCCGCTGGTGCCCGCCGAGGCGTCGTCCAGCGCGCAATGGCGCCGGGCCGAGATCCCGGCCGCCAACGGCCACGGCAACGCGCGCTCGGTGGCGGCCGTCCACTCGGTCCTCGCGTGCGGAGGCGAAGCACGAGGGGTGCGGCTCCTCTCGGAGGCCGGCTGCGAGCGCGTCTTCGAGCAGCAGTCGGACGGCAAGGACCTGGTGCTCGGCGTGCCGCTGCGGTTCGGCTTGGGCTTCGCGCTCTCCGGCGGCCCGGTGCCCGAAGGACCGAGGATCTGCGCCTGGGGAGGGTGGGGCGGGTCCGTCGTGGTGGTGGACTTCGACAGGCGGCTGTGCGTGGCCTACGTCATGAACAAGATGGCGTCGGGCCTGGTCGGCGACGCGAGGGGGGCGGGGCTGGTCCAGGCGGCGCTCGAGGCGACGGCGAAGTCCTGACGCCCCTGGAGCGGCGCTCCACCCGCACGCTAGGCTTGAAGCCCGCTGCCGCGATGCCCGACCTCCTCGTCGCGCGAGAGGGAGGTCGTCCCTGCACCACCGGCAGCGACGCCGGTCATGCCGGTGATGCCCTAGGTTTTTCGAAGGAGACCCTCCATGGCCGAGATCGTCCTGGAAGCGGAGGCCGGAAGGCCCCTCGGCTCTGCCGCGTCCCGGCGACTGCGTGCCGAAGGGAAGATCCCTGGGATCGTCTACGGCCACGGCACCGAGCCGGTGCCGGTGGCGATCGCGGCCCGGGACCTCCGAGTCGCGCTGTCCGGGCAGGCGGGGACGAACACGCTCCTCTCGCTGCGTGCCGGCGGCAAGACGTACCTCACGGTGGCTCGTGAGCTCCAGCACCACCCGGTGCGCGGCACGGTCACCCATGTCGACTTCCAGATCGTCCGCCACGACGAGGTCATCGCGGCGGACGTGCCCATCTTCCTCGAGGGGGAGGCGATCGAGGTCCATCACGGCGACGGGCTCGTCGACCAGCAGCTGTTCACCCTCCCGGTACGCGCGAAGCCGGCGGACATCCCGACGCACTTCGAGGTGGACATCTCGGCGCTCACGATCGGCGGCGTGATCCGGGTGGGTGATCTCGGTCTTCCGAGCGGGGTGTCAGTGGATCTCGACGACGAGGTGCCGGTCGTGACGGGTGTGCCGCCCAGGGTGCAGGCCGGCGCAGAGGAGGGGGAGGGCGCCCCTGCCTCGGCTGGCGAAGCGGGAGGCGGGGAGCCTGCCGCGCCTGAGCTGCACGAGGGCTAAGCCCTGGCGCCGCTCTTCGGCGGGCGCGGACGGGGCCGCGACCGCGACGCGGGCTCTCACTGGGGCACCCCCGCCGACGTCCTCGTGGTCGGGCTCTCCAACCCCGGTCCCGACTACGAGGGCACGCGGCACAATGTCGGTGCTGAGGCCGTGCGAGCCGTCTCCAGGCGCTGCGGCACGGGCCGCCTGCGACCGGAGAAGGGTCAGCGAGCGGTCGTCGAGGAGGTCCGGATCGGCGCCGTGAGGGTCGCGCTGGCCATCCCCAACACGTACATGAACGAGTCGGGCGCGACAGTGCGGCCGCTCATGCGGCGCTTCGGCATCGAGGACCCCTCCCGCCTCGTGGTCCTCCACGACGAGCTCGACCTCCCGCCGGGCCGGGTTCGGGTCAAGCTCGGTGGCGGCCTCGCCGGGCACAAGGGCCTGCAATCGGTGCGCGACCATCTGCACACCGCCGAGTTCGTGAGGGTCAGGATCGGGATCGGGAAGCCGCCGGGAAGGCAGCAGGGGGCGGACTACGTGTTGCGGCGTCCGGGCAAGGCGGAGCGTGCGCTGCTCGACGGCGCAATCGAAACGGCGGCCGACGCGGTCGAGATCATCGTGAATGAGGGAGTGGGTGCTGCGATGAACAGGTGCAACGGTGACGGCTGACCCGGTCGCAGCCCCGCTCGCGCCACTCGCGCCGCTCACCGGCGCGTTGCGCAACGAGCCGTCCCTCGCGCGCGTCGTCGGGGTCGCGGGGGGGACCCTCGCCGTCGCCGGCGCGGCGCAGGCGTTCACGGTCGCGGGACTCGCGCGGCTCTCCGATCGGCGTCCGATGCTGGTCGTCACCGCGACCGAGGCCGACGCGGAGCGGTTGACTGCGGACCTGGCGTGCTTCGTGGACCCGGCCGGGACGCCGGATCTGCAGGTCGCCGGCGAGGTGTCGCAGCCGGTCGTCAGGCTGCCGGCCTGGGAGACGTTGCCGTTCGAACGGGTGAGCCCGGACGTTGCCACGATGGGCCAACGGCTCGCGCTGATCTGGCGGCTGGCCCGCGCGACGAGCGGCGGCGGGTCTGGCGGTGCCGCCGGTGCCGCTGACGCCGGTGGGGCCGGCTACCCCGCGATCGTGGTCGCGTCGGTGCGCTCGCTCCTGCAGCGCCTGGCTCCCTGGCGGGAGATCGCCGCTCCGCTCGTGGTGCGTCGCGGGGAGCGGCTCGACGTGGGTGGGGCCACGTCGTGGCTCTCGGCCGCCGGCTACCGGCGGGAACCGCAAGTGGAGCACCGCGGCGAGTTCGCGGTGCGCGGCGGGATCGTCGACGTGTTCCCCTCCACGTCCGATGTGCCGGTCCGGATCGACCTGTTCGGCGACGAGGTGGACCGGTTGACGGCGTTCGACGTCGCCGACCAGCGGTCGACGGGTCCGCTCGATGCCGCGGTCGTGTACGGGTGCCGAGAGCTGGTGCTCACCGAGCCGGTGCGCGCCAGGGCAGCTGCGCTCGTCGACGAGGAGCCGTGGGGTCGCCGCAACTGGGAGCGCATCGCTGCGGGCGAGGCATTCGACGGGATGGAGTCGTGGCTGCCCTGGCTCCACCCCGCAGAGGAGCTGCTCCCCGATCTTCTCGACGCCAACGCGCAGGTCGTCGTCATCGAGCATCGCCGCGTCCGGGACCGCGCGCTCGAAGTCGTCTCCGAGGAGGCCGCGCTCGCCGACACGCTGGCGACGACCTGGGGCGCGCCGCCCGACGACGACTCGGGCCCGGGCTCGCGCTTCCCGCGGCTGCACCTCCCCTTCTCCAGGCTGCTCGTGCGCACGAAGGCGGCGTCACTGGCGATCGTCCCCGTCGCCGACACGCCGGGCACGCCCTCTATCGTCGTCCGGGGCTTCGAGCACGTCGCCGGTGACGCCGCCCGCCTCGCGCGCCAGGTGCGCACCCTCGCAGAGGATGGGTACTCGGTCACTCTGTGCGCGACCAGCCGCCTCGGGACCTCGAGGCTCTCTGAAGTGCTGGCGGAGGAGGGTGTGGCTGCTCGAGCAGCGGAGCGTGCGGAGGTCGCCGCGGGCGTCCAGGTGGTGACCGCGGCGATCTCCTCGGGGTTCGCGCTGCCCGGCGCGCGCGTGGCCGTGCTCTCCGAGACCGACGTCACCGGACGGCGCGCCGCGCATCGGCGCGCCCGGCCACGCGCCCGGCCCACCGACGGGTTCTTCGACGATCTCGGTCCAGGGGGCTACGTCGTCCATCGTCAGCACGGCGTGGCGCGCTACGCCGGTATGACGACCCGCACGGTCGCGGGGACCGCGCGCGACTACCTCGTCCTCGAGTTCCGCGGCAGCGACCGGCTCTACCTTCCCGTCGACCAGATCGAGGCCGTCACCCCCTACAGCGGAGGGGAGTCCCCCACTCTCTCGAAGATGGGCGGGGCGGACTGGCAGCGCACCCGCGCGCGGGCGCGGGCGGCCGCGGGCGAAGTGGCCCAGGAGCTCGTCGCCCTCTACCGCAGGCGGCTCGAGGTGCAGGGGCATGCGTTCGCACCCGACTCGCCGTGGCAGCACGAGCTCGAGTCGTCGTTCCCCTATACGGAGACCGCCGACCAGCTTCGCGCGATCGCAGAGGTCAAGGCCGACATGGAGCTGCCGAGGCCGATGGACCGTCTCGTCTGCGGCGACGTCGGCTTCGGCAAGACCGAGGTCGCCGTGCGAGCCGTCTTCAAGGCGGTCCAGGACGGCAAACAGGCAGCGATCCTGGTGCCGACCACCTTGCTCGCGAGCCAGCACCATCAGACGTTCGCCGACCGCTACTCGGGCTTCCCGGTGAGGGTGGAGCTGCTGAGCCGCTTCCTTTCGCCCGCGCAGGCCAAGAAGGTCGTCGACGGCGTCGCGGACGGGTCGGTCGACGTCGTCGTGGGAACCCACCGGCTGCTCGCGCACGACGTCCGCTTCAAGGACCTCGGCCTTCTCGTCGTCGACGAGGAGCAACGCTTCGGCGTGACGCACAAAGAGGCGGTGAAGCGCATCTCCGAAGGTGTCGACGTGCTCACCCTGACGGCGAGCCCCATCCCGAGGACGCTGGAGATGGCGCTCACCGGGATCCGGGACTTGTCTCTCGTGAACACGCCACCGGCAGACCGCCGGCCGATCCTCACCTACGTCGGGGAGTACGACGACGCCGCGGTGTCCGAGGCCATCCGCCGCGAGCTCCTCCGCGAGGGGCAGGTCTTCTTCGTGCACAATCGCGTGTCGGACATCGAGACGGTCGCGGCCCGGCTTCGTACGCTCGTCCCCGAAGCACGGATCGCGGTCGCGCACGGCCAGATGGACGAAGGCAGCCTCGAGCAGGTGGTCCTCGACTTCTGGGAGCGCAAGTTCGACGTGCTCGTGTGCACGACGATCATCGAGTCGGGCATCGACATGCCGACGGTGAACACGCTCGTGGTGGATCGCGCGGAGATGCTCGGCCTCGGCCAGCTCCACCAGATCCGCGGGCGCGTCGGCCGGAGCAACCAGCGCGCGTACGCGTACCTGTTCCACCCCGCCGACCGTGTGCTCACCGAACAGGCCTACGAGCGGCTGCGGACCGTCGGCGAGCACACCGAGCTCGGCGCGGGGTTCAAGATCGCGATGCGCGACCTCGAGATCCGGGGCGCGGGCAACTTGCTCGGGTCCACACAGTCGGGTCACATCGCGGCGGTCGGCTACGACCTCTACGTCCAGATGGTGGCCGAGGCCGTGGCGGAGGCGCGTGGCGATCCGCGTCCGCAACCTCCGGCCGTCTCGCTCGACGTCCCCGGCGACGCCAACCTCCCGCCCGAGTACGTCCCGCTCGAGGACGCCCGCCTCGAGGCCTACCGGCGGCTCGCGTCGGCGACCACGATCGCCGACGTCGACGACATCGCCGAGGAGTGGGTCGACCGCTACGGGCCGCTGCCGCCGGCGGCGGCCGGGCTGCTCTCGCTCGCTCGCCTCCGAGCCGAGTGCCTTCGGACCGGGATCGAGGAGATCGCGGTCTCGTCCGCCCGTGCCGGCGGGGCTCGCCATGCTGTCGCGAAGCTGTCGCCGGTCACGTTGCCGGCAAGCGCTCAGGTCCGCCTCCGTCGCGTCGCCCCCGCTGCAACCTACCGGGAGCAGCTGCGCCGGCTCGTGGTGCCCCTCACCGGTGACGCGCTCCCTGCGGACCAGCTCGGCGCGCTCCTGGCCACACTGCTTCCGGCTCCCGATGACGCAGCAGGGACCGGTAGCATGCGCGGCGCATGAAGCGGCTCGTCCTCCTGGCGGTGGCGGCGGCGCCGGCGGCGGCGGCCGCGGCCGCGGTCGCGGTCGAGGTCGAGGTCGAGGGTTTGACCTTCCCTCCGACGCGACGACCGGGACGGCCTTGGTGAGCCGGTACGGCACGGACCTGGGGTACGGCGCGGTCCCCAGACATCCCCAGACACTGGTGGCCCCGGCGCCCCGGCCAGGTGCCGGGATCTCGACCTCTGCGGACCTCCCGGTGCCCACACCGGCGAGCGCCTGATCCGTTCGGCGTCGAGGTTCCAGGTGTCCCGGCCGCGCATCACCGTCGTCGGTCTCGGGCCTGCAGGCGCCGAGATGATCCCGCAGTCCACCCGTGAGCTGCTGCGGTCAGCGACCACGATCTTCCTGCGCACGGCGCGGCATCCTGCTGCCGCATGGCTCAGTGGGCAGGCGGCGGGCCGGGACGGGGCCGCGCCCGTGCCGGGCGCGGCGACGGTCGCCAGCTTCGACCGTCACTACGAGACGGCCGCGACGTTCGAGGAGGTCTACGACCGGATCGTCGCGGACCTCGTGGCGGCGGCCAAGGTCGTGGCGACCGGCGGCGGCGAGGTCCTCTACGCCGTCCCTGGGTCGCCCCTCGTCGCCGAGCGCACGGTCGAGCTGCTGCGCGGTGACCCGAGCGTCGAGGTCACGGTTGTCCCGGCCATGTCCTTCCTCGACCTGGCATGGGCACGTCTGGGCGTGGACCCGCTCGTCGCTGGGGTGCGACTCGTCGACGGCACCCGCTTCGCCGTGGAGGCGGCTGGCGAGCGCGGCCCGCTGCTCGTCGCCCAGTGCTGGTCGACCGGGGTGCTCTCCGACGTGAAGCTGGTCCTGAGCGACACGGGAGAGCCCGTCGACCTCACTGTGACCGTCCTCCACCACCTCGGGCTCCGCGACGAGGTGGTCGAGGTGGTCCCCTGGCACGAGCTCGACCGCGCCGTGGTGCCCGATCACCTCACGACGTTGTGGGTGCCGCGGCTCGAAGCGCCGGTTGCAGGGGAGCTCGCCGCACTCGACGAGCTGGTCCGCCGCCTGCGGCGGGACTGTCCCTGGGACCGGCGCCAGACGCACGGCTCGCTCGAGCGTCACCTCCTCGAGGAGGCGTACGAAGTCCTCGACGCGATCGAGGAGATCGAGCAGATCGACGCGATCGACGCGACGGACGCGACGGACGCGACGGACGCCCAGGGGGAGGAGCCGGACGCCGAGGCCGAGCGCCGAGCGAGCCTCCACCTCGAAGAGGAGCTCGGAGACCTGCTCTTCCAGGTGTTCTTGCACTCGCGCCTCGCCGCCGAAGAGGGGAGGTTCACGATCGCCGACGTCGCCCGAAGTCTCCACGACAAGCTGGTCTCCCGGCATCCCCACGTCTTCGGAGACGTCGTGGCGCACGACGCCGCCACCGTCGTGTCCAATTGGGAGATCATCAAGAAGGAGGAGAAGGGCCGCGCCAGCGTGACCGACGGCATCCCGGCCGCCCTGCCTGCGCTCTCACTGGCTGCCAAGCTCCAGCGGAAGGCCAGCGCGGTCGCAGGCGTCGTGCAGCCGGCGGCGGGTCCCCTCCACGCGAGGGTGCGAGCACTGGTGGACTCGGTTATCGCGCTCACGCCGGGCGCGGGCGAGGACGCCGCGGGGTCAGCCGGGCAGGGAGTGCACGAGGAGGCCGGCGAGCTCCTCTGGGCCGTGGCGGACGTGGTTCGCCGGCTGGGCGTGGAGCCCGAGGATGCCCTGCGCGCGGTCGCTCGACGGCACCGTGACGAGATTCGCGAGGCGGAGCGGCGAGCCGAGCCAGACCGGGCGCGGTGAGGGCGACGAGGGCGTTGATGGGGCGGCTCGCGGGGTTGCACCGCGGCTCGCGCTCGACGAGCGTCCAGCCAGGAGAAGCCACCACGCGGCCGCCGGCGGAACCGCCGGGGGAACCGCCGGCGGAACGGCCCGTCCGCTACTGGGCGCTCCTCTTCCTCGTCTGTGTGGCGGCGACCTTCGCCAACTTCGCCGTCTGGTCGTGGGCGACCCCGCTCTTCGCGTCGCCCGACGAGCCCACCCAGGTCGCACGGGCGGCTGCGGTGGTCCGCGGGCAGTTCGTGGGTGCCACCGTCGGCACTGACCGCAACGCGATGACCACCGTGAGGATCCCCTATGTGCTCGCGGCCGGCGAGCCGATGGCCGAGTGCTTCCAATTCCGCGCGAGGGTTCCCGCCTCGTGCCAACCCCCGATGCCGACTTCGACGAAGCTGATCTCCATCCCCACTTACGTGGGCCGCTACCCTCCGCTCTACTACCTGATCGTCGGCCTCCCCTCCCGGGTCGCGGTGTCGGCGCGGGGCGTCTACTTCATGCGCCTCGCGAGCGCGCTGCTGAACGCAGTGCTCATCTCCTTGGCGCTCCTTTCCGTCGCGCGGTGGTCGCGCAACAAGTTGCTCTTCCTCGCACTGATGGCCGCGGCTACGCCGACGGCCTGGTTCCTCGGTGGCGTCGTGAACCCGAGCGGCCTGGAGATCTCCGCCGCCATCTGCCTGTGGACGTCAGGGGCGGTGCTGCTCTTCGAGCACGCGGACGCGCCCCCTCGCGGGCTGGTGGCGCTGGTCGCGGTGGCGTTCGCGGCACTGGTGCTGACGCGTCCCTTGTCGCCCCTTTGGTGCGCGATCGCCGTCGGCGTGCTCGCGTTGGCAGGGGGAACGCGCCGAGTGCGCGCTCTCGTGGCAGACCGCAGCGTGCAGTGGGCGATCGCCGCGCTCGCCGCGTGCAGCGCCTTCGCAGTCTGGTGGATCCTCGATGTCCACTCCCTGGATCTGGAGCCGTCCACCGCACCCGTCCCGCATCCCGAGGACTTCGCGCACGTCGTCCCGGCGATCCTGAGCCACGTCGGGTCGTGGACGCAAGAGATGATCGGCGTGTTCGGATGGCTCGACACGCCCTCGCCGCTCGTGACCTACGTCGCCTGGGGAGTGGTCGTCGGCCTGCTCGTGGTCTTCGCGTGGGTCCGCGCACGCAATGGCGTACGAGAGGCGCGAGAGGCGCTGGCGGTGGCCCTCGCGGCCCTCGCGGTCGTCGTGGTGCCGACGGCGATCGTCTACCGCGAGGTTCACCGGCTCGGCATCGTCTGGCAGGGGCGCGACATCCTTCCCGTCGCCGTGGGCGTCCCGGTCGTCGCAGCTGGAGTGATCGGCGCGCACGGGCTGCGCAAGCGGGCAAGCCGCCGGGTGGTCACCAGCTGCGTGGCGGCGTGCGCGCTGCTCGGCATCGCCGACCTCGCGGCCTTCTTCGAGGCTCTGCGCCGTTACGCCGTCGGGGTCGACGGCCCTCTCGACTTCCTCGCGGGCGCATGGCACCCTCCGCTCGGCAGCGCGGCCGCCCTCACGGCCGCTCTCGCGTCGGTGGCCACGCTGGCGTTGATCGTCTCATGGGGCGTGGTGCGACTGCCCTCACCGATCTCAGCCCCGCGACCAGATAGCCTGATTTCCGAGCGCGCCTCGAATGGGCAGCGCGTCGGGTCCGATGCTGAGTGCAGACCAGGGAGCTGAGCGATGGGCACGATCGAGTACGTCACGGGCCGCCAGGTGCTCGACTCTCGCGGGAACCCGACGATCGAGGTCGAAGTCGTCTTGGACAGCGGGGCGCACGGGCGCGCGATCGCGCCGTCAGGGGCGTCGACGGGCGCACACGAGGCGGTCGAGCTGCGAGACGGGGGAGACCCCTTCGGCGGCAAGGGCGTCCGCCGTGCCGTGGCGAACGTCCGGGGGGAGATCGCGGACGCGCTCGTCGGCATGGATGCGTTGGACCAGCGCGGTGTGGACATGGCGATGGTCGACCTCGACGCCACGCCAGACAAGAGCAGGCTCGGGGCGAACGCGCTGGTCGCGACGTCGATCGCGGTCGCCAAGGCGACGGCCTCCGAGCTCGAGGTCCCGCTCTACCGGGCGATCGGGGGCGCAGGTGCCCACGTCCTGCCGTTGCCGATGCTCAACGTTGTCAACGGCGGCGTGCATGCGCGCAACTCGATCGACTTTCAGGAGTACATGCTCCTGCCGGTCGGCGCGGCGTCGTTCGACGAGGCGCTGCGCTGGAGCGTCGAGACCTACCAGGCGCTCCGCCGGCTGCTCGCAGAGCGCGGGCTGTCGACGCTGGTCGGAGACGAAGGAGGGTTCGGGCCCAACCTCCCCACAAACGAGGAGCCGCTCAGGCTGCTCACCGAAGCGATCGAAGCTGCTGGTCGCGCGCCGGGCGACGAGATCGCGCTCGCGCTCGATCCCGCGGTGAGCGAGCTGTGGAAGGACGGCGCCTATGTGTTCGCAGGCGAAGGACGGCGGCTCTCGTCGAGCGAGCTCGTCGAGTACTGGGTGGACCTCGTGGACCGCCACCCGATCCTCTCCCTCGAGGACGGCATGGCGGAAGACGACTGGGACGGATGGGCCGCGCTGACCCAAGCGCTCGGCGAACGCGTCCAGCTCGTCGGTGACGACGTGTTCGTGACCAACACGAGCCTCATCGAGCGAGGGATCGAATCGGGCGTGGCGAACGCGGTCTTGATCAAGCTCAACCAGATCGGCACGCTCACCGAGACCCTCGACGCAGTCGACCTCGCCACGCGCGCGTCGTACCGTACGGTGATCTCCCACCGGTCGGGTGAGACGGAGGACACCACCATCGCCGACCTCGCGGTTGCGCTGAACACGGGACAGATCAAGACGGGCGCGCCGTGCCGGACCGACCGGGTGGCGAAGTACAACCAGCTGCTTCGGATCGAAGAAGACCTCGGATCGTCGGCGTCGTTCCTCGGGCTGGGCGCGTTGCGCGGGCCGCGGCATGCCCAGAGCTGACGCAGGCAGGAAGAGGGGAGGGCCCGGCGCTGCGCGCCGGGGCGCCCGCACGGTGCCGCGCGGCTCGCCTCCCTCTGCGCGCGCAGCTGCCGGCGCCGCACACGCCCCATGGGCGCTCCAGCAGGTCTCGCGTGTCGAGCGGCGCCGCGCGGCGCGGATCAGACGGAACCGCCTCGTGCTCGCGCTCGCGGCGGTCTGCTCGGTCGCGATCCTCTTGGCGTGGTTCCCGACTTCGAGCCTCCTCCACCAGCGTTCACAGCTCGCCGGCGCAGCCGTGCAGCTCGAGCAGCTGAACCGCGCGAACGCGGCGCTACGACAAAAAGAGGCGCAGCTACGCACACCGGGGACGATCGGGCGGATCGCCCAGCAGCAGTACGACCTGGTGGCGCCCGGTGAGGAGGCCTACCAAGTGCTTCCGCCGAGCGGCTCGGCACGCGCGGGCGGTCCCGCCGGGACGCTCGCGATGACAGCGCCAGAAGGCCTCGGCTCGAGCCACGCCGAGCCAAATCACGCCAGCACAGCCGCCGGCTCGGGCGCTGCGGGCGTCACATCGGAGAGCTTCTTCGGGCGGATCGTCAAGACCCTTGAGTTCTGGCGATGACACCGGGTGCCGCCGGGGTCGGGGCCCGCTGTGAGCGCGCAGACCTCGAGCAGGTCGCAGCCCTGCTCGGCAGGGCTCCTGCGGGCGATCTGACCGTGGTCCTCCGCAGCTCTGACGGAGCGCCCGCGGTGATCGAGAACGCGCCGTTCCTGCGTGACGGGACGCCGATGCCCACCCGGTTCTGGCTCGTCGATCCCGAGCTGCGCGCCTCGGTGTCAGCCCTCGAGTCGGCCGGGGGCGTGCGGGAAGCCGAGGCGGCCGTCGACGCCGGGGCGCTCGCGCGGGCGCACGCGCGGTATGGCGCGGCGCGTGACGCCAGCATCCCTGCGGGCCATGAGGGTCCCCGCCCCTCGGGAGGAGTCGGAGGAACCCGCAGCGGCGTGAAATGCTTGCACGCCCATCTCGCATGGTGGCTGGTCGGCGGTGACGACCCGGTGGGCGCCTGGGTGGCGGCGCGTCTGGGGATGCAGCCGGGAAAAAGGCTCGAACCTCAGCGAGAGAGCCGCCGCGCGCGCCGAGCGACGCGACGGGCAGCGGTCGTCGCCAGACGGAGGCCGGCCGTGAGCCGCCAGCTCCTCGACTCGTAGATCTCCTGGAGGGAGGCGGACATCGCCTGGAGCTGCTGGGCGGTCGAGGCGACCTGCGCCTGTGCCGCCTCCAGCTCGGTCGAGAGGCGGCGGACATCGTGGTCGAGCCGTGCCGCGTGCTCCGCTGCGACGTCGCCGTCGATGAGGCGGGCCCGCAGCCGCGAGAACGCCCCGCGGTCGAGCAGCAGCGGCGTCGAGTCGTGCTTGTCGATGACCCGTCTGCGCGTGGCCTCCCAGAGCGCAGGCGCGTGCTGGCTCTTTGAATCCTCGCCCTGGTCCCACCAGCGCAAGAGAGCCGTGATCGTCCCGACGCTCGCCACGCCGCACGCCGACGCGGCCGAAAGGAGATGGTCCCAGTCCTCGAGGACTGGGAGCGACTCGTCCCAGCGCAGGCCGAGGTCGACGACCAGCGACCGGGGAAAGGCGTAGCCGTTGTTGGGAGTCCGGTTGTCGAGGATGTGGTCGATGTGATCGAAGTCCAAGGAGAAGACGAGGCGCGGGCGGTCCACGACCTCGTAGCCCTCACGGCCCTCCCACGCCCCGTGCCGGGCTTCGACTCGCTGCGTGGCGACGGCGGTCCGCACGACATGGCCCGAGAATGGCGTGGCTGCGGCGCGGAAGGTCTCCACCCAATGGGCGAGCACGAGGTCGTCGTCGTCGAGCATCGCGACGTACCGGCCGAGGGCGCAGGCCGCCCCTTCGTTGAGCGGCCGGCACCGGCCGCCGCCGGCGACCTCGACGATGCGCACACGGCGCGAGAACGAGTCGTGGTACGACGAGACGAGGCGTTGCACCGAGGCCGCGGCGGCGGCGTCCGCGTCGTGGAGCAGGACGAGCACCTCGAAATCGTCGCAGGTCTGCGCGGCGAGGCAGAGCAGCGCCTCTTGCAGCGTTGCCTCCCGCCGCCCCTGCGTGCGCACGAGCACCGAGAGGAACGGCTCGGGTGCCGCTGGGCCGGCGTCTTGCAGACGCCTGGCGCGCGCCGTGGGCTCCGCGGGGTCAGGCGGGCTCGTTTCCCCGGCGCGGCGGTCGGTCCAGCCCGAGGCGACGTAGGCGCGCACGAGCCGATCGACGTGGGCTCCGGGCGCTGCCGACTCGCGGAGCCCGCGAAGCAGCGCGCCGAGCGGAGTCGTCCGCTCGAGCGGTGCGGCATCCTCGGGGAAGTGCTGGTCGGACTCGTCGCTCGTGAGGTCCTCGGCGCCGGACTCCTGCCACCCGTGCGCCGCCATCGTCACCCTCAGCGAGCGGTCCGAGAAGTGGCGGACGTAGTCGGAGGCGAGCGTGCCCGTCGGGGTGACGTCCCAGCGCCCGATGAGGAGCTTCGCAGCGACGTCGAGGTGCGTCACGTTGGGGGATGCAAGGAGCAGCGGCACGTTCCCGAGCCGGGCGCACAGCGTCTGCAGCCCTGCGAGGTAGTCGTCGAGGCGCTCGACGCGGTTGAGCGCGTCGCCGATGCACACGGCGGCAACCAGCCTCCCGCCGAGTGCGTCCGCGAGGCGGCCGCCGATCGCGCGCGGATCGGACGGGTCGCCCCCGAGCACTTCGGTGCCCCCCCGCAAGGATGTGCTCAGCTCGAGGTCTTCGCGCACGGCGAGGTGTGCGAGCCCGAGCCGCGCGGCGACGCCGGCGGAGCTGCCGCCGTCGAGCGCGAGATCCACGAGGACCCCATCGGCGGCCGGTGCACGCGTGAAGAGCCTCGCGAGAGCGGAGAGGACTCTGTCGGTCCCAAAGGCCGCTGGCGCCGGAGAGGTCACCGGCCGCTGGCCGCGGGCAAGCACGCTCGGGCGGCCACGGGAGCCATCGTAGGGGAGCGCCCCCGCTGCACGCTCATGGTCTGCGGATCCGACCCCCGAGCCGGCCGAGGGCGACGAGCGCGCTCTGGAGCAGCCCTCGCCGTCGCACCGAAGCTGCTCCCCGGCGCGCGAGCGCGCCGAGCTTCGCGGCCAGCGGCTCGGCCGCGGACGCGGACGCGGACGCGGGCGCGGGCGCGGGCGGCGACGAGTCGTCCGGCTCGCAACCGCCGTAGGGCTCGAGCGCGACCGGCTCGTACGGCTCGTCGAGCAGCACCGGTCGCCAGGTGGACTCGTACGAGGTGCGTCGCTCGACCGAACCGAGGATCTCGAGGTAGCGCCTTGCCTGGGTCCACGGGCCGAACCTGAGCAGTGCGTCGCGCCGAGCGCGCGCGCCGAGACGGTGACGGAGGGCGTCGTCGCCGAGAAGCGTCGCGACCGCGTCCGCCCACTCCTCGGCGCAGGCGGCGAGCATCCCGTTCACCCCGTGCTCGACGACCTCTTCGAACGCCTGCGTCGGCGACGCGATGGTGGGCGTGGCGCTGAGCGCGGCTTCGAGCCACTTGATCGCGCTCTTCGCGTCGTTGAACCGGCTGTTCGGCGCGAGCGGGGCCAAGTTCACGTCGAGCGCAGCCAGCAGGGCGGGCAGCGACGTCCACGGCTGGAACGGGACGATCCGAAGACGCTCCCCGAGACTGCGGGCTGGGTCGCCCGGCGTCAGCTTCCCGACGAGCCACAGCTCGGCGTCGGGGACCTTGGCGACTGCGCTCACGACGGCTTGCTCGATCATCGCCCAGTCGTGGTCGTGGGTGTCGGTGCCGCTCAGGTACCCCACCCGCAGGGCGCCAGGGGCTGCTCCCTTGCGGAGCGCTCGGTCGGCGAGCCTGCTCATCACGACACCCGCGCCGTTGGGGAACCGGAAGGACGGGAGGCCGGTGACCTCGAAAGCGTGGTCGCACAGGCGCTGGGTGCTTCCCACGAACGCATCGCACATCTCCATGGTCGTGCGGTACCGGTGCACCCCCTGCAACCACAGCGAACGCTCGTCTCCGGTGAGGATCTCGAGCGCGGGGATCTCGGGCTCGAGGGCAGGATCGAAGATGAGGTCGTCGACGTCGAAGACGACCGGGGTCCTCCGGCGGTGGAGATCGTCGACGAGCTCGCGGACCTGGTGCGTTGCAGGCACGCGATAGAGGACGACCACGTCCGCGCGTGCGGCGAGCTCGACGACGTCGGGATGGCGGTAGTGACGGACGTCCGCATGGACGCCGAGGAGACCGAGCGCCTCGGCAGGAAGGTGGGCCCGGTACCTGAGGGGCGCCCCGTCGATGCCGACTGCGAAGAGCACGCGCCGGACTCGTCCACTGTCTTCCCGCTGGTGGGCAACGGGGTGCGCAAGGCTCTCCGCGTACAGCTGCTCGAGGCGGTCGCAGTGCGCCGTGACCGGCGTGAGCTCGACGCCGCGTGCCGCGCGTGCGAGCTTGTGGAGCACGGTGCGGTCCCCGGCCAGCTCCGCCATCGCCGAGGCGAGCGCTTCGGGGTCGTCCTGGGGGACGACGAGGCCGTTCACCCGGTCGGTCACGACCTCCTCGGGCCCGAGGCAGGCAGTGGTCACCACCGGCACGCCCCTCGCGAGGGCCTCCCTGGTGAGGATCGAGTACGTCTCCTGCATGACCGAGGCCACGACCAGGGCGTCGGCGTCCGAGAGCACGTCGCCCAGCGCGCCGGGAGCGAACGCCGGGTGGGCGCGGACGTTGCGCGCCGCATCGCCGAGCTCGTCGCCGGCACTCGAGAGCGACACGTCGTCGACGCCGTAGAGGTCCGCCGACCACCCTGGCACCCCGGCGAGCAAACCGAGTGCCTTTCGGAGCACCGGCAGCCCCTTCATGGGATCTTGTCCTCCCGCGAAGACGAACCTGACGTCGCGCGCGGCGGCCGTCCGGCGTGCCGAGAGCGTCTCGAAGGCGTCGGCGCGGGCTGGCGAGGCGCCCTCCCCACCGGTCTCCGAGGGTGAGGGAGGAGCCTGGGGCGGCCGAGGTCCCTCCACAATGTCGACGGGGTTGTCGAGGACGACCAGCTGCTCGGGCGGGAGCCCGTTCGCCAAGAAGACCCTCGCTGCGATCGGCGAGACGGCGATCACCCGGGCCGCGCGCCGCAGGGCACGCGTCGTGAACGTCGTGCGCTCGTCGAGCCACGGCCGGTCGACCGAGCACGGGCACACACCTGCGACGACAACGGGGCAGCAGGGGTGGTAGTCGCGGTCGCAGAGGAACTGCCTGGCGCACCACCACCAGAAGTCGTGCGCGGTGACGACGAAGGGCGTTCCTCGGCGCGCCGCCTCGAGCAGCAGACCGGCACCCAAGCCCTGCATGGAGTGGAAGTGCACGACCTCCGGCTCGAACTCGCGCAGCACGGCGGCGAACTCCGCGGCTGCACCGGGGTTGTCGAAGTTGCGCCGGCTGGTCCAGTCGATGGCGTCGTCGACCGGGAACCACCGAACGGGGACCGGACCCTCTTCTCCATGGCCGAACGCCTCACCCGCTGCGCGTGTGGAGCCGAGCCACCCCGCGAAGACCTTCACGTCGTGGCCGCGGCGTGCGAGCTCGAGAGCGCTTCGGAAGGGGACGAGCGTGCCACCGCTCACGAAATTGGGAGGGAAGTGGGCCGAGACGACGAGGATCCTCACTTCGCCCACCCCCGGGCGGCGCGGCGTGCCGCCTGTACGAGGGCGTGCACCGAGGACCGGAGGTCGGGTGGGGAGCTGTGGACGTCGCCAGCCCCCGCGGCGCTGCTCGCGCAGTACGACGGGGCCGGCGCGAGTCGCGGACGGTCGGCTGCGCGCCACGGGTCTGCGCAGTACTCGAGAAGGGGCACGGCGACCCGGTCCCAGCGGAACCGCTGGGCGACCGCTCGGACCGCCTCGCGCGCCGGCGGCGAGGTGGCCATCGTGCGTATGGCTTGCGCGACCGCGTCGACGTCGCCCGGCGGCACCGCGACGCCGATGCCTTCGTCCTCGACGAGCTGGCTGAGGACGTCGCCCCTCGTCATCACCGTGGGCAAGCCTGCCCAGAGGTAGTCGAGCACCCGCGTGCGGAAGGAGAACCTGGCCTCGAGGTGCTCGAGGTTGGTGCTCACCCCCACGGTCGCCTCGAGGAGCGCCGCCCCGCGCTGCTCGTAGGGAACCCACGACGAGTTGAACGCGACGCTTGAGGGGGTCATCCCGAGCTCCTGGGCCACGCTGCGCAGCTCGCGCGCGACGGGCATCTCGGGGATCTCGGGATTCGGATGGCCCATGCCCATGAAGACGAGGAAGATGTCCGGAAGCTCTGCGCGCAGCCGGTGGACCGCTCTCAGCACGGTGACGGGGTCCAGCCAGTCGTAGACGCCGCCCCCCCACAGCACGACCGGCCAGGGGTTCTTCCCCGGCGGCAAGACGGCGCCGAGCCCTGGGCCTTCACGCGTGGGAGGGGTGGCGGGCACGCCGAAGGGGACGACGGCGAGCAGCCGCTCGAGGCCCTCGTCGCCTTGGTGGGTCCGGGCGTTGACTCGGCCCATTGCGGTCAACGATCCGAGCCAGAAGTCCCGCTGCCGCTCGCTCGCACACAGAAAGAAGTCGCCGCGCGCGAGATCCCGGTTGACGACCTGGACGAGCTGGCCGACGACCTCGTCGACGTGCTCGGCCGAGGATGCGCGCATGGCGAGGTTCTCCAGGTGGTAGGGGTCGTAGATGTCGATGACGACGGGCTTGTCGGTGGTGCGGGCGCACGGGTATCGCGTGACGACGCTCCCGGGCCCCACGAGCACCGTCATCCAGTCGCACAGCTCGGCGATAGTGCGCTCGTCTGCGAACCTCACGTCCATGCGAGGGTGACGCCGGCTGCACGCCACCGAGCTCGCGAGCGTCACGTCGTGCTCGCTCGAGAGGGACTCGGCGAGGTTCCACGCCCGGATCGCCGGGCCCGGCATCGTGTCGGTGAGAGGGTCGGTGGTGATGAACAGCAGTCGTTGGCGGGTCATCGCGGGCGGGGTCGAACCCTGGTGGGCAGGGCTACGATCATGGGTAGTCCTTAGCACCAGCACCACCCAGGCACCAACGACCCCAGGCACCCACGACCCCCGGTACCCACGACCCCAGGTACCCACGACCCCCGGTACCCACGACCCTGACACCATCACCGGCACTGAGCGAGACGTCGAGCGGTTGCCTCGTCGTGTGGGAAGGGCCTGAGGATCCCGGGCCCTCCTGGCCGCCCCGCCCCGGGGGCGGGAGCGCGGACGCGAGCGCGGACCTTGCCATCGGGCTCGTCCTCGCACGGGCGAGCGGAGATCGGCTCGCGACGCGCCGCAACCGTGCGATGGAAGGGACGCAGGAGACGTTTGTCTGCTTCGTCCCTCCGGGCTCCGAGGTGACGCCCGCCGACGTCACCGGCGGAGCGCGCCGCCTTTGCGCCGACCCCCAGCTGTCCGCCGTCGCCGTGGGCAGGAGCGAGCCGGGCTGCGACCAGGTGACCTTCTTCGGCTTGCCGTGGCGGGCCGAGCGCGGCCGGGCGAGCCGAGAGGTGCTCGCCGTCCGTGGCGCGGTGATGGTGTTCAGGCACGCGGCGTTGGAGGCGATCGGCGGGTATGCCGGTGATCTGGGTGACGCCGCGGCAGAGCTCGACGTCGGCTGGCGGCTGTGGCTGGCGGGCGGGAGCGTGGAGGACCTCCGGGCGCCCGTCGGGCGCCGGAGGCAGCCGGGAGAGACGGCGGACGCTGCGCAGGCGACGGCTCCGATCGGCCCGCGACGTGGCGACTTGGTCGACCCGGGCGATCTCGTGGACGCGCTCAAGGTCGCCTGGCGCTGTTTCGACGATGCGCGGGCTGCCGCGGCGATCGCGGGAGGGATGATCCTCGCGCCGCGCCTCGTGGGCGCGGGTGGCGCCGCGTCCGTGCTCGGGGTGCTGAGCGAGTCCATCGCAGCGTCCCTCGACGTCAGGACCGCTGTGCAGCGCACTCGCAAGCGAGCGGATGCTGAGCTCCTCCACCTGCTGGGCCGCCCGCTCGAGCTGCCGTGGCTCGAGCCTGCGATCGCGGCGCAGCTCGTGGACGAGCTGTCACTGGACGAGCTCTTCGGCCGGCGACGACGGGTGCTCGTCGTCACCGGAGACGTCGTCGGGGCCGGCATGGCCGGCCCGGCGATCCGGGCATGGCACATGGCCGAGTGCTTGGCCGACGAGCACGACGTGGTCCTGGCCACGACGACGGGGCGCGTGTCGGGCGACAGCGCGGGCTTCCGCCTCGAGGCGCCAGACGCCGCGCGGTTCGAGCAGCTCGTCGCATGGTGCGAGGTCGTCGTGGTGCAGGGGTACGTCCTGCTCCATGTCCCAGCGCTACGGCGCCCAGACAGGATCATGGTGGTCGACGGCTACGACATCTTGCACCTCGAGGCGCTGGAGCTCTCCAAGCGCGCGCTGGGCTCGAGGGAGGAGCACGTCAGTGCCTCTCTGCACGCGCTCAACGACCAGGCGGCTCACGGGGACTTCTTCATCTGCGCGAGCGAGAAGCAGCGAGACTACTGGATCGGCCACCTCTCCGCGCTGGGGCGCGTCAACGTCTCCACCTACGGTCGCGACCCCACCCTGCGCGCGCTCGTCGACGTCGTGCCCTTCGGGCTGCCCACGGGTGCGCCGACGCGGACCGGGCCCGGGCCGCGGACGACCGTCGCGGGGATCGGTCCGGACGATGACGTGCTGCTGTGGGCGGGTGGCATCTACGACTGGCTCGACCCGGTGATCCTCGTACGGGCGGTGGACCGGTTGCGCAGCCGGCGTCCCAGGGTGCGGCTCGTCTTCATGGGGATGCGACACCCGAATCCCGAGGTCCCCGTCATGTCGGCGGCGCTCGAGGCGCGCCAGGTCGCCCGTGCGCTCGGGATCGAGGGCATCCACGTCTTCTTCAACGACGGCTGGGTCCCCTACGACAGCCGCCAGAACTGGCTGCTCGACGCGGACATCGGCGTCAGCACGCACCTCGAGCACGCAGAGACGGCCTTCGCCTTCCGGACCCGTCTGCTCGACTACCTGTGGGCGGGACTTCCGGTCGTCGCGACGGCGGGTGACGCGTTCGCTGACCTGATCGTCGAAGAGGGGCTGGGGCGCGTCGTCGCCCCCGGGGACGTCGAGGGGCTCGAGCACGCCCTCCACGAGCTGCTGAGCGACCCGCAGGCGTTTGAGGAGTGCCGGGACAACATCGCGCGGGTGCGCCAGTCCTTCGAGTGGCCGACGACGTTGCAGCCGCTCCTCCGCTTCTGCCGGGAGCCCTCGCGCGCCGCGGACAGGCTCACAGCGCCGCTGCGCGAAGGTTCGGACGGAGCACTTGCCCGCCTCATGCGGCGGACGCGGACCGCGGCCGCGCTCTACGCACAAGGCGGCGGCCAGGCAGTGCGGGGGGCCGTCGGCCAGCGGCTGCGCCGCGCGAGGGCGACCGACCAGCGGCCTTGACGCTCCGGAGCGCAGGGGACCTACTCTGGCCCGGCAGCGTCGCCTGCGACCTTGGTGCTCGCGATGCTCGCGACGAGGCCGTCGAGAATGTCGGACTCCGAGACCACGCAGCGGGTGAACCCGAACCGGCGCATGACCTCTCGCAGGACCAACGCGCCGCCGACGATGACGTCCTCGCGGCCCGGGGCCATCCCGGGGCGTGCTTTGCGTGCTGCGACGGGCTCGGCAGCGAGCCTCGCCGTCCACTCCTCGACCGTCTCGACCGATAGCTCCGAGTGGTGCACCCGCCGCCACTCCTGCGCGGGCCATCGGTGCGCGAGCATCGACAGCGTCGTGACGGTCCCTGCCAGCCCGACCAGCGTCGCCCGCCGGTGGGCCGAGCGAAGCACGGACAAGGCCGCCGCCGCACCCTCGAGGGCCGCCCCGATGACGGCAGTCGCCCGCTCGAGCTCCGCAGGGAGCGGGGGGTCATGGTGCAGGTACCGCTCGGTCAGCCGGACGCACCCGAGGTCCAAGGAGACCACGCGCGGGTCGTCGCGTCCTTCGGCGCGCGCGGTCAGCTCCGTGGAGCCGCCTCCGATGTCCAGGACCACATAGGGTCCTGCGTGCGCGTCGAGGTCCGAGACGGCACCGGCGTACGCAAGCCGCCCCTCCTCGTCTCCCGAGAGCACCTCGATGGTCCTCCCGGCAGCCTCGGCGGCGGCGCCGAGGAAGTCCCGCCCGTTCGAGGCGTCTCGCACCGCGGACGTCGCGACGACCCGCGCGTCCGCGACGCCGAGCTGGTCCATCCGCGCGCGGTAGTCGCGCAGCACGTCGACCGTGCGCGCGATCGCGGCGGGGGACAGGGTGTGCGTCGCGTCGACGCCCTCGCCGAGCCGCGTGACCCGGAGCTCTCGGGCGAGCTCGCTCCCGTCGTCGCCGACGATCAGGAGCCGCGTCGAATTCGTCCCGCAGTCGACGGCGGCGGCGGCCGAGGCCGTGCGCGAGCCGCTCACTGGCGGGTGAAGCGGAACTTCACGAGCGCCCACAGCGCCTTGAACCCGTCGCGCCAGGTGATCTTCTTACCCTCGTCGGGCTCGCGCCCTGCGTAGCTGATCGGCACCTCGTAGATCCGGTAACCCCTGCGGAGGACCTTCGCGGTGATCTCGGGCTCGAAGTCGAACCGGTCCGAGGTGATCGTGATCCCCTCGAGGACCCGGCGGTCGAAGACCTTGTAGCAGGTCTCCATGTCCGAGAGCGTCGACGCGTACAGGACGTTGGTGACGAGCGAGAGGAACCGGTTCCCGATCCAGTGGAGCAACAGCATGTTCTTCCTCGCCCCGGTGAACCTGCTGCCGTAGACGACGTGGGCCTTTCGCTTGAGGATCGGCTCGAGGAGCGCAGGCCAGTCGTCGGGGTCGTACTCGAGATCGGCGTCTTGGATGATCACCAGGTCTCCCCTCGCCTGGCCCAAGCCCGTGCGGATCGCCGCGCCCTTTCCCAGGTTGCGCTCGTGACGGACCACCCTCACCGTCGAGTCGCTGATCGCGTTCAGGACCTGGTCGGTGCCGTCGGTCGACCCGTCGTCGACGACGACGACGTCTACGAGCACGGGCACCTCGGCCGTCCTCACCCGCCGGATGATCTCCGCGACGGTGCTCCGCTCGTTGTACACCGGCACGATCACCGTCATCGTCCGGTACTCCATTTCCCCAAGCTCGCGTGCTCGCATCAGCGTCCCCGGCGGCCGCCTGCCCGGCGGCGTGCTTCGCGCGACAGCTCGTCCACGGCGCGACGGTACCCGACGATCGGCCGAGCATCGGGTACCTGCGACGGCCCGGCGGGTGCTGCGGCGCTGATCGCTCGCGGCCCCAGGGGCGTGGCTTGCGGCGTCAGGTGGGGTCGCTCAGAGGCGCCCCGATCTGGCCCAACGCCACCTCGAGCCTCCTCACGAGGCCCTCGGGATCGCCGTACCAGTGGTCCGCAGCTGCCCGCCCAGCGGAGCCGAGCGCTTCGCGGACCGCCGGATCGAAGAGCGCGTCAGCGCAGGAGAGAAGCTCGGCCGTCGACGAGAACCGCAGCCCGCCACGTTCTGCGATGCCGTCGGCCGCCGAGCCCGCGGGCACGGCGACGGGCACGCCGTAGCGGAGCGACTCGATGCACTCGCGCGCGAAGACGCCGCCAGGAAGCAGGTCGACGAGACCGGTCGCCTGCGCCATGAGGATCCACAGGTCCATGCGGCTGTGGACGCCGAACGCCGCGATGCAAGAGCGCGACCGCCAGACCCGGGCGACCCCTCCTTCGACGACGACGACGTGCCGGCGGGGGAACCGCGCGAGCAGCCAGCTTGCGCTTGGCGACGGGCAGGTGTCGACGGGTGCACCCGGTCGATCTCCCAGGACCAGCAGGTAGTCCGAGATCGTCCGCAGGCCGTAGTGCCGCCGGGCGCTCGCCCCGGGATGGACCCGCGCGTAGAGCCCGGTACGGTGCACCGCCGGGCTCCGCGTTACGCCCCCGGCCCCGCCGCCGGCCCTCCCCTCTCCTCCACTCTGGGGCAGATCGACCGCGAGGATCGCTGCGGCACGCGGCCCCTCCGCCCTGTCCGTCTCGTCGATCCGCGCCGCCCGGCCGACGTGCAGCACCGGTGCGTCCGGGGCCACCGAGGCAGCGAGGGCCGCTGCGGCGTAATCTCCGGCTTCGACGAGCACCGCCCGGTAGCGCCCGGCCAGCACGGCCCGGTCGCGCCCGGCGGGCACGGCCGCTTCGACGAGCCACCCGTCTGCGGCGCCGGACCCGACGGCGGTGCCGGTCCCCCCGACGGGGACGCCGACGGGAGTGAGGTCGAACGCGCCGTCTGCGACCACAGGCCCGTCTCCGGGGACGAAGACGTCGACCGCCGAGAGGCGCGAGAGCGCGCCGGCGATGCTCCTCGTCGCCGCGGCGGCCTCTGTCCTTGGCGCGCGGGTCCACGATGCCGAGAAGACGGCGATTGCCAGGTCGCTCATCCGTCGGCGTCGCGGGGTCGACCCGGCTCCGTGTCGCGGCGCGACGGCTCTTGGGGCACGGGCAGGTCGAGCGCGCCGAGCGCAGCCTGCACGCGGACGAGGTCCTCGCTCAGCCGATCGACCACGTCCTGCACGAGCCGCTCGAGGTGCCCCATCCGAGTCGTGACGTCGTCGAGCCGTTCGGCGAGCGCAGCGATCGCGCGCACGAGGTCACCCATAAACTCGCGATCTGCCCCCGCGTCCGCTCTCGCGACCGCCGCGACGCGGGCCCTGACCTTCGCCCGCACGCCTCCGGCCCCCCCGCCGGCGCGCTCTGACCCAGCGGCTCCCCGCTCGGTGCGCGACGACTCGGCTTGCGCGCTCTGCACGAGCCGGGCGAACTTCACGTGCAGGGAGGAGATCTCTTCGGAGTCCCCGACCGGTGGGGGCAAGGGCGCAGGTTCGGCCGCGCTCGAGAGCATCCGGGGAGTTGCGGGGAACGGGGACCGGGCGCCCTCCCGGCCGTGACCCTCCTGCCCGGCCCCGCTCAGCCCTCCGGCCATCCGCTCACGCTCCTCGCCATCACGTCCGGCTGCTCCAGGGCGCTTGCGAGCACGGGTCCCGGCTCGTCGAGCGCGGCTGAGAAGTCTAGGTGCGAGAGCTTCGGGTTGTAGAAGGGGTCGCCCTGTGCGACCTCTGCGCCCCAGCGCGCCATGAACGCTGCCGCGGTCTCGTCGCTGCCCGACGTGCCGCGGCTCGGCGACTCGTGGTGGACGAGCTGCGCGCCCGCTTCGAAGACCACGCGCAGTCCGCGTCGCCGGGCGCGCAGGCAGTAGTCGACGTCGTTGAAGTCGAGCCCGAGCGCTTCGTCGAACCCGCCGAGCTGCTCGAAGACGTCCCGGCGCGTCGCCATGCACGCCCCGGTGACCGCCGAGACGTCGCGGGTCAGCACCGCCATGCCCAAGTAGCCCGGACGTCCAGGCTCGAGCCCTGAGAGCACGTGCCCGGTCGCCCCGGCGAGACCGAGCACGACGCCTGCATGCTGGAGCTGCCCGTTGGGGTACACGAGGCGCGGCCCGACCGCGCCGACCTCGTGCCGCACGGCCTGAGCGACGAGGAGCTCCATCCACCCGGGGGTGCCCCCTTCGACGTCGTCGTTCACGAAGAGGAGCACCTCGCCGTGCGACTCGGCGGCAGCCGCGTTGTTGAGCGCGGCCCAGTTGAAGGGACGGTCGTCGCGCCGGACGACGACACTCACATCCCGGTCGAGCCTGCAGGCGAGCAAGTCGAGAAGCGTGGCGGTCTCCGGCTCGGTCGAGCCGTTGTCGACGAGCACCATCTCGAGACGGAGCCGCGGTCGCTGCGGTGCTCTCTGCGTCGTCGAGGGCTTCGCTGCGGCCGTGCGCAGCGATGTCGCGCAGGCGCGTAGCAGCGTCGTGCTGTCCTTGAACGGAACGATGGCGCTCACGGTCACGGGCGGTGTCTCCGGGGGGCGGCGCCGCACGCTCCAGGTGCAACGGAGCGGGCCGGGGGCGACCGATGCAGGCTCGCCGCGCCGGGCCAGTGCGTCGACGACCGCGGCCGGTCCGGCTGATCGCGCCGCTGCGGCCCGGTGACAGAGCACCTCCGCGACGTGCGCGACGCGCTGGGTCCGCTCGGTCACCCGGAGGAGCAGGTCGTGCTCCCAATCACCCTGGGGCAGCGGGCGGATCCCTCCTGCGGCGATCACCGGCGCCACGCGCAGCGCCGTCGGCCGTCCGAGGTAGCACCAGGAGATCAGGAGCTCTGGCGACCAGTCCGGCTTGAGGATCGGCGAGGACAAGAGGCCGTGCGGCGAGATCCGGTCCTCGTCGGCGTACGCGACGTCGGCGTCGATGAGCGCGGCGCTGAGTTGCGCGACGGCATCCGGCGCGAGCACGTCGCCGGGCTCGAGGAAGCAGACGGTGGGGGAGCCGCTCTCCTCGAGCGCCGCCGCGTAGGCGCTGGAGCGGTCCGTGCCCTCCGGTTGGGTGTGCACGCTCACCCGCCCAGGAGGTGCAGCCCTGAGCGCGGCGGTGACGGCCTGTTCGGTGACGGCGTCGGAGGCACCGACGAGGGTGACCGAGAGCGACCAGGCCGCCTCCGTCTGCGAGCACACGGAGCTGAGCGTCCGCTGAAGGTCCGCGGGCTGGGCGCCGACCGCTCGGCGGGCGTCGTCAGCGCCGTCGACCACGACGAGCAGCGCCATCTCCGGGCCTGGCCTTTGGGGTGCTTCCGCCGTCAGCCGCCACGCCTCTCGCGCCGCCGCCCACCGGCGGTATCGCGCGAGATCGCCGGACGCGTCGGGCCGAAGCGGTCGGGGCGCCTGCGGGACGAACAGGACCCTCGCCTCCTCGGCTCGCACGCGCCAACAATTGCACGTCCCTTGCGCTGGCGCCCGTGCGTGCGGACCTGCCACGATGCATCGATGCCCATGGCCAGGCATGCGGGCCCCACCAGCTTCCCATCGTGCGCCTTGCGATCGGTCCCGGACGGCACGGCGCACGATCGAAAGACGCCCGTCCGGTCATGACGGCGCGCCCCGCAGCCGCTCCGCTCGAGCTCGCCGGACGCCGTGTCCTGCTGCGCACGCTCACCGAAGCGGACTACGAGGCGTGGCGGGAGGTGCGGAGCCGATGCCGCGACTGGCTCCTGCCCTGGGAGCCGCGCCCCAAGGGTGCCCCCCCTCCAGCAGAGGACCGCCAAAGCTTCGCGGCGCGATGCGCGCTGCGCGAGCGTGAGCGCCAGCTCGGGACCGGTTACGGCTTCGGCATCTTCGTCGGTCGACGTTTTGCGGGGGAGATCACCTTGTCGTCGATCCAGCGCGGCCCGTTCCAGACCGGCCACGTCGGGTACTGGATCGATCGCGACCTCGCCGGACGAGGCTACGTGCCCGAGGCGGTCGTGGTCGTCCTATCCTTCGCGTTCGACGCGATCGCGCTGCACCGTGTCGAGATCTCCATCATCCCGCGGAACTACGCGAGCCTGCGCGTGGTGGAGAAGCTCGGGCTGCGGTCCGAGGGCATCGCGCAGAAGTACCTGGAGATCGACGGGAACTGGGAGGACCACGCGAAATTCGCGATGACCTCGGAGGAGTGGAGCCAACGCCGAGACGAGCTGCTCGAGAGGTGGATCGACTGACCGCACAGGGCTCGCGCTGACGTGCGTGTGCGGGACCTCGCCGCTCGCCCGTACTCCCGCTCGCCCGTACCCCCGCTCGCTCGTGCCCCCGCTCGCTCGTGCCCCCGCTCGCTCGTGCCCCCGCTCGCTCGTGTGTCGCAATCTTCAGGTCAGTGCACCGCGCCGCCCGAGGGCACCCTGCAGGCACAGCCCCTCGGTAACCTCGGTCTGTGCTCGTCCTCCACGCAGCCTGGGACGACAGGGGAGCCGGTGCGCTCGTGCTGTGGGGGGAGCCGCTGCCGGCCTCCGCCGATGCCGTCGCCGGGGCGCTCGCGTCCCTTGTCGACGGGACCGCCGGGATGGCTGCGCAGAGCGCCGTGGTGGGCTCGGCGACGCTCCGGCTCCCCGCGTGGCGCGGCGTCCCGGTTCCTTCCCCCGAGCTCGTTGGCCTCGGCGGCGAGGAGGGGACACGGTCAGGGTGGAGCCGTGTCGTGCTCCGGCCCTTCGTGGTGCCGGTCCTCCGGCTGTCGGGGACCGATGCGGTGGACACCCTGGTGGCGCTGGGCGACGACGCAACCGGCCGCGTGGGCGTGTCCGCGAAGGTGCTGGCAAGAGTCGCCGAGCTTGCGCTCGAGGTTGTCGCCGGCGGGCGTTTCGCGCCAACTCTCGAGCGCTCGAGGGGCCATTTGGTCGCGCGCTGGGCTCCGCTGCGGACCGGAAGGGACATCGAGCGACTCGCGCTCCTGGCGGCCGCGCTGCCCGAGGCGGCACGCGCCCTCGAAGGCGTCGGCGACGCCCAGGTGGTGGTGGGACACGCGTTCGACGCGCTGGTCGACGCGCTCTGTCGGGATGGAACGGGGGGTGTGCAGCCGGTCGCCGGACGACGGGGTAAGGCGAGGGTCACCACCTCCGCTCCGAGCACCCTGATCGCTGCGGCCGAGGCGTGGCTCTCCGGCCTGAGGAGCCCCGACGGCCGTATCGACGCGGATCCGGCGATGCTCGGGGCCCTCGAGCGCATGGTCGAGCAGTGGCGTGCGCCGCTGCTCGCGCCCGCAGCCTCCTGGCGCTTGTGCTTCCGACTCCACGAGCCTGCACAGGGGGGCGAGAGGACCGGGAGGACGAACGGCTCGTGGTCCGGTAGCGGTGGCGCAGTTCGCGACGGCGACGGCGCAGGTCGCGACGGCGATGGCGCAGTTCGCGACGGCCACGCCCCCGAGGACCCGGCGGCCCCCGAGGACCCGGCGGCCCCCGGGACCCCGGCGGCTCTCGAGGACCCGGCGGCTCCCTGGCAGGTGGAGCTCCTCCTCCAAGCCGTGGACGAGCCGACGCTCCTTGTCGAGGCGGCCGACGTCTGGCGTGCCGGGGACTCGCTGGCGCGAGCGGCACGGACCGTGGAACGGCCCCAGGACGTGCTCCTGGCCGAGCTAGGACGTGCGGTGCACGCCTTTGGGGAGCTCCGCGCGGCGCTCGCCGAGCCGGCACCGACGCATCTCGGGCTCGACCTCGTCACGGCCTACCGGTTCCTCGTCGAGGTGGCGCCGTCGCTCGAGCTCGCCGGCTTCGGTGTGCTCCTTCCCTCCTGGTGGCGCCAGCGCACCCAGCGCCTCGGCCTTCGGGCCCGCGCCGCCGCGCCGGCGCGCGCGGGGGCCGCCGGCCTGAGCGCGCAGGGGCTCGCCGACTTCGACTGGGAGGCCGCGCTCGGCGACACGCCGCTGGAGCTCGCGGAGCTGCGCAGCCTCGCCGAGCTGAAGACGCCGCTCGTGCGCGTGCGCGGGCAGTGGACCGAGTTCCACCCCGGCGAGGCACGTCAGCTCGCAGAGTTCCTCTCGACAGGAGGTGGCCACAGGTCCGTCGGCCTCGCAGCCGTCCTCCGGGCCGCGGCCGGAGCACCCCTGCCCGGCGCAGGAGTGCCCGTCGTCGCCGTCGACGCTGAGGGTCCGGTCGGGGCCCTGCTGCGAGGCGAGCTCGCCGAGAGCCTCGAGATCATGTCGACGCCGGAGGGGTTCTGCGGCGAGCTTCGCCCGTACCAGCGGCGCGCCATCGCGTGGATCCGCCTGCTCGAACGCTCGGGGCTCGGGGCGTGCCTCGCGGACGACATGGGTCTCGGCAAGACCGCGACGGTGCTCGGCGTGCTGCAGTCGGAGCGGGCGGACGGTGTCGCTCGCGGCCCGACGCTCGTGGTCTGTCCGACGTCGGTGGTCGGCAACTGGTGCCGAGAGGTCGAGCGGTTCACGCCCGACCTGCGCGTCGTCGTCCACCATGGCGCACGTCGCTTTAGGGGGGAGGAAGTGCGGCGAGCGGCAGTGGACGCGGACGTGGTCGTGACCAGCTATCCGCTCTTAGAGCGCGACCACGCCGCGCTCGCGTCGGTCGCCTGGGGGCGCATCGTGCTCGACGAGGCTCAGCAGGTGAAGAACCCTGCCGCCAAGCAAACCCGGGCGGTGCGTGCGATCTCGGCGCCGAGGCGCCTCGCGCTCACGGGCACTCCCGTCGAGAACCATCTCGGGGAGCTCTGGTCGATCATGGAGGTGCTCAACCCCGGTCTTCTCGGTTCGGAGCGCTCCTTCAGGGAGCAATTCGCCGTCCCGATCGAGCGCTACGGCGAGAAGGAGGCGCTCGAGCGCCTCCGCACGATCACCCGCCCAGTGGTGCTGCGGCGCCTCAAGTCCGACCGCTCGATCGTCGGAGACCTTCCCGGCAAGATCGAGACGAAGGAGCGCTGCCCCCTCACCCGCGAGCAGGCGACGCTCTACCAGGCGGTCGTGGACGAGATGCTCGAGAAGATCGCCGGCTCGCAAGGCATCGAGCGCAAGGGCGTCGTCCTGGCCACCCTGCTCCGCTTGAAGCAGGTGTGCAACCACCCGGCGCAGTACGCGGCCGACGACTCCCCGCTCGCCGGGCGTTCCGGCAAGTTGGAGCGGACCGTGGAGGTGCTCGAGCAGGTGCTCGAGGCGGAGGAGCGAGCGCTCGTCTTCACGCAGTTCGCGCAGATGGGGGCGCTGCTCCAGCGCCACCTGATCCAGCGGCTCGGCCGCCGGGTGGGCTTCCTCCACGGCGGGGTGCCGCGCGAGCGCCGCGACGAGCTGGTCGCGGCGTTCCAGTCTCCCGACCGCGCGATGCCGGTGCTCGTCCTCTCGCTCAAGGCGGGGGGGACCGGGCTGAACCTCACCGCGGCGAGCCACGTCCTCCACTACGACCGCTGGTGGAACCCTGCGGTGGAAGACCAGGCGACCGACCGTGCCTATCGGATCGGCCAGCGCCGCGACGTCCGGGTCCGAAAGCTCGTCTGCGCGGGGACTGTCGAGGACCGGATCGATGAGGTGGTGGAGTCCAAACGTGCTCTTGGCGAGCAGGTGGTCGGCACCGGCGAAGGGTGGCTCACCGAGCTTGCGACCGACGAGCTCGTAGGCGTGCTGGCACTGTCCGCGCGAGACGTGCCATGAGCCGCAAGGCGCAGGCCCCGCACCCCCCGCGCTCTTCGGACGGCGCGCGAGACCGTGGCGACCTCGACGCGCTGCGGGCACAGCTCGTCGCCGCTGAGCGCGCGGCGAGAGGGCGCAAGGAGCGGCGGAAGACGAGGAACGGCGAGCGCGATCCCGAGAAGCGCGGTCTGGAGGAGGGCGATCCCGAGGAGGGCACCGCGCCGCTGCGGCGGGAAGAGCGAGAAGCCGTGCATGCGCCGCGCCCGGTGGTCGGGGGCCTGCCGGCAAGGACGCGGAAGGGTCCGATCGGCGCGACCTGGTGGTCCCGAAGGTTCCTCGGCTCGCTCGAGTCCGCGATGGCCCGGGACCGGATGGCGCGTGGGCGCGCCTACGCGCGGCGGGGGCAGGTCGTCGACCTCCGCGTCGCCCCCGGCCGCGTCGAGGCCACTGTGCAGGGCAGCCGCGAGGAGCCCTACGCCGTGCGGCTGCGGTTGCCGGTCGTCCCCGACGAGGACTGGGCCCGGATCCTCGCAGCGTTGTCTACCCGCGCCGGGTATGCCGCGCGGATGCTCGCCGGCGAGCTGCCCGACGAGGTGGAGCAGGTCTTCGAGTCCGAGGGTGCGTCGCTCTTGCCCGCGCCCCATGCGCGGCTCGTCGCCGAGTGCACCTGCCCGGACTGGGAGAACCCGTGCGCGCACGCTGCCGCGGTGTGCTACCTCCTCGCCGAGGAGCTCGACCGCGAGCCGTTCTCGCTCCTCGAGTGGCGCGGAAGGGGACGCGAGGAGGTGCTCGCCGAGTTGCGGGGGCTCCGGCACGAGGCCGCCGGCGCGCGGAGCGATCCGGACGAGAGCGCGCGGAGCGATCCGGACGAGGGCGCTCGGGCTCTCGACGGGCGCGAGTTGCTCGCGCGCTTTTGGACCGCGGGGCCGTCCTTCGACCACGTCCGCGTCCTGCCCGAGGTAGCGCCAGCGCCGGCGGCCGCGCTGCGGCTCACGGTCCGCGGCACCATCCGCGTCGGGGGGGGAGACCTTGCCGATGTCCTCGCGCCCGCCTACCGCCGGATCGCCGCCGCCGCGGCGGCGCGTGCCCGTCGGTGACTCAGGCCCGGGTGGTCAGACTCAGGCCCGGGTGGTCCGCACGACCGAGGGGGAGTGGCGGAAGAACTGCTCCACGTCGTGCTCGTACACGTACGCGGCAGGTCGCCGTCCGGCGGATCTGCGCAGGCGCTGGTGGCGTGCAAACGACTCGACGGCGCCCGCGCTCGAGTAGCGGTACTCGAAGCCGGCCGCGACGAGCCGCCCGATGTCCATCCCCCGCCCATAGCGCAGGAGCGACTCGAGCTCGGGCGGGAAGCCGAAGACGCCCAAGGCAACGAGCGGAGCGATTGCCCGTGAGGGGTGCACCGGCGGGAGCGGGAGAAGCCTGGTGCCGCAGATCGCCGCGACCTCGCTCCAGGGCAGCCGCCCGGGTCCCGCCACGTTGTAGATGCCGGCGAGGCGGCGCTGGGTGACGAGCTTGAGCGCACGCACGACGTCGTCCTCTTCGACGAACTGGACGAGGGGGTCGAACCCGAAGATGGAGGGGCACAGCGGTCGCGAGAGGTTCTTCGAGATCGCGGTGACGATGTCGGAGCCCAGCACGTTGGCGAACCGCAGGATCGTCACGATCGCCGACGGGTCGTCCTCGGCGAAGTCGCGCACGAGCCCCTCCGCCTCGACGAGGGAGCGCTCGACGTCCGTCCGGGGCGTGCGGACGCGAGGGGTCTCCTCGGTGAAGCTCGCGGGATCTCGCTCCGTCGAGCCGTAGACGAGGCCCGACGATTTCACCACGAGCTGGCGCACCGAGGAGTCGGGCGCGCCGACCGCGGCGAGGAGGTTCATCGTCCCGATGACGTTCACCTCGTGGATGGTCCGGGAGGATGCCTGCGTCGAGTCGACGACCAGATAGGTGTGCACCACCGTGTCGACCTGGGTGGCACGGACGATCCGGCTCAGGATCGAGTACGCCTGATCGGTTCGGACGAACTCCGCGCGCTCGAAGGTCACGGCCGGCGTGCGGGTCCCGAGCCCGAGGACGACGTCGACGTCGGCGTCGTTCTCGAGCGCCTGGATCACCCGTCCACCCCAGAACGTGTCGGCTCCCGTGACGAGCACGCGGCGTCCCATCGTCCATCCGCCTCCGGAGTCCGTCAGCCGAGCCAGACGCTGCGGCGCCGGCTCAGCATGTCGTAGAGCGCGGCCTGCATCGTCTGGCGGATCCGCTCTGCCTCCTCGATGACCCGGCCTTTGGGGTAACGCTCCTGGTCGGGCGGCGTGTCGTCGAAGGTCACCGGGTCGAGCACCCGTAGCCGGTACTTCGCCGGGAAGGGCACGAGCAGCCCGAGGGGGCCCATGACGAGCATGTTGGCCGTCACCGGCACGTAGGGGAGCCCCAGCGCGCGCGCGACGTGGGGGAGCTGCCAGAGGACGGGCATCGTCTCTTCCGAGCCCACGATGGCGATCGGGACGACAGGCACCCCCGCACGCATCGCGATCTCGACGAAGCCGCCCCGGCCGAAGCGCCGGAGCTGGTAGCGGTCCGAGTAGGGCTTCGACGGGCCCTTCACGCCTTCGGGGAAGACGAGGGCGAGCTGGTCTTGGTCGTGGAGCAGCCGGTACGCGTTGTCGGGGCGAGCCGGGACGCCTCCCGCCCGGCTCCACAGCGTCCCGACGACCGGTACCGTGCGGAAGAAGTAGTCGGCGAGCCCGTAGACGGGCCGGCCGAGCTCGGCCTCGATGCCGTGCATGACCACTGGGGCGTCGGTGGGGATCGCGCCCGCGTGGTTACCGACGAGCAGCGCGCCGCCCGACGCGGGCACCTTCTCGAGGCTCTCCCACTCGCAGCGGAACCAGCTCGAATAGACCGGCTGGAAGAGGCGCCGCGCGACCGCGCGCACCCGTTCGGACCGGCCCCACTCGTCGACGTCCGATCGCCTCGGGTCCTCGGGGAGAGCGCGGGGGCCCGGAGCGCGGGGCGCCGGAGCACGGGGCGCCGGAGCACTCGAACGTGGGCCTGCAGGCTCGGGGGCCCTGAGGGGGACGACCTCAGGGGCCGCGCGGGGCCGGGTGGCGGCGTCCCGGCGAGAGCTCACAACGCAAGCGTACCGACGCGCGGGGGGCGCGGGGCGAGCCCGCGGCGCCAAGGGCGCTCAGGGCTGGCCCGCGCCCACCAGTCCGTTGGTGTAGAGGGCGTCGTAGGACACGGTCGATCCCGTGTAGGGAGCCTGGATCACCGTCTGGCTCCCGTAGGGCCCCGACCCCACGTACATCACGACGTGGTCGACGGTGCCTGTGCCGTCGAGGTTGAAGTAGAAGAGAAGGTCGCCGGGCTGGAGGTCTGTGAGCGAGACGCGTGGGACGGTTGCGTACTGGGTCTGGGAGGTGCGCGGGATCGCGACGCCGGCCTGCGCCCACGACCACTGGGTCAGCCCCGAGCAGTCGAAGCCGACACCGGGGGACTCTCCTCCCCAGACGTAGGGCACCCCGAGCTGAGACTCGGCGGCCTGCACCGCCGCCCGGCCGGCGGCAGTCGATGTCCCGCTGAACCCGACCGACGGACCGCCCGCGGCGGCGGCCGCGTCGTTGGCGGCCTGCGCAGCGACCTGGGTTGTGCCCCCGAGCTCGTTGACGAGCTGCGCAGCCCGCGCCGCCGCGGCGGCCGCCGCTTGCGCAGCCGCCGCACGTCGTGCCGCCGCAGCCGCCGCAGCCGCCGCAGCCTCCTTCTTCGCCTTGGCCTCTGCGGCGGCTGCCACCTCCTGGCCGAGCGTGCCCTTCAGGGACTGGAGCGTCGACTGGGCCTGCTGGGCCGCCTGCTCGTTCTCCTGGTGGAGGGTCGCCAGGTGCGCCGCCGCGGCCTGCGCCTGCGCCTCCTGCGCCTGCTGCTGGGCCTTCGTGGCGTCGAGCGTCACCTGTGCCGCCTCGAGCGCGTGCTTGGCGGCGTCCAGGTTGCCGACGGCGGTGTCCGAGTACTGCTCGGAGATGACGACTGTGTTCGCGGAGGTGGAGAAGAGCGAGGTGATCTGCGTCCCCTGTGCACCGAGGACGTAGTCCTCGACCGCCGCCTTCGCAAGCACGCGCTTGTCGGTGACGATCGTCCTGCGGACCTGGGACAGCCGGCTGTCGGTCGCAGCGATCGCCGTACGGATGGCTTGCAGGTGTGTCATCTCCGCGTCGTACTCCTGGCCGAGGACCGCGGACTGCTCCTGCTCTTGGGCTATCTTCTGCTGGATCTGTGTGATCTGGGTCTGGGTCTGGTGGACCTTCGCCTGGGCCGCGCCTGTTGTGAACTGTGTGGCGCCGGCGGTCGCGGCGGCGAAGGTGCCGGCGAGCAGGCATGCGAGGGCACCCGCTGCAAGGCTCCGTGCGAGCGTGCGGCGAGGGGTCCGACATTTCACACCAGCCACACGGGCAACTCTAGCCTCAGCGCCCACAGGCGCCAAGGGACGATCGCGTTGCAGTTCTGCAGCGTGCCCGCCGCGTGCCGCGGGCACGGACGCGTCGCGAGCGGCGGGGCCGTCATTTGCTTGTAAGGCGAAAGAGGGAAGAATGTCCGCCGTGCGCGTGCCGGGTGCCCCCGCGTCGACGAGAGCCCTCGTCGCGGGGCCGCCCCCCGCAGTGGCGCTGAGCGAGCTTGCACGCGTGGTCCCCGGCGGGACGCTCGAGGGGGACGCGCTGGTGAGGGGGATCTCCTACGACAGCCGCAAGGTCGTCGACGGCTCGCTCTTCTTCGCCCTGAGGGGCACGCGGACCGACGGGCACGATCATGCTCGAGACGCGGTGGCGGCGGGCGCGATCGCGCTGGTCGTCGAGCAACCGTTCGCGCTGGACGTCGCGCAGCTCGTCGTCCCCTCGGTCCGCGCGGCGATCGGTCCGATGTCGGCGGCGTTCTACGGCCGACCTTCGTCGCAGCTCGCGGTCGTCGCGGTCACCGGCACCAACGGGAAGACCACCACCTGCAGCATCCTGCGCCACTGCCTGAGCGCGTCGGGCATCCCCGCAGGGCAGGTCGGGACCGTCGGCAGCCACTTTCTCGGCCGCACGCTTGGCACCAGCCTCACCACGCCGCAGGCGCCGGACCTCCAATGGATCCTGCACCAGATGGTGCGAGCGGGCGTACGCGCGGTCACGATGGAGGCGTCCTCCCACGGCCTCGACCAGCGGCGGATGGACGGCGTCGAGGTCGACGTGGGCGTCTTCACGAACCTGACCCGCGAGCACCTGGACTACCACGGCTCCATGGAGGCGTACCTTGAGGCAAAGGCGCGCCTGTTCGAACCGTCGCGTTGCCGCGCCGCGATCGTGTGCGTCGACGACCGGTGGGGTCGGGAGCTGGCTCGAGGGCTCGCGGTCCCCGTCACGACGTTCGGCCGGGACCCTGGTGCCGACGCGCGCTTCTCGGTGGAGGAGCGGGGCCTTGCGGGCATCGCGGTCGAGCTCGCCTCTCCTGACGGCACGGTCCGGCTCTCGAGCCCCCTCGTCGGGAGGGTCAACGGCGCCAACGTGGCGGCCGCGTACCTGGCGGCGCGCGCCCTCGGGGTGGCTCCCGAGCTGGCGGTGGCCGCGATCGCGGCGGCGCCTCCGCCCCCCGGACGCTTCGAGCTGGTCGACGCCGGTCAACCCTTCTTGGTGGTGGTCGACTACGCGCACACTCCCGACGCGCTCGCTGCGCTCATCGACACCGCTCGACGCATCTCGACGGGGCGCGTCTCGGTCGTGCTCGGCGCGCGCGGCGGACGCGACAAAGGGAAGCGCCCAGAGACGGGGAGGGTCGCCGCCGCAGCCGATCGCGTGTTCCTCACCACCGACAGCCCGGGAGAGGAGCCGATCGCCGAGATCATCCGCGCCCTCTACGGCGGCACGCTCCAGGCCGAGCATCGCGCCGACGTGGTCGTCGAGCCTGACCGACGGGCGGCGATCGAGCGTGCGGTCGAGGAGTCCGAGCCGGGCGACGTCGTGCTCGTCGTCGGCCGCGGGCATGAGCAGTTCCAGCACATCGGAAGTGAGACCGTCCAGCTCGACGACCGGGTGGCGGCGAGGGAGGCGGTGCTCGCGCGCGCTGGCGTGGAGGGCCCCGCGTGCCTCTGAGCGTCGTCGTCCCCGCGCACGACGCCGCGCCGACGGTCGCCGCAGCGGTGCGCTCCGCGCTGCGCCAGACGTGCCCGCCCGACGAGGTGGTGGTCGTCGATGACGGCTCGACCGACGCGACGCCCACAGTCGTCGCGAGCCTGGGCGGTCCCGTTCGCTTGGTCTCGCAGCCCCAGGGCGGCCCGTCTGCGGCGAGGAACGCGGGCGTCGCCGCCTCGTCGGGCAACTGGGTCGCCTTCCTCGACGCGGACGACGAGTGGCATCCCGAGAAGCTCGAGCACCAGCTCGGCGCGGCGGACGACGACGTGGTGCTGGTCGCCACCGACTGGGCGCGCGAGCTGGTGACCTCGCCGGTGCCCCGGCCGCTCCCGACCTCCGTGCTCACCACCTCGGAGATCCTGGTGCTCAACCGCTTCCAGACGTCGACGGTGCTGCTGCGTCGCGACGCGTTCTTCGGGGCAGGGGGCTTCGACCCTTCCCTGGACGGGGTCGAGGACTGGGACCTGTGGCTCCGCGTGTCCCGCCAGGGCCGGGTCGTGAAGCTCGACTGGCCGTTCGTGCGGTACACCGACGTCGCGACCGGCTACAGCAAGGCGCTCGAGCGGGTGTACCGAACGGGGCTGGCGATGCTCCGGCGAGAGCTGGGCGATCCGCCCGTTGGCGACGGGAGGGCGGTGATGGCCTGGCACCACCTGCGCTTCGCCCTCGCCTACCTCCTCGCCCATGACCGTCGAGCCGCGCGCGCCTGCCTCGCCGAGCTCGGCGAGGCGGGTCTCGCCGACGCGGTCCCCCAAGCGGCGGTCCGCCACCTCCTTCCTTTCCTGGCCGGACGCGCACGCCGGCGAGTCGAGCGCACCTTCAAGCCCGCCGCTCTGACGACCTCGCGCCGGTAGGGTTCGCGACCGTGGACGGCACGGTCGCTGTCGACGGGGGATGGGTGCGCGGCCACGAGGACGGCGGGCTCTGGGCGTTCCTCGGGGTGCCCTACGCGCGCGCCCCGCGCGGGCGGCTTCGCTGGCGACCGCCTCAGCGGCCCGAGCCGTGGTCGGGCGTGCGTGACGCCCGCGAACCCGGCCCGCTCGCCCCCCAGCCCCTGCCTGCTGCCTCCTTGCCGGGTGACCCCGTGGAGCAGAGCGAGGACTGCCTCCACCTGAGCGTCTGGACGCCAGGCCTCGACGCGTCGCGCCGGCCCGTGCTCGTGTGGGTGCACGGCGGCGGCTTCACGTCGGGGACCGCCGGCAGCGTCATCTACCGCCCTCGCCGCCTGTCAGCCGAGGGCGACGTCGTGGTCGTGAACGTCAACTACCGGCTCGGCGCGCTGGGGTTCCTCGCGCACCCAGCGCTTGGGTCGGGGACGGGCGTATCGGCCAACTGGGCGCTGCTCGACCAGATCGCCGCCCTCCGCTGGGTGCGCGACCACATCGCGTCGTTCGGCGGCGACCCGTCCAAGGTGACCGTGTTCGGCGAATCGGCGGGCGCCATGTGCATCTCGGCGCTCCTCGCCGCGCCCGATGCGCGCGGCCTCTTCGGCGGCGCGATCGTCCAGAGCGGGCCGCCGTACACGCTCAGCGCGCCGCGCGCGGCGGAGGTCGCGGCGTCCTTCGTCCGAGAGCTCGGCATGCCAGAGGTGTCCCGCGACGCGCTCGAGGCGGTGCCTCCACAAGAGCTCGTCGCCGCGCTCGGCGCCCTGTCCCGCCGCCCGCCGCGGGCCGGCGAACTTCCCCAACCGCTCCTCCCGGTCGTCGACGGTGCGACGCTGCCCGTGACACCGATCCGGGCGGTCAGCGGCGGTGCGGCCGCAAGCGTGGCCACGATCGTGGGAACGAACCGCGACGAGATGACGTTCTTCGCGCTGAGCGACCCTTCGACGCACGCGATGGACCGCGCGTCGCTGCATGAGCGCCTCGAGCGGTCCGCGCCATACGTCCCCTCGGACCGGGTCGTCGACCACTACCGCGGAGTGCTCTCCAAGCGCGGCGAGCCGGCGACACCGCGTGGGCTGTGGGTCGCGGCTGGGAGCGACATCGTCTTCCGCTGGCCGTCCCTTCGGCTCGCGGCAGCGCTGCGTGCGCACAGCCCCCGCACCTACGTCTACCTGTTCACCTGGGAATCGCCCGCGTTCGGCGGGACCCTCGGCGCGACGCACGCGCTCGAGATCCCTTTCGTCTTCGGCACCTACGCCGATCCCGGCATCTCCCCGTTCGTCGTCGGGGGAGGCGACGGAGCCGAGACCCGCGGCGGGGGCGGCGAGGGGAACGCCAGCGCCGGACCGGGCTCCCGCATCCGGGCGGATACCTTGTCCGCCGCCATGCGGGACTCCTGGGTCTCCTTCGCGCGGTCGCTCGACCCCTCCAATTCGGCGGTGGGCCGATGGCCGGCGTGGGACGGTGACGAGCGTGCCACGATGGTCTTCGGTCGCTCCGTCGGAGTGGAGCGGGCACCGCGAAACGACGAGCTCGCCGTGTGGGAGTCCGTCGCCCCCTTGCCGGGGGTTGCGGGCATGGCTTCTGGCCCGACGGGCGACTGATGCGATGTCGGCCGCCGAGGCCGGTCCGGAGCGGGGCCGCTCGGAGGGTTCGGAACCTTCTCGGCTCCTTCAGGTCTCGTTCGGACCTTCGAGGGCCAGTCGGTAGCCGCTTGGAGTTTCGAGGATGATGCGCCGATAGGTCCACCCCGGTGCCGGGTTGTTCTGCTCCAGCTCACAACGCAGGCCCGCATTGTGACACCGCTCCAATGCTGCGTCG
The DNA here is from genome assembly GCA_021791145.1 of Actinomycetes bacterium. The sequence goes on along the minus strand of JAJYXE010000007.1, from coordinate 1,250 downwards.
ACGTCTGAGACCATGATCTGCCAGGTCAGCACGCTCGGAGGGTCGTTTGCATCCGGTGATTGCTGGATTCCGAACTCCATGTCCCCGGTGCCAAACGCGATGAAGTCGGGGTACTCGTCTCCCTCATACGTGACCGGCAACCCGAGTCGCTCGTAGAAGGCGCGCTCTGCCTTCAGATCTCGAACGTTGAGCACCGGAGCGAGCCGCACGAAGAAGCTCGCGACGCCTGTCGATCCCCCGAGCGGGTCCCGGCAAGGCACCATGGATTCGCGCACTTCAGTCGACGACGCCACCGGTCCGCCCCTTTCTGCCCCAGCACCTTTCATCATCGAACTCGCCGGCGGAGTCATTGTACTCCGGGCCGCTTGTGTGATGCAAGTTGGGTGGTAGAGTGGCCGTCGGTGCTCGGGAAGACCTACGACGAACAGGTGTGCTCGATCGCTCGTGCCCTCGACGTGGTCGGGGAGCGCTGGAGCCTGCTCATCGTCCGAGACGCGCTCTTCGCGGGGGTCACCCGCTTCGGCGACTTTCAGCACAACCTCGGCGTGGCCACCAACGTCCTCGCCGCGCGCCTCGATGCCTTCGTGGCGGCTGGGATCATGGAGCGCCGTCGGTACTCCGCCCGCCCCGTGCAGTACGAGTACGTGCTCACCGAGCAGGGCCGTGATCTCGGACCGGCCTTGATCGCGCTGACTGCGTGGGGCGATCGCTGGGCGAGCCCCCAAGGTCCACCGATCCTGTACGAGCACTCAGGATGTGGGGGCGCGGTGCATCAGGAGATCGTGTGCGCAACCTGCGGAACGGTCGACGCCTCGGAGGTTGCCGTCCGGCCCGGGCCGGGGATGCCCGCCGAGTACCTCGCGAGCCGCCGTCCGCGCCGTGTGCGACGGGACGACGCTTCACCCCACGAGACGGGATGATCGGAATCGCAGCGGCAGTCGTCCTTCGTGCGAACGACGGGGTCGAGCTTGTGACGTCGGATCCGGGCGATCTGGAGCCGATGGTCGTTGCCACCGGACAACAGGGGCACCGCTGCGGACGCGGCGGTCGTCGAGCGCTGCGGAGTCAGCTGGTTCGACTCCGATCAGCTGTCAACGGTCCACGACGGCATGACCAGCCGAACTGGAACGAGAATTCCGAGTGTGAGTGAGTGGGGACGGAGGGATTCGAACCCTCACTGGAGGCGGTTTAAGCGCCCTGCCTCTGCCGATTGGGCTACGTCCCCCCCGCCGCACAGTCTTGCCCGCGCC
>JAJYXE010000030.1 GCA_021791145.1 Actinomycetes bacterium | reverse complement strand
ACCTCGAGCTCCTCGTCCTCGGCGGACGGCCGATTCGCGAGCCCGTCGTGCACTACGGCCCGTTCGTCATGAACACCCGGGCCGAGATCGCCCAGGCGCTCGAGGACTACCAGGCGGGCCGGCTCGGCCGCATTCCAGCCACCGAGCTGCCCCACCGCCAGCCTGGCGATGTTGACCTCGTCGAGAGGCTCGACTAGCCCCTCGACCAGCTCCACGACCAGCCCCACGACCAGCCCCACGACCAGCCCCACGACCAGCCGCGGCCAGCCCCGGAGCGACGGAGCGGTCTCCACCAGCGACGGCGAAGTGCCGGCCGGCCGTCGAGCTCACCGGTCCCGCGTGGCGTGTGCCGCGGGCAGTCCGTGGCGCCGGGCGCACTCGGGGCACAGCCCCCGATAGGTGACCTCCACGCCCGTGAGGAGGAAGCCGCCTGCGGCGGAGCCGGAGACCCGCGGCGGCGGCGTCGAGCGTGGCACGTCTCGAATGGCGTGGCACCCTTCGCACACCAGGTGGTCGTGGTGCGCGGTGACGTTGGGGTCGTAGCGCTTGGGGCCGTCCACGACGTCGACGATCGCCAGCTCGCCCATGGCGACGAGCTCGTTCAAGGTGTTGTAGACGGTGGCCCTGCTGATCTCGGGGAGCCGCTCGCGCGCGAGGTCGTGGACCTGTTCGGCGGTGAGGTGGACGTGGTCGCCCGCGAGCACCTCGGCCACGGCGCGGCGTTGGGCGCTCAGCCGCCAGTGCCGGGCGCGGAGCCGGCTGAGAAGGTCCGTCGGGGCCATTTCAAGAGAATAGCTCTTGACGTATCCCGAGTCCTGTATTAGAAGATGTCTAACTTCAGAAGGCGCCCAACTGAGGCCCTTCGGCGCCACGAGGAGGTCAGAGGATGCCCCAGCGCGAAGGCCCGCCCAGCGAGATGGCGAGGCCCACGACCAACGACGAATGGTGGCCGAACCGCCTGAACGTCAACGTGCTCCACGCCCATCCGCTCCAGTCGGATCCTTTCGGGCAGGACTTCGACTACGCGAAGGAGGTCAGGCGTCTCGACGTCGAGGCGCTCCGGCGCGACCTCGTCGAGGTGATGACCACCTCCCAGGAGTGGTGGCCGGCGGACTACGGGCACTACGGCCCCTTGTTCATCCGGATGGCCTGGCACGCGGCGGGCACCTACCGCATCACCGACGGGCGGGGGGGCGGCGGCACCGGGGCGCAGCGTTTCGCTCCGCTCAACAGCTGGCCCGACAACGCCAGCCTCGACAAGGCACGCCGGCTGCTCCTGGGGGTCAAGCAGAGGTACGGGCGGACGCTCTCGTGGGCCGACCTCATCATGTTCGCAGGGAACTGCGCCGTCGAGGCGATGGGCCTCGAGACGCTGGGGTTCGGCTTCGGGCGCCCCGACATCTGGGAGCCCGAAGAGATCGACTGGGGCGTGGAGCACGCCTGGCTCGGCGACGAGCGACACGACGCAGCCGGCGACATGCTCGGCCCCTACGCCGCCGATCACATGGGCCTCATCTACGTCAACCCCGAGGGCCCCGGGGGGAACCCCGACCCGCTCCTGGCCGCCAAGTACGTCCGCCAGACCTTCGCCCGCATGGCGATGGACGACGAGGAGACGGTCGCTTTGATCGTGGGCGGCCACACGTTCGGCAAGGCCCACGGGGCGGTGACCGCCGAGCACATCGGGCCCGAGCCCGAAGCCGCCCCGCTCGAGCAGCAGGGGCTCGGGTGGAAGAACGACGCGGGTGCGGGCAACGGCCCGGACACCTGGACCAGCGGGCTCGAAGGTGCGTGGACCGACGAGCCGACGGCCTGGGACAACGGGTTCTTGGACCACCTGTTCGGCTACGACTGGGAGCTGACGACGAGCCCTGCAGGGGCGAAGCAGTGGACGCCCGTCGACCCCCGCGCGCAAGGCGCCGTGCCCGATGCCCACGATCCGGGCGTGCGCCACGCGCCGATGATGCTGACGACCGACATCGCGCTCAGGGCCGACCCGGTCTACGAGCCGATCGCCAGGCGCTTCCACGAGCGCCCCGACCTGCTGGCCCATGCCTTCGCCAAGGCCTGGTACAAGCTGCTCCACCGGGACATGGGCCCCCACTCGCGCTGCCGCGGCCCGCTCGTCCCCGAGCCCCAGCGCTGGCAGGACCCCGTGCCTCCCGTCGACCACGAGCTGGTCGACGACGCCGACGTCGCCTCGCTGAAGCAGGCGATCCTCGCCTCCGGGCTGCCCGCCTCCCAGCTCGTGCTGGCTGCGTGGGCCGCGGCCGCCAGCTTCCGGGGAACCGACAAGCGGGGCGGCGCCAACGGCGGCCGGGTCCGACTCGAGCCGCAACGCAGCTGGGCGGCCAACGATCCGGCCGAGCTGGCCAAGGTGCTCTCGGTGCTCGAAGGGATCCAGGAGGGCTTCAACGGCTCTTCGAACAAGAAGTCCGTCTCGATCGCCGATCTGGTCGTCCTGGGCGGCTGCGCGGCGGTCGAGCAGGCGGCGAGGAGGGCCGGGCACGACGTCGTCGTCCCCTTCGCCCCGGGGCGAACCGACGCATCGCAAGAGGAGACGGACGTGGCGTCCTTCGCCGTGCTCGAGCCACGAGCCGACGGGTTCCGGAATTACCTTCGGGCGGGGGAGAAGCTCCCGCCCGAGAAGCTGCTCGTCGACCGGGCGCTGTTCTTGACGCTGACCGCGCCCGAGATGACCGTCCTGGTGGGCGGCATGCGCGCGCTGGGAGCCAACGCCGGAGGCTCCCCTCACGGGATCCTGACGGACCGGCCGGGAGTCCTCTCCAACGACTTCTTCGTGAACCTGCTGGACATGGGGATCGAGTGGAAGCCCTCCCCGGCCTCTCCGGCCGAAGAGCACGTGTACGAAGGGCGGGATCGCTCGACCGGAGATCTGAGATGGACCGCCACCGCGGTCGACTTGGTGTTTGGCGCGCACTCGCAGCTTCGTGCCATCACCGAGGTCTACGGGAGCGCCGACGCGGGGCCGAAGTTCGTGGCCGACTTCGTCGCCGCATGGGACAAGGTCATGAACCTCGACCGCTTCGACCTCGCCTGAGCCTGCGCGCGCCGGCCCGTGCGGGGTCGGCGCGTGAGGCTCGCGGCGCGCCGTCGGGTACGATGGCCGCTGACAGGGGAGCGCCGTCCGGCGCTGAGAGTGCGGTCCGCCGCAGACCCTCGAACCTGATCTGGGTCATACCAGCGAAGGGAGTCAGCGATGGCCGAGCCCGATCTGCAGAACGTCCGTGCTGTCCGGATCGGCCGATGGCGCACCGTCGACGTGCTGGTCGCTTCGGTCATCGCCGTCGCGGGCGGTGTCGTCTTCTGGGCCTGGGACCAGCTGTGGTACGCGACCACAGCGGCCTTCGCCGCCTTCCCTCCCGCTCATGCGGTCCTCTACGGCGCGTGGCTGGCTCCAGGGGTGATCGGCGCCCTCGTCATCCGCAAGCCCGGCGCCGCCCTCTACACCGAGCTCGTCGCGTCGATCGTCGAAGCGCTGCTCGGCAGCTCGTGGGGCCTGTCGGTGGTGATCTACGGCGTCTTCGAAGGGCTCGCCCCTGAGCTCGTGTTCCTCATCCTCACCTACCGCTCGTGGCGGCTCCCCGCGGCGGCCGTGGCCGGCGCGGTGGCGGGGCTCGCCGCCGCGTGCCTCGACCTCGTCTACTACTACAGCGCCTGGGTGGCGGACTGGAAGCTCCTCTACGTCGTCATCGTGATGGCCAGCTCGACGGTCATGGCGGGCTTCGGCTCGTGGTGGCTGGTGCGGGCCCTGGCGCGCACGGGGGTCCTCCAGCCCTTCGCCTCGGGCCGCCGCGAGCCTGTGGCGTGAGCGCGCTCATCGAGGCACGCGGCTGGGGCTGGCGCCACGCGGGTCGCAGGGGTTGGGCGCTGCGCGGCCTCGACCTGCGGGTCGAACAGGGCGAACGGGTGCTGCTCCTCGGCCCGTCGGGCGCGGGAAAGAGCACGCTGCTCCAGGGTCTCGCCGGGCTCCTCAACGCACCGGAGGCGGGTGACGCCGAAGGAGCGCTCTGGGTCCACGGCGCTCCGGTCACCGGACCGGACCGCCGCACGGGGATCGTGTTCCAGGACCCCGGAAGCTCGCTCGTCATGGCGAGGCTCGGAGACGAGGTCGCCTTCGGGCTCGAGAACCGGGCGGTCCCGTCGGAGGAGATCTGGCCGGCGGTGCGCGCGGCGCTCGACGCCGTCGAGCTGGGATACCCGCTCGACCACGCCGTCGAGCACCTCTCGGGCGGCGAGCAGCAGCGACTGGCGATCGCCGACGTGCTCGCCGTCGCTCCGAGGCTCTGGCTCCTCGACGAGCCCACGAGCAACTTGGACCCGCCGGGCGCTGCACTCGTACGCGACACGGTGTGGGAGCTGCTGCGCGACGCGTCGAGCACCGTCGTGATCGTGGAGCATCGGGTGGACGAGCTAGTCGACGGGGTGGACCGAGTCGTCGTGCTCGAGCCCGGAGGCGGCGTCCGCCACGACGGCGCGCCGGATGAGGTGTTCTCGCGCCACGGGGCGTCCTTGAGGGAGGCAGGCGTCTGGGTTCCTGGTCGAGCGCCGGCTCGGCGCGGCGCGCCGGAGAAGGCAGGACCACCGGTGGTCGTCGCGGACGCCGTCACGGTGCGCTACCCGGCGGCCGCGGCCGACGCGTTGGCGCGCGTCGACCTCGAGGTCGCGGGCTCCCAGGTCACCGCCGTCGTCGGCCCGAACGGGTCCGGCAAGAGCACGCTGGCGCTCTGCCTCGCGTCCCTCCTCGTGCCGACGGCCGGAGCGGTCCGCTTCGTGGCCGGCGGCCCGGCAACCCCCTACGCGCGCTGGAAGCCGAGCGAGCTGGTGCGCCATGTCGGGACCGTCTTCCAGGAGCCCGAGCACCAGTTCGTGGCCGCGACCGTCGACGCCGAGCTCGCGGTCGGCGCCAAGCGCGCGCAGATGCCGTCGGACGCGGCCCGCCGGCGCGTGGGCGAGCTCCTCGAGCGGCTGCACCTCTCGCACCTGGCCGCGGCGAACCCCTTCACCCTGTCGGGCGGCGAGAAGCGTCGCCTGTCGGTCGCCACCGCGCTCGTCGCCGATCCCGAGCTGCTGGTGCTCGACGAGCCGACCTTCGGGCAGGACGCCCGCACCTGGGACGAGTTGGTCGACCTCCTCGCCGCCGCTCGTGCGCGCGGCAGCGCGATCGTGACGGTCACCCACGACGAGGACCTGGTGGCCGCGCTCGCCGACCGGGTGGTGCGCCTGGCCGCGGGCCGCGTCGTTGCCAGGACACCGGCGGGGGAGCCGCTGTGAGGGCCCTCAGCCTCGACGCCCCACTCGCGTCGGGCGCGCTCGGCACCTTCAACCCGCTGGCCAAGCTGGCCGTGGCCCTGGTGGTCGCGGCCGGCCTGCTCGTCACCGTGGACGTGGTCACGGCGTCGGTCGTGCTCGGATCGGAGCTCGCCTGCCTGCCGGTCATCGGGGTCGGGTGGCGCTTCCTCGTGCGGCGCGCGTGGCCCCTGCCGCTTGCGGCGTGCGGCGTGGCGGTCGCGAACCTCGTGGCTTCCGACGCCGACGGCACGACCATCGCGGCGATCTCCCTGCGGCTGATGGCGATCGCGCTCCCCGGCGTGGTCGCCTTCGCCGCCACGGATCCGGTCGACCTCGCCGACGCGGTGCATCAGCAACTGCACGTCCCGGCGCGCTTTGCCTACGGTTCGCTGGCCGCCGTGCGCCTGCTCCCCCTGGTCTCGATCGACTGGCAGACCATCCGCCGGGCTCGCCGCGCACGGGGGATCGACGCCGGGCGGTCCCCGCTCGGCATGGCGGCCCTCTTCGCCTCCGCGGTCTTCGGGCTCCTCGTCGCCGCCATCCGGCGCGCGACGCGCCTTGCGTGCGCGATGGAGAGCCGCGGGTTCGACGCGTCCGGGCCCCGGACGGCGGCCCGGCGCCAGGTGTTTCGCCGGAGCGACTGGGCGCTCGTCGTGGGTTCGGCGGCACTCGTCGCGGGTGCGAACCTCCTGGCGCTCGCCGCGGGCACCTGGCACCCGCTGTTGTGGTGAGGGAGACGCCCGCCGCGCCCGGGCGGCCACGCTCGCCGGGTCCGCCACCTCTGCCGGGGCAGCCAGCTCTGCCGGTGCCGCCACCTGTGCCCGGGCCGCCGCGCCAGCCCGGACCGACGCGCCAGCCCGGCCTGGTCCACGGCATGGGGACGAGCCTGGTCCCCGCCACGTGGCCGGCGCTCGACGACGCCGAGGTGCAAGAGGTGCTCGCGGGCTACGTCGGGTGCCTCGGGCCCGGGGTCGCCACCGCCCGGCCTGTCTGGCACAGCCCCCGTCCCATGTCGGCGGGCGGGCTCGTCGAGGTCGGGACGACGACGGTCTTCGTCAAGCGCCACGACCCCCGCGTGCGCTCGATCGCGAGCCTGCGCACCGAGCACCGGCTCGCGGCCCACCTGCGCCGGCGCGGCGTGGCGGTCCCCAAGGTGGTCGTGGCCGACGACGGCTCGACGGTTGCCCAGGTGGCAGGTGGGCTCTACGAGGTCTTTGCGAGAGCTCGAGGCGAGGACCTCTACGCGGAGGTGCCGTCGTGGCACCCGTACGCATCGACGCGCCATGCGGCCGCAGCGGGCAGCGCGCTCGCCCGCTTCCACGTGGCTGCGGCAGGGTTCGACGCCGCGGACCGCGCGTTCGGCCCGCTCGTCTCGTCGGTGGTTCTCGCCGGCTCCTCGGACCCCGGAGCAGCCCTCGACCGGCTCCTCGAGGCTCGCCCTGCGCTCGCAGCAGCCCTCGACCGGGCAGGCGCCGCAGGCGCCGTTCACCGGCACTGCGTCCCTGCGCTCGAGCGGGCGAGCCGGGTGCTCCGTCACCGGCCCCGGGGCTGGGCGCACGGCGACTGGCATCCGTCCAACCTCACGTGGTGGGGCCGCGGCCCGACGGCATCGGTCGCAGAGGTCTTGGATCTCGGCCTGTCAAACCGCACCGCAGCGGTTCACGACGTCGCCGTCGCGCTCGAGCGGAGCTTCGTCCCCTGGCTCTCTGGCCCCGGGACGCGCTTGGCGGACGTCGACGGCGTCGACGCCTTCCTCGAAGGGTACGGCGTGCGACGCTCGTGGGGCGCGGGCGGGTGGCGCGACGTCGCGGACGTGCTGCCGGCGTGCCACGTCGAGTACGCGCTCAGCGAGGTGGAGTACTTCGCGACCGTGGCCGGCTCGGACGCCGACGCGGCGCTCGCGGCCAACGACTACCTGATCGGGCACTGCCGCTACTTCGAGGAGGGGGAGGGTGCCGCGCTCCTCGAGCACCTGCGCACGAAGGCCTGAGGCGGCGTCTCGTCATGGTGCGCTTCCTCACCGACCTCGGAGTGTCTACGATGTCGCACTTCTGCCTGAACCAACTTGTCAACATCGCTCGGGAGGACGGGAACCGACGACCGGGCACGAAGACCCCGGGCAGGCGGTGGATCCACCCGTGAAGCCCCAGCCGACGATCGCCGCGCCCGGCGACCTCGAGACGTCCGGGCCGCGGCGTCTCGAGGCGGTGCCGGGAAGCTCGGGGTTCGGCGCGGAGCCTCCCGAGCACGGCGGCCAGGTCCTCGTCGAGGGCGCGACGTTCGTGGTGAGCGGATCCGGTGGCGACATCGACGAGCCAGGGCAAGGCCTCTTCGTACGCGACGCCCGGATCATCTCGCGCTGGTGCCTGCAGATCGACGGCAAGTCGGTCAGCCCCCTCGGTGGCTTCCGCGCCGAGCCGTTCGCCGGGGTGTTCGTGGGGCGCAGCAGGGTTCGCGACGGCCACCTCGAGCCGACGGTCCTCGTCGAGCGGCGCCGCTACGTCGGGAGCGGCATGCGGGAGGACCTCGTCGTGCGCAACTACGGCAAGGAGCCCGCGGGGGTGTCGGTGCACCTCGAGGTCGGCGCCGACTTCGCCGACCTGTTCGCGGTGAAGCTCGGGGAGCCGGCGCCGGGGACGGCCGCGGTGAGGGCCGGCGGTGAGGAGTGGTCGGCAGCAGGCCGACACGGCACGCACGACCGGGCAGTGCACGTCCGCGCGCGAGGGGCGACCGCCACCCCAGAGGGGCTCACGTGGCGAGCGGTGGTCGTGCCTCACGGGGAGTGGCGCACCTCGGTGTCCGTGGTCGCCGACCTCGACGGCCAGGAGATCCCGATGCGATTCCCGGTCGACACGCCCGTCGAGCACGCGGCGCCGGTGCGGCGGATCGCCGAGTGGCAGCAGGTGAGCCCGAAGGTCCGCTCGGACTCCCTCGCGCTCGGCCTCACTGTCGGACGGAGCGAGGAGGATCTCGCATCGCTCCACCTGGCCGACCCGACCGAGCCCGATCTCACGGTGGTCGCGGCAGGTGCACCCTGGTTCATGGCGCTCTTCGGGCGTGACTCGCTCGTCACGAGCGCCCTCACCCTGGCCCTCGGCCCCGACATCGCCGTGGGCACGCTGCGGGCGTTGGCCAGGCACCAGGGGAAGGCCGTCGATCCACTGAGCGAGGAGGAGCCGGGAAAGATCCTTCACGAGCTCCGATTCGGTGCCGACGTGTCGCTCTCCCTGGGTGGCGCCGAGCGGTACTACGGGTCCGTCGATGCCACTCCGCTGTTCGTGATGGTCCTCGGCCAAATGGCGCGCTGGGGGATCGACCCAGAGGTGATCGACGAGCTGCTGCCAGCCGCCGACGCCGCCCTGGGATGGATCGACGAGCACGGCGACCGAGACGGCGACGGCTACGTCGAATACCGTCGCTGGACCGATCGCGGCCTTCGCAACCAAGGGTGGAAGGACTCCGCGGACGGGGTCAACTTCGCCGACGGCACGTGGGCTGAGCCGCCGATCGCGTTGGTGGAGGTCCAGGCCTACGTCTACGGAGCCTTCGTGGCGCGCGCAGAGCTGGCCGCTCGCCGCGGCGACCACGAGACCGCCGCGCACTGGGCGTATCGAGCGGAGGACCTGAAGCGCCGCTTCAACGAGGACTTCTGGCTGGCAGACCGCGGACACTTCGCAGTCGGTCTCGACGCCGAGAAGCGCCCGATCGACGCGCTCGCCTCCAACATGGGCCACGCACTGTGGACGGGGATCGCCGAGGCGCACAAGGCGTGGTCCGTTGCCGAACGGCTGTGCTCCCCGGAGCTCTTCAGCGGTTACGGCATCCGGACGCTCGCCACTTCGATGGGCGCGTACAACCCTGCGAGCTACCACAACGGCTCGGTGTGGCCGCATGACACCGCCATCTGCATTGCGGGGCTGGCCCGCTACGGCTTCGTCGGCGCCGCCCAGCGGGTCGCTTCCGGGCTGCTCGAGGCCGCCGCCTACTTCGCCGGCCGGCTCCCCGAGCTCTTCTGCGGGTTCGACCGGCGGGACGTCCCCGGGCCGGTGCCGTACCCGGCCAGCTGCTCGCCGCAGGCGTGGGCCGCTGCCGCACCGATCGGCATGCTCACCGCGCTGCTCGGCCTCGATCCCGACGTGCCCGGCGGCACCGTCAACGTGGCGCCGGCGCTGCCACCCGAGTGGGGAGCGGTCTCGATCGAAGACCTCCGGCTCGGACCCCACCGCCTCCGCCTCGACGTCGGAGCCGACGGCGCCGTCACCCGTGCAGAGGCTCCGGGGCTTCGGCTCAGCGTCACGACCTGACCGTGGGTGGTGGTCTCGGATCGACCGCTCAGTGCTGAGGGTCGCGACTCAGGGCGCGGTTCGCTTGGCGTCCTTGCGCTCATTCGCCAGGGGCTCGCTCGTGGCGGCGCAACTCGGCGCGGGCGAGCGAGCGGATGTGCACTTCGTCGGGACCGTCGAAGATACGCATCGCCCGATGCCACGCCCACATCTGGGCGAGCGGGGTGTCCGCGCTGACCCCGGCGCCCCCGTGCACTTGGATCGCCCGGTCGATCACGGCCAAGGCGGCGCGGGGAGCCGCGATCTTGATCGCCGCGATCTCGGTCTGTGCTCCCCTGGCGCCGTGCCGGTCGATCAGCCAGGCAGCCTTGAGGGTGAGCAGGCGAGCCTGCTCGATCGCCAGCCGAGACTCTGCGATCGCCTCGTGGACCATGCCCTGGTCGGCGAGGGGCCTCCCGAAAGCGATCCGCGACGACGCGCGCTCGCACATGAGCTCGAGCGCCCGCTCGGCCGCGCCTATCGCCCGCATGCAGTGGTGGATCCGGCCGGGGCCAAGACGCGCCTGGGCGATGGCGAAGCCGGAGCCTTCCTCCCCGAGCAGGCTGGAGACCGGCACGCGGACGTCCGTCAGCTGCACCTCACCGTGCCCGTGCTGATCGGAGTAGCCGAAGACGGTCAGATCGCGCACGATCTCGACGCCTGGCGTGTCGAGCGGCACGAGCACCATCGACTGCTGGCGGTGCTTGGGCGCGTCAGGATCGGTCTTCCCCATGACGATCAGCACGCGGCAGCGCTCGTCGAGTGCGCCGCTCGTCCACCACTTGCGCCCGTTGATCACGTAGTCGTGGCCGTCTCGCTCGATCCGGCACTCGATGTTGCTGGCGTCGCTGCTCGCCACGTTCGGCTCGGTCATCGCGAACCCTGAGCGGATCTCCCCGGCGAGCAGCGGCTCCAGCCACTGGCGCTTCTGCTCAGGCGTCCCGAAGTGGTGCAGGATCTCCATGTTGCCCGTGTCCGGTGCGGCGCAGTTCAGCGCCTCGGGAGCGAGATGCCCGGACCAGCCGGTCAGCTCGGCCAGGGGCGCGTAGTCCACGTTGGTGAGCCCGCTCACGTCCGGAAGGAAGAGGTTCCACAGCCCGAGCCTGCGCGCCTCATCCTTCAGCACTTCGACGATGGGCGGGACCGAGTGATCGGAGGGCGCGCGCGCCGCTCGGTACCGCTCGTACTCCGGCTCGGCCGGGATGACCCGTTCGTGCAGGAACGACGACAGCCGAGCGTGGTACTCGCTCGCCTTTGGCGACATCTCGAAGTCCACGAGCTGCCTCTCCTCTCTTGGGGGACGCACGCGCTGGTGCCGCCGCGCCGGCTGCTCCCTCGTACCCACACGGCGCTTCGAGACGACATCGTAGATCCCGTCGCCGATGACCCTCGTGTCCTGGCGCGCGGCTCGGCGGCTCGAGCGTGACGCACTGGGTGGCGCCGAACGGGCGACGACCGGCTCGTCAGCGGGGAGCGAGCCGCTCCGTGACGCTCCGGACCACCGTGCAACAAGTTGAGAGTACGGTATTATTTTTTCGAGTGCGCACCCAGAGGCCGGCCTCGACCGGGGATGACGACCGCGTCCGTGGCCCCACGCGGCGCGAGGGCACTCTCGCCCAGCGTGAGCGCATCTTGACCGTCGCGGCTCGGGTGCTCGCGGAGCGGGGCTTCGAACGGGCGCGCTTTCGGGACGTCGCCGAGGCGGCAGGGGTGTCGATCGGCCTCCTCCAGAACTACTTCGCGACGCGCGACGAGATGTTCGAAGAGGCCTTCTCGACGGTCTGCCAGCAGCTCATCAGCCGGTGGCGCGAGCACGCCGCGCCCGGTGCCGAACCCTGGGACAAGATCGTCGGGCTCATCGACGAGCTGACCGGCGAGCCGGACCTTCGTGGGCACAGCACGACGTGGCTCGAGTTCTGCGCGAGCGCGTCGCGCCACGCACAGCTCCGTGCGCCGGTGCTCCGCGTCTACGCCAGCTGGCGCCGGATCCTGATCGGGGCGGTCAACGAGGGGGTCGCCCTGGGGACGTTCTCCCCCACCCGCGCGCCGGAGGACGTCGTCGACGTGATCGATGCGGTCGTCGACGGGCTCCACGTCGCGACTGCGGTGCGCCTCTCCACGATGTCGCCCAGCAGGTTCCGTGACCTCGTCCTGCACGTCGCCCGAGTCCTTCTTCGCGCGAGGGACCCGGCCGCGGACGCGACGTGAGGCGAAATGACCCGTAGAGACGACGCGATCTGACGCGAAAGGACACGACCCGAGGCGAAAAGATGTCCAACCACCGCTTCCCTCACTTGTTCGAGCCGCTCGGGATCGGTGCGGTGACGATCAAGAACCGCATCGTCTCACCCGGCCACGACACCGTCATGGTCGAAGAGGGCCATGTGACGGACCAGCTCGTCGCCTACCACGAGGCGCGTGCCGCTGGCGGCGTCGGTCTGATCGTCATGCAGGCGGCCGGCGTGCACGACACCGCCCGCTACACCTCGCATGTCCTCATGGCTGCCGACGACTCGTGCATCCGCGGCTACGAGAAGGTCGCCGAGGCGGTGAGGCCGTACGGGACGAAGCTCTTCGGCCAGCTCTTCCACCCGGGCCGCGAGGTGATGGAGTCCCAAGACGGCTCGGCACCGGTCGCTCTCGCTCCTTCGGCGGTCCCGAACGAGCGCTTCCACGTGATGCCGCGTGCCATGTCCCACCAGATGATCGCCGAGATCGTCGCCTCCTACGGGCGTGCCGCGCGACGCCTGCAGCGAGCGGGCCTCGACGGGGTGGAGGTGGTGGCGAGCCACGGCTACCTCCCGTCGCAGTTCTTGAACCCCCGGGTCAACCTCCGAGGCGACCGCTACGGGGGGAGCTTCGAGAACCGCCTGCGCTTCTTGCGCGAGGTCCTGGCCGTGATCGACGCCGAGACCGCCGGCGACTTCGTCGTCGGGGTGCGGATCTCGGCGGACGAGCTCGACGACGAAGGCCTCGCGGCCGAAGACTCCCTCGCCGCATGCGTCGCTCTCGACGCCGCCGGCCTCGTCGACTACCTGAGCGTCACCCTCGGCACGTCGGCGTCCTTGCGGGGCTCCGATCACATCGTCCCGCCGATGAGCGAGGCTGTCGGCTACGCCGTCCCCTACGTGGCGCGGGTGAAGGAGAAGGTGTCCGTCCCGGTGTTCGCCGCCGGGCGGATCAACCAGCCTCAGGATGCCGAGCGCGTGCTGGCAGCCGGGTACGCGGACGCCGTCATCATGAACCGCGCCCTCATCTGCGACCCGACAATGCCGCAGCTCGCCGAGGAGGGGCGCCCCGAGGAGATCCGCGCCTGCATCGCCTGCAACCAGGCGTGCATCGGGCACTTCCACGCCGGCTACCCGATCTCGTGCATCCAGCGCCCGGAGACCGGGCGTGAGCGCACCTACGGGCGGCTGCGCCCGGCGTCGAGCCCACGAACGGTGATGGTGGTGGGCGGCGGGCCTGCGGGTCTCAAGGCTGCCGCTGTCGCAGCCCGACGCGGGCACAGGGTCACCCTGTACGAAAAGGCGCCACGCGTCGGGGGCCAAGTGCTGCTTGCCGAGCGCCTGCCCGGGCGCGAAGAGTTCGGCGGTGCGGCGATGAACCTGCAAGCCGAAGCGGTGCGTGCGGGCGCAGCGATCGTGACGAACACGACCGTCGACCTCGATGTCGTCCGCGCCGAGCGTCCCGAGGCTGTCGTCGTCGCGACCGGTGCCCTTCCTCGCCGCCCGCAGATCGAGGTGCTCGGCGAGCCGCGCATCCTCGACGCCTGGCAAGTGATCCAGGGGGCGGAGGTGCCACGCGGCAAGGTGGTCGTGTCGGACTGGAAGGCGGACTGGATCGGTGCGGGGGTGGCGGTCGAGCTCGCCCGACGTGGGCACGAAGTCGTCCTGTGCGTGAACGGCTACTCGGCCGTGCAAGGGCTCCAGCAGTACGTCCGGGACGCGCACCTCATCTCGCTGGAGCGGAGCCACGTCCAGGTGGTGCCGCTCGTCCGGCTCTTCGGGGCGGACGACGACTCCGTCTTCCTCCAGCACGTCTTGACCAAGGAGGCGGTCATCGTCGAAGGGGTCACGAGCCTCGTCCTCGCCGAGGGCCATGTGCCGGTCGACAGCCTCTTGGACGAGCTCTCCGCCGAGCTCTCGACATCCACCGAGGTCGTCGGGGTCGGCGACTGCCTGGCCCCGCGCTCTGTGGAGGAGGCAGTGCTCGAGGGGCTCGAGGTCGGAGCCGCTCTTTAGCTCCAGCGTGGCGAACGCGCCTCTTTACGAGGGTCGTGCTGGTGCCCTAGGATTGACTGTATGATCAGTCAGTACCAGGCGCCGGGGGACAGAGACGCGCCATCAGCGTTCGACCGTGCACCGCTCGACGCTGCGGCGCTCGAGCGGTCACTGCTCCCGTTCGGTCAGGGGCGGTTGCTTCCCCGAGAGGCGTACACCAGCCAGGACGTCTTGTCCTGGGAGCGACGGCACTTCTTCGAGGGCGGGTGGACCTGCCTCGGCAGGAGCAGCATCGTGGCGCACCCTGGAGACCAGCGGGCCGAGGCGGTTGGCCGAGGTGGCGTCTTCTGCATCCGCGGCCAGGACAGCACGGTCAGGGCATTTGCGAACGCGTGCCGCCACCGCGGGCACGAGATCCTCCCCTGCGGCGCGGACGCGGTGAACCGGCCCGTCGTTCTGTGCCCCTACCACGCGTGGTCGTACCGGCTCGATGGACGATTGCGCAAGGCACCGGGGTTCGACGGGGTCCCAGGCTTCGACCCGGACGAATTCGGCCTCGTGGAGCTGCCGTGCGTGGAGTGGCACGGGCTGCTCTTCGTTGACGTGTCGGGCGACGCCGGGCCCTTCGCCGACCACGTCGACGGGCTCGAGCCGATCGTGGCCCCCTACGAGCTGGAACGCATGGTGACCAAGGGCCGGCACGACTACGTGGTCGCCGCCAACTGGAAGGTCCTCGTGGAGAACTACCAGGAGTGCTACCACTGCACGGTGATCCATCCGGAGCTGTGCGCGGCCTCGCCGCCCCGGAGCGGGGAGAACTACCACGATGCCGGGGGCGCATGGGTCGGGGGGTGGATGGAGATCCGCGACGGCTACGAGACGATGTCCCTCGACGGCCACACCAGCGCCCAGCCGCTGCGGGGCCTCGACGAACGCCGTCGCCGGATCGTGGACTACATCGGCATCTTCCCCAACGTCCTCGTGAGCCTGCACCCCGACTACGTGATGACCCACCTGCTCACCCCGCTCGCTGCCGATCTGACGCGGGTGGTGTGCGAATGGCACTTCGCCCCCGAGGACGCCGAACGCGCCGGCTTCGACCCGTCATTCGCCGTGGACTTCTGGGACATCACGAACCGCCAGGACTGGCTCGCGTGCGAGTCGGTCCAACGGGGCCTGTCCAACCCTCGGGCGATCCCGGGACCGATGTCACCCGAAGAGGACGGCGTCCACCAGTTCGTGACGATGGTGGCCTCGGGCTACGTCGGGCGGCCAGTGCGACGCGCGGCCAGCCCTGCCGCACCCGTCGCACCTGTCGCACCCATGGCGTGATCGCCGCCGCAGTGATGGCGTGATCGCCGCCGCAGTGATGGCGTGATCCCCGCCGCAGCGAGCGTGCCCCCACTCGAGGCCCCTATCAGTTCGCGAATGCCGGCGGACGGCACGGTCAGGCCAGCGCCTCGATCCCTCGCTTCTTCACTTGTGCGGCGATGATCACCTTCTGCACCTCGCTGGTGCCCTCCCAGATCCGCTCGACGCGCAGCTCGCGGAAGAACCGCTCGGCCACATTCTCGCGCATGTAGCCGCGTCCACCGAAGATCTGCACCGCGCGGTCGGCAACGCGGTTCGCCGTCTCCGAGGCGAAGAGCTTGACCATGGAAGCCTGGCCGTGCTGCACCTTCTTGTCGCGCCCCTCGTCCACGCCGCGCGCCGCCTCGTAGAGCATCGCCCTCCCAGCGAACAGGTCGGTGGCGCTCTCGGCCAGCATGCCCTGGACGAGCTCGAACTCGATGATGGGGCGACCCGACACGATCCGTTCGCGCGCAAAGCGGGTGACCTCGTCGATGAGGCGCTCGGTCGCACCAAGGCAGCGTGCCGCCACCATGAACCGCTCGAAGCGGAACCACTCGTAGGCGTAGTACATGCCACCGCCTTCAGCACCCACGAGGTGGCTCGCCGGGACGCGTACCTTCTCGAAGGCGACGATCGGATGGTGGTGGGCGAACGTGTGCGAGTAGGCGGGGGTGCGCACGACCCGCACGCCGGGAGAGGGGAGGTCCACGACGAACATGGCGTGGTCGCCTGCGTGCGGACCGTTGGTCAGGCGCGCCTGGAAGAAGGCGTACGTCGCTTCGTTGTAGGAGGTGACGTGCCACTTCACCCCGTCGAGCACGTACTCGCCGCCGTCGCGGCGGGCCGTGGCACGGATGGCCGAGACGTCGGAGCCGGCCTGCTCCTCGGTGATGGCGTAGCACTCGCAGGCGTCGGCGGCGACGGTCGGACGGAGCCAGCGCTCTCGTTGGAAGTCCGTGGCCACCGGGACCCACCACTGCGGCGGCGTCGACAGCATCCAGGCCAGGGCGTTGGTGGCCCGGCCCACCTGCTCTTGCACCAGGATCTGCTGGAGCATGGAGCATCCACCGCCGCCAAGGTCACGGGGCATGTTGGTCGCGACCAGGCCTTCGCGTTTCGCCCGAGCGCGCATCGCAGCATCCACGTCAGCCGGGAGGTGCCCGCCGTTGGACTCCGCGCCCTCCTCGTAGGGGATGAGGTCATCCACGAAGCGCCGGGCGCGGTCCTGCACCGACCGGTCCTCCGTCGTCAACTGGTACACGGTGGCTCTCTTTCGCCGATGTCGGCGGCCGCGGATGTCGAACTCGCCGATGTTGACTGAAGGTTCAGTCTATGCCACCATGAAGGCCGCCGCGTCGCTCTCCGCGCCGACCCCCCGATCCAGAGAGCCTTTCTTCGATCCAGAAAGGACCGACGCACCATGACGGACGAATCGGCCTCCATCGCCGCTCCAGTGCTGCGCGACGCGCGCACCCGCCGTGACCTCGAGGACTGGGGACCCCTCGAGGAGGCGACCGGCCCCGAGATGCGCACCGCCGGCCTCTACCTGTGGCAGGGAGGCGACGGGGCCGAGTCGGGGATCTGGGAGTGCACTCCGGGGCCGTCGCGCTGGACGCTCGAGACCAACGAGTTCGTGCACGTGCTGACCGGATCGATGACGGTCACGGCCGACGGCGGCGCGCCGGTGCACATCGGCCCCGGGGACACCGCGCTCTTCCCCAGGGGTTGGACGGGCACCTGGGAGATCCACGAAACGCTGCGCAAGCTCTATGTGATCTTCTAGAGGGACCGCCACCGCTCTCGCTCACGCCGAGGTGAGCAGCTTGCGGACGGCGGCCACACGTCCCGAGCGCTGGTCGTCGAGCGCCGCCCTCGCTGCCTGCCAGCCGGGGATCCCGCAGACGCCGCCTCCTGCGTGGGTCGCCGAGCTTGCGTAGTACAGACCACGTATCGGCGTCCGGTAGTCGCAGTATCCGGGAGCCGGTCTCATGTGGAAGAGCTGCTCGACCGACAGCTCCCCGTGGAAGATGTTGCCGCCGATGAGCCCGTACTCGTGCTCCAGCTCGTAAGGTCCGACGATGTCGCGCTGGAGGATCGATCTCCTGAAGTTGGGGGCCAGGGCGTCGTACTCGTCGATCAGACGATCGGCGTAGGCCTCGAGCTCCTCGGTGTGCGGCTCCCTCGACCACTCCGCCGGCACCCACTGGGAGAACAGCGACATGATGTGCGTCCCCTCGGGCGCCAGCGTCCTGTCGAACGTGGTGGGGATGACAGAGTCGGAGAACGGACGCTCGGCCGCGCGACCTTCGCGTGCGTCGAGGAAGGCCCGCTCGATGTACTCCATCGAGGGCGCCATCTCGACCGAGCCGGTGTGGTGCGGCTGCAGGTTCGAGCCCGGGTTCGCAGTGAAGTTGGGGAGCTCTGAGAGCGCGAGGTTGATCTTCACGACCCCACTACGCGTCTTCCAGTGCTCGATGTCCCGCACGAAGTCGTCGGGCAGGTTCGCCGCGCCGACGTGGTCCAAGAAGGCGGTCCGCGGGTGGAGGCTCGTCACGACGACCGGCGCACGGATCTCGCTGCCTGTGTCGAGCACCACGCCTTCGGCCCGGTCGCTTCGCACGAGGATGCGGGCCACGCGGGAGTTGGTGCGGACCTGCACACCGAAGCTCTCTGCCGACCTGCGGATCGCGTCGGCAACCGCCCCCATGCCGCCCTCGGCGAAGCCCCAGCTCCCGAGATGCCCGTCACCCACGTCGCCGATCGAGTGGTGGGCCATCACGTACGCGGTGCCCGGCTCGCACGGACCGGCCCAGGTGCCGATGACGCCGTTGACGGCGATCGGAGCCTTGACCTGCCAGGACTCGAACCAGTCGTCGAGCAGGTCGGCAATGGACATCGTCATGAGGCGGGTGACGTCGCCTACGGTCCGCACGTCGAGACCCCTGTTGCGCCAGGCCATCCGGAGGAGAGCAGCGATGTCCCCGGGGTGCTTCGAGCCGACCTTGGGCGGCACCATGAGCAGCATCGGACCCAGGACGTCCGCCAACCCACCGAGCCAGGCGTCCCACTTGGGCATCGCCTCGGCGTCGTGCTTGGAGAACTTGGCGATCTCCTCGTAGTTCTTCTTGGCGTCGTCCGACCAGATCGAGATCGACCGGCCGTCAGGGAACGCCTGGTAGTAGGGCCCCATCGGGAAGACCTTGTAGCCGTGCCGCTCGAGCGCGAGATCCTTCAGGATGGTCGGGGGCATGAGGCTCATCACGTAGGAGAGCCGCGTCACCTTGAGCTCAGGGGCGTCCGGCCACGGTGCCTCCGTGGTCGCCGCGCCGCCGGTCTTGTGCCGAGCCTCCAGGACGATCGTCCGCATCCCGCTTCGGGCCAGGTAGGCCGCCGCCACCAGTCCGTTGTGGCCGCCCCCGACAACCACTGCGTCGTAGCTCTGTCGCATGGATCCTCCGATCCCGCTCGCGCCCAGGACTGGTGCCTGCGCGGAGGATGTCCGGTGCAGCCCGAGGATTGACTGACTGTTCAGTCTAAGCGCGCGGCTAGAGTGGTGCAAGCTTCGGGACGAAGAGCCCGATCCAGCGACCACACGAGGAGAGCACGAGCGTGGCCACGGTCGAGGAAGAGTCCCGACGACTCGAGATGCTTCATGCAGCCCTCGACGTGATCGTCGAGCGCGGCTTTCCCGACACGCGCATCTCCGACGTGGCTGAGGGAGCCGGCGTGAGCCCGGCGCTCGTCATCTACTACTTCAAGACCAAGGATCGGCTGCTCGCCGAGGCCATGCGGCACTCCGAGGACGTGTGGTACGCGGAGATGCAACGGCGTACCGAGGCGATCTCGAGCGCCGCCGGGCGTCTCGAGGAGGTGGTCGCGATGACCTGCCTTCCCAACCGGGATCCGTCATCGGGGGAGTCCTGGGCCGTCTGGCTCGACCTGTGGGCGCAGGCGTTGCGAGATCCCGACGTGCGGACGGTGCGCGAGGAGTTCGACGAGCACTTCCGCGAGACGCTCCGCCAGATCGTGCGCCGGGGCGAGGCGCAGGGAGAATTCCACGACGTCGACGCAGACGACTTCGCGGTCGCCTACTCGGCGCTGCTCGACGGCTTCGCCATCCAGATCGCCCTCGCGGACCCGGTGGTCGGGCCCGAACGTGCATTCGACCTCGCAATGCGCGTGGCCGCCAACGAGCTCGGGTTCGAGTGGAGGGCCAGTCGCGCGAAGAGGGGTTCGACGCGAAGGGTCCGGTGATCCACGTCCTCGTCGCGACGCCGTCATGAAGGCCCCGAACGGCGGCATCTCGGAGGAGACGTCGCTGGAGGAGCGGGCCATGAGACCGGGGCGCTTGCTTGGGTGCGCGTAGACTGAACGATCAGTCAATCCCGAGGAGCGACGACAGCACCTCCTCGGGCGAACCGAAGAGCCGCGTCATGCCATCCCTTGACCACCAGACCCGTCACGACGAGACCCGTCACGACCAGACCCGTCACGACGAGACCCGTCACGACCAGACCCGTCACGACGAGACCCGTCACGACGAGACCTCGGCGCTCCGCAGCATGCTCGAGGCGCGGTCGATCGCGCTCGTCGGGGTGAGCCGGCGCCGGGGCAGCTTGGGCGCCCGAGCGCTCGTCGAACTGGAGCGCAGCCCCGGCAAGCCCGCGCTCCATCTCGTCAACCCCCGCTACGCGGGGGAGTCCATCGGGAGCCGCCGCGTGGTGGCTTCGCTCGACGATCTTGTCGACCCCGTGGACCTCGTGGTGCTCGCCGTCGGCGACGCCAACCTCGAGCAGGAGCTGACCAAGGCGGCCGCACGGGGTGACCGGGCTGCGGTCATCTTCGCCAGCGCGTTCGACCCGGTGCCTCCCGATGGGGCCGCCCCCCTCCGATCGAGGCTGGCCGAGATCGCGAGCGGCGCCGGCATGGCGCTGTGCGGTGGCGGCTGCATGGGCTTCGTCTCTCGTGAGGTGCGCGCCCTCGGCTTCTTCGAGCCCAGCCCGCTGCCGGAGGGACCGATCGCCCTCGTCACGCACTCCGGCTCGGCGTTCTCCGCGCTCCTTCGAGCCGAGCGGCCCTTTGGCTGGTCGCTCGCCGTCTCCTCGGGTCAAGAGCTCGTCACCACGACGGCCGAGTACCTGGAGTACGCCCTTGACGTTCCCGGCACCGGTGCGGTCGCCCTCGTGCTCGAGACGCTACGGGCCCCGGACCGGCTACGGCACGCCCTGGCACGCGCGGAGGGCTCGGGCATCCCGGTCGTCCTTCTCGCCGTCGGCGCGTCGGAGGCGGGCCGGGCGATGGTGCAGGCGCACTCCGGAGCGCTGGCCGGGAGCGACGGCGCCTGGGATGCGCTGTGCGACGCCTACGGGGTGCTGCGCGTCCACGACCTGCACGAGCTTTGCGACACCCTCGAGCTGTTCGTCTCGGGTCGCCGTCCCGGGCGCGCCGGGTCCTCGCGACCCACGAGCAGTGGAGACGACCAGCAGTGCGCGGGGATCGCCGCAGTGCTCGACTCCGGGGCAGAGCGCGCCTTGCTCGTCGACATGGCTGCCGTCCTCGACGTGCCCTTCGCCTCGATCGGCGAACGCACTCGGCGTCGCCTGACCGAGCTCCTCGACCCTGGGCTCGAGGTTGGCAATCCGCTCGACGTCTGGGGCAGCGGGCGCGAGTCCGAGAACGTCTTCGCCGGCAGCCTCGTCGCGCTGGCCGACGACGACGCGGTCGACGTGGTGGTGCTGGCCGTCGACCTCGTGCCCGAGTACGACGGCGACGACTCGTACCGCGACGCGGCCGTCGCCGCATGGCGGGCGTCCGAGATCCCGATGTGCGTGCTCTCGCACGTCCCGAGCGCCCTCGACCGCGAAGCGGCCCGCCGCCTGCGCAGCGAGGGCATCCCCGTCCTCGAGGGGACTCGCTCAGGCCTGCTCGCCATCCGTCACCTGCTCGAATGGCGAGACCATTCGGGCAGGCCGAGGGTCGAGGCGCCCCGAGTGGATCCTGTGCGCAAGGCGCGCTGGCTCGGGCGGCTCAGGGCACACCAGCCCGGCGTGCTCGACGGGTTCGTGCTGCTCTCGGACTACGGCATCGCCTCGCCGCCGTGCGCGTGCGTGTCCAGCGTCGACGAGGCGCTCGCGGCTGCAGGGCGGATCGGGTACCCGGTGGTGCTGAAGACGGCGACGAGGGCACACAAGTCCGACGTCGCCGGTGTCGTGCTCGACCTGCGCTCCGCACGCGAGCTCGCCGCCGCCTACCATGACCTCGGACGTCGCCTCGGCCCGGAGGCGACCGTCGCCGCGATGGCGCCTCCAGCGGTGGAGCTCGCGCTCGGCATCGTGCACGACCCGCTGCTCGGACCTCTGGTCGTCGTAGGGGCGGGAGGCACCTTGGTTGAGCTCGCCAGAGACAGGGCTGTGGCGCTGCCGCCCCTGGATCGCGCGTCCGCGGCCCGGCTGCTCGACAGCCTCCGGGTACGGCCGCTCCTCGACGGCTATCGCGGGCGCGCGGCCGTGGACATGGGAGCCGTGCTCGACGCGATCGTCGCCGTCTCGTCGATGGCGGTCGAGCTCGAGGGGGTCCTCGCTGCCCTCGACGTGAACCCGCTCAGCTGCACGCCGTCGGGCGTCCTGGCGCTCGACGTCCTGGTCGAGACCAGGCCTGCGCACCAGGCCCGAGCCTTGCCGGGAGGACCTCCCTCCCCATAGACTGAACGTACAGTCAATGCCCTCACCCGTTGGAACGGAGCAGCTGCGATGACCATGAACCGGCTCGACACCGCCTCGTCGGACGCTCCGCTCCCGGTGACCACGCTCGACTCCCTCGTCGCCGAAGAGGAGCGGGTCTTCCTCACCCGACAGCCACGCTCCGCCGAGCTCTACCAGCGCGCTCGCCGGGTCCTCGCAGGCGGTGTCACCAGCAGCTGGCAGATCACGCGACCGCAGCCCGTCTTCATCGACCGCGGCAACGGCTCGAAGATCGTCGACGTCGACGGCAACGAGTACGTCGACCTGCACGGCGGTTACGGCGCGGGGCTCGCCGGGCATGCCCACCCGGCCATCGTCGAGGCGGTGACCGCCCAGGTGCGTCGCGGGACCCACTTCGCCCAGCCCAACGAGGATGCCGTCGCGGTCGCCGAGGAGCTCGCCCGGCGTTTCGGGCTGCCCATGTGGCGCTTCATGAACTCGGGAACCGAGGCGACGATGGATGCCGTCCATCTGATGCGGGCGGTCACCGGGCGGGACCTCATCATCAAGGTCGAGGGTTGCTACCACGGTCACCACGACTCGGTCCAGGTCTCGGTGGCGCCCGGCGAGGACGAGCCGATCGGCTCGATAGACAATCCGAAGTCCGTCCCGTCGTCCACCGGCATCCCCGATGCCCTGACCTCGCTCACGCTCGTCGCCACGTTCAACGACCTCGGCTCTGTCGACCGGCTCCTCGAGATGCACCGCGGCCGGGTGGCGGGGATGATCGTGGAACCGATCATGATGAACGCGGGGATCGTCCCTCCCGTGCCCGGCTACCTCGAGGGCCTGCAGGCGCTGCTGCACCGTCACGGCGCGCTCCTCTGCTTCGACGAGGTCAAGACGGGCCTTGCAGCCGGGCCGTCCGGGGCGACCGGCATCACCGGCGTGGTGCCCGACATCGTGTGCCTGGCCAAAGCCATCGGCGGCGGGCTGATCGTCGGCGCCGTGGGGGCGACCGCGGAGCTGATGGACCATGTCGCGCAGGGCGACTACGAGATGGTGGGCACGTTCAACGGCAATCCGCTCTCCATCGCGGCAGCCCGTGCCATGCTCGAGCACGTGGCGACCGACGACGCGTACCAGCGGCTCGGCCGGTTGCGCCAGCGCATCGACGAGGCGCTCACCGCGGCGATCGCGCGCGCCGGCCTGCCAGCGCACGTGGTGTCGGTCGGTGCCAAGGGGTGCGTCACCTTCGCCACCTCTCCGGTGCGCAACTACCGCGACTTCCTCGCCATCGACGATCGCTACAACCACCTCCATTGGCTTTGCCAGCACAATGGCGGCGTGTTCCTGCCTCCCTGGGGGAAGACGGAGCAGTGGCTGCTCTCGGTGCAGCACGAGGACCCCGACATCGAGCGGTTCATCACGAACTTCGAACGCTTTGCCGAGATGGCGGCGGGAGCGGGCGCGTCGTAGCTGCACCTCCGCCAGCGAAGACGCCCCGGAAGGGCGAGGGCTCACCGAGGCTGGCTGCGGGGGCCTCCGGGTTCGGGAAGAAACGGCGCGTCCCGAAGCCTGAGCGCCGCGGCCAGCCCTTCGGTCGCTCGAACCCGAGTGAGCTCGTCGAGCTCTGGAGCGTCGCTGCAGGCCTGCGTGATGACAGAGAGGATCCCTCCGGTCTCGAGCGCGACCCGCAGCCCCATCGCCTCCATGCCGAGAGTCGTGATGAGCTTGTTCAGGCGCACCGAGTCCGGAGGGAGCAGCGCGATGCGCTGCGCGAGCGCCGTCGCCCTGTCGATGAGCTCGTCGTGGGGGACGACTTCGTTGACGATGCCGATCCTCTCCGCCTCGCGGGCGTCGAAGTGGTCCCCCGTGAGCGCGTAACGGTGCGCGTGCTTCCAGCCGGCGAGCGCTGCGAAGAGAAAGGTCGACCCCTGGCTCTCGCGCACCTCGGGCTGCCCGAAGACCGCCCGGTCGGAGGCGATCGTGATGTCGCAGCACAGTGCGTACCAGAGCCCCCCGCCCAAGCACCACCCGTTCACCGCTGCGATGACCGGCTTCTCCAGGCGCATCAGCGCCAGCTGCTTGGTCGCCGTCGAGACGTTGTCGTTCCACAGGTGCTTGACGACGTCTCTTGCTCGCGACCGTTCCTCGGTCGCCTCCTCCGCTGAGATGTCGTAGCCGGCGCAGAACGCCTTTCCCGCCCCCGTCAGCACGATCGCGCGAACGCCGTCGTCCCTGACTGCTTCTTCGAGGGCATCGTGAAGCTCCGCCTCGAGCTGTTCGGAGATCGCGTTCATCTGCTCGGGCCTGTTGAGCGTCAGCCTCAGCACGCGGCCGTCTCGCGCGGTGTCGATCGTCTCGTACTCGGTGCGATCGCTCACGATCGGGGTCCCTTCGGCATGTCGCGCTCGAGGAGGAAGACGCTCGTAAGCAGCGTCGCCTCCCCGGGGCGCGATCGGCGGCCGGTCGCCTCGGAGCCCAGCGTGCGCTGAGCCCGTGCGCAGCCAGCTACCCCGACTTCTTCAGGTACCACGTTTGAGGGACGAAGGCGCCGTAGGGGTCGAGGTGCTGCCAGCCCGAGAGGGTCTTCTTCACCGCGACGACCTCGTAGGCTTGCAGTGGCCACCACAGAGAAGCCAGGTTCTTCGAGAGGTAGTTCTCGGCCGCGTAGAGGGGCTTCAGGCCCGGCTTGGTCTCCACGGCGTCGATCAGCTTCTGCGCCTTGGGTGTGTAGTAGCCGCCTCCCCAGAAGTTCCCCTTGCCCCACTGGCTTGTGCCGTTCGGGACGGTCTGGTACTGGCCGTATGTCCACATCCAGCCCGAGTAGCCGGCGAGTCCCCAGTTGCACGGGGGTGAGCTCGGGCACACACCGGCGATCGACACCATCGTTGTCTCGGGCTGCCCGTCCAGGGTGATGCCGACCCCCGCCTTCTCGGCGCCCGTCCGGAACGAGGACACCTCCGCGAAAAAGGCTGTTGTGCCCGTCTCGTACATGAACTTGAAGCTGAGATCCTTGCCCTTGGCGATCCCCTTGCCGCAGTCCGAGGGGCCAGTCCCCGGGCGCTTGCACACGTCGACGCCGCCTGGACCGCTCACCCAGCCGTGCGCCTTCAGGAGCTGGGCGGCTGCCTTCGGGTCGTAGGGGTAGGGGTCCTTCTTGATCCCCGGGCTCACGAACTTGGACCCTGGGTAGTCGGCGACCGGCCCGTAGTCGGGGAGGGCGTAGCCGCCGAACGCCTGCTTGATGTACAGCTTCTCTGTGATGAGGTGCTGGAGGGCCTGGCGGATGTAGAGCTGCTTCACGAGCGGGCCCCACGTCTTGGAGGTGTAGTTGAGCTCGATCGCCTCGTTGTAGAAGACGGGCCATCGCTTGATCGCGTACCCGTGGCTCTTGAAGTAGGAGACCTCCTTCAAGTCGCCGAGGGGGATGTAGCCAAATGTGATCGTGCCCGAGCGCAGCGCGTCCAGCTCGGCCGTGCCTGTTGTGAAGCTGGAGAGCTTGAATCCAGCGATCCGCGGCTTTGTCGGCCCGGTGTAGTGCGGGTTGGCCGCCAACGTCGCCTGGTGGCTCGCCCGGTCGTACGCGCTGATCTCGAAGGGGCCGTCGACGGTCTTCCACAGCGGGTTCGTGGGCCAGGTGCCTTCGTCTTTGGACTGGGCGAAGAGGAATGTGAGCACCTTCTTCGCGCCGACGGGCGTGGATGCGGCGGTGCCGTCGGGCGATGTGAGCGAGGTCCGGTCCCACTCTTGGACCGGGAGCGGGTAGATCCAGGTGAGCTGGTTCCCGGTGAACCACGTCGGGTTGTAGGAGCGGTTCAGGTGCAGGACGACCGTCGAGGCGCTCGGGTATGTGACGCTCGTGATGTCTGTGGGGAGGAGCCCCGGCAGGTAGTTGCCGAGCTTCTTCTTCCCGGCGTCGACGAGCTGGAAGTAGAACTTCACGTCCTTGGATGTGACGGTCGCGCCTGTGGACCACTTGAAGTTGGTCTTCATCGTGATCGTCACGGTCTTGTCGTGGTTCGAGTAGACGGGGGG
>JAJYXE010000040.1 GCA_021791145.1 Actinomycetes bacterium | reverse complement strand
GCCGTCGGCGCCGCTGCGCACCTGACAGCACCTCAGCTGCCCGCCTCCCCGCCATCTGCCCAGCTCGAGGGCGCTTCGGCGCGGACCTGAATGGATACGAGCCCGCCGCTCCGCGGTGGGCTGGTCGAGCTCTCGTGCCAGCGCCTCGAGGTCACCCTGGCCGGCCAGGGGGTCGGGGCTGCGATAGGCGGCGCGCATGGGCTTCTCCACCAGGCACTCCCAAGGGGTGCTGCACCCCGTCTGCGCCGATGCCGACGGCGACCACACAGCAGTGACCTGCGAGGTCGACCCCGCCGATCATGAGCGCGACCAATTCGAGCCACAAGAGGTCCGTCGCCATGGGCTCTGCCAGCGCGGTCTCGGTCGCAGCGGCGAAGCGCCGGGAGACCGCCGAGCGCGACGTCCCTTTGCTGCGGGCCTCGACAGCGGTGCCGACCGGCTCCAATCCGGCCCCGTAGCGGCGGGTGGAGATCTTGGCGAGCATCTTGCCCATCGCCAAAACCTCCTCCAGTAATACTGGCCCGAGGTGCCCCGCCTACGGGGGAGGTTCCATGGATCCCGAGAGCTCGGTCGAGCTGGCCCAGTCGCAGGTGGAGTCGCAGGTGGAGAGGTTCACCTGCTTCGAGCCATCAGCGCTGCGTACCCGGGGCCGGGTGATCTTCACTCGGCGGCCACGGGGTCGTGCCCACGCGCCACACCGAGGCCTGGCACCCGACCGAGCACTGCTCGCCTGCCCATCGCCAGGCGATGTACCGAGCCCGCCACCGACTCCCCGATCGGCGGGCACCTGCACTCGAGGGCCCCGCGCGAGCTGCGGGCAGTACCCCGCGCCCAGGCCGCCGACCGTACCGCTCTGTGCGATCTGCGCGGTGCGTCGAGACGTGGGTGACGTACTCTTCACCCGACCTTACCGAGCCGTCCTCGTGCCCGGTGCCCGCCCAGACGACGCCGATCTGTGTGACTGATGACCGACCCCCCCACAGGTGCACGCGACAGGTGCATGAGCCGCCGACCGACCTCGGTGGGTGAACCTGCGGCACGCGGCGGCACGAGCGGGCCGATCATCGCTGATGCTGTGAGCGGTGTCCCGGGCACGGAGCTCGTGTTCGTACCTGGCGACCCGCCACGCGCCGGCTCCTTTGCGTGGTACGACCCGGCCGGCCCCGCTGCGGCCGCCTCCCCCCACACCGCCCAGGTCGAGGTGGTCGTGCCGGCCGGTTCGCGGGTGCGGCGTCGGCGAGTGGCGGCGGCGCCGCTCTCGGTGGTCGACGCCGTCGTCGTGCTCGCGGAGCTCGAACGCGGGGCCGGGGGAGCGGAGGCATCGGCGAGTGCCCTGGTGTGGGCGCGAGCCTTGACCGCCGGGCTCGTGCTCGTCGCCCGGGGGCGGCTGTACCCGACGGTGTCTGCCGCAGGGTTCGACGCCTGGGCGGTCGGGCCGCTCGATACTGCCGACCGCCGGCTCCTCGACGAGCTGGCCGCCGCCTTCCCGGTGGCTGCCCACGCCCTCTGGGTGCCCAGATCTCGACCGCTCGCCGTGGCCAGCCCCGACCGGCTCGTGCGCGCGATGTGGGACGCGCTGGCCGACACGTTGGCCCGCAGCGCGGCCGCCCCGCTCGTCGCCGGCGGGGACCTGTTCGCTGCCGAGGCGCCGCAACCCGCCGACCACCTGTTGACCTGGCTGGGCGAGTGGTCGTCGGGCTTCGAGGGTGGTGCCGACGTGGCGTTGCGCATCGAGCTCGACGGAGGGCTGCCACCGGTCGGCCCGGACGCTGGCCCCAAGGAGGTCGCGCTCCTCGACGCCGAGCCGTCTCCGGTCACGGCTCGCGCCGTGGTCCAGGTCGCGAGCCGCACGGACCCGTCCCTGGTCGTGGACGCCGACCGAGCGTTCGGCGCGCCTGCGGCGCTTGCGGCCCGCTTCGGCGACGACGTGGAGGCCGACGTGCTGCGCGCCCTGCGGCGCGGGGCCCGGGCCTGGCCGCCGCTCGGCGATCTGCTGGCCCGCCCGGTGCCCGACCGGTTGGACCTGAGCGACGACGACCTGTCGGACCTGCTCGGGGACGCTGCCGCCGACCTCGGCGGGGCGGGCATCTCGGTCTTGTGGCCGGCGGGCATGTTCAGCGATGGCGTGCGTCTCGCCGGGTCGATTGGTGCTCCCGGTGCGGTCGCCGGGTCCGGTTTCACCCTCGACGAGCTGGTGTCGTTCCGATGGCAGGCAACGCTGGGCGGCGAGGTGCTCTCGGAGGAGGAGGTGGCGCTCCTCGCCGAGGCCAAACGCGGCGTGGTCCGGCTGCGAGGACGCTTCGTGGCGGTCGACCCGGAGCTGGTGGACCGGTTGCGCCACAAGCCACCCCGCCCCCTCACGGCCGTCGAGGCGTTGGCGGCGGCCCTGTCGGGCTCAGTCGACGTGGACGGGGAGCTGGTGGAGGTGACCGCCCAGCCGCAGCTCGCCGCGCTGGCCGACCGGCTACGCGACGCGTCCAGCGACGCAGGCGGCGACGTGGTCGTCCCCAGCAGGCTGCTCGCCGAGCTGCGCCCCTACCAGCAACGCGGGCTCGCCTGGCTGGCCGAGATGACCGGCACCGGGCTGGGCGGCTGCCTCGCCGACGACATGGGGCTCGGCAAGACCCTCCAGGTGATCGCGCTGCACCTGCACCGGGCCGAGCGCGAGCTCGGGCCGACGCTCGTGGTCTGCCCCACCTCGCTGCTCGCCAATTGGGAGCGTGAGGTGCGGCGATTCGCTCCGTCGGTGCCGGTGCGCCGCCACCACGGCCCGGGGCGCAGCCTCGCAGGCCTCGTCCCCGACGAGCTCGTGGTCACCAGCTACGGCGTCGCCCGCTACGACGCCGCCGACCTCGGCGCGGCGGGGTTCACCCTCGTGGTGGCCGACGAAGCCCAGCACGCGAAGAACCCGGCCACCGCGACGGCCAGGGCCCTGCGGGCCATCTCCGCTCCGGCGCGCCTGGCCCTCACCGGCACCCCCGTGGAGAACCGGCTGTCGGACCTCTGGTCGATCCTCGACTTCACCACCCCCGGGCTGCTCGGCCCGCTGGAGCGCTTCCTGCGGACGGTCGCCACCCCGATCGAGCGCTACCACGATCCCGACGCGACCGCTCGCCTGGCCCGGATCGTCCAGCCCTTCGTGCTGCGCCGGCGCAAGAGCGACCCAGACGTCGCCCCGGACCTGCCCGCCCGGACGATCAGCGACCTGCCGGTGGCGCTCACCCGTGAGCAGGTGGAGCTGTACGAGGCTGTCGTCCGCGAGGC
Source organism: Actinomycetes bacterium (assembly GCA_021791145.1). The sequence goes on along the minus strand of JAJYXE010000040.1, from coordinate 23,839 downwards.
GATGGCGGTCATCGAGGGCAGCGAGGGCTTCGAGCGCCAGGGGTTGGTGCTCAAGATGCTCACCGCACTGAAGCAGATCTGCAACCACCCTGCGCAGTACCTCCACCAGTCGGGGCCGCTCGCCGGTCGCTCCGGCAAGCTGGCCGCGCTGGAGGAGCTGGTGCCGGTCATCGCCAGCGAAGGCGAGTCGGTCCTCGTGTTCAGCCAGTTCGTCGAGTGCCTGGGCCTCGTCGAGGCGCGCCTTGCCGAGCTCGGCGTCGGCTGCCTGTTGCTGCACGGCAAGGTGCCGGCGCGGCGTCGGGCCGCGATGGTCGACGAGTTCCAATCGGGCCGGGTGCCGGTGTTCCTGCTGTCGCTCAAGGCCGGCGGCGTCGGCCTGAACCTGACCCGGGCGAGCCATGTCGTCCACTTCGACAGGTGGTGGAACCCCGCCGTGGAGGACCAGGCCACCGACCGGGCCCACCGCATCGGCCAGACCCGGGCGGTGCAGGTTCACCGCCTCATCGCCGAGGGCACCTTGGAGGACCGCATCGCCAAGCTGATCGAGGGAAAGCGGGAGCTCGCCGAGTCGGTGGTTGGCGGTGGCGAGGCGTGGATCGGTCAGCTCTCCGATGCCGAGCTCGCCTCGCTGGTGCAGCTTGGGGGCGGTCGGTGACCCCGCGGCGCGCGCGTGGTTGGTCGGGCGATTGGCCCGAGTACCGGCCGCGGCGCCCAGGGCCGGGCCAACGGCGTCCGGGCCGCCGGCCCTTTGGGGCCACCTGGTGGGGACGGGCCTGGGTCGACGCGCTCGAGGGGCGAGCCAGCCTCGACCCGAACAGGCTTCCTCGGGGCCGGACCTACGCCCGCGGTGGGGCAGTCGGCGATCTGGTACTGGCGGCGGGCCAGGTCACCGCGCCCGTGCAGGGCTCGCGCCCGGAGCCCTACCGCGTGACGGTGCGGGTACGGACCTTCGACGACGCCGGGTGGGCGGCCGTGCTCGACGCGTTCGTCAGCGCGATCGGCCACGCCGCCGCGCTGCTCGACGGCGAGCTCCCCCCCGAGGCGGCCGCCGACGCCGCCGCGGTCGGCTTCGACCTGCTGCCCGGCCCAGGGGAGATCCAGCCTCGCTGCACCTGCCCGGACTGGGCGGATCCGTGTAAGCACGCCGCTGCCGTGTGCTACCTGGTCGCGGACGTCCTCGACGCCGACCCGTTCGGCATCTTGCTGCTGCGGGGCCGGACGCGCTCCGAGGTGCTCGCGGGGCTGCGGGCACGGCGGGCCCAGGCGGCGGACGGGCACGACGCGGACGTGGCTGCTCCGGTACGAGCGGTGCCGGACCATGGCGTCCCTGCCGCCGACGTCTGGGGCCGGAGCCTGCGGGGGGTCTCGCGCGGTGCCGCGGGCAGCGTGGAGGGTGGCGCGCGGGACCCTCTGCCCCTCGTGCCCCTCCCGCCGAGCCGCCCCGGCCGTCCGCCCCCGCTGATCGGGACGCCTCCGCCCGGCGTGGACGTCGACCCGGCCGGCTTGCGGGCCGTCGCCGCGGACGCGGCCGCCCGGGCGCTGCACCTGGCAGGCGGCGGCACCGGCCATGGGCTCGACCTGTCGGTGGCGGCGGACCTGGCGAGGCGGGCAGCAGCGCTGGTGGGTCCGACCGCCGGCGAGGGCGTCGACCTGGCAAAGCTCGCCGCACGGGGGAACCTGCCGGCTCGCCAGCTGCTCCGTCGGGCCCTCGCCTGGCAGGCCGGCGGGGCCCCGGCGCTGGAGGCCCTCGAAGAGCAGTGGGATCCCGGCGCGCCCGCCATGGCCGAGGGCCGGCAGCTGCTCGGGGGTCAGGCGACCGTCCGCCGCAACCGGGCGACCGCCGGCGACCGCCAGCTGCGCCTGGGACGCGATGGGTGCTGGTACCCGTACCGTCGGGCCTCTGACGGCGGCTGGGACCCCGACGGGCCGGGAGTGCCTGCCAAGGCCGCCGTGGACCTCCATGCCGAGCCCGGCTCGGCGAGCGACGGGGAGGAAGTCCTGGACGTGGACTGACGTGAGCGCCGTCATCTGCGCGGTTGGCTGTGGGCGACCTGGCGTCCGCTCATCATCCCGCGGACGTTGGTGTAGCCGAGCGGGGCGGCGTGGGGCCAGCCGCCAATCTTCGCCTTCTGGCTCATGCCCTTTGCGATCTCACTGGCGAGGCTGGCCGAGTACAACTCGGCCGTGAGGGCGTGGATGCCTCGACCAACCGGCTTGACGCGGTCTCTTCCAGGTTCTCGGTGACCGACACGATGGTGACGCTCCGGCGCCGCAGCATTGCCCGTATTGCGACGTGGTCTTCCATGTTGCGGGCCAGGCGGTCGATCGTGTGGACCACCACCGCGTCGACGTCGCCGTCGTCGGGATGCGGGCCAGCATCTGCTGTAGCGGGAGCCGGTCGGCGCTTTGGGCGGACTCTGCCCCGGCCGGTTCCACTTCGGGCCCGGGGGCGAAGGTCGCCAGGTGGGCGCCGACCGAGCGGCGCCGGCGGGTGACGGCGAGCACCAGGCGACCGACGACGAGGAGCGCCACCACCACGAAGAGCACCGGGATGGCCACGTGGCCGAGGGCGACCAGCACGTGCATGACGTGGTGGATGAGCGTCGAGGTCTCCTGACCGGGATGGAGCAGGTAGCGGCCGAGCGGGCCGCCGGGGAGAGACGTCGACGGCGGCGTCGGGTTGGGGACGACTGCGCAGACGGGTTCATGCACCTCCTTCAGGGACAGACGAGGGGTTCATCCTGAGAACACCCTGTTTCGTGCTCGATTTGGACAAATGGCTCCGAAGACGGCGGCGGCTCCGGCGACGGCGGGCTGTCGCCGGGACCGGACCGCGGTCTTCGACCGGTAAATAGGAGGGCAGGGGCCGAAACCGGACACCGGTGTTTCGGAGCCAGCGCCAGCCTCCTCGAAGCCTCCAGGGTCACCTGCCGGCGGCCGACCGAAAACCGCCACCTACAAAAACTTGCGTGCCTGTTGCATGAACGACACTCGGCGCATGAGTATCCAAGGTAGACGACCGTTCGCATACGTGAACTGGGATGAGCATCGTCACCGTGGACAAATATGCGACCTGGAGACGTCTATGCAACAGCCTCCTTTGCACCCCGTTGCAACAAATCGCCCGCTGCACGAGGCCTGGTGGCCGCCCGTCGAACATCGCTCAACACGTAGAACCGGCAGGTCGAAGCCGATCGGCGACAAATCGGAGGCCGATCAGCGACAAATCGATCGGCAAAAGTAGCCGAATGGCCGCACACCCCGTCGTCGCGAAACGCGTGGACGGCGGACGGCCAACCGTTGCTGGCCCGTACGGCGCGGGCGAAGGATCAGGTGCCTCGGAGGACCGCGGGGACGAAGTCATTTACGAGCGTCGTACCCGAGGCACGTCGGCCAGCTCTACGCTGTCGCCATCAGTCGTTCGGAGGTCGAGCGTGTGCCTCGACCTGTAATCTGGGGTGTCGTCGTCCGTCCCACTCGAGAAGGATGTGAGGAGGTTTCGATGGCTACCAGGGACAGCGAGGTGCCGATGGCGCGCCAGAGTCTGGCTCTCTTCCCAGAACGAACAGGCATGATCCCCTACACGGGCGGTCGAAGCGCAAGCCGGGCACGGGACGCGACGCCAGCGGAGTCACTGGGGTCGACCCCGACGCGCGTGAGTTAGTAGATCCGATCTCCGATCAGTCATGTCGCCACGGGACGAAGTAGCGCTCGCGTACGGCCCGCGATAGGCGATAAGGCGACAGCGATGGCCCCCGACGAGCAGGCAGCTTCCGACGCTGAGCTGGCGGCCCGCTCCCGTGACGGTGACGACGAGGCCTTCGCTGTGCTCTATGAGCGGATCTTCCCCAAGGTGTTCGACTTCCTCGCCCGCCTGCTCGGTGACCGCTCGGTGGCCGAGGAGCTCGCCCAAGACACGTTCGTGACCGCTTACGAGCGCCGGAGCAGCCTGCGCCAACCCGAGGCGGTGCGCTCGTGGCTGTTCTCGATCGGCTACCGGCGCGCCATGGACCACCTGCGCCGCACCGGGCGAGAGCGGGCCGGTCTTCCCGAGGCGGCCGAGGTCGCCGACGTCGACGAGGACCCCGTCGCCCGCCTGGTACGGGGCGAGGCGGCGGAGTTGGTGTGGGCCGCGGCACAGAGCCTGGAGGCCCGGCAGTACGCAGTGTTGGACTTGAGCGTGCGTCAGGGGCTAGCCGGCGCCGAGCTCGCCCGGGCGCTTGGGGTGAACTCGACCCACGCCGCGGTGCTCGCCCATCGCGCCCGGGCCGCTCTGGCCAAGGCGGTCGCCGCCGTGCTCGTCGCCCGCAGCCCCGAGCGCTGCCCGGTGCTTCGAGCTGCAGCCATAACCGGCGCAGCGGAGCCTCTATCCTCCCTTTCTCGCGAGCAGAGGGCGAGCGTCGAGCGCCACTTGCGGGAGTGCCCGCACTGCACGTCCCTGGCAAAGCGCCTCGCTGTCCCTGAATCCCTCCTCGGAGCCCTCGCGCCCGTCGCCTTCGCACCCGGGCACGGTCGTTGGGCGCTCGTCGCCGAGCACATCAAGGCGACCCTCGGCGGTGCCGGGCCGCCATCACCTTCCGCCGACCGCTTCCTGCATGCCCGCCGAGGCAGAAGGGCTGCCGTGGCGGCTGCTGTCGTGCTCCTGGTCATCGCCGGGCTCGGTCTGGGGCTCTACCTCGGTGCGGGACCCCGCTTCGGTGCGGGGCCCCATGCCACTGGGCGATCCGCTCCTTTCGCCTCGGGTACGCCGACGAGCGCCCCGAGGAGTTACGTGAGCGTGTCGCCGCTCGCCTGGCGGGTGGTGCCGAGCCCAGACCCGGCCGGACCGGCCGCCTACAACGAGCTCCTCGGGCTGACCTGCGCCAGCCTGGACGCATGCTGGGCTGTGGGCGATTACAACATAACCACCGGCCAATACCAGCTCTTGCTCAGGCGCGTCGGCGACGCCTGGCAGCCCGTCCCGCTCACAGGTGTCGTGGACGCCCAAGTGAACCTCCTGGAAGGGATAACCTGCGTCGACCCTACGGATTGCTGGGCGGTAGGAGACCGCAAGCCTCTTTCCGACGCTGCAACCGGCGCGCCGAGCTCCGCATCGCGCGCTGGGTACCACGTTCTCAGCGCCATCCTCCACTTCGACGGGCGCAGTTGGAACCTCGTGGTCTCCCCTTCGGTGGGGGGGTCGCTGACGGTCAACGACCTCGCGCAGGTATCGTGCGCTTCAGCCACGGACTGCTGGGCCGTGGGGACGTGGACCAAGCTCGGGTCCACGGGGCTGCACCCGCTCCTGCTCCACTTCGATGGAGCCGGCTGGCGGCTCAGCACGGTCCCGAACCTCGGGCCCCCTCGTCGCTTCTACACGACCCTGGCTGGTGTCGTGTGCGCCCCCCATACGGGCTGCTGGACGACCGGCGACTACACCGCTGCAGATGGTCGGGTGCTCGCCCTGGCCGCGCACATGAACTCGAGCGGGTGGCGCATGCTCTCGCTGCCCGACCTCGGAAGCCAGGTCCATTGGGCCGGTCCCATCGCAGCTCATACGACTGCCAATATGCCGCCGAACGACTTCAGGGGAGTCGCCTGCCCGGAACCGAACGACTGCTGGGGAGCCGAGGAATACCTCAACCCCACCGGCCTCATGAGGTTCCAGCTGCTGCACTTCGACGGGCGGGGATGGCAAGAGGTCTCGTCACCCAACCCTGCCGGGCCTGCAGGAGAGGCCCAGTTCGGCGAGGTCGCTTGTCCAGCGGTCAACGACTGCTGGGCGGTCGGAGACGTGTTGCCAGGCGACACGATGGCGGCGCTTTCGCTCGAAAAGGCGTTCGCTCTGCACTTCGACGGCCACAGCTGGAGCCTCGTCACGCTCCCCGACCCCGGCGTGCCCTACCTCGGCACGGCGGGTTTCGCGCTCCCGTCCGACGAGGCGTCTGCCCTGCAGTGCCCGTCGGTCAAGCTCTGCGTGATCGCGGGCAGGTTCGCGGACGGTCAAGGCGTCACGGGCACCGAGAACCTCATCCTCGAGGGGAGAAGCCCGTGAGCCGACCGCGACCGCAGTTCGCGCGAACTTTTCGGGGTCAGGGTGTAATCCCGCGCCCTGAGCGGCGTCTCAACCTCGACGGCTCTTCCACGAGGGTGATGCCGCCGGGAAAGGACGATCAAAGTGAACACGAACCAGACAAGAAGGACACCCGTGAAGCGCTTGACCGTAGTGCTGGCAGGCGGTGCCATCGCCGCTTCGTTGGCCGTAGGGATGCTCGCAGCCCCGCTCACCGCCCCAACGGCTGCTGGCGACCCGCACGAGGGCAGGCCATCGGCGTTGCTCGCCCAGGGCGACCCGCACGAGGGCAGGCCATCGGCGTTGCTCGCCCAGGGCGACCCGCACGAGTACGCCGGGCAGCCGGCGTCCCTTGCAGAGTACGCACACCCTGTCCTCGGCGGTACAACGGAAGTGTGCGGCTTTTACAACTGTGGCATTGGTTGGATGTAACGCGGTTGCATATAACGCCGATCTGTGTACCACGTGGAGCAAGGTCGTGCGGCCCCATCGAGGTCTACCACGCGACTCGTGACGTCTCGTCACCAGAGAGATCGCGTGGCCACGTCGCAATCACGGTGTGGCTATTCGCCAGCCCGCCGTTGACCTGCAGACAAGGAGCCTGGGGTGAGGTGCAGAAGCATCTTCCGCCAAGCCCGTCGTCGGCGGGCGAGAGGAGACAGTTTCGCCACCAGGGCGACGAGTAGCCCAGAGAAGGTGTCATCGGCAGCTCGACTGCCGAGAGCTCGGGGCAGGCCTCGGCAGTCGAAAGCGTCGCGCAAGGCGTGGCGCATCGGCGGCATAGGCATGCTCGCGGCGGTCGGACTGCTCCTTGGGGCATGTGGCGGCTCGTCGCTGGGGTCGGCACGCACGACGTCTACGGCGAGGAGCGTCGCGGCTCTGGACCCATGTCTGGTCGGAACCTGGATCGACCGCGGCGAGTCCGATGCTCTCAGCTACAAGGGAACGCCGGTTGTGATGGACGGCCTCGCCGGCAAGACGGTGACGATCTCGCCGGGCGGCACCGAGACGGTCGGCTTCGCACGTGCGGCCCCTTTGCGCGGATCGCTCGGCACTTCGACCTATACCGTCACCGAGAGCGGAACGATCACCGATCATGTGAGGTCCAGCGCGGGTGCCCTGACCTTCTCCAATCTCAGTTACACCGGCTTGTCTGAGACCGCCACTTTGGGTGAGGCGACCGCGTCCCCACCCGAGCTACTGCCTCCCACCCCTGACCACTACACGTGCAGTGCAACTACCATGTCGCTCTCAGGCGCACGCCTCCACGCTACGTTCAGCCGATCGTCGTCTTCGCCGGCACCGTCTGCCGCCTCGTCGATTCCCGACTTGTTCGTGTACACCGCGGCAATCCCACCTCCTGGCGAGCTCTTCGCCTGGCCGAAGTTCCCGACCAAGATCCAGCAGGACGACAACGACTGGATCTCGGGGATCACCTGGTCGGCACGTCCCCAGAGCGCCTCGGGCAGCGGCACCTTCTACACCGACCTGTCCTGCAGCGGACCCGCCGCGGGCTGCCCTCCGGTAGCCGAAGGGACGGTCGAGCTCAGCGCGACGTTGCCCGAGACCTGCACCGTCACCTTCGCCGATCCCTCCACGGGAGCCCAGGGCGGCGCGATCGGCCTCACCAACCTCGGCCCCGTTACCTGCACGCTCTTCGGCTACCCCGGCATGCAGCTGTTCGGCACCGGCGGTCATCCACTTCCCGGTGAACAACTTCCGACCACGGTGATACGAGGCCAATACCAGGTCGTCGACGTCGTGCCCGAACAGTTGGTGACGCTCGCCCCCGGTGCCCGGGCTCGCTTCTACTACATGTACTCAGACACCCTCGGAGGAGGTTCCCCGGCGGTGTGCCCCACGGCCTCTGCCATCGACATCACCCCACCGGGCGCTTACCACCAACTCACGGTCGTTACGGACATCGCGCCGTGCGAAGGGCACATCTGGGTCTCGCCGGTGACGACCTTGTTGCCGTATCCGCTGGTGAACGGCTCTTTTTGAGGAGTGCCGATGCCGATAGCGGCGGAGACCCGTACGCGCTTCGTCGGCATGAGGGGCTTCGTGCTCAGTGCGGAACCGTCGAGTGAGCGGCACTCGCCGATTTGAGGATCCCGTCCCCGTTGTACCGGCATCTCGCAGCTACCCGGGCTCCCGACAAGATCGTCGTCCACGAGCCCGAGCACTGCATCTCGTGTGGCAAGGACTCGTCCCACACCCCGGGCGAGGTTGAAGTGAGCCACCAGGTGGATGCTTGCACGAGGAGCGAGGCAAAGAGCGTCTCGGTGGTGTCGAGGTCATCGTGCCCGGCACGACCGCGAGCCCCACCGCCTCGATCATCACCGGACGGCACCGATTGGCGGTGGCGATCGCGTGGAGCAGCTGTGTCTTGGCGGGGAGGCACGGATCGTCGAAGAGGATGGTTCGGAAGGCCACCGATGATCGGTGATGGTTGTGCGTTCCGACGCGTGATCTTCCCAGCGGTTGTGATCCTCGGTTCCGGAGGGGGCTCCGACAGAGCTGGGCGATTTTGAGCTAGGCGCGTGGGCGCTCGGCGCCGGTGAGCGGCGAGGGCTTCGTCGCCCAGGCGACCACGCTCAGGTCCTGCGGGATCTCCGCGTCCGCGGGACCGCCGTGGCCATGGCCGCGGCCGTGGTCGGCGCGGCGACTCCGGGTCTCGAGGACCTCCACCTGGAGCTCGGAGGGGAGCGCCGCGCGGAGGCGCTCGTCGGTGAGGAGCCGATCGGGGTCGGGTGGTCCGTGGTGGCCGAGGTCGGCGACGTGGTGGCCGACGACGTAGAGGTGGCCGCCAGGTCGAAGCGCCTGTGCGGCGCTGGAGAGGATGGCGGCGAGGGCATCGGGTCCGGGGTGGAGGTTCGCAACGATGACCAGGTCGGCATCGGCCGCCGCGGGTCGCCAGTCGGCGAGGTCGGCGTGCACCGTCTCGACGGTGACTCCCATGGCCTCTGCCGCGGCGGTCGCCTGGTCCAGCCCGACTTGCGAAGCGTCGACGAGGGTCATGTCCCAGCCCTTCGCAGCCAGCCACAAGCTGTTGCGGCCAGGTCCCGATCCGAGGTCGAAGCCCCGGCCTGGTGGCAGCGCCTCGGCGAGCTCGACCAGGAAGGGATCGGGCTCGGCAGGCCAACCCTCTTCGGCGAACCGCCGGTCCCACATGTGACCCGCCGACTGGGTCATGAGCGCACCCTTGCCATCGACTCGCGCACCTGGTCGAGGGCGCCGGGCGGGAAGTCGACCGCCCCTCCGAGCGCGGCTGCGGCCAGCTCCGCCTCGGAAGCTTCTTCGATGGCGACGACGAGGCGGGCCGTGGCCATGGGGTCAGCCCCGAACGCGAGCAGGCCGTGATTGGCTAGCAGCACTGCCGAGGTCGTCGGGTGCGCGTCGAGGACCGCTGCGATGCCGCGGACCGAGACGTCTGACCCACGGGGTCCCCACGGGACAACCGGGATCGGCTCGGCTTGGCCGAAGCGCAAGAGCGGCTCGGCCCGGCACGGTAGCTCCTTGTTCGCCAGCGCGAACGCGGTCGCGGCGGGCGAGTGGGTGTGGATGATCCCGCCCACATCCGGGCGCGCACGGTAGACGACGGCGTGCATGGCGACGATCTCGGCGTTCTCCGGGGCAAGCTCGCCGTCGAGGACCGTACCGTCGAGATCGACCGTCGCCACCTGGTCGGGGCGCAGGTCGCGCACCATGCCGGTCGTGGTGAGGGCGAAGCGGTCACCGCGCACCCGGGCGCTCAGGTTCGCATGGCCAGCGTGGGACATCACCCCGGCGCCGAACAGGTGGCGGGCGGCGGCAACCACCGCTTCGCCCGGGCTCGTGCTCTCGGATCGAGCGGCTGGGGCAGTCATGTGGAGCTCCTTCGTCCGGTTCCGAGCGCCAACGCGATCGCTGTCGTCGTCCGGACGGCCCGGTGGTTCAACGACCGGCGAGGCGGCGCCCGCTCTGGGTGTCGAGTGGCGTGTAGTTCAGCGTGCAATTCAGCTCGAACTGGTCGTCGAACGCGGACTTCTCGGCCTGTGAGGGCGCTTTCGCGTGCATCGCGAGGTCCGGCGCCGTGCACACCAGCTCCTTGGACATCTGCACCTGCAGCCCGCCGGGCGCGATTCGGAGGCGCTCCAGTGGCACGAACGCGAGGTTACAGCCGAGAGATCCGGGCAGACGTCAACGCCCCCGCAAGATCCTCCGGGCCGAGCGGCTCTTGTGGTCGCCGGCGCGACTGAAGGGGAGCTGGCAGCTTCAGTGGTCAGAGAGGTCACGCAAGGACGAGCGTGCCTCCGGCGACCGCAGACGAAGCCAGGTCGTCCGGTTCACTGCGGCGAGCACGACCTGTCCCGACCATGTGGCGCACGCGGGCCGGGCGCGGCTCCCGGCGGTCGGCTCCGCTGCGCCGCGAGCAGCTCTCAGGTCTGGCGTCTCGCGACGGCCTGGGCGGTACCCTGGCCCTTCTCGTGGAGGTCGCGGATGATCCGCCGGAAGGACTCCGCAAGGCTGGTCTCGCAGTAGTCCAGTTCGCTCGCTGCACAGAACGTCCTGACGAGGCTGCGGGCATGCCTCAGATTGGGCCGGGGCATGGAGGGGAACAGGTGGTGCTCGATCTGGTAGTTCAGGCCGCCGAGCGCGAACGTGGTCAGTCGCCCGCCCGAGATGTTGCGGGCGGTGGTGACCTGGCGCCGGGCGAACCCCATCTCCGCGTCCGTCGGGAGGATCGGCATTCCCTTGTGATTGGGCGCGAAGCTGCAGCCGAGGTAAAAGGAGAAGACCGCCTGCTCCACGGCGACGAATGCGACGGCCTTCGACGGGCTGAGCACGACCAGGACGATCGTCGAGAAGAACGCCGCGTGCAGCGCGACGAGGAGCGCCTCTGGCGCCGCGCGACCGTCGCTCCGGCCGAGGAGATGCCGGATTCCCGACACGTGCAGGCCGACGCTGCGAAGTGCCATGAAGGGAAAGAAGAGCGGTGCCTGCCAGCGCGCGAGTAGCCAGGCCAAGTTCCGGCGCTGTCCGCCGTGGTCCTCACCGGGCGTGAACGCGACGAGGCCGTCGCCGATGTCGGGATCGCGGCCCAGCTCGTTGGGATGGGCGTGATGAGCGTTGTGCTTGGGGACCCACCATCCGAAGCAGAGCCCGGTCAGTGCGTTCCCGGCCGTCAGACCGAGCAGGCGGTTTGCCCGCCGGGAGGCGAAGACCTGCTGGTGCCCGGCGTCGTGGCCGATGAAACCGAGCTGGGTGAACATCACCCCGAGGAAAGCGGCGAGCCCGAGCGTCGCCCATGAGTTGCCCACGACGACGAACGCCGCCCAGCCGGCCGCGTAGGCTGCGATCGTGAGGCCGATCTTCACGCCGTAGTAGCCGGGTCGCCGGTCGAGCAGCCCGGCCTCGCGGACCTGCAGAGCAAGGTCGCGAAAGCCCGCCCGGGACGCGTCGATTGGGGCGTCGGTCTGCACGGGTGGGGCGTCGGTCTGCACGGGCTCTCCTCTTGAAGTCATCGGAGAGCGCCACCGGGATCCGGAGCAACGCCGAGCCGAAGCTCTTCCTCGCCGAAGCTAGCCCGAAAAGCCGTGAAAAGGACGTCGAGCGACGAGGCGGCTCGTCACCTCTCGGCTGCGACCGGCACGCCGAGCTCGCCGAGCAGCGAGCGGACCCGGTGGTCGATGTCGTCGACGATGCGCTCGACCGCCGGGCGGTCCGCGCCGGCGGGGTCGTCCACGTCCCAGTCGAGGTACCGCTTGCCCGGGAGCACCGGGCAGGTCTCGCCGCACCCCATGGTGACCACCACGTCGGCTTCCTCCACGTCGCCTCTGGTGAGCAGCTTCGGCACCTCGGCGTCGACGGACAGGCCGCGCTCGGCGAGCACCGCCGCGACCATGGGGTTCACCGACGATCCTGGCTCGGACCCCGCGGAGCGGACCTGGACACGGTCGCCCGCGTAGTGCTCGGTGAGCACCCGGGCGGCGACGGAGCGGCCGGCGTTGTGGACGCAGGCGTAGAGGACGACGGGGACGCTGGGCCGCAGCGGTACGGCGTCGGCGTGCCCATGGTCGGTGCGGGTCATCGGGTCTCCTTACGGGTCATCGGGTGTCCTTGCAGGTGGTCGCTGTGCGGGTCGGCGGCCGGCATCGCGGTTCGGCGGGACCAGCGGCGCGTGCTCCGGGTCGCCCCGGCAGTGGCCGGTAGGATGCCGGTGCATGGCTCCGACCACCGCCGCGATCCCGAGGGCCCAGGTCCCGGACCAGCCAGCCACGGCGTGCTGCGTCCCCGACGATCGATCGACGGTGACCGCCGAGATCGTCGACGACGACACGCTGGCCGCGATGGCCAAGGCGCTCGGGCATCCCGCCCGCCTGCGCATCATGCGCCTGCTGACCGAGCGCCACGCGTGCGTGACGGGGGACCTGGTCGCCGAGCTGCCGTTGGCGCAGTCGACGATCTCGGAGCACCTGCGGATCCTGCGGGAGGCCGGGCTGATCCAGGGCGAGATCGAAGGCCCGCGCACTTCCTATTGTGTGAACCGGGGCGGGCTGGCCGCGCTGCAGGAGGCCATCTCCTCGCTCTGAGCCCGCGTCGCGCCCTACGCCGGATGGCCCACGTGACGCCGACGCGTCACCTGATAGCGTCATCGCGCATCGACGATAACCGATGACCTGGAGGAGGTCGCCGAACCGATGACCTGGAGGAGGTCGTCGAACCGATGACCTGGAGGAGGTCGCCGAACCGATGACCTGGAGGAGGTCGCCGTTTGCAGCGGTTGCGGCTCGCTCCGGGAGGAGGCGCCGCCCGTGAGCCCCGTGCCGACGTGGCCGCCGACGGCTCGGGCCGCGATCCGCCTCCTCCACGCCGGCGCGGGCTCCCCTGCGCGCTAGCGGGCCGCTGGTGGACCGCCAGGGGATCGCCAACGATGCGGCGCGCGCATGCTGAGCCTCACCGGCAACGCGTTGACGGCCCTCGCCGTGGCGATCTTCGCCGTCACGCTGATCCTCGTGATCTCCCAGCCCAAGGGGCTGTCCATCGGTTGGTCCGCGGCCGGGGGGGCGGTGGTCGCCCTGCTGTTGGGCGTGGTGCACCCCGGCAACGTCGTCACGGTCTGGGACATCGTGTGGAACGCGACGATCACCTTCGTCGCAGTCATTGTGATCTCCCTGGTGCTGGATCGGATCGGCTTCTTCGAGTGGGCGGCGCTTCACATGCTCTCGCGGGCCGGCGGCGACGCCAGGCGGGCGCTGCTGTACCTTCTCGGCCTCGGAGCGGTCGTCGCCGCGTTCTTCGCGAACGACGGCGCGGCGCTGATCCTCACTCCGATCGTCTACCAGCAGATGCGCGCGCTCGGCTTCGAGAGGCGCCAGGCGCTCCCCTTCGTGATGGCCGCGGGGTTCATCGCCGACACCACGAGCCTTCCGCTCGTGGTGTCGAACCTGGTCAACATCGTGAGCGCCAACTACTTCCACGTTGGCTTCGTCACCTATGCCGCCACCATGACCCCGGTCGACGTCGTCTCCTTCGTCGCAAGCGTCGCCGTCCTGTTCGTCTTCTACCGTCGCTCGATCCCGGCGCGCTTCGATGCGCGGGACCTCCGATCCCCTGCGCGCGCGATCGCGGACCTGCGGCTGTTCCGGGCCGGCTGGGTCGTGCTCGGTGTGCTGCTGGGCGGCTACCTGCTCTCCGAGCCGCTGCACTTCCCCGTCGCGATCCCCGCCTCGATCGCCGCGGCGGCGTTCCTCGCCTTCGCGTCACGCTCGGACGCCGTCTCGAGCGCGGCCGTGGTGCGGGAGGCACCGTGGCGGATCGTGGTGTTCTCCGTCGGCATGTACCTCGTCGTCTACGGCCTCTTCAACGCGGGGCTCACCGTCTACCTCTCGGACCTGATGCGGGCGTCAGCCGACGCCGGCGTCGTGCCGGCGGCACTAGCGGGCGGGTTCGCCACCGCCGGGCTCTCGGCGGTGATGAACAACATGCCGACCACCCTCGTCGCCGCCCTCTCGGTCCACGGGGCCCACGTCGCGGGCACGACGCACCGCGTGCTCGTCTACGCGGACGTGGTCGGCGCGGACCTCGGCCCGAAGTTCACCCCGATCGGCTCCCTCGCGACCCTGCTGTGGCTCCACGTCCTCGACAAGAGAGGCATCAAGATCACCTGGGGCCAGTACCTGCGCCAGGGCGTCGTGCTCACCATCCCCGTGCTCGCCGTCACCTTGCTCGCGCTCGCCGGCTGGGTCCTCGTCCGCTGACGGCACCCCCGGGGCGACGCGGCCTCGGTCAGTCCGGTGTGCGCGCAGTGGTCGTAGGGTCGTGCCAGCGGCCGTGCGGGGCGATGAGCTCATCTGCGGCGTCGGGTCCCCAGCTGCCCGGCGCGTACGGGAGCGCACGGTGATGGTGCTCGAGGACGGGGTCGACGACCGCCCAGGCGGCGTCGACCGCGTCCGCTCTCGTGAACAGCGCCCCGTCGCCCGCCAGCGCGTCGGCGAGCAGGCGGGCGTAGGGTTGCTCGTCGCTGGGCTCTGCATCGAGCAGTGCCAGCTCGCGCTGGTCGCCCACGAACTGCTCCCCCGGACGCTTGACGCGCGCTGCCAGCGCGATCATCGGGCTCGGCGAGAGTCCGAAGCGCAGGTAGTTCGTCCGGCTGCCCGCCGCCACGGCGTCGTCGAACAGGGGCTGTGGCGGCGGCTTCAGCTCGACCAGCACCTCTGCTGCCGTCACGGCCAGGCGCTTGCCGGACCGCACGTACCACGGCACGCCGGCCCAACGCCACGAATCGATCCACAGCCGGAGCGCGCAGAAGGTCTCGACGTCGGAGTCCCTCGCGACCCCCTCCTCGTCTCGATAGCCGGTGAACTGGCCCCGGACGACGTCGTCGGGGGAGAGCGGCCGCATCGCTCTGAAGACGTTCAGCTTCCCGGTCTGCACGGCGTCCATTCCCTGGTAGCTGGGGGGCTCCATCGCGAGCAGCGCAACGATCTGGAAGAGGTGGTTCTCGATCACGTCTCGCAGGCAGCCCACGCTCTCGTAGAAGGCGCCTCGGCCCTCCACCCCGAACGCCTCGGCCAAGGTGATCTGGACGCTCGAGACGTAGTTGCGGTTCCACACCGGCTCCAAGAAGGCGTTCGCGAAGCGGAAGTAGAGGAGGTTCATGATCTCCTCTTTGCCGAGGAAGTGGTCGATGCGGAAGATCGCGGCCTCTTCGAACGCAGAGCGCAGCACCGCGTTGAGCGCCCGTGCCGAGGCGAGATCACGTCCGAAGGGTTTCTCGACGATCACCCTGGCGCCATCGTTCAGCCCCGCGGCCCGGAGCCCCTCGATCACCGTTGCGAACGCGGAGGGCGGGACGGCGAGGTAGTGGGCGGGCCGGTGCGCGTGCGCGTCGCCGAGCGCCCGCCGGAGCCGGTCGAAGGTGACCGCATCGCCGTAGTCGCCGTCGACGTAGCCCAGCAGCGAGAGCAACCGGTCGAGCGCGCTCGGGTCGTCGACGCCTCGCGGGGTGCGCGCGACGCTGTCGCGTGCGCGGTCCCGGAGCTTGCCCAGGTCCCATCCCGAGAAGGCGACCCCGATGACCGGCACGGTCAACGTGCCGCGCTTCACCATCTGGTACAGGGCAGGGAAGATCATCTTGTGGGCGAGGTCGCCCGTGGCGCCGAAGAACACCAACGCGTCGGCGGCCCCTCCGCGCGAGTCGTCGACGGTCGGCTTCCGCACCGCGCCAGAGCCGTCGCCTGCGTCGCCTGCGTCGCCTGCCGGGACGTCCACGGTTCGCTCCTTTCTCATCCGCTCTCGGCGTCCCCGAGCGGTTCGATGACGGTGCCGGCGTTCCCGGCGAGCAGCAGCGGTGCGTCGGTCAGCCGGCCGATTGCCGCGAGGCCGCCGGTCACCGTGAGCGGGTCCTCGACCCGAAGGACGTGGTGTTCCTGGATGTCGGCATCGGGCCGCTCCGTTCGCTCGAGGAGCGCATTGTCCCCCAGCGCCACGACCACGCGCACCTCAGACCTCGAGGCCCGAGAGGGTCGCGACCAGGACCGCCTTGATGGTGTGGAGCCGGTTCTCCGCCTCGTCGAAAACGACGGAGGCGGGCGACTCGAACACCTCGTCGGTGACCTCCATCGCCTGGAGCCCGCGCTTCTCGAAGATCCGCCGGCCGATCCCGGTGTCGGTGTTGTGGAAGGACGGCAGGCAGTGGAGCAGCTTGACCTCCGGGTTCCCGGTGGCCGCCACCAGCGCGGCGTTGACCTGGTAGGGCTGGAGGAGGTCGATGCGCTCGTCCCACAGCTCCTCGGGCTCGCCGAGCGAGAGCCACACGTCGGTGTAGAGGAAGTCGACGCCGCGGACCCCTTCGCGCGGGTCGTCGGTGAGGGTGAGTGAGCCCCCTGAGGCCGCGGCAAGGCTGTGGGCGTCTCGCCAGACCTCGGGAGCCGGCCGCCGTGCAGCCGGCGCGGCGACACGCACGTCCATGCCCATGAGGGCCCCGGCGGTGAGGAGGGAGGCGCACGTGTTGTTGGCGGCGTCGCCGAGGAAGCAGACCGACACCTCTGTGAGCGGTCGCCCTGCGTGGTCGCGCATGGTGAGCAGGTCGGCCAGGCTCTGCGTCGGGTGCCACCGGTCGGTGAGGCCGTTCCACACCGGCACGCCCGAGAAGTCTGCCAGGATCTCGGCGTCGGACTGGCGGAAACCGCGGAACTCGATGCCGTCGAACAGGCGACCGAGCACCCGGGCGGTGTCCTTCGTCGACTCCTTCACCCCGAACTGGCTCTCGCCGGGCCCGAGGTACGTGGCGTGCCCGCCCTGGTCCCGGACTGCGACCTCGAAGGCCGAGCGGGTGCGCGTCGAGGTCTTCTCGAACAAGAGGACGATGTGCTTGCCCATGAGGCGATGCTGCTCCGAACCGTCGCGCTTGTCCCGGCGCAGCTGGTCGGCGAGGTCCAAGACCGCGCCGTACTCCTCTGCGCTCAGGTCGGCGTCCTTCAAGAAGCTGCGTCCACGCAGGTCCATGGTCGATCTCCAGTCTCCTTCGTTCGTCAAGGGGTCTAGGTGTCGCGTTCGATCGGGCGGGTCATGCACCGAGGGCCGCCTCGGCCCCGGCCGAGCTCGGACCCGGTCACGGTCACTACCTCGATCCCGTGCCGTCGCAGCATCGTGCTGGTGGGCACATTGCGTTCGTAGCCGTAGACCACGCCGGGTGCGACGGCGAGGTAGTTCGTCCCATCGTCCCACTGCTCGCGCTCGGCTGCCCGGATGTCCTCGTCGGTGCACAGCACGGTCAGCGCGGAGGGGTCGATGCCGAGGGCGGTGGCGACGGCCTCCCACCGGGGGTGGTTGTGGGCGAGGCGGACCTGGCCGGGCTCGTCGCCGGGCGTCAACGTCCAGCTGCGCAGGTGCCGGTCGAGGTAGGGGTACACGACGAACGTCGCCCGGCCGACCATGGTCATGACCGTGTCGAGGTGCATGGTGGCGTGGGACTTGGGCAGCTCGATGGCGATCACGCTCGTCGCCTGCTCGGTCTCGAACATGCGCGAGGGGCCTAGGTCCCGAAGGCGGGAGCGGCTGGGCCCGAGGGGCCGGGGCCCTGGTCATGCGCGCGGCCGTGCCCGCGGTCGTGGCCGGGGTCGCGACCTGGAGGCTCGCCGCTTCGGAGCCGCTGGGCGAGCGCGCGGTCCTCTGGCCCTCCGTCGGCCAGGATCCACACGCCCTTCGCTCCGCAGTCCGTGCACTCCAGCGCGTACAGCGTCGTCCGCGGCCCTCCGGTTGCGTCCGCGACCTCGACGACGTCTTCGACGAGGAGCTCTTCGGGCGGGAAGCTCACCTCGCACGACGCGCACCGCAGGGCGTCGCCGACCCGCTCGAACCTCCGGGCGAAGCCCTCCCGTCCAAGGCGGTGCAGCGCCTCGGTCAGCGTCTCGCTCACGTCGCCCCCGCCTCCTGCGCCCTCTGTGCCGCCTCCGCTCCGGTGGCGGCCACGGGGCGGGGGGACCGGTTCCATCTTGGCAGGTGCTGCCGGCGGCGACCAAGCCAGCGCGCTGCGGCTCGCAGTGCGTTCGGTTCGCCACCAGCGCGGCGTCGCCACCGGGTCGTTGCGGCCCGTGGTCCGCGGCCGTATCGTCGGCCCGGCGCTCACCAGTCGTCGAACCGGCGGTGCGGCCGGTCCGAGCCCGACGACCGTGCCCGAGGAGGTGGCAGCCGTGACCGAGCTGTTGGACCGCTGGCAATTCGGGGTGACGATCGTCTACCACTTCCTGTTCGTTCCCCTCACCATCGGCCTCGGGGTGCTGGTCGCGTGGATGCAGACCCTCGCGTACCGCCGCAAGGACGCCGACTGGGACCGGCTCGCACGCTTCTTCGGCCGGCTGTTCCTGATCAACTTCGCGATGGGGGTGGTGACCGGGATCGTCCAGGAGTTCCAGTTCGGGATGAACTGGTCCAACTATTCGATCTTCGTCGGCAACATCTTCGGGGCGCCCCTGGCGATGGAGGGGCTGCTCGCGTTCTTCTTGGAGTCGACGTTCCTCGGCCTGTGGATCTTCGGGCGCGGGCGGCTCTCCGAGCGGGTGCACCTGGCTTGCATCTGGCTCGTGGCATTCGGCAGCACGATCTCTGCGCTGTTCATCCTGGCGGCGAACGCCTGGATGCAGCACCCGGTGGGCTACAGGATCGTGGACCACAAGGCGCTGCTCACCGACATCTGGGCGGTCTTCGCCAACTCGACGTTGTGGGAGGAGCTCGCCCACACCGTGCTCGCCGCGTTCGTGACCGCGGCGATGGTCGTGCTCGGGGTGTCGGCCTGGCAGATCCTGAAGCGCCGGGACACGCGGGTCTTCGCCCGCGCGGCGTCGCTGGCGTCCGGCTTCGGTGCCATCTGCCTCGTCGCCACCATCACCACCGGCGACATGCAGGCCCGGCTGATGGACGAGCAGCAGCCGATGAAGATGGCCGCGGCCGAAGCGCTGTACAACACCGCGTCGGGGGCGAGCTTCTCGTTGCTCACCATCGGGAACCTCTCGGGCCAGCCGATCTTCCAGATCCGGGTCCCCCACCTGCTCAGCCTCATCGCCGACCTCTCCTACGATGGGAAGGTCCAGGGGATCGACCAGCTGCAGAAGGCCGAGGCGAAGAAGTACGGCCCGGGCAGCTACGTGCCGGTGATCTGGCTGACGTACTGGAGCTTCCGGCTGATGGTGGGACTGGGCATCCTGATGCTCGTCGTGGCGGCGTGGACCTGGTGGCTCTCGTGGAAGCGCTCCCGATGGCGTCTCGAGGACAGCCGGCGGACGCTGTGGGTGCTCGTGGCGTGCGTGGTGGCGCCATTCGCGGCGAACACGTTCGGGTGGCTCTTCACCGAGATGGGCCGCCAGCCGTGGATCGTCTACGGGCTCATGAAGACCTCGCAGGCCTTCTCGCCGACGGTCGGCACCGGCTCGGTCATCGCCACCTTCGCCGGCTTCACCGTGCTCTACAGCGTCCTCGGCGCCGTGGACGTGATCCTCATGCGCCGCGCGGCCCGCCAGTCGCTCGATCCCCCGGCGGGCGAAGAGGGAGCAGCTGGTGGTGGGAGCGCCGAGGAGGTGGCCGGCCTTGTCTACTGAGCCTGTCCATCCTGCAGGTAGAGCCGTTGATCCTTCTCGTGGGCCCGTTGCCCACGACCCTGCCGGGCCTGACCGTCGAGGGCGGTCGTGACCGGGCCGGTCGCCAGCCTGAACACGGCGTGGTTCGCCCTGATCGGGGTGCTGTGGACGGGCTACTTCGTGCTCGAGGGGTTCGACTTCGGAGTGGGGATCCTCTCGCCGATGCTCGCCGACGACGAAGTCGACCGGCGGATCACGCTCAATGCGATCGGGCCGTTCTGGGACGGCAACGAGGTGTGGCTCATCGTCGCCGGGGGCGCGACCTTCGCCGCGTTCCCCACCTGGTACGCGACGATGTTCAGCGGGTTCTACCTGGCGTTGTTCCTGATCCTCGTCGCCCTCATCGTGCGGGGCGTCGCCTTCGAGTACCGGGCCAGGCGTGATCGTCTCTCCTGGCGGCGTACCTGGGGCGCGGCGCACGCCGTCGGCAGCCTGCTGCCCGCGCTCTTGTGGGGCGTCGCGTTCACCGACCTGGTCCGCGGCCTCGACATCACGAAGGGCCCGCACTACGTCGGGGGCTTCGCTGGCCTCGTCCATCCGATCGCGCTGGTCGGCGGGGTGGCGAGCCTCCTCGTGTTCAGCCTGCACGGCGCGGTGTTCCTTGCGCTCAAGACGACCGGCGAGCTGCGCCGCAGGGCTCGCCGGGCTGCGGCCCTACTGGCGGTGCCCGCGCTGGTGGCGGTGGCAGGCCTGGGCGCGTGGGTGGGGGTCTCGATCAACGGGACCTCCAGACCTGCGGCGCTCCCCGGAGCGGTGCCGGTCGCGCTGGTCCTCGTGGCGCTGGTCGCGCTCGGCGCCGGCGGATTGCTGATCGCGCGGGGGCGCGAGGGGTTCGCGTTCGGGACCACCGCGGGCGCGATCGTGGCGCTCAGCGCGGCGGCGTTCGCCGCCCTGTTCCCCCGGGTCATGGTCTCCTCGGTCACGGCCCGAGACAGCCTCACGGTGTGGAACGCGGCGTCGGCGCACGAGACGCTCCTCGTGATGACCGTGGTGGCGGCCATCTTCACGCCCTTCGTGCTGGCCTATCAGGCCTGGACCTACTGGGTGTTCCGCCAGCGTCTCACCCGCCCACCTGGGACCCGCGACCTGGCTGCCGGGCCGTCCGGCGCCGGCGGATCCCCTGCGCCGGCGCCGGCGAAGGGGGCACCCGCGGCGCCGGGCTCCGGCGCGCGGTGAGCATCGTGCGGACGACGGGAGGCAATGCGGCTGGGGGCGGTGCTTCCGGCGCCGCCGGCGATCACGGTGATCTGGGCACGGGCCGGCGTCCGCGGTCCCGGCGTGCGCCGGTGGACCCGAGGCTGTGGCGGCGGGTCGCGCCGGTGCGCGTGTGGCTGGCGTCGTCGGTGGCCATCGGGCTCGGGCTGACCGGGTGCCTCGTCGCCCAGGCGGTGTTCCTCGCGGACCTCCTGGCAGGGCTGTTCCGCCGACCAGTCGGCCTCCACGACGTGCTCGCCGACCTCGTCGGGCTCCTTGCCGCGACGCTGGTCCGTTCGCTGCTGCTCTCTCTCGGCGCGACCGCGGGGGCCGGAGCCGCCAACCGCGTCCGCGGCTCGCTCCGGCGCGACGCGCTGCGGGCGGTGCTCGGGCGCGGGCAGGTCTGGTTGGCTGGGCAGCGCACGGGCGAGCTCGCGGTGACCCTCGGCCGTGGTCTCGACGCGCTCGACACCTACGTCGCGGACTACCTGCCACGCCTCGTGCTCGCCGGCCTCGCGCCGCTCGTCCTGCTCGGGGTGATCGGTGCCCTGGACTGGGTGTCCCTCCTCGTCCTGGTCGCCGCGCTCGGCGTGGTGCCAGTGTTCATGGTGCTCGTCGGCAAGCTCACGGAGGAGCGAGTCGCCAGGCGGTGGTCGGCGCTCGGCGCGCTCGGGGCGCACTTCCTCGACACCGTGCAGGGCCTCCCGGTCCTCCGCGCCTACGGGAGGGCCCGGCGCCAGGAGGCCCAGATCGCCGCGGTGACCGACGACCTGCGGCGCACCACCCTTGCGGTGCTGCGCGAGGCGTTCCTCTCCGCGCTGGTGCTCGAGACGCTCGCCGCGGTCGGCACCGCGCTCGTGGCGGTCCCCTTGGCGCTGCGCCTCATCGGCGGTCACATGACGCTCGCGCCGGCGCTCACCGTGCTGATCCTCACCCCCGAGGTGTTCCTTCCGCTGCGACGGGCGTCGGCGGACTTCCATGGCGCGACCGAGGGC
Source organism: Actinomycetes bacterium (assembly GCA_021791145.1). The sequence goes on along the minus strand of JAJYXE010000040.1, from coordinate 1,979 downwards.
CTCAGCGCGTTCGACAGGATCGTCGAGGTGCTCGGCGCCGGTGCGGCCCTGCCGGGTGGCACCGACGCGACGGCGTCAGGTCCCGGCGACGCGGCTCCGTGGGCGGCCGCCGCGACGACGACCCTGCCGGGCCCCCGCGCCGATCGGGTCCATGGGGGCGGGGGAGCCGGGTCGGGCTCCTTGCATGCTCCGCTCGTCGTCTCCGGACTGTGCGTGCAGTACCCGGACCGCGAGCTGCGGGCTCTCGAGGGCGTCGACCTCCGGGTCGCACCGGGGGAGCGGGTGGCGGTCGTCGGGCCGAGCGGCGCGGGCAAGTCGAGCCTGCTCGGCGCGCTGGTGGGGCTGGTGCCGGCGAGCGCCGGGTCGATCGCGCTCGGAGGTCTCGTGCAAGGCGACGCCGACCCCGAGGCCTGGCGCGCGTGCTTCGCCTTCCTCCCCCAGCGCCCGTGGCTTTCCTCCGCGAGCCTCCGCGAGAACCTCCGCCTCGGCGAGGAGGATGCTTCCGGCGCCGCCGTCGAGGACGTCCGCCTTGCCCGGGCGCTGTCCCTCGCCGATCTGGCCGATCTGGTTGCCCGCCTCCCCGAGGGCCTCGACACGCCGCTGGGCGAGGGCGGCGCCAGGCTCAGCGCCGGGGAGCGCCAGCGGGTCGGGCTCGCCCGGGCGATGTGCCGGACGGCGGCGACCGTCGTCCTGCTCGACGAGCCGACCTCCCATCTCGACGCCAGCAGCGAGGAGCGGGTCGTCGCGAACCTGGACCGCTGGCTCGCCGGGCGCAGCCTGGTCGTGGCCAGCCACCGTCCACGCCTCCTCGAGCTGGCCGACCGTGTGGTCACCCTCGACGCGGGGCGCCTCCGCGCCCGCACGGGCCCCGCGACGCCCCTGGGTCGGCAGGGCGGTGACGGAGCTTTCGGGAGGAGCGTGCGCGTGCAGGCCGCGCCATGACACGGGTGTCCCCCGCCCGCGACGTGGCCCGCGGGCTCCTCGCCGTGACCCTCGGCCTCGTCGGGCAGCTGAGCGGGCTCGGGCTGCTGGCCACCTCTGCGTGGCTCGTCACCACCTCGTCGCTTCGGCCTCCGATCCTCACCTTGAGCGTGGCGATCGCCGCGGTGCGCCTGCTGGCGCTGCTGCGGGGTCTCGGCCGCTACGGCGAGCGCCTCGCCAGCCACGACCTGGCGTTGCGCATGCTCGCCCGGCTGCGGGTCTGGGCGTACCGTCGGCTCGAGACGGTGGTGCCCGGCGGCCTGAGTGGCGGGACGACGGGCGACGTGCTGTCGCGGGTGGTGGCCGACGTGGACGGCGCCCAGGACCTCGTGGTGCGCGCGGGGGTGCCGCTCATGACCGGGATCGCCACCGCGGCGGCTGCGGTCGTGCTGAGCGGGCTGCTCCTGGCCGACACCTGGCCCGTCCTCGGCGCAGGGCTGCTGCTGGCCGGCGTCGCCGTCCCGCTCCTCGCCCGCCGGGCGGGGCGGCACGCGGCGGAAGCGCTCGCCGCCGAGCGAGGGCGGCTGGCGGGCACGATGGTCGAGACGATCGACGGTGCCGCCGACGTCGTGGCCTTCGGTGCCACCCGACAGATTCTCGCGGCGCTCGACCGAGGCGAAGCCCGTCTCGCCGGCGCGCTGCGACGCAGCGCTGCGGTGGCCGGCGCCGCCACGGGGCTCGCCGCGCTGGTCAGCGGGACGACCACCGCGGCAGTGGTCGCGCTCGGCGTCGAGGCCCTCGGGCGCGGCGCAGGCGGCGGGCATGTCTCGGCGGTGGCGGTCGCGGTGCTCGGGTTCGTGTCCCTCGCCGCCTTCGACGCCGTCGGGGCGCTGCCCGACGTCTTCGCCCGGCTCGACGCGGCCGTGTCCTCGGCCCGGCGGGTGCGCGGCCTCGGCGCTCTGGTCCCCCCGGTCGCCGATCCGACGGCTCCTCGCTCCCTCCCGCCCGGTGACCCCGCGCTGGCCCTCGAGCGCGTGTCGGTCTCCTATGCGCCCGAC
>JAJYXE010000023.1 GCA_021791145.1 Actinomycetes bacterium | reverse complement strand
GCCGGCGGGTCGGGGGCGGCCGACGGGCCGGGGGCGGCCGGCGAGTGAGACACCGCCGCGGAGCGTGTTGCGGGTCTTGCGGCGGCTGGGAACATCGTCATCAGTCTCCCACCGGACCGCCACCATGGGCCGCACGCACGGTTGCACCAGCACGCGACTGGGCACCGCACCCGGGAGCGCCGCCAAGGTCCGTCTTCAACGCCGCCACGAGCACCTCCACCGGATCCTCCTCGGGCAGGATCCACCGGATGCGCGGGTCCCGGCGGAACCATGCCCACTGCCTGCGAGCAAACGCGCGGGTGCGCCTGACTGCCTCAGCCACGCAGTCTTCCAGGGGCACGGCGGCCTCCACATGGGCGAGCAGCTCCTTGTAGCCGAGCGCCTGGCGGGCCGTGCGCGAGAGTCCCTTCGCCTGTGAGGCAATGCGACGAACCTCTTCGACGAGCCCCTCGTCGACCCAGCGAAAGAAGCGCTCCTCGATTCGCCTGTCCACTTCCTCGACTGCGAACGGCAACCCGAACAGCGCGACCGGAGAGGGTGGGTACTCCCTGAGCCCGGGCCCATACGAAGAAAAGGGCCGCCCGGACCCGAGCGTCACCTCCAGCGCGCGCACGATGCGGCGACGGTTGGAATCCGTCGTGCGCGACGCGGCGAGCGGGTCGAGCGCAGCGAGCCGCGCATGAAGCGCCCGGACGTCGCCGAGGCGGTCCGCCTCGTGCTCGAGCGCCTCGGCAACCTCGGGAAAGCGAGGCGGGATCTCGAAGTCGTCCACGACAGCGCGAAAGTACAGTCCCGTGCCTCCGACGAGGAGTGCGCGACGGCCACGGCGCGCGATGTCGGCGCGGACTTCGCGTGCGCGTCGTTGGAACTCCCTGACGGTGAACTCCTCTGCGGGCTCCACCAGATCGAGCAAGTGGTGGGGTACCGCAGCGCGGTCAGCTCTCGAGGGCTTCGCAGTCCCGATGTCCATCCCGCGATAGACGGTCATCGAATCGACGCAGACGAGCTCCACATCGCCGAGCTGCCTGGCGACGGACATCGCGACGGAAGACTTGCCGGACGCGGTGGTGCCCACCAGCGCGACGGCAGGAGGCGACGTCAACCGGCGGTGACCGGGATTCGACGCCGGTACGCAGGTGCGGCACCCACACGCACGAGCACCCCGAGGAGGTGGTGCGGCGCGGCTCCGGTGATCTTGACATCGCAGAACGCGCCCGGCCCGGTGCGCTCGTCGCCGTCGGGGGGGAAGTGGACGAGCTTGCCCTGCCTGGTCCGCCCTGCCAGGACCGCGGGATCGCGGCGGCTCGGACCTTCGACCAGGACCTCCTCGGTCTTTCCCACGCGTGCTTGGTTGCGCCGGAGCGCGGAGCGCTCGACCACGTGACGCAAGCGCTCGAACCGGTCGGCGATGACGTCAGGCGCGACGAAGGAATCCGTCATTGCCGCGGCCCGCGTACCCGGACGAGGTGAGAAGACGAACGTGTACGCGCTGTCGAACTCGGCCTCGGCCGCCACTTCGAGGGTGCTCGCGAAATCCTCCTCGGTCTCGCCGGGGAACCCGACGATGATGTCCGTCGTGACGGCGAGATCCTCCACCGCATCGCGGGCCGCAGCGAGACGAGCGAGGTAGCGCTCCGAGGTGTATCCGCGCCTCATGGCTGCGAGCACACGATCACTTCCTGACTGCAGCGGGAGATGGAGCTGCTCACAGACTGCGTCGACGTCCGCCATCGCGGCGATCGTCTCGGGTCGGAGGTCCTTTGGATGGGGGCTCGTGAATCGCACCCGTCGGATCCCCTCCACTGCACCGATCTCTCCTAGCAGCTCGGCGAAGAGGGGACGGCGCCGCGTGAGGTCGCGCCCGTAGGAGTTCACGTTCTGCCCGAGCAAGGTCACCTCCACGACGCCGCGGCGCGCGAGCAAGCGCACCTCGTCGACGAGCTCGGCGACCGGGCGGCTCACCTCGGGACCGCGAACCGATGGGACGATGCAGAACGCGCAGGAGTTGTCGCAGCCGGTCTGGATGGTCACCCACGCCGAATACGGCAGCTCGCGCACGGCGGCGAGCGCCGGCGCGTGATCGACCAGGGCCGGATCGGGGGCGTCGAGCACCTCGACGATCGGGCCCTCCGAGGCAGCGCGGCGCAAGAGCTCCGGCGCCCGCGCGAGGTTGTGGGTGCCGAAGACCACGTCGACGTGCGGCGCCTTCTCCCGGACCAGCTCGCCGTCCTTTTGTGCGAGGCAGCCACCCACCGCGATCTGGAGGTCGGGCCGGCGCTGGCGCAACGTCTTCAGTTGACCGAGATGGCCGTAGAGCTTGTTGTCTGCGTTCTCACGAATGCAGCAGGTGTTGAAGACCACCAGATCCGCATCGTCCAGGCTCTCCGTTGGTTCCATCCCCTCCGCCGCGAGCAGGCCTGCCAGGCGCTCCGAGTCGTGCTCGTTCATCTGGCACCCGAAGGTGCGGACGAAAAACCTGCGGCCCACCGCGCAAGTTTACGCCGGCGCCCACACCGGTCCTGCGCCAGCCCCAGCCAGCCCTACTCCAGCCCCAGCCAGCCCTACTCCAGCCCTACTCCGCTCCGGTCTCTACAGGGCGCTCCAGACCTTGCACATCGGCATGCAAGGTGAGGACGCGGCCCGGGACTCCAGCGTCTCGGAGTGCGGCACGCCCGGCCTCGACCACCTCCCTCGCTCGTCCCTCAGAGCAGATGCCGAGCAGCGTAGGGCCTGCACCCGACCAGCAGGCAGCGCTCGCGCCGCCTGCCTCGAGCGCTGCGAGCAGCTGCGGCGCCTCCGGGAAGAGCAGGGTCCGCGGCCGCTGGTGCAGCCGGTCCCTGGCGGCGGCAGGCACGAGCTTGCGCGCGTCGCCGAGCCCTTCGAGAAGCAGCGCGAGCCTGCCGAGGTTGAAGACGGCGTCCTCCCGGGAGACCTCGGTGGGCAGCGAGGCGCGCGCCAACGACGTCTGGAGGGTCCGGTCGGGGATGACTGCGACAAACGCGAGGCTGGGGTCGAGCGCGAGCTTCGACACCCGGAGGCCGTCGTCCAGCGCGTTGACCGCGACCAGCCCGCCGGCAAACGCGGCAGCCGCGTTGTCCGGATGGCCTTCCACGCGTGCTGCGACCGCCAGAGGGTCCTCCGCGCCGGCCGCCGCTGCTGCCGCGAGGGCGATGGCGGCGGACGAGCCCAGGCCTCGCGCGACGGGCACCTCGGAACGGACTCGGATCGCAACCCGGTCGTGGCCAAGGACCTCTGCGGCGACGCGCGCCGCCAGGTGCGAGGCATCCGACGGGAGGTCGGAGCCTTCGCCCTCGCTCGAGACCTGCAACCGTTCGGCCGGTTCGACTTCGACATCGACGTAGAGATCGAGTGCGACCGCGAGGACGTCGAGCCCCGGCCCGAGGTTCGCCGCCGACGCGGGCGCTCTGGCGCGCACGGCGGCCTCCCCCTCAGGGCACCCGCGCGGCGAGCCGCACCGGAACCGAGATCCGCTGGCCAGCGAGCATGAACGTCGCGGTGCCCACCAGTGCTCCCTTGTCGACGCGATCCTTTGGTGGGCTGATTCGTACGACCTGCCGGATCGGGTCACCGGGCAGCGTGAGCAGGCTCGCGGGCGCCGCAGTCCTGGCATCGGCCGTGCGCGCGCCTGCGCTGAGCCGCGCGACCACGGTGCCCTTCTTGGCGACCACCACCGCTCTCACCCTCGCCGACGCGGCCTTGGCCAGTGCGAGCGCCTCCCTTCCCGCCACACCGAGAACTGTCCACCCCTCCTGCGAGGTGACCGCGGCGAGCGAGAGGAGCGTCTTCCCGTCGACCGAGGTGCGATAGGCGAGGACGTCGCCACCACCCGCCGCGTCGGTGAAGCCCGACTTGACGCCGACCACCCCTGTCGTGCCCACGAGTGGGGTGTACGACTGGACGGTGCCGGCGAGCGGCAGGGTGACGGAAGGCATCGAGACGATCTGTGCGAAGACCGGATCCGCCATCGCGGCGGCGGCCACCCGCAGGAGGTCGGATGCCGTCGACACCGACGAGGGCAGGAACCCGCTGGCGTCCCCGAAGTGGGTGTCGCGCATCCCAAGAGCCGACGCGGTCGCGTTCATCTTGGCGACGAACGCCGGAAGGCTCCCTGCGTCCCAGCATGCGAGCGCGTACGCGAGGTCGTTCGCGGAGTGGACAAGCAGCCCTTCGAGCATCTGGTGCTCGGTGAGGACCTCTCCTTGCTTCAATTCGACGTTTGCCTGGTCCGTCACGGTGTCGATGCCGAACTGCGCCGCGTCCGCCGGGGTCATCGTGACGTTGGGGCCCTGCTGACCGAGCGCAAGCGGATGGTCCTCGAGAACCACGTACGCCGTCATCATCTTGGTCATGCTCGCGACGGGGACCGGGTGCTCGGGGCCCGACTGCACTTGGAGACCGACCGCGGGGATGTCCACTGCCGCCTCTCCCGCCTTGGGCCACGGCAACGCGGGGATGAGCGATGCGGCAGTCGATGGACCAGCGATGGCGATGCGCGGCAGGGTGACCCGCACCGAGACTTGCGGCGGGCCGGGCAACCTACCCGTCGAGCTCATGAGCCAGGTGGCGAGGACCGCCAACGCGGCGAGCCCGACGAGCGTCCGGAGGACCCGGGCACGCCGACGCGCGCGCCGACGTTGGCGAGTTCCCCATGGACCGCCGCGAGGCTCTTGGATGGCGATCTCCACGGGCTGACTTCCCCGCTATCGGGGTCGGGCGTCGAGCTCTTCGGGCGTCATCAGCACAGCCCGAGCTTTCGAGCCTTCCGACGGACCGACGACGCCGCGGCGCTCGAGGAGGTCCATGAGCCGCCCTGCACGGGCGAATCCGACGCGGAGCTTTCGCTGCAGCATCGACGTGGACCCGAGCTGGGATCGGACGACCAGCTCCATGGCCGATTCCAGCAGTTCGTCGTCGTCCTCGGCGCCCATCGCGCTCCCCGCTGGTCCGTCGTCGACCCCTTGAATGCCGACGGCGGGCTCGGTCACTCGTCCCTGCCTGCGCCAGTGGCCGACCACGGCGCGCACCTCGCCCTCCGTTACCCAGGGCGCCTGCAGCCGGCGCGGAACGCTCGACGAAGCGGTGAGCAGCAGCATGTCGCCCTTCCCGACAAGTCGCTCTGCGCCGGGCTGGTCCAGGATCACTCGGCTGTCGGCGAGCGAGGACACCGAAAATGCCATGCGGCTCGGGATGTTCGCCTTGATCACCCCGGTGATGACGTCGACCGACGGGCGCTGGGTGGCGAGCACGAGGTGGATGCCGACCGCACGAGCCATCTGGGCGATCCGACAGACCGAGTCCTCGACGTCGCGTGCGGCCACCATCATCAGGTCGTTGAGCTCGTCGACGACGATGAGGATGAAGGGCAACTGCTCGGGCAACTGCTCGGGCAACTGCTCGGGCAACTGCTCGGGCAACTGCTCGGGCGGCTGCCCCCCGAGGTCCTCGGGCGCCACGGAGCTCCGAGCGTCGTCCGCGCCACGGGTCCCACCACCGCCTCGGCCATCGACCCCCAACCCACCGGTCTCCTCGGTCGCGATCTCGCCCTTGGTGACACCCTGATCCGGCGCGCCCGAAACCGGTGCGGCACCCGCGGAAGGCCCGGCAGGGGTGCGGGAGGCGGCGCGGGCGCGGGCGACTACCTCGCCGAGGCGGGCAGCCACCGAGAGCCCACCCGTCGGACCGAGCTCGCCGCTCGCGAGCGCCTGGTGGTAACCGGTGATGTCGCGCAGCCCGTACTCGGCGAGGACGTCGTAGCGGCGCTCCATCTCCTTTACCGCCCACGACAGCGCATTCGCGGCCTTCTTCGGGTCGACGACCACCGGGCTGAGGAGATGAGGCAGCCCGTTGTACTGCCCGAGCTCGACGCGCTTGGGATCGACCAGGATGAGCCGGACTTCCTCGGGCGTCGCTCGCATCAACACCGAGGTGATGAGCGAATTGATGCACGAGGACTTGCCCGCACCGGTCGCGCCCGAGATGAGCACGTGGGGCATCTCGGCCAGGTTGACCATGACTGGCCGGCCCGCGATGTCACGCCCGAGGGCCACTTCGAGCGGATGGCGGGCACGCGCGGCTTCGGGCGAGGCGAGGACGTCGCCGAGCGCGACGAGTTGCCGATGGCGGTTGGGCACCTCGACGCCGATGGCTGACTTCCCCGGGATCGGCGCGAGGATCCGGACGTCCGGAGAGGCCATGGCATAGGCGATGTCACGGTGGAGGCTCGTCACCCGAGCGACCTTCACCCCCGCCCCCAGCTCCAGCTCGTAGCGGGTCACGGTCGGGCCGACGGTCCTCCCCACGAGCCGAGTCTCCACCCCGTGCGCGGCGAGGGCAGCGACCAACGCGTCGCCCAAATGCTCGAGCAGCCGTTCGTCCTGCCGCTGCTCCTTCGACCGGGCAAGGAGGCGAAGTGGCGGCAGCCGCCACTCGGTTCCATGCTCGGCTCCGGAGCCCCGGACAGCGCCCGGGGCAGGTCGAGCGAGGGTGCCGGCAGCGCCAAGGGCGGCCGTGGTGGCGGCCGGGTCCGTCACGGCCCGCTCCGCGGCAGTCCGGTCGGCGACAAGTGAGGCCGGGTCCGTCGCGGCCGGGTGCGTCGCAGCCGAGTCCGTCGCAGCCGGATCCGCGACGAGCGCATCCCTGTCTGCGACAAGTGCAGCCTGCTCCGTCGCGGCCCGCTCCGTCACATCCCGGTCCGCGACGAGTGCGGCCGGGTCGCCAGCAAGGGCGTCCCGGTACCGGTCAGCACCCGCCGCGTCGACCGTGCTCCCCGTCAGCTGATGAAGCGGTTCTCCCGCCCGCTCTTCGAGGAGGTCGGCGCCGCGCGCCGTGAGCCCGCGCCGGCGCGCCGCGTCGAATTGCCTGGACAGCACGTCCTCCCCGAGGTCGTGCACGTGCACCGGCCGGTCGACCGCCCGGGCGAGCAAGCTCCCGACCGCGGCGAGCGGCCGCCCGAGGCTCCTCAGGCGGGCCCCGGTCGCGAGGACCCCTCCGACCACGCCGATCGCGACCAGCAGGACGACCGCTCCGGCGGTGCCGAGCCCGCTCGCAAGTGGACGGCCGACGAGAACCCCCAGTTCGCCGCCCGCGCCGGTGAGTGCCGCTCGGCGCGCGGAGAACGTCGGCACCCCGCCCGCGAGCTCGGCGAGCCCGCAGACCGCGAGGAGGGCGATCGCTGCTCCCGCTCCGGCCCTGCCGCTCAGGAGGCGTCGCCGGCCCGCGACCACCGCGATGCCGGCGGCGACGGCCGAGGGCGGGAGGACGAACCGCGCCCAACCCACCGCCACGCCGAGCCCCACGTCGACGGCGCGGCCGACAGCGCCCGCAGCATCGCCGTAGACGGCGAGGGCGAGCAGGATGCCGACGGTGACGAGGCCGATCGCCCAGAGATCCGCACCGTGGTCGCTCAGCAGGCTCCCCCCGTCCGAGCCGGCTGGCCGCGCGCTCGACGCGCGCGGGCGCAACGCGCTCGGGGAGGCAGGTGCCGCGGGCCGCCGCTTCCGCGTCCGCTTCCGGTCGCCCCCATCACCTGCAGGCCGGGCACGGGTGCGGGTCGACGCCGCTCGCCGCTTCGTGGTCACCACAGTGCCATGAAGGCTATCGCCGTCACCGGCCCGGGCAGGGGAGGCTGCCGGTCGAAGCCGGTCGCCGCCGGTCGCCGCCGGTCGAAGCCGGTCGCCGCCGGTCGCCGCCGGTCGAAGCCGGTCGAAGCCGCCGCTCTGGCCTCCCCTGCGCGTGGCCTAGGCTCGCCGTCCGTGACGCCCGACGGAGAAGAGACGTCCGCCCTGCTCAGCCGCCTCCCCGGCGTGCAGGCATTCGACCTGGAGCTCGTGCGCGCTGAGATGCGCACGCCCGCGATGCGACGGCTGCGGTTCACGGGCCCCGGCATCGACACGCTCGAGTTCTTCGCCGGCCAGGATCTCATGGTCGCGGTCCCCGCGCCGGGGCATGCTCACTTCCGGCGCCGTTACACGATCCGCAAGCTCCAGCCCGAGACATCGGCAGTCGAGCTCGAGGTCGTCCTCCATGGCGACGGCCCTGGGGCCGTCTGGGCGGGCTCGGTGGAGCCGGGCCAGCGCGTGGAGGCGCTGGGACCCAGGGGAAAGATCGGTGTGGCCGCCGACGCAGCGTGGCACCTCTTCTGCGGAGACGAGTCCGCGCTCCCGGCGATCTTCACGATGGTCGAGGCGCTCCCAGAGGCGGCCCGCGCCGAGGTCGTTCTCGAGGTCGCAGGTGAAGAGGAGCACCAACACCCCGAAGGCGTGCGCGCGGAGCTCGGTGTCTGCTGGGTCCATCGCAAGGGCGACCCGGGGACCGGTACCGGCCTGCAGGAGGCGCTCGGCAGCCTGCCGCTCCCCTCGGGGGCGGGGCACGCCTACGTCTTCGGCGAGCTCCGCCAGGTGGCGGCGTGCCGATCGCTGCTCATCGAGCGCGGGATCCGCCCCGACGACATCGACCACAAGGCGTACTGGCGCCGCGGCGTCGCCAACGCGCCCCACGGCGAACCGCAGCGACCGGACCCGTCCTGACGGGGCAGAGGCAGGGGCGCGGCCTCGACGGGCGGGCGCGGCCTCGACGGGCTCAGACGGCGATGACGACGGGCACGATCATGGGGCGTCGGCGCGTACGCTCGTTGACGAGCCGCCCGAGCGCCCGGCGGGCGTGCCGGGTGAGGACGTCCACGTCGTGCGCGCCCTCGTCCATCGCCTCGACCAGTGCGTCCGCCACTGCGTTGGACGCGTCGCCGAGCAGGCCCTCGGCCTCCGGCGCGTGCACCCAGCCCTTCGTCTCGATCTGGGGCGCTCCGGTCAGCACCTTGCGCTGGAGGTCGACCGTCGCGACCACCATGACGACCCCCTCCTCGGCGAGGAGACGGCGGTCCCGCAGCACGCCGTGCCCGACGTCGCCCACCGTGCCGTCGACGTAGAGGTACCCGCCGGGCACCGTGCCGTCCCGGTGCAGCCCGCTCTCGTCCAGGCGGACCGCGTCGCCGTCCTCGCACAAGAGGACCTGGTCGTCGGGCACGCCCATCGAACGTGCCAGCTGCGCGTGGTGGACGAGGTGGCGGTACTCGCCGTGCACCGGCACGAACGCCCGGGGCTTGGCCACCGCGAGCAGCGTTTGCAGCTCGCCTTGACGTGCATGGCCGCTCACGTGCACGGCCTCGGTGCCGGAGTGGACGACCTCTGCGCCGCGCCGATGGAGGTCGTCGATGACCCGCCCCACCGACCACTCGTTGCCGGGGATGGGGTGCGCGCTGATCACGACGACGTCACTCTCTGTGATCTGGAACCACTTGTTGTCGCCCGTCGCCATGAGCGAGAGCGCGGACATGGGCTCGCCCTGCGAGCCGGTCGAGATGACGCACACGTCGCCGGGGGGCAGTCGGTCGACGTCTTCGATCTCGACGAGCACCCCCGGCGGGACCGTGAGAAGGCCAAGGCGCTGGGCGAGATCGACGTTCTTGCCCATGGAGCGACCGAGGGTCGCGACCCTTCTTCCCGATGCGACCGCCGCGTCGATCACCTGCTGCACCCGGTGGATGTGGCTCGCGAAGCACGCGACGACGATCCGGCGGCCGGCGCTCGCGGCGAAGACGCGCGACATCGTTTCCCCGACGGTGCTCTCCGAGGCGGTGAAGCCAGGCTCCTCCGCGTTGGTGGAGTCCGAGAGGAGCAGCGCGACCCCCTCCCCCGACGCGATGGCCCCGATGCGGGCGAGGTCGGTGCGCCGGCCGTCGACCGGCTGCAGGTCGATCTTGAAGTCGCCGGAGTGGAGCAGGACTCCCTGGGGCGTGAAGAACGCCAGTGCGAAGCTGCAGGGCACCGAGTGCGTGACCGGGATGAATTCCACCTCGCACGGCCCGACCGTGCGCCGCTCCCCGTCGGCCACCGTGACGTAGCGGGCACGCCCGGTGAGCCCGGCCTCGTCGATGCGATTGCGCGCGAGCCCGAGGGAGAGCTCCGATCCGTAGATCGGGACCTCCAGGTCACGGAGCAAGTAGGCGAGCCCGCCGGTGTGATCCTCGTGCCCGTGAGTGAGGACCACCGCGTCCACCCGGTGCGCGTTCTCCTGGAGGTAGGTGAAGTCGGGAAGCACGAGGTCCACCCCGGGCATGTCCGGGTCCGGGAACATCACGCCGCAGTCGAGGACCACGATGCGGCCCTCCACCTCTATGCACGCGCAGTTCCGTCCGATCTCGCCGAGCCCGCCGAGGAAGACGACCCGGACAGCCCTCTGTGTCTCGGTCGACCGGCGGTCAGCCTCAGCCAGGTGGCGGTCAGCCTCAGCCAGGTGTCGCTCAGCCACGTGTCGGACCCGCGCCGAGCTCAGGGCGCCGAGCGGACGGGCGCGGCCTCGAGACGGGTGAGGATCCGCAGAGCCTCTCCCTCGAGCTCCGGCGGCGCGTCTCCAAGGGGCAGGCGGCACTGACCGACCCGGAGCCCGAGCGCCCTGCACGCCGCCTTCGCGGGGAGCGGGTTGGGGAACTGCTCGGTCGATTCGTAGTCGTAGGACTCCACCAGCCGGGCATTCTCGCGTCGCGCCGTGTCCAGGTCTCCGGCGAGCGCTGCGTGCACCATGCGCTGCATCTCGGGCCCGGCCCAATGAGTGCACACCGAGATCACGCCCACCGCGCCGACCGAGATGAGCGGGAGGGTGAGCGAGTCGTCGCCGCTGTAGAGCTCGAAGCTCTCGGGCGCGTGCGCAAGGAGCCGGGCGGCACCTGCGGGATCCCCGGTGGCGTCTTTCACGCCGACCACGTTGCGCACCTCGTGCGCGAGCCGCAGCAGCGTCGACGGCGCGATCCGCCTGCCGGTGCGGACCGGGATGTCGTAGAGGACGACCGGCAGCTCGCTCGCTCCCGCCACCGCCTCGAAGTGCGCGTAGAGCCCTTCCTGCGACGGCCGGCTGTAATAAGGCGTCACCACGAGCACCCCGGCGACGCCCGACGCAGATGCCCGTTTGGTCAGCTCGATCGAATGGCCGGTGTTGCTCGTACCGGTCCCCGCCAACACCGGGACGGTGACCGCCTCGGTGACGGACCGCCACAGCTCGTAAAGCTCGTCGTCCGAGAGCGCGGGACCCTCTCCGGTCGTCCCGCCGAGCACGAAGCCCTCGCTCCCGTGCTCGGACAGCCAGCGCGCGAGCTGGACGGCGGCATCGACGTCAAGGGATCCGTCAGGGGCGAAGGGCGTCACCATGGCCGTGATCACCGCACCGAAGCGGGCAGGGCGCATCAACCGCACGCTAGCAGCGTAGAGGTCAGGCCACGTTCCTGGTCACCGGCGACGCGTCCGCCTCGGCGTCCACCTCCTGGGCGGTGTCGACGAGGTTCTCGAAGCCGATCGCTCCCATCTCCGTGAACTTCTCGCGAAGCCACCCGCCCGCAGCGTCGAGGAGCCCCAGCTTCTTCAGGTTGGGGACGATCTTGGAGAACAAGAGCACCTGGAAGTCGTCGCGCTCGGGGGCCCGGGACAGGACGGCGATGACGTCGGCGGGCGGCACCTCCAGCCGCTCCCAGACCTCCTGCATCAACATGCGGTCCTTCATGCGGACCGCCGCTTCGAACGCGAACTCTTGGCGCTCACGCAGCTCCGCGTCCGACAGCTCTGCGTAGAAGTCCTGCAGGCTCACGACCCCGAAGGCCACGTGGCGTGCCTCGTCGGCCATCACGTAGCGCAGCATCTGCTTGAGCAGCGGCTCCTGGGTGATCGAGTGGATGAACCCGAACGCGGCGAGCGCGAGCCCCTCCACCATGATCTGCATGCCGAGGTAGGTCATGTCCCAGCGGCGGTCGCCGATGATGTCGTCGAGGAGCAGCCCGAGGTGGGCGTTGATCGGGTAGTGCCCAGAGAGCTTCTCGTCGAGGTAACGGGAAAAGACCTCGACGTGGCGGGCTTCGTCCATGACCTGGGTCGCCGCGTAGTACTTGGCGTCGATCCAGGGGACGGTCTCGACGATCTTGGCGGTGCACAGGAGGGCACCCTGCTCACCATGCATGAACTGGGAGAGCATCCAGTTCTGGTTCTCCACGCCGAGGCGGAGCCACTCCTTGTCGCCCCAGCGCTCGAGCACCGTTCCGGCGACGTCGTTGGGGGACCAGCGGAGCGAGCCCGGGTTCGCCTCCTGGTTCATGATCACCACGCGCTCCTGGTCCACCTCGGTGTCCCACGGCAGGTCGGTGCGCGCGTTCCACTGTGCGGACTTCGCCTTCTCGTAGAGGCGCTCGAGTCGAGGTTTTGCGCCCTTGTCGTAGTCCCAGGTGAACTCGGCGGGACACGGGTCCGAGACGGCGTGGTGGCCCTCGGCACCCTGATGCCCCACCGTGGCGAAGATCGCAGCGAGGTCGTGCACGTCTCGGCGCCCGATGAGGTCCTCATTGGTCCGGTCCTGGTCGGTGCGAGCCTCTCGCCGGTCGTCCATCGCGACTCGTTCCTTTCCTTCCCTCGTCATGGGCTCCCCGACGGGTCCTGCGCCAGGGCATGCGCCAGGGCATGCGCCTGCTCTTCTGCGAGCACCTTCTCCTGGACGAGCGCCTTCTCCTGGACAAGCGCCTGGATGCCGGGGACGACGAACGACGAGACCAAGCCGCGGACGGCGATCGGGTCCGTGAGCTCGAGCCCTTCGCGCGGGCAGGAGAGGTAGGAGACGACGATGCGTGCCGCCCACTCGGCGGCGCGCGCCGCGTCATCGGGGTCGAGCCAGCGACCCAGGAACGGAGCCGAGAAGGCGGCGGCGGCGGTCAACACGCGGTCGAGCCCCCCGAACGCGAGATGGGGCAGCACTGCACCCGGCTCGTGCCGGAGGAGATACGTGAGCGCGGGGTGAGAGGAGAGCCGCTGAGCGGCGCCCACGATGGCGACGACGAGGAGCTCTTCAAGGTCCCGAGCCTCTCCCATTGCCGCGCCGAGGTCGGAGAAGAGCCGCGCGGTCTCGGTCTCGACGACGGCGCGCACCACCGCCTCCTTGCCGCCGGGAAAGAGGCGATACAGGGTCGCGCGGGAGATGCCGGCTTCTCGAGCAACCTCGTCCAGGGTGGTCTTGTAGAGCCCGCATCGGGGAATGCAGCGCAGGGCAGCATCGACGATCCGCACGCGAGATGAGCTCCTGTCGTCCATGCCCAAGTGGCTGACGACGGGACGAAGCGGCTCTCCGCCGGCGTGCCACGGCTCGGAGGTCCACAACGAGGACGAGGGCCGCACAATGAAACGGTAAGTCGCTCCGTGTCTCATTGTCAATGGGGCCGTGTCAGACCAAGTTGTGTCAATCAGGCTGTGTCGATCGGGCTGTGTCGATCGGGCTGTGTCGATCGGGCTGTGTCGATCGGGCTGTGTCGATCGGGCTGTGTCGATCGGGCTGCCGCACCCCGACGGGGTTGCATCCGCTCGGCGGGATTGCATCCCATACAGTCGGCCCTGCGTCAGCCGTGGGAGGCAGGCAGCAGAATGCCTCCCAGCAATTCCCCGCGCACCAGGCGCGAGACCTGCCCGCGGTCGGCGAGGTCCCACCGCCCAGGTGCAGAGATGTACGACAGCGCCATGCGGGCGAGGAAGTCGGCTGCCTCGCTCACCACGACGCCGGGAGCGAGCCGCTCACGGAAGAGGTACGGCTCGAGGAAGGCGGCGATCATCCTCTGAGTTCCCTCGGCCTCCACCGTCAGCTTCGGCAGCAGCAGCTCTGGCTCGGTGTCCAGCACCCGCTGGAGCACGTCGTGATCCCGGATGTCCCGGTGCGCGAACACGAGGCCCAGCTCCATCACTTCTTCGAGCGTCGATGCCTCCCGCACCTCTTCGTAGAGGCGGGCGAAGAACCGGGCGTTCTCCCATGCGACGACCGCGGAGAGGAGCTCTTCGCGACCGCCAGGGAAGTACCGGTAGACGGTGGCACGCGACACTCGCGCCCCACGCCCGGCATCCTCGACAGTCGTCTTGGAGAATCCCCAGCGGGCGACGCACTCGTACGCGGCTTGGAGGATGCGCAGTCGAGTCCCGTGCTCGTTCCCCTCCGTCACGGTCTCTCCAGAGGTCACGGTCTCTCTCCAGAGGTCACGGTCTCTCCAGAGTCGTCGCCGGAGGTCCCTTGGCCCCCTCCCAGGTCGCCGGCGGAGCCGCCTTCGCCGTTCCGCACCGTGCGGGGCTCACAAACCGAGAAGCGCGTCGAGGCCGACGGTCAGGCCCGGGCGTTCGACGACCCGCCTGACGGCGAGAAGCACCCCGGGCATGAACGACCGGCGGTCGTAGGAGTCGTGGCGGAGGGTGAGGGATTGACCGGGCGCCCCGAAGATCACCTCTTGATGGGCCACCAGTCCGGGAAGCCGCACCGAGTGGAGCCGAACGCCGCCCGGGCCCGCCCCGCCGCGTGCGCCGTCGACGACGAGCTCGGTCGTCCGGTCGGTAACGGCTGGGAGGCCCGCGCTCTTTCTGGCGGCAGCGATCCGGGCGGCGGTCCGCATCGCGGTGCCCGACGGCGCGTCGCGCTTGTCTTCATGGTGCAGCTCCACGATCTCGGCCGCGTCCATGAGCGGCGCCGCGAGCTCGCAAAGGCGCATGAGGAGGACGGCACCGATCGCAAAGTTGGGGGCGATCACCGCGTTGGCACGCCCGTGCGAGAACGCCTCGGCGGCACTGGCGATGTCTTCGGATCCGAGCCCCGTCGTGCCCACGACGGCGTGAATCCCCCGTTCGGCGAGCCAAGGCAGCGTGCGGCGCGCCGCCTCAGCGACCGTGAAGTCGACCGCCACCTCGACCTCCGCCTCGACAAGCGCGTCGATCCCGCTGGAAACCACCGTTGAACCCAGCCCGCTCGCCGCATCGAGGCGTCCGGCTTCCGACCCGGCCCCCGACCCGGCTTTCGTCCCGGCGTCCGACCCGGCCCCCTGCTGCACTTGCCGCGCGAACGCGGGGTCGACGGCGGCCGCCAGCGTGAGGTCCTCCGCCTCCTGCACCGCCCGGCAGATCTCACGACCCATCCTCCCCGCTGCGCCGACGACCCCCACTCGTATCACTGCGGCAACGCTATCGGCTGGCCTGACTGGCGCCCGGGGAGGGCCGCGCCCCGCTCGGTGTCCTCGCCAGCTGATGCCCGCCCTCCGAAGGCTCTGCGCTCTCCGCAGCGAAGGCCGGAACCGGCTGTTCCGAGGCTTGCCCCCTCCGCCCCCTCCTTCTCCACCGCGAAGCGACCAACACGACCAGAAGAAGGAGGAACCCTGCGACAGCCGCGACAGAACCTGCCATCCCCAACGTGAGCAGGGGCGGACGGTAGTGGAACGTGAGGATCCACGCACCTGCCGGCACCTCGACAGCCTGCAGGAGGCCGCGGCGGTAGACGACGAGCGACAGCGACCTGTCCTGTCGTCCGTTGGTGTCGTTCGCCGGGACGAGCGTTGCATGCCAGCCTGGGAGGTACGACTCGCTCCAGACGACGGTCACGGGGCGACGTGCGACGACCCGATCCGTCGCGCCGCCCCAGTCAGGAGCCGAGAGCTGGTGCACCGACGAACCGGCGGTCGCGGGCACGAGCCACACCGGCGGGGGCGGAGGTGCCGTCCGGCGGAAGATGCCAAACGTGTGGGCGAAGGTTCCGGCGAACCGCCAGGTCGAGGTGTCGATCGCGTCCTGGAACCTCCCGTCGAGCGCCCACCGGGCTCCCGACACGCTCCGCACGGTCGAGTTGTCGGCGATCTCGCGTGCAGGCCCTTCGACCACGATGCCCGCTGCAGTGATGGGCGTGTCGAACCTGACCGACCAGCCACCCGCCGTCCGGCGCACGGTCTCCCTGGGGCGGCGGACCCCACCGCCGGGGGCGACGACGTCCACCACCGGTGCGCCTCGTGTCTGCGATGCGCCGGTCTTCACGAGTGTCACCGACCGGAGCGCCACCGGCGAGCCGAGATAGAAGGCGCGACGATGCGCGCTTCCCGGCCGCGGCGCTTGGGGACACGCAGAGGAGCTCGGAGCTCGCACCGTCGTACGCGGGCCTACGCGCACCGCCAGGTCCCCAGGGCTCGCGAGGAGCGTCGTGAGGCGAAGCGCGTGGAACCGTCCCGACTCGAGCGCACAGGCGCTGAGCGTGTCCAGCTCGTGCGAGCCCGTCGCGGCACCGTAGCGGTCGGACAGGATCGACCCGTACCCTTGGACGCTCTCGAGCCGGGTGAAGGCGTTCAAATCTGGTTGTCCGATCGTGTCCAATGTGAAGAGGTGGGTCACTGTCGTGTTGACGATGGCGAACCGTCCGTTGGTCCCGAGCACCGCTGCTGCCGCCGAGTGCGTCGGCTCCAATCGCGTTGGGACCGGCGCGAGCACTGTCGACGTGGCGAGCCCGAAGAACGCGAAGTCCGCGACCACGAGGCTGACGAGGAGGCGCCGGCGCGCTCGCGCCCCGAACCGGCTCCATCGGGCGACGAGCGCGACCATGCCGGCTGCCACCACCGCCTGAGCGAGGAACCACGGCCACAGCCCGCGGGCGAGCGCGGCTCCCGACGGGCTCGCGTGCAACCACTCCTCGACGGGCAGCGGTGCGGCGAGCGTGACCGCACACAGCACGATTGCCGCGGCGGCGGGGAGCGCGGGAAGCCACTCGAGGAGCCGAACGGGGCCCCCCTCATGGGACCGGTCGGGGCCTCGCTCCTGGGACCGGTCGGGGCCCCGCGAGAGAAGGCGCCCACGCCACCGGCGGCGCCCGAGCTGTTGAGGGCGACCGCTCCATGAGTGCCACGAGGACGGGCCCGGCGCGATGACACGGCCGGTCGTCGCAGCTGCCGTCCGCCTCCCCAACGCGAGATCCGCCCAGAACGCGAACAGGACCGCGAGGGCGAGGTCCACGATCTCGAGGTTGCGGCTCTGCAGGCGCGTCTTGCCGAGGAGCGGGACAGCCGCCCAGACATGGCCGAGCGGGGTGAACGAGCCCCACACGAGAAGAAGACCGAGGCCGCCGAGCGCGAGCCACATTCCCCAGTCCGCAGAGCGGGGAGCGCGGCGACGGCCGAAGGAAGACGCAAGGAGAGCAAGCGTCGCTCCCAAAGGGAGGAGCCCGACGTAGCCGGTCACCTCGGGAAGGTTGTAGCCGTTGAAGTACCGGACCGAGCCGAAGTGGCCGGCCCCACCGAAGAGGTCCGGCACGAGGAGGAGCAATGACCAGGACGGGCGCAGTGACCCGCTGCCGAAGAATTGGTAGGTCTCGACCGCGCGCTGCGACGCCTTGATGAAGGTCCAGCCCGGCGCAAGCTCTGCCGCCGCGAGCATCACTCCCCAGACTCCACCAATCACCACGTAGCCCAACAGCCGGGCGCGCTGTGCGAACCGAGGGGACCGCCAGGGGTACGGGCGCAGCAGGACCCAGGCGGCGACCACCACACCGACGACCTCCGTCTCGACCATGGCCCGCGGCTCGCCCGTGAGCGCCTCCAGCCCCACGATCACCGCGAGCAACGCGACCCACGGCCAGGGACTCGACCGGGGTGCCGCCGCAGGCAGCGCCGGCACGCCCACGCCGTCCCCTCCCTCCCCGCCGCCCGCGCGCTCCACGCCGTCCCCTCCCTCCCCGCCGCCCGCGCGCTCCCCGCCGCCCGCGCGCTCCACGCCGGTGTCATCCGCACGGAGATCGACCTCCGCAACGCCCCGTCGTGCGTCATCCTGCACCGGTCCGGTGCCCAGGACGATCCATGAGAGCCGAAGCAGCGCGAGCACGAAGAGAGGCATCCACCCCATCCCCTGGATCACCCCGAGGTGGACGAGCTGCCCCGACATCGTGCCGAAGAAGGCGTACGTGAACGCACCGAGAAAGCTCGCGACTGGACGCAGCCGGTACTGACGACAGAGTGCGTACATCCCGAGTCCGCCAGCCCAGTAGACCCCGAGAAGGTTGACGACGAACGCCGCAACCGGCGCGAGCACCGCGAAGAAGAAGGTGAACGGGTAGAAGGAGCCCGAGTTCAGACCGCCGAGCAGCGGGCTCCCCGACCAGATGTAGGGATTCCACAGCGGCAGGTGGCCCTGACGGAGTTGACGGCCGGTGAGGACGCGTAAGGGGAAGTTCTGGATGAGGTTGTCCCCCGTGATCGCAGGATGCCCGAAGGCGGCAGGCACCGCGAAGAGGAGCAGCGGCACGATGACGAGCACGGCAACGGCTCTCCCGTCAGGCGACGACAGCCACAACCGCCCCCTGCCGCAAAGCACGCCGGCGTCACCGGCCCCGTGCTTCTTCTTCCTCGTCCCGACAGCGCCGGCCGGAGCTCGCCACGACCCCAGACGGGTACCGGGCCGGCCACGGGCGGGCATGCCTGCGGCGCCGTCGGCGTGCCGAGGCGGCGAGCTCGGCTGTGTCGGCTGCACACCGGGGGGCGGCATGCGATGCCCGCCTCGGCGTCCTCTCAGGCGGCCCGGCCCGCCAGCCCTAGCCCGGTGCCGTCGAACGCATCGGCGTCGAACGGTCCTACCGCTGCCAAGGTGCGGGGTGCCACCGCCAGCGTGCGCGCGACGTCCTTGACCGCGTCAGCATCTACGGCATCGATGCGCGCGAGTACCTCGTCGATCGTCCACGCACGGTCGTAGAGGAGCACCGAGGCCCCGAGCCGGCTCATCCTCGCGCCCGAGTCCTCGCACGAGAGTAGCGTCTCGGCGCGGAGGTTGCCCTTGGCGACCTCGAGCTCACGTTGCGTGATGCCGTGCTCGGCAAGCTCCTCGATCTCTCCGGTGACGATGCGCAGCACCTCGTCGACGTGCGCGGGAGCCGTGCCGACCGACACGGTCATGCAGCCGGTGTCGTAGAAGACGCTGCGTTCCGACCAGATCGAGTAAGCAAGGCCGCGCTCTTCTCGCACCTTCTGGAACAGCCGGCTCGAGAGCCCGCCCCCGAGCACGACGTTGAGCACCCCGAGCGGCCAGCGGCGCTCGTCGAAGCGCGACACCGATCGCATCCCGAGCACGAGATGGGCCTGCTCGGTGGCGCGGCGCAGGACGACCAGGGGCTCCACATCCGGCCCCGCCGGGGCACGTACCGGTGCGCCACCGCCGGGCCGTGCCGAAAACCGCTGCTCCAGCGCCTCGGCGATCTCGTCGTGGCGGCAGTCTCCAGCGACCGAGACGACGACGTTGGCGGGACGATAGTGCTCCTCGAAGAACCGTCTGATGGCCGACGATCTGGTGGCGCTGACGGAGTCCTTCGTCCCGAGCGTGTCCCGGCCGAGCGGGTGGCCGGGGTACAGGGCAGCCATCGCCGCCTCCGCGGCGAGATCGGCGGGCTCGTCTGCGTGCATCAGGATCTCGTCGAGGATGACGGTCCGCTCGGCGTCGACGTCCCTGTCGTCCAGCGAAGGGTCGTCCATGATGTCGCCGAGAATGCCGAGGCCGAGGTGCAGGTGCTCGGAGAGCAGCCGGACGTAGAAAGCCGTGTACTCCTTCGTCGTGAACGCGTTGCAATCGCCACCGACCTCGTCGAGGGCCTCGGCGATCGCGGCGGCCGAACGTCGGGGCGTGCCCTTGAACAGCAGGTGCTCCAGGAAGTGGGACGCACCGGCCAGCTCTTGAGGCTCGTCGCGCGAGCCCGTTCCCACCCAGAAGCCGACCGCGACCGAGCGGACGTCGGGCATGGTCTCGGTGACGAGCCGGACGCCTGAGCCGAGGCGCGCGCTCCGGATGGCGCTGGCGCGATCGCTCACCGGCGCCGCTGCCGGCGCCGGCCACCGCGGCGGTCGCCAGGCTGCCCCCCGCGCCCACCCGCTCCGCCGCTCCGTGGGGGCGCTGAGGGCGCTGCCGGGCCGAGGTCACCGAGATCCGCGAGGAGCTCCGCCTCGAACGCGTCCTCGAAGGAGACCCGAGAAGGTCGGTCGCCGCCCCGCGACTCGCCGCCCCGCGACTCGCCGCCCCGCGACTCGCCGCCCCGCGACTCGCCGCCCCGCGACTCGCCGCCGCGCGACGAGCCGTCACTCGTAGCGTCCCCGCCGACAAGAGAGAGCGACACCTTGCCCTGCGGGTCGATGTCGTCGACGCGCACGTCCAGCGTCTGGCCCAACGTAAGGACGTCCTCCGCCTGCTCCACCCTCTTGCCGCCTGCCAGTGGGGAGAGCTTCGAGATGTGGAGCAGTCCGTCACGTCCTGGGAGGATGTTGACGAACGCCCCAAACTTCGTGATGTTCACCACCCTCCCCGAGTACACGCCGCCGACGTCGGCGCTCGGCGGTGTGAGGATGAGCGAGATGCGCCGTCTTGCCTCTTCGACGGCCTGGCCGTCCTTGGCGCCGATCGTCACAGTGCCGACCATGCCGTTGTCGTCCACGGCGATGTCCGCGCCCGTCTCCTGCTGGAGCGTGTTGATGACCTTGCCCTTCGGGCCGATGACCTCGCCGATCTTGTCGATGGGGATCTCCATCGACAAGATCTTGGGCGCGCTCTGTGCCACGTGATCGCGGGGTGCGGGGATGCAGCGGTGCATCACGTCGAGGATCGTGAGCCGGGCATCCTTCGCCTGGCGCAGTGCCTGCGAAAGGACGTCGGCGGGGAGCCCGTCGATCTTCGTGTCGAGCTGGAGCGCGGTCACGACGTCGGCGGTGCCGGCGACCTTGAAGTCCATGTCCCCGAAGGCGTCCTCCGCGCCGAGGATGTCGGTCAGCGTCACGTATCGGCCTTCGTCGTAGACGAGCCCCATCGCGATCCCCGCGACCGGAGCCTTGATCGGCACGCCGGCTGCCATGAGCGACAACGTCGAGGCGCAGACCGAGGCCATCGACGTGGACCCGTTGGAGGAGAGCACGTCCGAGACAAGCCGCAAGGCGTAAGGGAACTCTTCTTTGGGAGGGATCACCGGCAGCAGGGCCCGCTCGGCGAGGAGACCGTGCCCGATCTCCCGGCGTTTGGGGCCGCGCATGAAGCCGGTCTCCCCGGTCGAGTAGGGAGGGAAGTTGTAGTGGTGCATGTAGCGCTTCGACTCGTCCGGGGTGATCGTGTCGAGGATTTGGTCCATGCGGGGCATGCCAAGGGTGCACACGTTGAGCACCTGAGTCTCTCCGCGTTGGAAGAGCGAGGACCCGTGCGCGGTCGGGAACAGGTCGATCTCGGCGGAGAGCGGGCGGATGTCGGTCGTCCCCCTTCCGTCGATCCTGAGCCCGTCTTCGACGATGCGCTTGCGGACGAGCTTCTTGTTGAGCGCGCGTACGGCAGCCACGATCTCTCGCGCACGCTCGGGGAATTCCTCTCCGAGCTCTGCGACGACGGCAGCGGTGAGCGCCTCAGTCTGAGTATTGCGCTCCGACTTGTCGGCGATCGCGACGACCTTGGCCACCTGCTCCGTCGCGCGCTCCTGCACCCGCTCCCACACGTCGTCCCCGTAGTCGGTAAACGTCGAGAACGGGATTGCCTTGATCGGCCCGCGCGACTCGGTGTAGCTGACGACCAGTTGACGCTGGAGGTTGATCGCCTCGCGGATCCAGGTCTTCGCCGCCTCGAGCCCGTCGGCCAGCACCTCCTCGGTGACCTTCGGGGCGCCGGCATCGTAGAACTGCCAGGCGTGCTCCGTCCCGCCGGCCTCCACCATCATGATGGCGACCTCGGCTTCGGGCTCCTCTGAGAGCGCGCGGCCCGCGACCACGAGCTCGAACGTCGACGCGTCGCCCTCTTGGAAGCTCGGGTGCGGGATCCACTCGCCCTGCGTCGAGTAGGCGATCCGTACCGCCCCGATAGGGCCGTCGAACGGGATGCCGGAGATCATGAGGGCCGCGGAGGCCGCGTTGATCGCCAGGACGTCGTGGGGGTTCACCTGGTCGGCGCCGAACACCGTGCCGACGATGTGCACTTCGTTTCTGAAGCCCTTGGGGAACGACGGCCTGAGCGGCCGGTCGATCAGCCGGCAGGTCAAGATCGCCTGGTCCGACGCCTTTCCCTCTCGCCGGAAGAAAGAGCCGGGGATCTTGCCGGCTGCATACGCGCGCTCTTCGATGTCCACCGTGAGGGGGAAGAAGTCCGTCCCCTCCCGGACCGACCTCGCTGCGACCGCGGTGGCGAGCACGACGGTGTCACCGATCCGGGCAAGCACGGCGCCGTCGGCCTGCTGGGCGAGCTTGCCCGCCTCGAACGACATGGAACGGTCGGTGCCGCTGATCGGCGCCGACACGGAAATGGCCTCAGCCAACGGTGCTCCTTTGTACGGGGGCACCCTGGCCGGTTCCCAGTGGTCGACCACCCCGGGCAATCCCCGAGTGATCGGCGACTGGCAGCCGACGTCGCGGCGTGCCCGTCTCTCAATATGCGAGCGCCCGACCGAGACGGCGGGGCGGTTCGTGTGCTAGCGGCGGATCCCCAGTCGCCCGATGATGGACCGGTACCGCTCGACGTCGTTGCTCCGGACGTAGTCGAGGAGCCGCCGGCGGCGCCCGATCAGCTTCATCAGGCCCCTGCGGGTGTGGTGGTCCCCCTTGTGGATCTTGAGGTGCTCGGTCAGGTGCGCGATGCGGTCGGTCAGCAAAGCGACCTGGACCTCGGGCGAGCCCGTGTCGGACTCATGGAGCCGGTGCTCGGCGATGATGACCTGCTTCTCGGGCATGTACGAACAGACCTCGGGATTCCTCTGGGCGACAGGCGCGGCACCACCGCGACCCCGAGCCAGGTTAGCAGGCTCACGGGTGCAGGAGCATCCGGGTACGTCGGGCACGGTGAGCGGTGTCGGGCACGGTGAGCGGTGTCGGGCCCGGTGAGCGGCAGGCGGCCCGGCCCGGCGGCGTTCCGAGGCGCGCCGGCTCACGCGTCTCCCGTGAGCAGCCGGCTGGCCACGTCCACGTCCGCCCGCATTTGCGCGACGAGATCCTCCACGCGCTCGAAGCGCCGTTCCTCGCGGAGGCGCTCCACGAAGGCGACACCGACGCGCTCTGCGTAGAGGTCGCCGTCGAAGCCGATGAGGTGAGCTTCGACCAGCGGCGCAGGGGTGCTCGAGGACGCAGCAAAGGTCGGCCGGATGCCGACGGAGATCGCCGCCGGGTGCGACGACCCGTCGGCGCGGCGGCACCAACCCGCATAGATACCGAGAGCGGGAACCGCGATCGACTTGGGCACGTCGACGTTCGCCGTCGGCACCCCGAGCTGCGATCCGCCCCGGCCATCGCCGTGGACCACGCGCCCGCGCACCTCGTGGGGGCGGCCGAGCAGCCGGGCGGCGCCTTGGACGTCGCCCATGGCGATGAGCGCCCTTATGCGCGTGGAGGAGATGGACTCTGCGCCGCCGGCGGCGCCGGTTCCACCTGCGCCACCGTCTCCGTCGTCCGCGCCCGTGCCCTCGGCGGCCACGAGGTGCACCCCCGTGACGTCGAACCCCCTGATCGCACCGAGCCGCCGCAGCATCGTCACGTCTCCGCTGCGGCCGCGGCCGAAGCGGAAGTCCTCGCCGACGACGACCGCCTTGGCCGCGAGCGCGTCGCACAACACCTCGTCCACGAAGTCCTCTGGCGGCTCGGCAGCCCGCTTGGCGTCGAACCGGACGACCACCGTGAGGTCGACGCCGCATGAAGCCAGGAGCTCCAGCTTCTGCTCGTTGTCGGTGAGGAGCAGCGGGGACGACCCCGGCCGGACGACGGTCGCGGGATGGCGGTCGAACGTCACGACGGCTGCTGGCACCGCGAGCGTGTCCGCCTTCTCGCGAAGGATGCCGAGCAGCCGGCGGTGCCCGAGGTGGACGCCGTCGTACGTGCCGACCGTGACCGCCGAACCCACGCCTGCGCCGGCGACCTCTTCGACGGTCAGGATCCGCACGGCGACGAGGATAGGACGCGGAGAGGAAGTGCCGATCAGCGTGACGCGAGGACGACGGCTGGGCGGATGCGGTGACCCACTGTCCGCTCATACACGGCGAGCAGCCTCCCGGTCCCGTCGAGGACGGCCCACGGGCCATCTCCGGTCGCCCCGATCGGCACCTTGTCGAGCGGGCGGCCGCGCGCGACGAGCTGCGCCATGTCAGGGTCCACGCTCACTCGGTCGAGATCGCGGAGGGCCTCCGCAGGCGAACGGAGGGACATCGTGTCGAGCACGGCCACGGGCTGTGCCTCTTGCACGGTGAACGAGCCGACGCGGGTCCGCCGGAGGCGCCGGAGGTGGGCGCCACCGCCGAGCGCTGCGCCCAGGTCGGCTGCGAGCACGCGCACGTAGGTGCCCGACGAGCAGGCGACCGTCGCTCGGAGGACCCCCGGCTCTCCGGTCGGCTCGAGCTCGAAACGATCGACCCGCACGGTCCGTGGAGGACGGTCGATCTCGACGCCGCTCCTCGCGAGCTCGTGCAGGCGCCGCCCACCGATCTTCACTGCCGACACCATTGGAGGCACTTGCTGGATGACCCCGGTGAGCTTCTCGGCGGCCGCTCGCGCGTCTTCGACCGTCACGCCGCCCATGTCCCACTCGGCCACGACGGACCCCGCGGCGTCGAGCGTGTCCGTCGCGACGCCGAGCACGATCTCCGCGGTGTACTCCTTCCCCAACGCCGTCAGGTAGCGCAGGAGCCGGGTGACCCTGCCCAGCCCGACGAGCAGGACGCCGGTGGCGTCGGGATCGAGCGTCCCGGCGTGACCCGCACGACGCTGGCCGAAGATGGACCGCACACGTGCGACGACGTCGTGCGACGTCCAACCCGCTTCCTTGTCCACCACGGCGAGCCCCGTCGGGCCGACATGGAGACTGCGGCTCACTTCGAAGACCCCTCGCGTGGAGGCTCCACCCGCTCAGCTCCCTCCGCCCGCTTAGCTCGCTCTGCCCGCTCTGCCCGCTCTGCCCGCATGCGCCGGAGGATCGCTTCCACCCGCTCCCCCTCGCGAACGGCGGGGTCAGCCGCGAATTGGAGCCGGGGAGTGCGCTTCATGCGAACCTGGCGGCCGACCGTTCTTTGGAGCTGGGCTCGACGCTCTTCGAGCGCGGCGGCGATCTCCTCGTCCATCCGGTCGAGGAACACCGTCGCAGACCGAAGGTCGCCGCTCGTCTCGACCGAAGTGATGGTCACGAGGCGGAGGCGCTCGTCCGCGTCGGCGAGCCGCTCGAGCTCTTCACCGAGCACTTGTCGGAGCAGCTCGTTCACGCGCAGGGCGCGCGGATAGTCGCGGCCCGAGTGCATCGGCCTCAGGTCCGCGCGATCTCGCGCTCCTCGAAGGTCTCGATCACGTCGCCCTCCTTCAAGTCCTGGTAGTCCGTGAGGCCGATGCCGCACTCGTACCCCGCCTGCACCTCGCGGACATCCTCTTTGAACCGCCGGAGTGAGCTGATCGCTCCCCGCCAGATCACGACGCCCTCGCGCAAGAACCGCACCTTCGACCCCCGCGTGATGGTGCCTTCACGGACGTAGCACCCGGCGATCGCACCGACCCTCGGGATCCGGAAGACCTGGCGCACCTCGGCCTCACCCGTGACGACCTCTTCGGTCTCGGGCGCGAGCATGCCGAGCATCGCCGCCTCGATGTCCTCGAGCAGCTTGTAGATGATCTCGTAGGTACGGATCTCGACGTCGCTCACTGCTGCCAGCTCGCGCGCACGCCGGTCGGGGCGGACGTTGAAGCCGATGATCGTCGCGTTGGAGGCACGTGCGAGCTGCACGTCGTTCTCGGTGATC
Organism: Actinomycetes bacterium; assembly: GCA_021791145.1. The sequence goes on along the minus strand of JAJYXE010000023.1, from coordinate 1,725 downwards.
CCGCCCACGCCGCGGTGGACGAACGCGAGCTTCACGTCGTCCCGTTCCAGCTTGCGCAGGCTCTCCGTGACCGCCTCGAGCGACCCCTGGACGTCGGCCTTCAAGACGAGGTTCAGCGTCGCCGTCTCTCCACGCTGAATCTGCTCGAAGAGGTCCTCGAGCCGAGCGCCCGTCGCTGCTGAGGGCGCCGGGAGATGACCGGAGAGCCGGAAGCGCTGGGCGCGCGCCTCACCGAGGGTCCGTGCCGTGGTGAGATCCTTCGCGACGCGCAGCTCGTCTCCCGCTTGCGGGGGCTCGGAGAAGCCGAGCACCTGGACCGGCATCGAGGGCAGCGCTTCCTTCACGTGGTCGCCGCGATCGTCGACGAGCGCCTTGACACGCCCCCAGGCCGCACCCGCCACGACGGGATCGCCGATACGCAGGGTGCCCGATTCGACGATGACGGTCGCAACCGGCCCTCTGCCGGCCTCGAGGTTCGCTTCGAGGACCGTGCCGCGCGCGCGGCCCTCGGGGTTCGCCCGGAGCTCTTCGACTTCCGCAACGAGCGTGATCTGCTCGAGAAGGTCGTCGATGCCCGTGCCTTCGAGTGCGGAGACCCGGACGACGATCGTGTCTCCGCCCCACGCCTCGGGGACGAGGCCGCGCTCGGCGAGCTGCTGGAGCACGCGGTCGGGATTGGCATCGGGCCGGTCCATCTTGTTGATGGCCACGATGATCGGGACGTCGGCCGCCCTGGCGTGGTCGATCGCCTCGACGGTCTGCGGCATCACCCCGTCGTCGGCCGCGACGACAAGCACGACGATGTCGGTCACCTCCGCCCCCCGCGCGCGCATCGCCGTGAACGCCTCGTGGCCCGGGGTGTCGATGAAAGTGATCGGATGCCCGTGCCATGTCGCCTGGTAGGCGCCGATGTGCTGGGTGATCCCGCCGGCCTCGCCTGCGACGACGTTGGTCTGACGGATCCGGTCGAGGAGGAGCGTCTTGCCGTGGTCCACGTGGCCCATCACGGTGACGACCGGCGGGCGCGGGCGGAGGTCCTCCTCGCTCTCTTCCTCGTCTTCCTCGTCCTCGAAGTACCTCGCGAGCAGCTCTGCTTCCCGCTCCTCACCCGGGTCGACGAGGCGGACGTTGGCGCCGAGTTCGGCCGCGAAGAGCTCGATCATGTCATCGGTGAGCGACTGCGTCGCGGTGACCATCTCTCCTTGGAGGAGGAGGAACCGGACCACGTCACCCGCGGAGCGGTTGAGCTTGGGGCCGAGGTCGCGAGCCGTCGATCCACGCTCCACGATGATCTCGCCCTCCGGCACAGGTGCGGTCGAGGGCGTGTACGTCGTGAGCTGGGTGGGTTCGAGCTCTTCGAGGTTGCGGCGGCGACGCCGGGTCCGGCGCTGCGGCGGGCGGCGCCCACCGAGGCCCCCGCGGCCGGGCGGGGTCCCAGGCGCGCTCGGACGGGCGAATCCGCCGCCGGGTCGGGCCGTGAAGCCAGCAGCGCCACCAGGACGTCCACCGGCACCGGGCGGTCGTCCTCCCGTGCGCGGCGGGTATGCCGGCCTGCCCGCAGGAGGCGAGGGTCGGCGGCCGCCCATGCCTGGAGGCGGAGGGATCGGGCGTCCGCTCGGTCCGAGGGGTGGCCGGACAGGCGGCGGGGGGACCGGCCTGCCCGACGGGCTCAGAGGAGGGCGAGCGGCGCGCTGGCCCGGCGGCGCCGAGGCGCGCTGGCCCGGC
>JAJYXE010000049.1 GCA_021791145.1 Actinomycetes bacterium | reverse complement strand
AAGGCACGGCGTCCGGGGCCACCGAGACGGCCCGCCCCCGCATCAGGGAGCACCGCATCGGGGCCACCCGAGGCGCACCCGTCCGCGCCGGAGATGTCCACGGCCGACCCGCCGTAGCTCCCGGCGATAGCCCCCACCCGCAAACCCCACCTGTCGCCGCCGGCGATAACCCCCACCCACCCGTAGCCCACAGCCCAGCGCCCCTCGCGCCGCGCCGCGCCTTCCCGTCGCCTTCCCGCACGAGTCAGGGGAGCCGCCACGGCGCAAACGATTCGTTGGCGTCCCGGACGCCGAAGGGCGTTGCGTGCCGGCGGCCGGCGACCGGCGGCCGGCGGCCCGCGGCCGGCGGGAGTTTCGACCTGCAGGTCGAGGGAGCGTGGGGGCGTGGCCGGCGTGGGGGCGTGGCCGGCGTGAGGGCGTCAGGGTGTGGTGGGCAGCCGGCGCTCAGGACGCGAGGCTCACCGCGTGGATCCCGAAGATGCCGTCGCCCCCGCGGAGGTGCTCGACGAGGTCCTGGGGCACCGGCTCGGAGGTCGAGAGCACCATGAGCGCGCTGTGACCGTCCGCGCTCGGCCCGACCGCCATCGAGGAGATGGAGATCCCCGCGATCCCCAGCGCCATCCCGACCACGCCGATCATCCCGGGGCGGTCGTCGTTGTGCACGACGAGCATGTGGTCGGCGGGCGGCACCTCGAGGGTGTGGTCGTCGACCATCACGATGCGCGGCTCGGGGCGCACACCTGCGCCCGCGAGCGTGCCGGCGACCGCGTGGGTGCCCGACCGCAGGGTGACAAGGCTCTTGAAGAACGGCGACGAGGCGGCAGAGATGGTCTCGACGGAAAGGCCGCGCCGCTCGGCGACCTGGGGCGCGTTCACGTAGGAGACCGGCTCCTCCGCCGTCGAGCCGAAGAGGCCCTTCAGCGCACAGAGCGTGAGGATGCCCGTCGCATGACCCGCCAGCTCTCCGCGGTACTCGACCTCGAGGCGATCGGGCAGGCGCTCGTGCAGGCACGCGAAGAACCTCCCGAGCTGCTCGGCGACCTGCATGAACGGGCGCACCGCGTCGGACACCTCGGAGGCGGCGAGGTTCACGGCGAACGGGACGAAGTCCCCGGCGAGCGCGAGCAGCACCTGCTCGGCGATCGCGACCCCGGCCTTGTCCTGCGCCTCCTCGGTGGAAGCACCGAGGTGGGGCGTCACCACCACGTTGTCGAGCTGGAGCAGCGGGGACGGTCCCGGCGGCTCCGTCGCGAAGACGTCCAGCGCTGCGCCCCCCACAACACCTGCCCGGATCGCGTCGTAGAGGGCGTCCTCGTCCACGATCCCCCCGCGCGAGGTGTTGACGATCCTGATGCCGCGCCTCGCCTTTCCCAAGAGCTCCCGGCCGACGAGGCCGGTCGTCTCGGCCGTCTTGGGCACGTGGATGGAGACGAAGTCCGCCTCGGCGAACAGCTCCTCCAGCGAGCGCAGCTCCACGCCGAACGCCCGAGCTCGCTCCGTCGAGATGTACGGGTCGTAGCCGATGAGCCGCATCCCGAAGGCCGCCGCGCGCTGGGCGACCGACGACCCGGCTCGCCCCAGCCCGACGATGCCGAGCACCTTGTCGTAGAGCTCGATGCCCTCCCAGCGTGAGCGCTCCCACCTGCCGGCGACCAACGCAGCGTGGGCCTGGGGGATGTTGCGCGCCTGGGCCAAGAGCAGCCCCATCGCCTGCTCGGCGACCGAGAGGATGTTCGACGTCGGGGCGTTCACGACCATCACTCCGCGATCGGTGGCAGCCTCGACGTCGACGTTGTCGAGGCCCACACCTGCACGGCCGACGACGACCAGCTCCCTGCCTGCTGCGAGCACCTCCGCACTGACCTTGGTGGCGGAGCGGACGACGAGGGCGTGGGCCCCCGCGACGGCCTGGAGGAGCTGCCCGGGGCTCAACCCCTCTTGCACCTCGACGTCGTGCCCTGCGTCTGCCAGGAGCTCGAGGCCGCGGTCGGCGATCTTCTCGGTGACGAGGACACGAGCCACGGCTAGCGCGCGCTGGCGAACAGCTCTGCCAGCCGGGTGACGCCCTCGACCATTGCGTCGTCGGCCACCGCGTAGGAGAGCCGCAGGTAGCCGGGAGCGCCGAAGGCCTCGCCCGGCACGACCGCGACCTTCGCGACGTCGATGCAGACCTCGGCCAGCTCTTCGCTCGTCTCGGGACGCCGCCCGCCCACCTCTCGGGACAAGAGCTCGCTCACGTCGGGGAAGGCGTAGAAGGCGCCCATCGGCTCCGCGCAACGGACCCCGGGGATGGCGCGGAGCATCTCGACCATCGTCTTGCGCCGGCGGTCGAAGACCCGACGCATCGCGGACACCGCGTCGAGGTCACCGCTCACCGCAGCGAGCGCGGCGTACTGGGACACGTTCGAGACGTTGGAGGTCTCGTGCGACTGGACGTTGGACGCAGCGGCGACCGCGTCCTTTGGCCCGATCATCCAGCCGACCCGCCATCCGGTCATCGCGTACGTCTTCGCCACGCCGTTCACCACGATGCAGCGATCGGCGAGCTCGGGGACGAGGACGGGCATGGAGTGGTGCACGGCGTCGCCGTACACGAGGTGCTCGTAGATCTCGTCGGCCACGACCCACAGCCCGCGTTCGGCGGCCCAGCGGCCGATCTCCTCGATCTCCTCCTTCGGGTAGACGGCTCCCGTCGGGTTGGAGGGGGAGACGAAGAGAAGCACCTTCGTGCGCGCGGTGGTCGCGTCCTCAAGCTGGTCGACGGTCACCCTGAAGCTCTGCGCGGCGCCGGCGAGCACGAAGACGGGGACGCCTCCCGCGAGCGCCACGGATTCGGGGTAGGTCGTCCAGTACGGCGCGCAGACGAGCACCTCGTCTCCGGGGTCGCAGAGCACGGTGAACGCGTTCGAGACCGCCTGCTTCCCGCCGTTGGTGACGATGACCTGCTGGGGGGACACGTCGTAGCCGGAGTCCCGGCGCGTCTTGTCGGCGATCGCCGCGCGCAGCTCGGGCAGTCCCGGCGTCGGCGTGTACTTGTGCGCTCGGGGGTCCCGGCACGCCGCGACGGCCGCTTCGACCACGTGGGGGGGCGTCGGGAAGTCCGGCTCCCCCGCCCCAAACCCGATCACCCGCTCTCCCGCGGCCTGCAGCGCCTTCGCCTTGGCATCGATCGTGAGGGTCGCAGACGGCGTCACCCCCGCGGCCCGCGCGGAGATCCTGGCGGTTCGGGTGCCGGTGGTCACGGATGACATGATCTCACAGTGACCTCGCGCGACCCGTCAGCCATCGTCATCCCCGCGTCCCTGCTCCCCGCCGACGGCCGCTTCGGATCAGGCCCCTCGAAGATCAAAAAGGACCACGTCCGGCGGCTGGCCGACACGGCCTACCTCGGGACGAGCCACCGCCAGCGCCCGGTGAAGGCGGTCGTCGGGAGGATCCGCGAGGGCCTCGGGACGCTCCTCTCCCTCCCGGAGGGCTACGAGGTGGTCCTCGGAAACGGGGGGACGACCGCATTTTGGGACGCAGCGGTCTTCGGCCTGATCGAGGCCCAGAGCCAGCACCTGGTCTTCGGGGAGTTCTCCCAGAAGTTCGCGGCCGCCGTACGGGCCGCGCCGCACCTGAAGGACCCCGAGGTCATCGAGTCACCGGCCGGCACCCGCCCGCACTCGGTCGCCGACCCGGCGGTCGACCTCTACGCCCTGACCCACAACGAGACGTCGACGGGCGTCGCGACGCAGGTGCGCAGGCCCTCGGGAGCCCACGGCCTCGCCGAGGGGATCGTCGCGGTGGACGCCACCTCGGCGGCCGGCGGGCTGCGGGTCGATCCCGACGAGTTCGACGTGTACTACTTCGCCCCCCAGAAGTGCTTCGGGGCGGACGGCGGGCTGTGGGTCGCCTGCTGCTCCCCCGCCGCCGTGGAGCGGATCGAGCGGATCTCGGCGAGCGGCCGCTGGGTGCCGCCGTTCCTCGACCTCAAGATCGCGCTCGACAACTCGCGGCTCGACCAGACCTACAACACCCCGGCGCTGGTCACCCTGTCTCTGCTCGCGGCGCAGCTCGACTGGATGCTCGGCCAGGGCGGGCTCGAGTGGGCAGCCACGCGCTGCGACCGGTCCGCAGAGATCCTCTACACGTGGGCGGAGGGCTCGGGCTTTGCGAGGCCCTTCGTCGAGACACCGCGCGACCGGAGCCACGTCGTCGGCACGATCGACTTCGTCGACGGGGTCGACGCGGCCACCGTCGCCGGCGTGCTGCGGAGGAACGGGATCGTGGACACCGAGCCCTACCGCAAGCTCGGCAGGAACCAGTTGCGGATCGCGATGTTCCCGTCGATCGACCCCGAGGACGTTGCTGCGCTCTGCGCATCGATCACCCACGTCGTCGGAGCGCTCGCCGCCTGACGGCCCGACGCACCGGACGACGTGGATCGACGCCGTGGAGCGACGCAGATGAACCCGTTGGAGCGAGCCATCCGGCAAGTCGACGCCTTCCAGCAGTCCCACCGGGTACCGGGGTTCGTCTTCAGCGTGGTCAAGAAGTTCGGCAACGACAACGCCGGTTCGCTCGCCGTCCAGCTGACCTACGCGCTCTTCACCACGATCTTCCCGCTCCTCCTCCTGCTCGAGACCGTTCTCGCCCTCGTGCTGTCCGGGCAGCCCTCGGCGCGCCACGCGGTGCTGCACTCCGCCTTCGGGGAGTTCCCCATCGTCGGCAGGGAGCTCGCCAAGAACATCCACGTGATGCGCCGCAATTCGGCGTTCGGGCTCGCCGTCGGGCTCCTCGGCCTCGCCTACGGCGCGACGGGCCTGGCCGGCACCGGCTTGTACGCCATGGCGCAGGTGTGGAGCATCCCCGGCGCGGTCCGGCCCAATTACGTCTCCAGGATGGCGCGGAGCCTGCTCTTCCTCGCCGTGCTCGGTGTCGGGGTGCTCGTGACCACCTTCCTCGCGAGCTTCGGGACCTTCGGAAAGCACGACTTCTGGTTGGGAGTCGCCGCCGAGGTCGCCGCCGGCGTGGTGAACGTCGGGCTCTACGCCGTCGCGTTCAGGGTGCTGACCCCCAAGCAGGTCGGGACGCGCCAGCTCCTGCCCGGTGCGGCCTTCGGCGGGGTGACGTGGACGGTGCTGCAAGCGGCGGGGGGTTACGTCGTGGGCCACTACCTCCGTGACGACAATGCGGTGTACGGGATGTTCGGCATCGTGCTCGGCCTGCTCGCGTGGCTCTACATCGGCTCGGAGGTGACGATCTACGCCGCCGAGCTCAACACCGTGATCGCGCGGAGATTGTGGCCGCGCGGGATGGTGCAGCCTCCGCTCACCGAGGCGGACCAGCGCACAGTCGCGCTCCAGGCCATCAAGAACCAGCGCCGTCCGGAGCAGGAGGTGATCACGCGCGTGCGCGGGCGCCCCATGTCCCAGGCCGAGTACCTGGCGGCCGGGCGCCAGCTCGATCCGGACCTCGTGGGCACCGAGCGCCGGGTCCCCGACGACCGGGCGAGCCCCGGCAGTTGGGAGGGATGACCGGCGGGATGGCGGGATGGCGGGATGGCGGGATGGCGGGATGGCGGGATCGAAGCGCAGTTTGATCATGGCCGAACCCCATCTGGGACTCCCCCTCCGGGACATTCGAGAGAGCGGGGCTCGACGCGGCGCCTCGCGGCTTGGCGGCTCGGCTCCGCTCAGAAGCGGCACTGGCGCCGGCCGGCCCGGGCGGCAGCGTCCTTTCCCGGTCGGGGAGGCGATGCTGCCCTTGTCTTGGCTGGCTGGCCGGCCGCCTCGGCCGCCCGCCCTGGCTGGCCGGGCCGCTCGGCCGCCCCGCTGGCCCGGCCGCCTCAGCCGCCCGAGACGTCCTCCACACGCTCGTGCCCCGAGGAGACGAACGGCATCATGGCCCGTAGCTCCGCGCCGACCTGCTCGATCGGATGGTGCTTCCCGCTTTCCCGCAGCTTCAAGAAGTTGGGCCGGCCCGCACGGTTCTCCTCGATCCACTCGCGCGCGAACGAGCCGTCTCGGATGTCCGAGAGGATCTGGCGCATCTCGGCACGAACATGCTCGTCGATGACACGCGGTCCGCGGGTGAGATCGCCGTACTCGGCCGTGTCGGAGATCGAGTAGCGCATGCCGGCGATCCCCTGCTCGTACATGAGGTCGACGATGAGCTTCATCTCGTGCAGGCACTCGAAGTAGGCGGACTCCGGCTGGTACCCCGCCTCCACGAGGGTGTCGAACCCGGCCATGACGAGCGCAGTCATGCCGCCGCAGAGCACCGCCTGCTCGCCGAAGAGGTCGGTCTCGGTCTCCTCAGCGAAGGTGGTGTCGAGGACCCCTGCTCGCGTCGCACCGAGCGCGTGCGCGTAGCTGAGCGTGAGCGCATGTGCCGATCCGGTCGCGTCCTGGTGCACGGCAACCAGGCTCGGGACGCCGCCACCCTCGACGAACGTCCGCCGCACGAGGTGGCCCGGGCCTTTGGGCGCCACCATCGTCACGTCCACGTCGGGCGGAGGGACGACCTGGCCGAAGCGGATGTTGAAGCCGTGGGCGAACATGAGACAGTCGCCGGCCTCGAGGTGGGGCGCGATCTCGGCGTCGTAGACGGCCTGCTGCTCGGTGTCGGGAAGCAGGACCATGACGACGTCGGCCTCCGCGGCGGCGGTCGCGAGCGAGGTCACGCGTAGGCCGGCCTCTTCGGCCTTCCTTCGGCTGGACGATCCCTCCCGCAGGCCCACGCGCACGTCGACGCCCGAGTCGGCCAGGTTGCCCGCATGGGCGTGGCCCTGCGAGCCGTAGCCAAGGACGGCGACCTTGCGGTCGCGTACGAGCGCGGGGTCAGCGTCGGACTCGTAGTACATGGTCGCCATCGAAGAGGCGCTCCTTTCGGCTTGGTTCGGATCGTCGTGGTTGGGTCGTCGTGGTTTGGATCGTCGTGGTTGGGTCGTCGTGGTTCGGATCGTCGTGGTTTGGATCGTCGTGGTTCGGATCGTCGTGGTTCGGATCGTCGTGGTTGGATCGTCCAATGGCTGCGGCAGACCAGCCTTGCCGTCAGCGGGCCGTGTCGGAACTGACCGAGGCGAGCCGCCGGCGCGCGGGCAGCGGCACGTCGATCTTGGGGAGGGCGACCCGTCCGGTCCGCTGGAGGTCCAGCACCTCGTAGGTCTCGAGCAACGCCTCGAACCCGTCGAGCTTGTCGGGGGGGCCCGCGAGCATCACGCTGAGGCGGTCGGCGCCCACGTCGACGACCTCTCCGCCGAAGACCCCGACAAGCTGGATCACTTGAGAGCGCTCCGACGGCGTGGCGACCACCGTGGCGAGGAGCAGCTCGCGCTGGACGGCGGACGCGGGAGCGAGCTCGGAGATTGCGACGACGTTGATGAGCTTGTCAAGCTGGTTGATGATCTGCTCGAGCGGCGCCGACTCCACGTCGACGACGACCGTGATGCGGCTGAAGCGGTCGTCGTCGGTCGGCGCGACCGCGAGGGAGAAGATGTTGTAGCCGCGACGCGAGAAGAGCCCGGCCACCCGAGCGAGCACGCCCGCTTTGTTCTCAACGAGCACGGTGAGGATGTGATGCCGATCACCCTGCACCGTTGCCGTGCTCGTGTCCTGGGTGCTCATCGCCTCTGCTCCACAGCCTGTCGCTCCCACGCGAGCCGCTCGGCGTCGACCCGGTCCTCGTGCGCCGGATGGAGGACGATGTCGTCGTTGGAGGCGCCCGCAGGGACCATCGGGAACACCTTCTCGAACGCGTCCGTGCGGAAGTCCACCACGACCGGCCGGTCGTCGACCGCGTTCGCCTTTTCGACCGCGGGCGCGACCTCTTCGGGGCTCTCCGCGCGAGTGCCCACACACCCCATGGCCTCCGCCCACTTCACGTAGTCCGGCAGGTCCGGAGAGAGGTACACCTCGGAGTAGCGCTCCCCGTAGAACATCTCCTGCCACTGCCGCACCATCCCGAGGTACGCGTTGTTGAGGATCGCGACCTTGATCGGGATGCGCTCCGCGGCGGCGGTGACCAGCTCCTGCGCGGTCATCTGGAAGCAGCCGTCGCCATCGATCGCCCACACCGTGCGTTCGGGGTGGCCGACCTTCGCCCCGATCGCCGCGGGCACGGCGAACCCCATGGTGCCCGCCCCGCCCGAGTTGATCCAGGTGTAGGGGTGGTCGAAACGCCAGTACTGCGATGCCCACATCTGGTGCTGCCCGACCCCCGAGACGACGATCGTGTCGGGCGGCGAGGAGTCCCGGAGGGCCTCGATCACCATCTGAGGCTTGATGGGCGGCCCTTCGCCGCGCTCGTAGTGGAGGGGGAACTCACGCTGCCAGCGCCGGAGCTGGTCCCACCAGCCGGACAGCCCACCGGGCTGTGCGTCGTGCCCGGCGAACACCGGCGCGGCGACCCGCACCAGCGCGTCGATGACGACCTTGCAGTCCCCTGCGATGGCCACGTCGGCTCGGCGGACCTTGTGCAGCTCCGCGGCGTCGATGTCGACATGGACCACCTTTGCGTGCGGCGCGAACGCGTCCACGCGACCGGTCACCCGGTCGTCGAAACGGGCACCGAGCGCGACGAGCAGATCCGAGCGCTGCATCGCGGTAACCGCCGTGTAGTTGCCGTGCATGCCCGGCATGCCCAGGCACTGGGGGTGCGAGTCGGGGAAGGCGCCGCGCGCCATGAGCGTGGTCACCACCGGGAACCCGGTCATCTCCGCCAGCTCGGCCAGCGCATCGACGGCACGCGCCTTCAACACCCCCCCACCGACGTAGAGCACCGGGCGGCGCGCCTCGGCCATGAGGGCGACGGCCCGCTCGACGTCCGCCTCGTCGGGAGCACCGGGTACTCGGTAACCGGGAAGGTCGAGCCGGTCTGGCCAGTACCACTCCATCGTGGCGTTGGACACGTCCTTGGGGACGTCGACGAGCACCGGCCCGGGCCGGCCCGTCGTCGCGAGATGGAATGCCGACGCCACGACCTGGGGGATCTCCTGCGCCGACTTGACCAGCCAGTTGTGCTTGGTGATCCCCATGGTGACACCGGTGATGTCGCACTCCTGGAAGGCGTCGGTGCCGATCGCGGCGGTCGGCACCTGTCCCGTGATCACGACGAGTGGGGTCGAGTCCATGTACGCGTTGGAGAGGGCCGTGACGATGTTCGTCGCGCCTGGCCCGCTCGTCACGATCGCGACCCCGGGCCGGCCGGTCGCCATGGCGTACCCCTCGGCCATGTGCCCCGCGCCCTGCTCGTGGCGGACGAGCACATGGCGGATCGACGAGGAGAGGATCGGGTCGTACACGGGGAGGATCGCGCCCCCCGGCAGGCCGAACATGACCTCAACTCCCTGCGTCTCGAGGCTCTTGATCAGTGCTTGCGCTCCGGTGAGCTGCATTGGAGTCCCTTCTACGGCAGATCGACGGATGCTTCTACGGATTGCAATTGACGAGGCGGGCGGGAATTGGAACGACCTCCCCGAAGGGAGGTCGGTCGGCGCGCGGCGGTGAGGGCCGCGCGCCTAGAGAATCAGTACGAGCGCGCGCGCCAGCGCCGTCGGAGACATCGAGGAACGCATCAACGCACGCATCGAGTGCAGATCATTGCACACGTCGCGCGGCGTGCGCCAGGCAGGGTGGCGCACATGCTGCGGGTGCCACGCACGACGGCGTGATCTGCCTCGAGCCGTGCACGCTCACGGCCCTGAGCAAACCTCCGAGACCCTGGGGGCGGACCGACCGTCGAGCTCGCCTGCGATCCGGGGCAATGGTCACCGAAGATGGGGTCACCGGAGCAATGGTCACCGAAGATGGGCTCACCGGGGATGGGGTCACCGGGGCGGGGTTGACTCCTCTTACCCAACGAGACCTACGGCTCGGTGACCGCGCCGCGGTCTGCACCCGTCACGAGCCGCGCGTACTTGGCGAGGGCGCCCGAGGTGTAACGGGGAGGGAAGGGCTTCAGGACCCCTCGTCGGCGCGACAGCTCGTCGGAGGGCACGAGAAGGTCGACAAGATGCTCGCCGACGTCGATCCGCACGGTGTCGCCGTCTTCGACGAGCGCGATCGGCCCTCCGTCGACGGCTTCGGGCGCGACGTGGCCGATGCACAGCCCGTGCGTCCCGCCCGAAAACCTCCCGTCGGTAATGAGCGCGCAGTCGCTCCCCCGGCCTGCCCCCTTCATCGCTCCGGTGACCGCAAGCATCTCGCGCATCCCCGGGCCCCCCTTGGGACCTTCGTAGCGGATGACGACCACGGTGCCGGGTTCGATCGATCCGGCGAGGATCGCGTCCAGCGCGGCCTGCTCGCCGTCGTAGACGCGCGCCGTCCCCTGGAAGGTCATCTGGTCGATCCCCGCGACCTTCACCACGGCGCCGCCGGGCGCGAGCGAGCCGCGGAGCACCGCGATGCCTCCCTGGGCGTGGATCGGGTCGGAGAGCGGCCGCACCACCGTGCCGTCCGGGCCCGGAGGGGAGAGGGTGGCGAGGTTCTCTGCGACGGTCTTGCCGGTGACGGTGAGGCAGTCACCGTGGAGGAGGCCCGCGTCGAGCAGCTCGCGCATCACGGTCGGCACGCCGCCCACCCGGTCGATGTCGACCATGTGGAACCGGCCGTGGGGCTTGGTGTCGGCGAGGTGCGGGACCCGAGCCGCGACGCGGTTGAAGTCCTCAAGCTCCAGATCGACCCGCGCCTCATGGGCGATCGCCATGAGGTGGAGCACGGCGTTGGTGGAGCCGCCGAGCGCCATCACGACCGCGATCGCGTTCTCGAACGAGTCCTTGGTCATGATCTGACGCGGCCGGATGCCGCGTCTCAAGAGCGCGACCACCGCGCGCCCGGACTCGTAGGCGAACTGGTCGCGCCGGCCGTCGACCGCTGGCACCGAGGCGCTGCCGGGCAGGGACATGCCGAGGGCCTCGGCGACCGACGCCATGGTGTTGGCCGTGAACATGCCGGCGCACGAGCCTTCGGTCGGGCACGCGTGGCGCTCGATCAGCGCCAGCTCCTCGTCGCTGAGCGCGTCGACCGCATGCGCGCCGACCGCCTCGAACACACTCACGATGTCGAGCGATCGGTCGTCGACATGGCCGGGAAGGATCGTCCCGCCGTAGAGGAAGACGGAGGGGAGGTTCACTCGGGCGGCGGCCATGAGCATGCCGGGTAGCGACTTGTCGCAACCGGCGAAGGTGACAAGCGCGTCGAAGCGCTCGGCGTGCATCATCGTCTCGATCGAGTCGCAGATGATCTCGCGGCTGACGAGCGACGCCCGCATCCCTTCGTGCCCCATGGAGATCCCGTCGGAGACCGCGACGGTCACGAACTCGAACGGGAACCCTCCCGCGGCACGTACGCCGTCTTTCGCCCGCTTCGCGAGGCGGTCCAGCGGCAGGTTGCACGGGGTGACCTCGTTCCAGCTCGACGCGACCCCGATCTGCGGCTTTCCCCAGTCGTCGTCGGTCATCCCGACCGCGCGCAGCATGGCCCGCGCCGGAGCCCTCGTCGGGCCGTCGGTGACCTCGTAGCTCCTCGGCTTCACACCCGGCCGCTCGGCGGCTTCGCTCGGGTTCTTCATCGCTGTGCGCTCCTTGCGTCCTTCACGTTGCGTTCTTGAGCCGGGCCAGCTCGGCGGCGATCGCCTTTCCGTCAGCCTTGCCGGAGGTCGCCCGCATGACCTGGCCGGTGAAGAAGCCTGCCAGCTTCTCCTCACCGGCGCAGAAGCGCGACCACTCATCGGGATGCGCCTCGACGGTCTCTTGCACCACAGCTGCCAGCGAGCTCTCCGAGAGAGCCTCGAACCCCTTCTCCGCGGCGATCGCCGCCGGGTCCCCGCCGCCCGCCGTGAGGAGCGCAGCAAGGACCGCCTTCGATTGGGTGGCGGTGAGGTCGCCCTGCGCCTCCATTCTCACGAGCGCGCCGAACGCCGCAGGGTCGAGCGCGAGCGCTGCATCGAGATCGGCGGCCAGCTCGTTGGCCGCGCGCACGAGCGCAAGGTCGATCGGTGCGCCATGCGCCGTCGCCGCGACCACCATGTCGTCGAGCCCTTGCCCGACGAGCACGCGGATCTGCTCCGCCTGCTGGGGCGTCGGGTCCTTGTCGAGCAGCAGGACCAGCCGCTCGCGCCGTGCGGACGGGAGCATCCCGACGGCATCGGCAGCGCGGGCTCTCCACTCGTCGTCGGGAGCGAGGGGCACGAGGTCAGGCTCGGGGAAGTAGCGGTAGTCGAAGGCTTCTTCCTTCGACCTGAGAGGGATCGTCCTCCCGGCGCTCTCGTCCCAGTGACGCGTCTCTTGGACGACCGTGCCTGTCGCCTCGAGGAGGCTCACCTGGCGTGCGGCCTCGTGGTCGATGGCGCGTCCGAGCGAGCGGAGGGAATTCAGGTTCTTGACCTCGCAGCGGGTGCCGTACGCTCGGGCCCCTGCCCGCCGGACCGAGACGTTCGCGTCGACCCGCAGCGAACCCTCCTCCATCCGGCCGTCGGAGGCGCCCGTCGCCACCAGCAGAGCCCGCAGCTCTGTCACGTAGAGGCGGGCCTGGGCAGCCGAGCGGATGTCCGGCTCGCTCACGATCTCGACGAGCGGGATGCCCGCACGGTTGTAGTCGACGAGCGCATAGTCGGCGCCGTGGATCCGGCCGGTCTCTCCCTGGTGAGTGGTCTTGCCGGTGTCCTCCTCGAGGTGGGCGCGCACGATGCCGACACGGCTCCCGTCAGGCAGATCCAGCCAGCCGCCGACGTTGATCGGCTCGTCGTACTGGCTGATCTGGTAGTCCTTCGGCATGTCCGGGTAGAAGTAGTTCTTGCGGTGGAACACCGACGGGCGGACCTCGCAGTGGAGCGCCGCGCCGATCCTCATGGCAAGCTCGACGGCGTTGACGTTGAGCACCGGCAGGGAGCCGGGAAGCCCGAGGCAGACCGAGCAGACGTTGGTGTTCGGGTCGTCGCCGAACGCGTTGAGGCAGCTGCAGAAGAGCTTGGTGCGCGTCTTGAGCTCGCAGTGGACCTCGAGGCCGACGACGGTCTCCCAACCCGGATCCGCGCTCATCGGCCCCGCCCTCGTTCGCCCGGCCCAGTCGTCGAGGCAGGCTCAGTCGTCGAGGCAGGCTCAGTCGTCGAGGCAGGCTCAGTCGTCGAGGCAGGCTCAGTCGTCGAGGCAGGCTGAGCCGTCGAGGCAGGCTGAGCCGTCGAGGCAGGCTCAGTCGTCGGCGAGCCGTTCCCCCGTGAGGCGGCAGCCCGCTCCAGCGCGGCCGCGACCTGGAACATGCGCTCCTCGCACAGCGCCGGCGCCAGCACCTGGACGCCGACAGGAAGGCCGTCGTCCCCCGCGCCGAAGGGGACACTGATGGCGGGGTGCCCTGAGAGATTGGACGGGATCGTGCACACGTCGGACATGTACATCGTGAGCGGGTCGGCGGTCCGCTCCCCGAGAGCGAAGGCGGTCGTGGGCGCCGTCGCGCCGAGGAGCACGTCGAAGCGCTCATAGGCACGCTCGAACGCGCGGATCATCAAGGTGCGGACTCGCTGGGCCTTCCCGTAGTAGGCGTCGTAGTAGCCGGCCGACAGGGCGTAGGTCCCCAGCATGATGCGTCGCTTCACCTCGGGCCCGAAGCCGGCCGTCCTCGTCGCGGTGTTCATCGCCTCCACGTCCGGCGCGTCCACCCGCAACCCGTAGCGGACGCCGTCGTAGCGCGCGAGGTTCGAGGAGGCCTCGGCAGGCGCGATGAGGTAGTACGCGGAGAGCCCGAACCGCATCTCTGGCACCGCGACGTCCTCGACAAGGGCGCCTGCCCGGGCGAGCTCATCGGCAGCCTCACGGACCCGGCGTGCCACGTCGGGCGCGGTGTCGTCAACCAGTTCGGCCACCACGCCGACGCGCAACCCGGCCACGCCGGCGTCGAGCGACCTGCTGACCCTGGGGGCGGGCCGGTCGAGGGAGGTGCTGTCGCGCGGGTCGTGCCCGGCGATCACCTCGAGGAGCAGCGCCGCGTCGGCGACGGAGCGGGCGAGAGGGCCGATCTGGTCGAGGGAGCTCGCGAACGCGACGAGCCCGTAGCGGGAGACGGTCCCATAGGTGGGCTTCATCCCCACCGTGCCGCAGAGCGCCGCCGGCTGTCTCACGGAGCCCCCGGTGTCCGAGCCGAGGCCCAGCGGCACGAGGCCGGCCCCCACCGCTGCCGCCGACCCTCCCGAGGAGCCCCCCGGCACGCGGGTGGGGTCCGTCGGGTGGCGCGTCGGCCCTGCGCAGGAGTTCTCCGTCGAGGAGCCCATCGCAAACTCGTCGAGGTTGGTCTTCCCGATCACGATCCCTCCCGCCTCACGAAGGCGGGTGACGACCGTCGCGTCGTACGGCGGGCGCCAGCCCCCGAGGATCCTCGACGCGCAGGTGGTCGGGATGCCGCGAGTGCACAAGTTGTCCTTCAGCGCGACCGGCACTCCGGCCAGGGGACCGGGATCGCGTCCGGCCCGCACCGCGTCGTCGAGCGCGTCGGCAGCCGATCTCGCCTCGTCGGCAGCGACGTGCAGGAAGGCGTGCAGCTCCGGGTCGCGCGCCGAGATCGCGGCGAGCGCCGCTTCGACGATCGAGCGGGCGGTTCGTTCTCCGCGCCGGACCTGGCTCGCGATCGCAACTGCGCTCGCGCTCTCCCACGCAGAGCCTGCGGAGCTTGCGGAGCCTCTTGCGGAGCTTGCGGAGCCTCCGGAGCTCATGGTGCCTCTCCCACGATCCGGGGCACCTTGAACCTCCCATCCTCCACTTCGGGCGCTTCGGCGAGGACCTCGTCACGCTCGAGCCCCCGGCGCGGCTCGTCAGGGCGGTACACGTTGCGCACGGGGAGCGGATGGGCCGTGGGCGGTACACCCGCGACGTCCAGTGCGGCTACGTCTCGCGCATGGTCGATGACACGGGCGAGCTGCCCGGTGAACATGTCGAGCTCGTCTGTCGTGAGCGCGAGCCGCGCGAGCCCCGCGACGTGGGCGACCTCCTCACGGCTCAGCGGCTCCGGGTCGTTCATGGCCCCTCCTCTGCGGCTGCTCGGCCGCTCCCCGTCACCGAGACGACGAACTCCTCGATGCGCGCTTCGACTGTTTCGTGGTCGTAGTCCACCATCGCATTGTGATAGCTCCGCTCGAGCCACACGCGCTCGGACGGCCCGGCCACCGACGACAGGAGCCGATCACCGTTGTGCGGGGACACGACGTGGTCGACCCTGCTCGAGATCAGCAGCACCGGGCAGGTGATGCGGTGGAGCCCCCGGGCGACCTCTTCTACCCCCTCGTTGAGCGACAGGAACGGCGCGAGCGGGGTGCCGTCGTACGTCGGGAACGTCGCCGTCGGATCGGCCGTGTCCGGCGCCTCGCCGTGCCAGATCTCGGTCCCCGAGTCAAGGAGCGCCCGCGCGGCCCCGCGCAGCTCGTCATCGAAGGGCTCGACGAGCGGGTTGACGACCGCGATCCCCCGGATGTCCGCATGGTGCTGAGCAAGCCAGCAGGCGATCGTCCCTCCCATTGAGTGCCCGACCACCGCGACCCTCGCGCAACCGGCACCGCAACCGGCACCGCAACCGGCAGCGCAACGGGCACAAAGTCTTTCGTAGGCGTCTTCGGCCGCGCTCGCCCAATCGTGCCAGCCGAGCGGGACGAGGTCCTCGAGGGCCGTCCCGTGGCCCGGCAGCAGCGGGGCTTCCACGGCCAGCCCGCGGGCGGCGAGCCGCGCCCCGGTACGGCGCATGCCGAACGGGCTCCCCCCGAAGCCGTGGACCAACAGTGCTCCAGCCGGCCCACCCGCAGCGGTGAAGGCGCCGGATTCGAGCAGGGCGGACACCCCTGGGACTCTACCGACGGCGATCGAGGGTGGCCGGCGGCGATCGAGGGTGGCCCGACGGTTGCAGTGGGTGGCCGGCGGCGATCGAGGGTGGCGGGGCGCTCGCCCATTCGGAGGGTGCCTCCCCCACGTCCAAACGCAACGCGCCCGGTCAGACGGCTTGCGCCCTAACCTCTGGCGGCGACACCACGGCGTCCCGCGCAGATCCCAGAGCGGGTCCCGGGGCACTGAAGGCACTGAAGGCACTGAAGGAGCGGCTCGATGCCCTACCCATTTTTGAGCGACGAGTGGATCGAGGAGGCTCACGCGATCCGGGCGGAGTTCCAGGTCAGGTCGCCGGCGATCAACCATCCTGTACGGATGAACCTCGTGGTGACCGAGATCCCCTTCGCCGAGATCGACCTCGAAGCGCACGTCGACACGACGGGAGGCGAGCTGGATATCGACAAGGGCCACGTCGAGGACGCCGATCTGAAGATCACCCTCGACTACGGGACGGCAAAGGCGCTCCTCATCGACCGCAACCCTCAGGCTGGCATGCAGGCATTCATGGCTGGGCGGATCCGCGTAGAGGGCGATATGTCCAAGCTCATGTCCATCCAGGCGACGCCCATGGACGAGCACGCCCAGGAGATGGCCGAGCGACTCCGCGCGATCACCGAGTGACGTGCGCTGACTCCGCGGCGCCCGTCGCGTGGGCCGGAGAGAGCTTGACCATCTCCTCCTTCAGCTCCTCGACCGTCCAACGGGCCTGGCGGTCGATGGACTCGGTCATGGTCCAGTTCTGGAAGTTGCGGATGGTGCCGCCCTGCACGAAGAAGACCCGTCCGGTGAGCGGGCAGTCTTCGGTCGCAAGGTAGGCGACGAGCGGGGACACGTTGGCCGGGTCCCAGACGTCGAACTGCGACTCGTCGGCCGGGGGCTTCACGATGTCCGACAGCCCGGGAGTCATCTCGGTCATCCGGGTGCGAGCCGCGGGAGCGATGGCGTTGACCCGGATCCCGTAGCGGCCGAGCTCCTGAGCGGCAATGACGCTGAACGCCGCGATGCCGGCTTTGGCCGCGCCGTAGTTCGCCTGGCCCGGGTTGCCGAGCAGCCCAGACGTCGATGAGGTGTTGACGACGCAGGCACGCACATCGACGCCCTCCTTCGCCCGCTCCCGCCAGTAGGCAGCCGCATGCCGCGTGGGCACGAAATGGCCCTTCATATGCACATGGATGACGCTGTCCCAGTCCTCCTCGGACATGTTGACGAGCATCCGGTCCCGGAGGATGCCCGCGTTGTTGACGAGCACGTGGAGATTCCCGAAAGCCTCGAGCGCGAAGTCGACGAGCCGCTTGCCGCCCTCCCAGTCCGCGACATCGTCCGTACTGGCTACCGCCTCCCCGCCGAGGGCCGTGATCTCGTCGACCACCTGCTGTGCCGGCGTCCGGTCGTCACCCGACCCGTCCAACGCCCCACCGAGGTCGTTCACGACGACCTTCGCTCCTTGCGCGGCGAAGAGCAGCGCGTGCTCGCGCCCGATGCCGCGACCCGCGCCGGTGATGATCGCGACCCGCCCGTCCAGTGCGCCCATGGCCTCGCTCTCCTCCCTCTCACCCCCCGCTTGCGCAGTCCCACGGTAGCTGGGTCCCGCCACCGCACGCCTGCCCGGTCGAGCGCCGGTACCCTGGGGACCGGATCAACCACTTCCCCTTGCCACCGCTCCGACCCTCGGCAGGCGTGGCGTGTCGGCCGGGAGTCCCCACGAGCACGAGCACGAGCACGAGCACGAGCACGAGCACGAGCCAGATGCGCGCAGTCCCCCTTCCGAAACGCTCCAGAGTCCCCGCCCCGGCGCTCGTCGCGACGAGCGGGATCTCGAGCCAGTGCGGCGCGGCGCTCGCGACCAAGCTCTTCTCGCAGGTGGGGCCCAGCGGGACGCTGACGCTCCGACTGGTCTTCGCCACCGTGGCGCTGATGCTCATCGCGCGTCCTCGAGCGAGGGACCTCCGCCGACTTCTGCGGCCGGCCCACAGGGTCGACCTGAACGTCGTGATCGCCTTCGGCGTGGCGCTCGCAGGGATGAACCTGTCCTTCTACGAGGCAATCGCCCGGATCCCTCTCGGGGTCGCGGTGACGGTGGAGTTCGTCGGCCCCCTCACGATCGCGGTCGTTGGGTCGAGGCGGTGGACCGACATGGTCTGGGCGCTCCTTGCCGCAGGCGGGGTGCTGCTTCTCGCCAGTGGCAGCCTCTTCGGGCTCGTTCACCGTCTCGACCTGGTGGGCGTCGGTTTCGCCGCGCTGGCAGGCTCGTTGTGGGCGGCCTACATCCTCCTCAACAAGGAGACGGGCAAGCGCTTCGAAGGGACGACCGGCCTCGCCGGCGCGATGGCCGTGGGTACCGTGCTCATCGCCCCGATCGGGGTGCTGCACGCGGGCACCGCCCTGCTGCGGCTGGCGGTCCTTGGCACCGGTGCAGCGGTCGCGCTCTTGTCCTCGGCGATCCCGTACTCGTGCGAGTTGGCGGCGCTCCGACGGGCGACCCCCCGTGCCTTCGGGATCCTGCTCAGCATGGCGCCTGCCCTGGCCGCGCTTGCCGGCCTTGCGATCCTCGGCCAGCGGCTCTCGGAGCTGGAGCTCGGGGCACTGGTCCTGGTCGTCGTGGCGAACGTCGGCAGCTCGTGGGTGAGGAGTGGCGCGACAGCACCGGACGTGGCCCAGGACGCCGCCGGGGCTAACCGCAATACCAGTAACTTAGAGTTACAGTGGTGGTATTCTGGGCATCGTGCCGAGGGCCGGACAGCCGAAGGCGGACGATGGCCGACGACTGCGTGACCGGATCGCGCTCGGCGTCCTCACCGCCACGTTCCCGCCGGCCCTCGTCGATTCGGTGATCGAAAGAGCTGGCCGTCGCGAGCGGCGTTATCGCCTGCTACCCGCTCGGCTCGTCGTCTACTACGTCATGGCGATGACGCTGTTTCGGGAGGCGGGCTACGAGGAGGTGCTGCGTGAGCTGACCGAGGGGCTCGCCGGCTGCGGGACCGAGATCCCCGTCGTCGAGGTGCCGAGCTCGGTCGCCATCACCAAGGCCCGGGCTCGCCTCGGCCCTGCACCGCTCGAGGCACTGTTCCACGAAGCCTGCCGGCCGCTTGGGACCGAGCAGACGCCTGGGGCCTTCTATCGCCAGTGGCGGCTCGTCTCGATGGACGGTTCCACCCTCGACACCCCCGACTCCGCCTCGAACGACGCCGAGTTCGGGAGAGCAGGGAGCGGACGCGGCGAGCGCTCGGCCTTCCCGCAGCTCCGGCTGGTCGCCATCGCAGAGTGTGGGACGCACGCCATGTTCGCCGCCGCGATGGGACCGTACGCGACGGGAGAGGCGACGTTGGCGAAGTCCCTCACGGGCGCCCTCGACGAGCACATGCTCTGCTTCGCCGACCGCGGGTTCACCGCCCACCCGTTGTTCTCTGCCATGGCGGCAACCGGCGCACAGCTGTGCTGGAGGGCGAAGTCCAACGCCGTCTTTCCCGTGTTGGATCGCCACGAGGACGGCTCGTTCCGCTCCGAGCTCGTCGCGAGCGCAGACAAGCACGCCCGGGAGCACGTGGTCGGGGTGCGGGTGGTCGAGTACGCAATCGAAGATCCCGGGCGCCCACGAAGCGAAGAGACCACCTACCGGCTCGTGACGACCATCCTCGACCCGACGTCGGCGCCTGCGGCGGACCTGGCTGCGCTCTATGCCGAGCGTTGGGAGTTCGAATCAGCGCTCGACGAGCTGAAGACCCATCAACGCGGGCCGCGCGTCGTGCTGCGGTCGAAGACCTCCGACGGCGTCTACCAGGAGGCCTGGGGCATGCTCTGCGTGCACTACGCGATCCGAGCCCTCATGGCGTCCATCGCCGACGAAGGGCACATCGATCCGGACCGACTCAGCTTCACCCGCTCCCTGCGCGCCGCTCGCCGCAGCGTCCGGCGCTCCGTCGAGGATCTCGCAACGGGGCTCAGCCACGCGAGTGCTGAAGTCCTCCACGAGCTCCTTCCGCACCGGCGCCTGCGGTCGAACCCGCGCGTCGTCAAGCGCAAGATGAGCGGCTACGGCGTCAAGCGATCGGCGCACCGCTCTTGGCCACAGCCCACGCTTCCCATCGGCGAGGCGGTACGGGTTCTGGGAGTCTAAGTTACTGGTATTGGGGCTAACCGGGACGGCCAAGTCCTCAGCCCGGCGGGTAGTCCTCAGCCCGGCGGGTAGTCCTCAGCCCGGCGGGTAGTGCGCAGCCCGGCGGGTAGCCCTCAGCCCGGCGGGTAGTGGAACGTCACGACCGACCCGTGCGCCGAAGGCTCGACGAGGATCCCGGAGGGCAGTGCGTGCTGGAGCTCGCGGACGTGGCTGATGACGCCCACAACGCGGCCCCCGTCCTCCAGCGATCGGAGCACGTCGACCACCGCATCGAGCGCCTGGGGATCGAGCGAGCCGAAACCCTCGTCGACGAACAGGGCGCCGACCTCGCGGTTCGACCCGCACGACACGACGTCAGCGAGCCCGAGCGCGAGCGCGAGCGCTGCCATGAAGGTCTCGCCGCCTGAGAGGGTCGTGGCCGGCCGCACACCTCCGGTGCTCGCGTCGAACACCGACAGGTCGAGACCCCACGGCTTGCGCCCGTCGGTGACCCCGTCGCTCAGCTGGAGCGCGAACCGCCCGTCGGTCATGACGTCCAGGCGCTGGTTCGCCTGGACCAGCACCTGGCGGAGGTAGTCGGCGAGCACCCAGTTCTCGAGGGAGAGCCGCAACGAGGAAGGGCCGCCCCCCAACCCGGCGCAACGATCGGCGACCGTCTTCGCCTGCTCGAGCGCACGGCGTGCGGCATCCACGGCCAGGCCGGCAGAGGCCCATTCGGAAGGTCCCGCCGCGACGACGGCCACTCGGTCGGCGAGCACCCCGCGCCGCTCGACCAAGGAGACGTGCTCGCGCGCCGCGGACTCCGCGTGCGCCTCGTAGCGCGAGAGGTCGGGACGCGCCGCGGTCCGCCCCGCCCCGGCCATCTCGTACGCCGAGATCCGTCGCCGGACCTCCTCGCGACGCCTCCGCCGCTCGTCGACCCCGGCGCTGCGCGCATCGAGCTCCGAAGGGTCCATGAGCCACGCGAAGAGCTCCTTTGGGTCGCTGGCGTGCAGCTCGCGAATGACCGGATCGAGGAACGCCAACGCGTTGCGCAACTCCGCCCTCGCAGCCTCCGCCTTCCTCAAGAGCCCCGCGAGGCGCTCGACGTCCGCACCGATCGCCGCCAGTGCAGCGGCGCGCGGGGCGGGGGACTCCAGTGCGCCGTGGAGCTCCACAAAGGCTGCGGCGTCCCGCTCGTGCGCCGCGCGGTCGACCTCGACACGCGCCCAGTCGTCGTCGAGCATGCGTCGATCGCGCGAAAGGACCTGGCGGGCCTCGAGCAGCGCCTCACGCCGTCGACGCTCGTCGCTGGCTACCTCCTCGAGGCGCGCCGCCGCGTCGTGCACGAGCGCGAGCGCGTCGCGGTGCGCGGCGAGATCGGCTTCGACCACGTGGACCGGTCGCGTCGCCGCGAGCGCATCGATGGCACCACGGGCAGCAGCAGCCTCCCGCTCCACAGCGCCCTTGCGCCGGAGCGCCTCGTCCTGCGCCGCCTCCGCCGCCGCGAGCTCCTCGTCGTCGGCGCCGTCCTCCTCCACGACGGCAGGCATAGGGTGCTCGATCGCTCCGCAGGTCGGGCACGGAGCACCGTCCTCGAGAAGCCGCGCGAGGCGGCCGGCGAGGGCGCCGCGCCAAGAGGCGCGGACGGCCTCCACCGCCGCCGCGGCCCGCGTCGCCTCGGCGTTCGCCGCGGCGAGCTCCCCCTCGAGCCGCTCGACGCCGGCGATCGCGGCTGCGCGCCGCGAGGCCGTCACGTGCTCGCGCTCGAGCGCGGCGACCGCTTCCGACAGCGCATCGAGGGAGGCGACCTCAGTCCGGAGCCGACGGGCCTCGTCGGCCATGAGCACCACCGCCTGCTCCTCGGCGTCGAGCTTCAAGGCGAGCTCGTCGAGCTCGACACGCCGGCCCACGAGCGCTCGGTCACGTGTGACGAGCGATCGCCCCACCTGGTCGAGCCGTTGGAAGCGCGCGACCTCCGACTCGAGACGGTGCGCATCCGCGGCGAGCCGCTCGGCCAACACGCCGGCACTGTGCGCGTCGGCACGGGCGGCAGCCCACGCCTCTTGCCGCACCAAGCCGGCGGGGTCGGGCTCGCCGTGGAAGCCGGCGGGGTCGGGCTCGCCGTGGAAGACGGCATCGATCGTGCCGACCAGCGCCGCGATCTCCGGCTCGAGGACCTCCAGCCGAGAACGGGCGTCGTTCCACCCGTAGAGCGCGGCCCGGAGGTCCGAGATCCTCCGGGCGCGCTCGAGCAGCGCGACCTCCTCCCGGTCATGGCGCTCCTCCTCGGCGAACGACGCGGCGAGGGCGAGGTCCTCCTGCCAGCGGTCCCACTCGGCCGCGGCGCGCCGTGCGTCGGCCAGCGCCGTGCGAGCAGTCTCGGACCTCGACGCCAGCTCCGTGACGAGCTCGTCAACTCGCCGGAGCGCTTCCGCGAGCCTGTCCGCGCACGCCTCGAGCGGTCCGGCGCCGAGGGGTCCGGCACCTGGTCCGGCGCCGAGGGGTCCGGCACCTGGTCCGGCGCCGAGGGGTCCGGCACCTGGGACGGAGTCCGCCCCCCGGACCGCCCCCCGGACCGCCCCCCGGTCCGCCCCCCGGTCCGCCCCCCGGTCCGCCCCCAGGACCCCCCCGGTCCCTTCGTCGGGCTCGCCGTCCCCTTCGTCGGGCACGCCGTCTCCGTCCCCGCCGCCAAACAGCTCGCTGCGCACCGCCTCGGGAAGCTGGCGCACCGCCGCCTCGTACGCCTCACGCAGCCGCGCACCGACGGCCGCCTGCGCACGCGCCGCCTCCTCGTACTCGGACTGGCGCGCCTGGGCGATCGACCGGAGGCTCTCGGTGAGCGCCGTGAACACCTCGATCGGGAAGAGCCGGCGCAGGAGCGGCGCCCGCTTCGAGGTGTCCGCCTTCAGCACCTCTTCGAAGCGGCCCTGGGGTATGAGCACCACCTGCTCGAACTGGTCCTTGCTCAGTCCGATGAGCGCGTCGACGCGGCGTCTCACCTCGTCCTTGCGGGTGAGGCAGCTGCCGGCCACGAGCTCGCCGTCCTCGCCGACGCGCCCGAGCACGACCGTCGACTTCCGCTCGATCGGTGCGCCGTCCCCCCGCCGGCGGCGGACGAGCTGGGTGGGACGGCGCTCGATGCGCCAGTGCTCGCCGTAGACGACGAAGTCGAAGGAGACCCGGGTCGGCGTCGACGGGTCGGCGAACTGGCTCCGGACGTTGCCGTCGACCCTGAAGCCGGGAAGGTCGTCGTAGAGCGCGTAGACCATCGCGTCGAAGATCGTGGACTTCCCCGCGCCGGTCGGCCCGCTGATGGAGAAGACGCCGTGGCGGGAGAGGCGTGCGAAGTCCACGTCGACCTCGCCGGCGTACGAGCCGAACGCCTGGAGCGTGAGCGAGATCGGCCTCATGCCGGGCCCCCGGCAACCGCCGCACCACCCTCCGCCGCACCCCCCGCCGCAGCGAGCCCCGCCGCACCCCCCGCCGCACCCCCCGCCGCAGCGAGCCCCGCCGCAGCGAGCCCCGCCGCACCCCCCGCCGCAGCGAGTGCCTCGGCGACCAGCGCGCGGGCCCAGTCCTCGGGCGGGCCGCCGCCGACCTCCTCGAGGAATGCGAGGACCATGTCCACATCGGTGGACCCGGGCCGGCTCGACAGCCCGTCGGCGCGGCGGCACACGCCTGTGGGGATCGGCGCCGACCGGGCGTAGCGGACGCTCACCGCATAGGGGAAGCGGCGGCGGAGGCGCTCGAGAGGCTGGACCTGGGTGGTCACGTCGGTCAGCCGTGCGGCGACCCAGTGCTCCGCCACGGCCTCGTAAGCGGCGTCGGTCAAGAGCGACTCGAGGGTCCCCTCGAGGGTGACGACCGGCCGGCCCACCGGCACGGGCAGCGTCACCACCTCGCGCACCCGGCCGTCCGCGATGTCGACGAGCCTGACGCTCTTTGCGTGGGACTCGCTGAACGAGTACGCGAGCGGCGACCCCGAGTAGGCGATCCGCTCGTCACCGGCGACGACCTGCGGACGGTGGAGATGGCCGAGCGCCACGTAGTCGAACCCGCCGAAGATCGACGCGCCGACGAGGTCCGTCCCCCCGATGGCCAGCGTCTTCTCGGAGTCCGACGGCGCAGCGCCGGCGACGAAGGCGTGCGCGACGGCGATCGAGGGGACGCCGGGGTAGGCGCAGAGCGCGTCACGGCCCGCACCGACGAAGTCCTCCAGCACGCTGGCGTGCGTCCGGGGGCGAGGAGCGCCGTGGGCGTCGGGCACCGGCGCCGGCGCGACGAGGGGGTCGAGGAACGGCACGGCCACGACGGCCACGGCCTCGCCCTTCGCTTCGAACAGCCAGGGCTCGGGGGCGCCCAGGTCGTCCGCGAAGACGTGGACGCCGCCGAGCGCCTGGCGACGAGCGCCGAACCCGAGCCTGCGCGCGCTGTCGTGGTTCCCCGGGATCATCGCCACGACCGCACCGGCCGCGCGGAGCCGGTCGAGCCCCTCGTCCAGGAGCGCCACCGCCTCTTCTGCTGGCAGCGAGCGGTCGTAGACGTCGCCCGCCACCACGACCAGGTCGACGCCCAGCTCGCCGACCTTCGACGCCAGCCAAGAGAGAAAGGCGCGCTGGTCGTCGTCGAGCGGCGCCCGCTCGAAGCGCCGCCCGATGTGCCAGTCGCTCGTGTGCAGGACCCTCACCGCACCATCCCTGTCCCATGGGTCGTCACGCCTCGACGATCGCGCAGGGGTGTGACGGGGGCGCGGATCCCGCCCGGCAGATTGTTTCTGCAGAACAACGATCTTGCCGGAGATTGCTCGACGTGTGAAACTCTTCCGAGCACGACAACAGGCACTCCGTTCCTTGGGGACAAAGGGGGATGACGGAGGGTGAGAGCACTGCTGGCAATCGTCGCCATCGCGGGCGCGATCCGGCTCGCCACGGCACTGGACCCGTCGGTGACCGCGATCGTCGTCGGCGCGTTGGTCGTCGGCGCGGCCGGCTACGGCCTGTGGTCCAACGGCCGCCTGCACTCGCGCGAATGGCTCGTCGGATGGGGCCTGCTCGGCCTCGGACTGACCACGAGCCTGGCCGCCGCGATCCTCGATGGCCGCGGGTACAAAGGGGCGGCCGCCGATGCGGCCCTCCCCCTCGTCCTCACCCTTGCAGGCGAGGCCGTCACGATGCTCGCTCTCGTGGCACTGCTGCGCCAGCGAGTCCCGGGCAAGGGGGTGGAGGCGCTCGCGGCCTCGACGGTCGCCGCCATGGTGCCGGCCTACCCGCTGTTCGCGCTCGTCGCGGTGCCCGCGCTGGGCTGGCACCCGCACCGCGAGCTCACCGTCATCGCCCCAGCCTTCGGCGCCTTGATCGTCGTGCTGCTCGCCGTCAACGTCCTGGCGACGAGCCAGCGCCATCCCGCCGCGCACCGGTACCTCTTCGCCGGGTTCCTCACGATCTTCGTCGCGCACGCCGCCGCGGCCGGGCTCTTCCTGGCAGGAAGACTCGCCTCGCCGGTCCCCTTGAGCACCGTGCTCCTGTGGGGGTGCTGCCTGTGGGGATGCGCCATCCTGCACCGCTCGCAGAGGAAGGCGCTCGACCCCGTGCCGCTCCACTCGACCCGGCCGGGGCGCCCCGTCATCGGTCTCATGCTGCTCGGCGCGCTCGTGGGGCCGGCCGTCCTCGTCGCCGACACGCTCATCGACTTCAAGACCAACCTCGCGCTGCTGGAGATCGGCGCGGCGACCCTGCCCGTGCTCGTCGTCTTGTACCTGGTGCTCCAGGTCTTCGCCCGGTCGGCCGCCGAGTACCGCGCGCAGCACGACCCCCTCACGGGCGTGTGCAATCCGGTCCTCTTCAACGACAGGCTCGAAGCGGCGCTCGCCGACTCCCGACGGGCGCGCCGCGGACTCGCGGTCATGTTCCTGGACCTCGACCGGTTCAAGAGCATCAACGACAGCCTGGGCCATGCCACCGGCAACGAGCTCCTGCAGGCGGTCGTGCAGCGGCTCCAGACCCGGCTGCGTCCGAAGGACACCCTCGGAAGGATGGGCGGCGACGAGTTCATCGTGCTCTTGCCGGACGTCGACGGGAAGGAGCAGGGAGCCAACGTCGGAGAACGGATGCTCGGCGCGTTCCGCGAGCCGTTCCACGTCGGCGGGAAGCTGCTGCCGGTCCAGACCAGCATCGGCATCGCCGTCCATCCCGAGGACGGTGACGACGTCGACACGCTCTTCAAGAACGCGGACATCGCGATGTACCACGCGAAGTCTGCGGGCAGGAACACCTACGCGGTGTTCGACTCGACGATGAGCTCGCGCGCGGAGCTCCACTTCGCGCTCGAGAACGGGCTGCGACAGGCGCTGGACCGAGGAAGGCTCACCGTCCACTACCAGCCGAAGGTCGACACCGCGAGCGCCGAGGTCGTCGGCGTCGAGGCACTGGCGCGCTGGGAGCACCCGCGGCTCGGGTTCATCCCTCCCACCACCTTCATCCCGCTGGCAGAGGAGACGAGCCTCATCGCGAGCGTCGGGGAGTGGGTCCTCGAAACGGCGTGCGTCCAAGCCCGGTCGTGGCAGCGAAGAGGCGCCCCCCGTCTCAGCGTCGCGGTCAACGTCTCGCCACGGCAGTTCGCGAACCAGTCCCTCGTGAAGGTGGTCGCGGACGTGCTGTCGCGTACGGGCCTCGACCCCGGGCTGCTCGAGCTCGAAGTGACGGAGAGCATCCTCGTCGCCCACATGGAAGAGACCGCACAGAGCCTCGCAGAGCTGCGCGCGATGGGGATCCGCTGCTCCATCGACGACTTCGGCACGGGCTACAGCGCGCTCACGTACCTGACCGACATGCCGGTCGACGCGATCAAGATCGATCCGTCCTTCGTGAGCCGCATCGACACGCAGCCCGACGCGGCGCCCATCGTCGGGGCGGTGATCGCACTCGCGCACAGCCTCGGCCTCCAGGTGATCGCAGAGGGGGTCGAGACCGTCTCGCAGCTCAGGTTCCTCTCCGAGCACGGGTGCGACCAGGTGCAGGGCTACCTCTTCAGCCGTCCGGTGCCTGCCGACGAGATCGACCGGCTGATGGCCGATCCGCGGGGGCTCTTGTTCGCGCAGGCGTCGGCGCACCCCGAGGGATCCGAGGAATTGGCGACCGACCGGCATCTCGTCCTCCCGCCCGAACGGCTCGAGTCGCTCCTTGCAGCCATGAGCGCCTCAGCGGGGTCCAAGGAAGTGAAGCAGGACGACCTCCTCGCGGTGCTCGCCGCGCTCCAGCCCGAGCAGCTCGCGTCGCTCAGCGGCGCCCCCGGATCCCACGTGCTGCCCGCGCGCATCGCGCTCGGGACCTTGGCCGGGCTGGCATCGGTCACGGGACTGGGGGCGGCGGGCGTCCTCTCGCCGGTTGCGCAGCAGATCACCGGCGAGATCTTGCAGCAGACCTTCGGCTTGCGCCTGCCGGCGATCTCGGCCCTCAGCCACAGCGAGGCCGCCTCTTCGTTTGGGGCGCCCCTTGGGCTCGGCGCATCGGTCGCGGCGTCGATCGCGACATCCGTTTCGACATCCGTCACGACATCGCACGAGGGGCTCCAGCCGGCGACGGGGTACCGGCTGCGGGCGTTCGGTCCGACATCGGGCGACGGCCTCGTCCTCACCGGGGGCGCGCAAGGGCTCCGCGGGGAGCCCCACGGGTCGGGGAACGGGGCGGGTTCGGGGCTGGACTCGGGAACGGCGGGTCCGGGGTCGGGTCCGGCGGGCTCGGGGTCGGGGCCGGGGTCGGGT
>JAJYXE010000035.1 GCA_021791145.1 Actinomycetes bacterium | reverse complement strand
GGGACGCGGCGCCGGCGGGCGGGCGGGCGGGCGGGCGGAGGCCCCGCGGCCCCGCCTGCGCCGAGCGGTCGTGGCGTAGCCGAGGCTGCCTGCGACGAGCACGACGATCGCCGCGACGCCGAGCGCGATCCATAGGGCGACCACGATCCGGCGAGCCTACCCGTGCCGTCGTCGTGGCCCGATCAACGACGAGAGGACAGCTGCCCGTACAGCGTCAGCACTACCCCACGGGCTGAGCCCGTGCGCGCGCCCGCTGGCTCACGACCTGGGAGGATCCCCCCGGAGCCATGGTGACCCCGTAGAGCGCGTCGGCCGCCTCCATCGTCCGCTTCTGGTGGCTGACCACGATCAGTTGCGCCTCGTCGCGGAATTCGTGCACCAGCCCGAGGAACCGGTGCAGGTTCACGTCGTCGAGCGCTGCTTCTACCTCGTCCATGAGGTAGAAAGGTGAGGGCCGGCTGCGGAACACAGCGAAGAGGAACGCGAGCGCGGCCATCGATCGCTCCCCGCCGGACAGCAACGAGACGCGTCGCACGTTGCGACCCGCGGGGCGCACCTCGATCTCCACGCCCGTGCTCAGCAGATCTGCTGGCTCGGTCAACGTGAGCCGGCCGGTCCCCCCCGGGAACAGGCTCCCCACGAACGTGGAGAAGTGCTCGTTCACGTCCGCTACCGCTGCTGCGAACTCCTCGGTGATCTCCCGGTCGAGGGAGCGCACCACCTCGTGCAGTTGCCGGCGCGCGGCGCGAACGTCCTCCATCTGCGTATCGAGCTCTCGGTGGCGCTCCTCGAGCACGGACAGCTCGTCCAGCGCGAGCGGGTTCACCGGTCCGAGCGAAGCGAGCTTGGTGGCAAGTGCCCCCGCGTGGGCGGCGGCCGTCACCCCTTCGGGCAGCTCGGGCAGCGGGGCGGACTTCGCCTCGGCTGGTGCGACGCCCAGCTCGCGCTCCATGGTCTCGACGAGGGCGTCGGCGCGCAATGACGCCTCCGCCATCTCTCGGTCCGCGGCCCGCGATCTCTCACGGACTGCGGCCTGCCTCTGTTCGAGCGCCAAGCGCTCCGCGCGGATCGACTCCATCCTCGCCGCGCCCGCCCGTCGTCGGTCGGACTGGTCGGCGTATGCGCGGCGGAGCACGGCGAGCATCGACTCGAGGCGGGCGCGCTCTTGTCGGACGAGGCGCTCGAGACGGCCGAGCGCGACAGCGTCGGCCTCGAGGCGCTGCCTGCGCCGGGCGGCGGCCTCGCGCGCCTCACCGTGCCCAGCCAGGCGACGCTCGATCTCGCCGAGTCGTGCCGTGAGCACCCGTCGCCTCTCCGCGATGCTCGCAGCGCGGACGTCGAGCGCGTGACGCGACGCGGACAGCTCGCGCCTCCTCGAAGCCAGCACCTCGGCTGCGGCAGCGGCCTCTGCCGCGCTCGCCGCCGCAGCGGACGCCTGCTCCTCGGCACCCGGGAGCGCCCTCTCCAAGGACGACAGCTCCTCGCGGTCGGACGCGAGCCGCAATTCGAGCGTCCGATGGGCTTCACGCGCCTCGTCGAGCTCCGACGCCACACGCGCGCGCTCCTCTGCGGTGCGTCGCCGGTCCCCGGCGATCGCCGCCCGCGCCGCCTCGTGGCGATCGAGCGCCCTCGCAGCGTCCCGCGCGCCCGTGGACGCCGCGTCGAGCGCTCGGCGCGCGTCTGCGCTCGCGGCGTTCGCCCGCTCAGCACGCGCTGCTGCGTCGGCTGCACGCCGCTCCGCCTCCTCCACCGCTGCGGCGGTGACGATCCCCGACGAGGAACGGACCCGCCATCCCGCATTCGAGAAGCGATCTCCGTCCGGCGTCACGACCACGACGTCGGGGCGGTCGAGCGCGAGGTCGATCGCAGCCTCCCATCCATCCACGCGCACCGCGCTCCCGACGAGCGCGTCGAGGACGCTGTCGACGGCAGCACCGAGCGGTCTTCGGAGCCGCACGTGCGGCCGCACCGGGAGCGCAGCAGCCGGGAGGCCGACAGGGGTGCGGTTGTCCATGACCGCACCCGTCGGAAGGAGCGCGCCCGTCGCGCCGCGGCCGTGCAGCCGAGCGAGCGCCGCATGCGCCGCGTCCCGCCCTGACACGACCACGGCCGACACCGCTGCCCCTGCGGCTGCCTCGAACGCAGCCTCCCACCCCGGGTCGATCGCGACGAGGTCAACCAGCGAGCCGACCACACCGTCGACGTCGGAGAGCAGGTCCTTGCCGCTCGCTCCCTCGAGCTCGTGCAGCGCACGCGCCAGGGCCTCGGCGCGCGCGGCGGCTCGATACCGCTCCTGATCGGCCTCTCGTGCCGCGTCCTCGGCGGCCCTGGCCGCGTCCCACGCCGCCCCGTGCCGCGCTTCGGCCTCCGTGACCGCCGCGGCGAGTTGCGCGGCCTCCGTCTCCATCGCGTCAGCGCGGGCGTCGAGGTCCTCGGCGCCCACCGCCAGTCTTCGAGCACGGGACTGAACCGCCGCAAGCCTCTCTTCGAGGGCCGCGATCTCCCGTTCGTCGTGCTGCACCGCGCGCAACTGCAG
Source organism: Actinomycetes bacterium (assembly GCA_021791145.1). Next base: position 96,241 of record JAJYXE010000035.1, on the reverse strand, counting down.
CTCCGTACGGCGTCGCAGCTCGTCGAGCGCTCTCGTTGCCGCGTGGAGCGCTGCGCCGTCACCCCAACGGAGCCGGTGCGACTTCTCGTCTGCGGCGAGAGACGAGGACCGCCGGTCGATCTCCTCTTGTTGGGGGACCAGGGCGCGCTCGTCCGCGTCGACACCTCGCAGCTCGTCGGCAAGCTTCGCGCCTTCGGCCTCGAGAGTCGCCACGACGTCCGTGTCGGCCGCAGCGTCCAGGGCGTGCTCGAGCGCTCTCGCCCGCTCGCGCGCCACGTTGGCGAGCCCCTTGGCCCGCTCGACCAGGGCTTGGACGCTCGCCAGCACGCTCGCAAGATCCTGCTCGTCACCAGAGGAGAGCTCCGCCGCCGTCGCCGCGGCCTGCGAGTCCAGCTCCTCGAGCAGCGCGCGAAGCCGCGCCTCTTCGCCCGACAGCTCGGCGACGTCGGCCGCCGCGCGGTCCTGACGGACCTCCAGCTCGGCGAGCTCCGCTCCGCAGAGGTGAACCCGCAGGGCGTGGAGCTCCGCGGCGATCGACGCGTGCGACCTGGCCGCTGCAGCCTGGCGCTCGAGTGGCCGGATCTGCCGGCGCACCTCCCGCACGAGGTCGCCCAAGCGCTCGAGGTTCTCCTGCGTCGCGTCGAGGCGCCGCTCCGCACGCTCCCGGCGACGGCGGTGCTTCAGGACGCCTGCCGCCTCTTCGATGACGGCGCGGCGATCCTCGGGGCGTGCCGTGAGCACGGTGTCGAGCTGGTTCTGCCCGATGATCATGTGCTGCTGGCGGCCGACGCCGGAGTCGTTGAGGAGGTCTTGGACGTCGAGGAGCCGGCATGCCGTCCCGTTGATCGCGTACTCGCTGTCGCCCGAGCGGAACAACGTGCGGGTGATGGTCACCTCGGCCATCGGCACCGGGAGCTTCCCCGAGCTGTTGTCGATCGTGAGGGAGACCTCCGCACGTCCGAGCGCGGGCCGGCTGGACGTGCCGGCGAAGATCACGTCCTCCATCTTCTGCGAGCGCAGCGCCCGGGGCCCTTGTGCGCCGAGCACCCACGTGACGGCGTCCACGACGTTGGACTTCCCGCTTCCGTTGGGCCCGACCACGACCGTGAGACCGGGCTCGAATTCGAGGACCGTGGGGTCCGCGAAGGACTTGAACCCCTTCATGCTGAGGGACTTGAGGAACATCGCCAGCCGACCCTACCAACGCCTCGCCGCCGCGCCCGGGACCCGGCGGGCACCGAGCCTGGTGCCCGACCGGGCCGGCTGAGCGGATCTCTGCGTGCTCGTGCCGGGATGCTCGGGGACCGGCAGGCCTCTGGGTGTGGTCGGCCTCGTGCGACGTGGCGCGACGAGACGCGCTCAGACCTGGCAGTGCTCGCAGTAAAAGGTCGACCGGCCGGCGATCTTCGCTCGAACGATCAGGTTGCGACAGCGCCGGCACGGCTCACCTTCGCGGCCGTAGACCTGGTGGCTGCCCTGGTAGTCCCCCGCTTCGCCGAACAGGTCCCGGTACTGCTCGTCGACGAGCGTGGAGCCCCGGTGCTTGATCGCCTCGCTCAGCGTCTCGACCATCGCGCGGTAGAGCCGTCGGACCTCGGTCGCCGACAGCCCGTCGGACAACCGGTCGTAGCGGAGGCCTGCGCTGAAGAGGATCTCGTCGGAGTAGAGGTTGCCGATCCCCGAGACGAACTCCTGGTCCATGAGGAGCGCCTTCAGCCCGCTGCGGTGCTGGCGCAGGAGGAGACCGAAACGGTCCCAGCTCATCACGTCCTCGATCGGGTCGAAGCCGAGGTGGGAGAGCTCGGGTACCTGGCGCCGGAGCGCCGCGCCGTCGCCGGCCGCTATGCCTGGAGGCAGAGCCGAGCCGTTGGCCGTCGCGCCCTCCGAGAGCGGGCTGGACACGAACATCTCACCAAAGGTCCGGGGGTCGACGTAGCGCAGCTCTCCGCCTTGGGTGAAGGCGATGACGACGTGGGTGTGCTTGGGCTTCGGCTCCTTGGCGCTCTTCACCCGCAGGAGCTGGCCGCTCATTCCGAGGTGGATGACCAAGGTGTCCTGGTTGTCGAGGATGCAGAGCAGGTACTTGCCGAGCCTGGCGACCGCCTTGACCGTGCGACCCTCGAGCAGCGCACGGAAGTGCTTCGCGCTCGCATGCCGGCGGACCGAACGTCCGTTGGTCACCGCGACCGACTTGATCTTCCTGCCGACGACCTCCTTGGCCAGGTCCTGGCGGAGGGTCTCCACCTCGGGAAGCTCAGGCACGCCGCAGCTCCGAGAGCGCCTGGCGGGCCGCTTCCTGCTCGGCATCCTTCTTCGTCCCGCCCACGCCGGCACCGCGGCGCAAGCCGTTCACGAAGACGGCGGCCTCGAACTGGCGGTCGTGGTCCGGACCCGAGCCGACCACCACGTAGCGCGGGATCCCCTCGCCCTGCCGCACCGTCAGCTCCTGGAGCAGCCCCTTTTGGTCGAAGTCGTCCGGCTCCGCTGCTGCCCGCTCGATGCGCGGCCCGAGGAAGGTGAGGATCACCCGCTCCGCCGCCGTCCAGCCCGACTCGAGGTACAGGGCGCCGAGCACCGCCTCGAGGGCGTCCGCCAGGATCGACGGCTTCGTCCGCCCGCCGGACGCCTCCTCTCCCTTGCCGAGAAGGAGCGCGTCGCCGATGCCGAGCTGCTCGGCCACCTCGGCGAGGACCCGGGCATTCACGACCGCCGCCCGCACCTTGGCGAGCTCGCCTTCGGGCATCTCGGGGAAGCGGCGGTAGCAGTACTCAGCGACCACGAGGCCGAGGACGGCGTCCCCGAGGAACTCCAGCCGCTCGTTGGAGGGCGGGCCGCCCTGCTCGGCGCACCAGCTTCGGTGCGAAAGCGCCCGCTGGAGCAGCGGCACGCCCTCAAGGTCGTGGCCGAGCCGCTCGGCCAGCCGCGCCGCGCCGTCGGTGATGCCCTCCACCTGGCGCGGTTCAGCTCTCTCCGAGCTTTGCGACGACATAGTCGACGGCGTCGCGGACGGTCCGCAGGTCCTCGAGGTCCTCGTCGTCGATGCGGAACCCGACAGTGCGCTCTCCGAGCTCCTCCTCGAGCGCTTCGACGAGCTCGATCAGGGCGAGGGAGTCGGCGTCGAGATCCTCGGCGAACGACGACCCCTCGGTGATCCGTGTCGGGTCGGTCTCCAGGATGTCTGCGAGCTGGTCCCTGATCAGCTCGAAGACCGCTTGGCGGTCGAGGGGACCACGCTCAGTGTGGGTCTCAGCTGGCACGAGGGCTCCTGGGTCGGCGACGGAACGCTCGGATGTTACCGAGAGCCGAGCATGCCCGGCGCAACGCCGGCACCCGGCGCAACGCCGCTCTCGCGTCGCACGGCGTCGGCGAGGAGCGCCGTGACGTCGCGTCCCGCGAGGTCGTAGGCGACGTGCAGCGCGTTGCGCATCGCGGTCGCGCTGGACGAGCCGTGGCTGATCACGCAGATCCCGTCGACCCCGAGGAGCAACGCGCCCCCGGTGTTCTCCGGGTCGAGCTCGGCGGCGATCGGGAGCAGGTGCGGGAGGAGCGCCTCCGACGCGGCTTTCGTCTGCTCATCGGTCGAGAAGACCTCGAAGAGGGTCCGGACGATGAAACGGAGGGAGCCCTCGAGCGCCTTCAAGGTCACGTTCCCGGTGAACCCGTCGGTCACGACGACGTCCGCGGGGCTGGGCAGGAGGTCCCTTCCCTCCACATTGCCCACAAACCGCACCCCCGCCCCCGCTGCGAGCAGCCCGTGGGCCTCCTTCACGAGCGGCGTGCCCTTGGTCGGCTCCTCGCCGATGGAGAGCAGCGCCACCGACGGGTCGTCGACGCCGTAGCGCGCGAGCGCGTAGCCGGCCCCCATCTGCGCGAACTGGACGAGCATCGCGCTCGTGCACTCGGCGTTGGCCCCGGCGTCCACGAGCACCGCGGGCGCGCGCCCGAGGCGAGGCAGCGGGGTCGCGATGCACGGTCGGACGACGCCGGGGATCCTTCCCATCCGGAGCAGCGCCGCGGCCATCGTCGCACCCGTGTTCCCGGCGCTCACCATCGCCGACGCGGCGCCGTCGCGCACGAGCTCGGCGGCGCGCACGAGCGAGGAGTCCTTCTTGCGCCGGACCGACTGGGCCGGGTCCTCGTCCATCCCGATGACCTCGGTGCAGGCGACCACCTCGAGGTCACCGGTGTCGCCGAGCAGCTCGGGGACCCCCACCAGCACCACGGGGATCCCCTCTTCGGCGGCCTTGCGTGCGCCGCCCACGACCTCGGCAGGCGCCTTGTCACCCCCCATCGCGTCGACTGCGACCGGGAGCGAGGTCAGCGGCACCGCACCTCGGGACGGTTCTCCCTGGACGGTGCGGCGGCGCGTCACCTCAGTCGACCTCGACCGCCTGGCGCCCCTTGTACCACCCGCAGCTCGGGCACACGACATGCGGCAGCTTCGCCTGGTGGCAGTGGGGGCAGACGCTGCGCGGCGGCGGGTCGAGCCGCCAGTTGGCGGCCCGCCGACTCCTGCCCTTCGCCTTCGATGTCTTCTTCTTGGGGACGGCCATCGTCAGTGCACTCCAGGTCCATGCCGGCCCGGGCAGCCGGCGGGCTCCCACTCCGGGGACCTCCCGGAGCGGCTCGGCTCCGGCGGACGGCGCACCTGGCGCCGGCCGTCGGCCACACGCGAGCTACTGAGCCGACCGGAGCACGTCGAGGTTAGCCCACCTCGGATCGCGCGGTGCCTCGCAGCCGCAGGTCTCGTAGTTGAGGTCGCAGCCGCAGTGGGGACAGAGCCCCCGGCAGTCCTCCCGGCACAGCGGCGCGAGCGGCAGCTCGAGGACCACCGCGTCGCGGACCATCGGCCCGAGGTCGAGCTCGTCGTCGGCGATACGGTAAGCCTCGTCGTCGTCGGGGTCGCCGTAGCCCGCGCCGGGCTCGGTGAACCGCTCACGGACCGGGATCCGGAGCATGCCCCCGACCGGCGACGCACAGCGACGGCACATCCCCCTCCAGGGCGCGGCGACCGTGCCGGTCACCATCACCCCTCCGGCGAACGACTCGAGCACGACCTCGCACATGGCGTCGGCGCCCTCGGGGACCGAGCTGTCGGCGGGCGAACGGGTGACGATCACGCCCTCAGGGTCGACCGGCCCGGTGCGCACCTCGTGCCAGCGGGTGCCCAGCGTCCTGCGGAGCCTGGCCACGTGCACCACGAAGGGGTCCACCTGTGCCTCCTTTCCTGCCCGTCTTTCCTTCCCGTCTCTCCTGTCCTGTCGACGCGTCCTGCCCGCCGGCGACGAGCCCCGTGTCGGCCTATGCCAGGTCCTGGTCGAAGAAGCCCGGCTCCTCCCCCTCGTGCACCGGCGGTTCCGCGGGCACCGGGGCGGGCGCGGTCGCCTGGAGCTTCTCCCTCCCGGCCCGCACCGTCTTGGTGATGCGGTCGAGCACGATCTCCATGCCTGCGAGCTTCTGGTCGCAGTAGTCCTCGGCCTCGTGGCGAAGTCGGCGCGCCTCCTCGTTGGCGTCGTCGAGTATGCGCTGGGCCACGGCGTTCGCCTGGCGGACCACCTCGGAGCGCGAGACCATGTGCTCCGCCTGCGCACGGACGTCCGCCATGAGCGCCTCGGCCTCCCGCTCCCGGTCGGCCAGGAACTCCTCCTTCTCCCGGAGCAGCCAGCGAGCCTGACGGAGCTCGTCGGGGAGGCGGTCGATCGCCGCGTGGAGCACATCGAGCAGCTCCTCGCGCGACACGAGCACCGACGCCGACAAGGGCATCGCCTTGGCGCTGCTCACGAGGTCGATGGCCCGTTGGATCAGCCCCTCGGTCCCGAGGTCGTCGCCCGCTGCGGGGACACGGCCGTCGGGAAGCTCTTCGAAAGGTTCCGTCACGACTGCACCGACCGCCCTTCGGCGTCGGGACGCAGCGGAGAGAACTTCGCCTCGAACCGCGAGGCGACGGGCTTGGGCACGAATGCCGAGATGTCCCCGCCGAAACGGGCGACCTCACGCAAGAGCCGCGAAGCGATGAACGAGTACTGCGCGCTCGTCGGGATGAAGATCGTCTCCACTCCCGAGAGCTGTCGGTTCATCTGGGCCATCTGCAGCTCGTTCTCGAAGTCGGAGACCGCCCTGAGGCCCCTCACGATCGCTGAGGCGCCGACGTCACGCGCCACGGCGACCACCAACGTCGCGACCCCTACGATCCGCACGGCTTCGAGATGCGCCAGGGATTCCTCCAGCATCTCGGTGCGCTCGTCGATCGTGAAGAGCGGCTCGCCCTTCTGCGGGTTGCGCAGCGCCGCCACGACCACCTCGTCGAAGATGCGGGACGCTCGCTCGACCACCTCGAGGTGGCCGTTGTGGAAGGGGTCGAAGGAGCCGGGGAACAGGGCGACCCTCACGATGCACCTTCCCGCGTGCCCCCAAAGGGTGCGTCAGTCTTGCGGGCCACGGTCACGAGCGTACCGCCGTACCGGCGGACCCTCGCGGCCATCCAGCCGTGAGGGAGCACGATCTCGGATCCCGACTCGAGCACGGCCAGGTCGGCGTCGAGCAGCGTCAGGAGCGTCGTCCAGTCTCCGAACGCGTACGGGGGGTCGCAGAGCGCCAGGTCGACGTGGCGGGTGCGGCCGAGCCACCCCGGCAGCTCCGCACGCACCAGCGACGCAGCCGGCGTGGCGAGACCGGTGGCCGCGAGGTTCGTCCGCACCGCTGCCAGTGCCGCCGAGTCGTGGTCGACGAAGGTGACCGAGGCCGCCCCGCGTGAGAGGGCCTCGAGCCCGAGCGCGCCGCTGCCGCAGAAGAGGTCGAGCACGACTGCGCCCTCGACGCCTCCCATCGACCCGAGCACGTCGAAGATGGCCTCACGCACCCGGTCTGCGGTGGGCCGGACGCTGCCGGGGAGCGAGGCCCGGAGCCGGCGCCCCCTGCTCGAGCCGGCGATCACGCGCACCTCGCCACGGTACCGCCCGACGCGAGCGAGAAGGTGCGATCCGTGCCACCCTTGCAACCGATGCAAGAGCAGACCGAGCTGCCGGAGGATCTGCCTGCGGACGTGTCGACGAGAAGAGGGCTGGTCGCGGACGTCGGGTCCGAGGACGCCCAGCGCGGGCAGCTCGCCATCGTCACGTTCTCCCACGCGATCCAGCACATCTACGTCGCCGGCCTTGCGGTCGCCTACCCCTTCGTCGTCACCTCGTTCCATGTCTCCTATGGGGCGCTCGGCATCGTGCTCGGCGTCGCAGGGATCATCGGGGGCCTCCTCCAGGCCATCGCCGGCTCCGTTCGCAAGGTGTCGGCTCGCGTGCTGCTCTCCCTGCAGAACTTCGGCATGGCGATCGCGAGCCTGATGGGCGGACTTGCGTCGGGCTTCGTGCTCTTCGGCGCCGCGCGCTGCATCGGCAGCGTGGTCTCCTGGCCACAGCACCCCGTCGGCAGCGCGCTGCTCGCGAGGCGCTTCCCGGCGAGACGCGCCTATGCCTTGTCGTGGCACGTCGCGGGTGGGAGCATCGGCACCGCGGTCATCCCGCTCGTCATCTCGGCCCTGATCGCCTCCTACGGCTGGCACGTCGCCGTGGCCGCCCTCGCGGTGCCGATGGCGATCGGGGGGGTCCTCGTCGCCTGGAAGCTGAAGGACGTTGGCGGTGGCGCGAGCGCGACCCGCCCGGCGACCGACCGCGCATCTCCGGCGGCGCCGGCGGGCGGCCACCTCGACGCTGTGCGGGGGATCCTGCACAGCCGGACGGCGTTGGGCGCGATGATCGCGGGGACCATCGCCGCCGGCGGCCGGGGGCTCGGGACCCTGGCGGTCTTCGTCCCTGCCTACCTCAAGAGCGGCCTCCATCTGCACGCGCTCTGGGTCGGGGCGCTCTTCAGTGCGCTGGTCATCGGCAGCATCGCCGGCCCGGTGCTCGCCGGTCACCTGGCGGACCGCATGGGGCGCAGGCGCGTGCTGCTCGTCGTCTACGTGGTCGGTGCCGCGACGATCGCCGCGTTCGTACTGGTGGGGCGAGACCTGCTGGCCGTCGGCGCGGTGGGCGTCCTCGTCGGCGTCTTCGCGTACGCGGAGTCCCCGCTGCTCCAGGCGGTGTTCGCCGACGGGCTGGACGGCGTCGGCCACCAGAGCACGTTCGGCTACTACTTCGCGATCTCCTACGGCGTCGGCTCGCTGTGGACGATCGCGCTCGGCGAGATCATCGCCACCGCCGGCTTCCGTTGGGCGTTCTTCGTGATGTCCATGTCCTTCCTCGTCGCGGCAGCCGTCGTGTGGTGGTCCCGCCCCTCGCCCCGTCGGACCGGATCGCCCGGGCCACGCGGGGCGCCGGGTGGTGAGGACTGGCACGCCGCCGAAGACGACCCGCGTCCCGACCTGCGTCCCGACCCGCGTCCCGACCTGCGTCCCGACCCGCGTCCCGACCCGCGTCAGGCTTAGGACTTGAAGAGGAACGCCTCTTCGTCGGGGTCGAGGAAGAGGCGCACCTCGTCGGCCAGCCCGGGATGGCGGTCGAGGGTGGGGTCCGACTCGGTGACCGCCTCGGCCACGCGCCGGGCGGCGTCGAGGAGGTCGGCGTCGCGCCGCAGTGACGCGAGCTTGAGATCGCTCCTGCCCTTCTGGCGGGTGCCCAGGATCGTGCCCTCCCCTCGCAGCTCGAAGTCGACCTCTGCGAGCTCGAACCCGTCGTTGGTCCGCACCATCGCCGTCAGCCGTGCCTCCGCGTCGTCGGTGTCTGCGGCTCCGAGGAGGAAGCACCAGCTTGGCCGGTGGCTCCGCCCCACGCGCCCTCTGAGCTGGTGGAGCTGCGCGATGCCGAACCTTCCGGCATCCTCCACCACCATGACCGTCGCTTCGGGGACGTCGACCCCGACTTCCACGACCGTCGTGGCCACGAGCACCGGCGTGGCCCCCTCGCGGAAGCGTCTCATGGCCGACTCCTTCTCGGCCGCGGGCATCTGGCCGTGCAAGAGCCCCAGCGCCAGGCCGCGGAGCGGCCCGTCCGCCAGGCGCTCGAGCTCCGAGGTGACGGCGCGCGCCTGGACACGGTCCGATCCCTCGACGAGGGGGCAGACCACGAAGGCGCGATGGCCGGCGCGGACCTCCGCTCGGACACGCTCCCAGACCTCCTCCTCGCCTTGCGGCGTCGTCACCCACGCCGTCTCGACGGGAACCCTGCCTGGCGGGAGCTGGTCGAGCACCACCATGTCCAGGTCGCCGAAGAGCACCATGGCAGCGGTCCGGGGGATCGGCGTCGCGGTCATCACGAGCAGGTCGGGATCCGCTCCTTGTCGCTCCCCGTCCGCACGTGCGACGACCGAGCTCCGTCCCTTGTCCCGGAGCTGCGCGCGCTGCTCGACTCCGAACCGGTGCTGCTCGTCGATCACCACGAGCCCGAGCGAGTGGAACTGGACGTCGTCGGTGAGCAACGCGTGCGTGCCGACGACGAGGTCCACATCCCCCTCCTCCAGCCCTCGGCGGAGCCGGGCGCGTTCTGCGGCTCCCGTGCCGTTCGTGAGGAGCGCCACCGAGAGCGGCCGTTCGCCTCCCAGCCGCCCCGGGTCAGGGATGAAGAGGCCGTCCACCAGGGATCGCAGCGCGAAGAAGTGCTGCTCTGCGAGGACCTCGGTGGGCACCATCAGCGCCCCCTGATGCCCCCCCTGCACCGCGGCGAGGAGCGCGGCGGCGGCAACGACCGTCTTGCCCGAGCCGACGTCGCCTTGGAGAAGGCGGTGCATGGGCAAGGGACCCGACATCTCGCCGAAGATCGCGGCCATCGCAGCGCGTTGGGCACCCGTGAGCGGGAACGGGAGCGCCGAGAGGAAGCGCTGCACGAGCGTCCCCGACCCTCGGGGCGGGTCGCCGAGCTCGCGCTCGCAGACGGCATGGCGGATCGCACGGGCGCCCACCTCGAGGGCCCGGCGCCGCAGGACGAGGGAGAGCTGGAGGCGGAAGAGCTCGTCGAAGGCCAGACGGCGCCGCGCCGGGATGGTCGCCTGGACCGACGCCGGGACGTGCACGTCGTGGACCGCCCTGGTCCGGGCCACGAGCCCGAGCTCACGCCGCCACTTCTCGGGGAGGGGATCCTCGAGGGGGCCTGCGCGCCGGATCGCCTCTTCGACCCAGCCCCCGATCTCCCAGCTCGACAACCCCACCTTGCCCGAGGCCCGGTACACCGGGACGACCCGCATCGTTCGGCGTCGACCGCCGTCGTGGCCGCCGGCCGCGTCGGTGCCGACCACGACGTCGACCTCCGGGTTGGTCATCTGCCTCGCGCCGCGGAAGGTGTCGACCTTCCCGAAGAGCAGCGCCTCGGTCCCCCGCGCCAGCTGACGCGCGCGCCAGGCCTGATTGAAGAAGACCACCTTCATCCCCGTGGTCCCGTCGTGGACGACGAGCTCCACGAGCGCGCGCCCGTTGCGGGTCCGCCGGGCCTGCACCTGGCGGACGGTCGCGAGCACGACCACCTCCTCGCCAACCGAAAGATCCGCGAGGTCCACGCGGCGGCTCCTGTCGACGTAGCGGAACGGGTAGGTGGTGAGGAGGTCGAAGACGGACTCGATCCCGAGCTCCGCGAGCGCCTTCGCCTTGCGGTCGCCGACGCCGCCCAGGCGGGTGACCGGGATGCCCCACAGCTGCCGGAGGGTGCGCGCCGGCCTGTACGTCGTGCTCACTCGATGCCGAGCAGGTAGGGGTAGAGGGGCTGGCCGCCGTGGTGGACCTCGGCGGCGACGTAGGGGTGCTCCTCGTGCAGCCACTCGGTGATGCGCCGGGTGGCTGCGGCGCTCGACCCCTCGCCCTCGATGACGGTGACCAGCTCGTGCCCGTCCTCGAGCAGCGCGTCGAGCAGCTGCAGCGCCGCGCCCTCGAGAGAGTCCGCGACGGCCACGACGCCCGAGCGCGACAGGCCCATCCACGCGCCCTCACGCACCGGGCCCGACTCGGTCAGCGCGTCCCGGACCGCCCGGGTCACGGCCCCTGGCAGGACCTTCGACGCCGAGGCCGCCATGGCCTTTGCGTTCTCGTCCGGCCCCGCTCCTGGGTCGTACGCGAGCAGCGCGGCGAACCCCTCCACGATGCTGCCGGTCGGGACCACCCGGACGGTCTTGTCGGTGAGCGCGTCGACCTGGGAGGCCACCGCCTCGATGTTGTCGTTGTTGGGGAGCAGGACCACGTTCTCAGCGCGGAGCGACTCGACAGCTTCGAGGAGCTGCGCGGTGGACGGGTTCATCGTCTGGCCGCCGCGGACGAGGCGTTGGACGCCGAGCGAGCGGAAGATCCGCCCCACGCCGTCTCCGACGACGACCGCGACGACGGCGGTCTGGGGCACCGCGCCCTTTCGCTCGTCGGGCTCGCGGTCCGCGTCGCGGACCCATCGCTCCTCTTGGACCTGCTCGGCGAGGTCGGTGACCCGGATCTGGCGCGGTCGCCCGATGTCGATCGCCGCCTCGACCGCGGCACCGATGTCGTTCGTGTGGATGTGGCAGTTCCATTCGCCCTCACCCCCCACCACGACGATCGAGTCGCCGATGCCAGCCCACACGTCCTTGAAGGCCTCGATGGCATCATCAGGTGCGTCGAGGAAGTACATGACCTCGTAGCGGAGCTCCTCGCCCTGTCGTTCCCCGCCCTCGACGCTAGGTCCGGCTCCGGGCGCGCCCCCGTCGGGCGAGACGCAGCGGCCGCGCGCCGCGACCCGAGCCTGCTCGCCCCACTCGACCTCCGCTGCCGGCAAGGGACGCCCGTCGAGCACCGACAAGAGCGCGTCGAAGAAGAGCACGTACCCGGCGCCGCCGGCATCGACGACCCCGGCACGAGCCAAGGGCTCGAGCATCGTCGGGGTCAAGGCGAGCGCGTCACCCGCGGCCTGGCGCGCCCGTTCGAGCACGCCGAGGAGGACCGCCCCGCCCCTCGCGCCGGCCACCGCACCCTCGCCGGCGGCCCGGGCGACCGTGAGGATGGTCCCTTCCACTGGTCGGGCCACCGCCTTGCGGGCCAGCTCGCTCGCGGTGACGAGCGCGTCGGCGACAGTGTCGGGTCCGGCCTCGTCCCTGTCTCCGAGCCGCTCGGCGAGCCCGCGGAGGAGCTGGGAGAGGATCACGCCGGAGTTGCCCCGGGCTCCCATCAACGAACCGTGGGCCATCGCCCGGCAGACGTCTGCCATGGCGGACGTCCCGTTGGCAGACGGGCCGAGCGCGTCGAGCTCCTTCACCACCGCGTCGAGCGTCAGGGCCATGTTGGTGCCGGTGTCCCCGTCGGGCACCGGGTAGACATTCAACCGGTTCAGGAGGCGCTGGTGGGTCCGCAGCACGTCCCGGAACGCCACCATGGCTGCCCTCAGCTCTCGTGGCCCCAACCCGACCGCCGCCGTCATCGCCCGCCGATGCTAACCTTGCCGCCGTTCGTGACGACCTTGAACGGGGTCGCCCGCGCCCGTTGCCCGGCATGGACCGGACGCGGCGGGACAGATCGGCCAGGAGGCGACTGCGATGGCATCGGTGTGCGAGCTGTGCGGCAAGAAGCCGTCCTTCGGCATGAGCCTGAGCCACTCCCACCGCAGGACGAAGCGACGCTGGAACCCCAATGTCCAGCGGGTCCGGGCCCTGGTCGACGGCACGCCCCGCCGGCTGCACGTCTGCACCTCGTGCATTCGCGCCGGGAGGGTGCGCAAGCCCCCGCGTCGCAGCGTCACCTCTTGACCGCCGCGCACGACGCGCGATGAGCCCGGCGCGTCACGCTCGGCACCTCCCGCCGCGCTCGCCGAAGTCGTTTCGCGTGGCAACATCGCTCCCGATGGGGCGTTTCCTCGCGGTCGTCGTGCTCGTGCTCCTCGCGGTCGCATACGTCGTCGTGCAGTTCCTTCGACCCGTCCCCGCCGTCGCGGCGACAGCGGGCACGCTCTTCCAGACGATGCCCGGCGCTCCGGCGTCGCTCGCGTGGCCAGCCCAGGGCGAGGCGGCGATCGGCGTCGAGGGCGCGGGACTGCTCGGTACCTCTGGTCAGCAGGCCCCGACGGCGCTCGCGAGCGTGACGAAGCTGATGACGGCGTACCTCGTGCTGCGCGACCACCCGCTCACCGCCACAGGGTCGGGTCTTTCCATCACGGTCTCGCCGGCCGACGTCACCACCTACGAGCAGGACAAGGCGGTCGGCGACTCCGTCGTGGCGGTCACGCCCGGAGAGCAGCTCACCGAGCGTCAGGCGCTCGAGGCGCTCCTCGTCCCCTCGGGGGACAACATCGCGACGCTGCTCGCCGACTGGGACGCCGGGAGCGAGACGGCCTTCGTCGCCAAGATGAACGCCGCGGCGAAGCAGCTCGGGCTCACCCACACGCACTACACCGACGCGAGCGGGGTCGCGCCGGGCACCGTGAGCACGGCGGCGTCACAGGTACGGCTGGCGATGGTCGACATGGCGGACCCCGCCTTCAGGGCGATCGTGGACATGGCGCAGGTCACACTGCCGGTAGCCGGCTTGCAGTACAACGTCGACGCGCTGTTGGGCCACGACGGCATCGTCGGCGTGAAGACCGGCTTCACCACAACAGCAGGCGGGTGCTTCGTGTTCGCTGCGAAGACGACCATCGCAGGGAAGCCCGAGACCCTCGTCGGGGCCGTCTTCCATCAATTCGGCACCGTCGCGCAGCCGAGCGCGCTCACAGAGGCCTTCGACGCGACGACCGCGCTCGTGACGAGCGCGGACCACGCGCTCGTGCAGACTGCCGTCGTCCACCGCGGGGAGGTGCTCGGTCACCTTCGGGCGCCGTGGGCTCCCACCGTTGCGCTGGAGGCGACCCGGGACGTCACGTTGATCGGCCTCCCCGGCCAACGCGTGAGGACCGAGGTCGTCCTGCCGAACCGGGTGAATGCCCCCGTTGCCGCCGGCCAGGGGTTCGGGAACGCGGTGGTGGAGGTCGGAGACCGGCGGGTCACCGTACCGCTCGCCACGTCGGGCGCGCTGCCCTCCGCGCCGATCAGCTGGAGGCTCACCAACGTCTGAGGGCTGACCGCTGACAGCTGACAGCTGACAGCTGACCGCTGACTGCTCGCGCATGGCACGCGGCTCGCCGGAAAGACGCCGCGACCGATCAGCCGGGACGGGCGCGCCTCTCGCTCGCAGGCTCGCCCCGGCGCCATCCGAGATGGTGGCGGAAGCCGCCGCTCCCGAGCGGGCCCCCCCGCAACGTCCGTTCCGTTCGGTCGCCGGTGCACCGGCCGATCTCGATCGGGAGGCGGAGCCCCGCGGAGGAGAACGCGTCGGCCAGGCGGGCGGGCGCGGGCGTCGCGATGACGAGCTCGAAGTCCTCTCCGCCTGCGAGCACCTCTTCCTCGGTGGCGCCTTCGGCGACGGGGAGGGTGTCGAGGCGGACCCCGACCGCGGACGCCTCGGCGAGCCGTCCCAGGTCGAGGGCGAGGCCGTCGGAGACGTCCATCATGGCCGTCGCACCGGCGCGCCGGGCGACCACCCCCTCTTCGATCCGTGCCCGCGGCCGCTTGTGGGCGGTGACGGCAGACGCCGGGTCGCCTGCGCCGGCCCGCAGGAGCCGGAGCCCCGCCGCGGAGGCGCCGAGCGGGCCGGTCACAAAGAGCGCGTCTCCCGGCGAGGCCCCCGACCTCAGCACCGGAGGGCCGTCGCCCTCGAGGAGCCCGACGACCGCGGCCACGACGACGATCTCCGGCGCGGCGGTCAGGTCGCCGCCGACGATCGGGCACCGCCACTCTGCCGCCGCCTCGGCCGTCCCCTTCGCGAGCAGCTCGAGGTCCGTGCCCGGTGCGACGCAGAAGTCGACCACGGCGTGGCTCGGCCTTCCTCCGACGGCGCCCACATCGCTCACGGTGGCGGTGAGCGCCTTCCATCCCAGGTCGTCGAGCCCCGTGAGGGAGAGGTCCGCGTGGACCCCGGCGACCACGGCATCGGTGGCGAAGACGAACCGCCCCCCAGGCACGGAGACGACCGCGGCGTCGTCGCCGATCCAGACGTCGCCGGGAGGTGGCGTGCCGAGCGCCCGGGCGAGCACCTCTGCGATGAGCTGGACGGCTGCGTCCTCGTCCGAGAGGGGACGTCTCGGGACACGCGTCGGAGGTGCCACGACCCATGCCTAGCATCTATCGTGGAAGGCGATTGCGGGGCCGCGCAGCGCTCGGTGCGCCCCTCGAGGGCCGGATCCGGCCGGCCCGCTCCCGGGGTTCTCGGTCTGACGTGGCACGCACGGCGGAGTCCGCGCCAAGATCGAGCAAGAAGCCGCCCAGAGCCGAGAAGCGAGGGCGCGAGGGCACCCAGATGGGACGAGGAGAGGACATGGCAGCAAGCCTGGACACGCCGCCAACCCGCAACCGCAAGCTGCTGGCGTGGGTCGAGGAGGTGGCGGCGCTCACCGCGCCAGATCACGTCGAGTGGTGCGACGGCTCAGCGGAGGAGTACGACCGCCTCTGCGAGCTCCTCGTCGACAGCGGCACGTTCGTGAAGCTCTCGGACGCGAAGCGCCCCCACAGCTACTGGGCTCACTCGGATCCACAGGACGTGGCCCGCGTCGAGGACAGGACCTTCATCTGCTCGCAGCGGGAGGAGGATGCCGGGCCGACCAACAACTGGCGCGACCCCCAGGAGATGCGCGAGACGCTGAGGGGCTTGTTCCGCGGCTCGATGAGGGGCCGCACGATGTACGTCGTGCCGTTCTCCATGGGTCCGCTGGGCTCCGACATCGCCCACGTCGGCGTCGAGATCACCGACTCGCCGTACGTCACGGTGTCCATGCGGATCATGACCCGCATGGGTGCCTCGGTGCTCGAGGTGCTCGGCCCCGAGGGTGACTTCGTCCCCTGCCTGCACTCCGTGGGCGCGCCGCTCGAGCCGGGCGACGAGGACGTGCCCTGGCCGTGCGACCCGGACAACAAGTACATCGTCCACTTCCCCGAGACCCGGGAGATCTGGTCGTACGGCTCGGGCTACGGCGGCAACGCGCTGCTGGGCAAGAAGTGCTTCGCCCTTCGGATCGCGTCGGTGATGGCGCGCGACGACGGCTGGCTGGCAGAGCACATGCTCATCTTGAAGCTGACGTCGCCGGCGGGCGAGACCCGCTACGTGACCGGCGCCTTCCCGTCGGCGTGCGGCAAGACGAACCTGGCCATGCTCATCCCGACGCTTCCGGGCTGGAAGGTGGAGACGGTCGGCGACGACATCTGCTGGATGAAGTTCGGGCCGGACGGCCGCCTCTACGGCATCAACCCGGAGGCGGGCTTCTTCGGGGTCGCCCCCGGCACCAACGTCCACACCAACCCCAACGCGATGTTCTCGGTCGGGGCCAACACGATCTTCACGAACACCGCGATGACCGACGACGGGGACGTCTGGTGGGAGGGCATGACCGAGGAGCCCCCCGCGCACCTCACGGACTGGCTCGGCGAGGAATGGACGCCGGAGAAGGGCACGCCGGCCGCGCATCCGAACGCGCGGTTCACCGCGCCCGCGGCGCAGGACCCTGCGATCGCCCCCGAGTGGGAGGACCCCCGGGGCGTCCCGATCTCGGCGATCCTCTTCGGTGGACGGCGCGCCTCGGTGGTGCCGCTCGTCTTCCAGTCGTTCGACTGGCAGCACGGCGTCTTCCTGGGGTCGATCATGGCGTCGGAGACCACGGCTGCGGCCGCCGGCAGGGTCGGGAAGCTGCGGCGGGACCCGTTCGCGATGCTGCCCTTCTGCGGCTACAACATGGGGGACTACTTCGGGCACTGGCTCCGCCTCGGTGCGAAGGCCGACCCCGACAAGCTCCCCAAGATCTTCTACGTCAACTGGTTCCGCAAGGACCACGAGGGCCGCTGGCTGTGGCCCGGCTACGGCGAGAACTCGCGGGTGCTCGAGTGGGTCTTCGAGCGAGTGAGCGGCCGCGGCGACGCGGTCGACACGCCCATCGGCTTCGTCCCGGCCCCGGGCGCGATCGACGTCGAGGCCATCTCGGTGTCGAAGGAGGACATGGAGGAGCTCCTGCGGGTCGACGCCGACGAGTGGCGGGCGGAGGTCCCGCTCATCCGCGAGCACTTCGCGCAATTCGGCGACCACCTGCCCAAGGAGCTGGCGGACGCCGTCGACGACCTGGAGCGCCGGCTGGCCTGAGCGTCCCGTGCCCGCAGCCCTGCCGGGATCGGCGAGGATGGGAGCGTGGCGTCGCACGGAGCGCAGCGGCTCATCCCGGCGGTGGGCCGGGTCGCCCGTCGCGGCGCCCGGACCGCCAAGCGCAAGCTGGTCCCCGTGCTCGGTGGCCGCACGCGTACCCGGGTCATCGTGGTGCTCGCCTGCGTCCTCGCGCTGTCGAGCGCAGACACTGCGACGGTGGGCGCGGCGGCGTCCGAGCTCCGCAGCGCGCTGAAGATCTCCACATTCGACGTCGGCATGCTGGTGACGGTCACGGCGGTCGTCGGCGCTGTCTTCTCGCTGCCCTTCGGCGTCCTCGCCGACAAGCTCCGGCGCACGTGGCTCCTCGGCGTGGCGGTCGTGCTGTGGGGCATCGCGATGATCTGGAGCGCGTCCGCCGGATCCTTCGGCCAGCTGCTCCTGTCGCGCCTCGCGCTCGGCGGCGTCACCGCAGTCGCCGGCCCGGTGGTCGCCTCCCTCGTCGGCGACTGGTTCCCCGGAGGCGAGCGCGGCCACATCTACAGCTACATCCTCACCGGCGAGCTGCTCGGCGCCGGCCTCGGGTTCGCATTCACCGGCGAGCTCGCAGCCCTCTCGTGGCGACTCGCCTTCGTCATCCTCGCCATCCCCGCGTTCATCGTGGCGTGGGCGGTCTTCCACCTCCCTGAGCCCGTGCGCGGCGGGAAGGGCGCGCTCGCGCCAGAGCCGGGGACCCGGCCGTGGCTCGCCGCGCAAGGGACGGATGCCGGCGTCCAGCCCGTGCAGGCGCCCGAGGAGGTGCCGGCGGGGGCCGGCGGGGGCCGCGTGCCCGACCAGCGCACCGACGCGCAACGGCTCGCCCTCGAACGCGGCGTCCGGCCCGATCCAGCGCTGGTCGCCCGTGCGGACCCCAAGATGGGGTTCATCGCCGCGGTCCGCTACGTGCTCGCGGTGAAGACCAACGTCATCCTCATCATCTCGGGCGCATTGGGCTACTACTTCCTTGCGGGCGTGGAGACCTTCGGGGTCGAGTTCGTCTCGGGGAGCGGCAAGGCGACACATGGGCAGTACCACGTGGCGCAGGCCTTCGCCAACGGCCTCCTGCTCGTGGTCGGGGTCGGCGCGGTGGCCGGAGTGCTCGTCGCCGGACCGCTCAGCGACGCGCTCTTGCGCCGGGGGCGCCTGGCGAGCCGTGTCCAGGTCCCCGCCATCGCCGCGTCGGTGACCGTCGTGATGATGATCCCCGCGCTCGTCACCCACAGCGTCCTCACGGCGTTGCCCTACCTCGTGATCGCCGGGTTCGGGCTCTCCGCGCAGAACCCGCCCATCGACGCCGCGCGGCTCGACATCATGCCGTCGTGGCTCTGGGGCCGCGCCGAAGGGATCCGCACGTTCGTGCGCACGGCAGCCCAGGCGCTCGCGCCCGTCATCTTCGGCGCGGTCTCCGACTACCTCTTCGGTGGTGGGGCGTCGGGCCTGCGCTGGACGTTCGTGCTCATGCTGCTCCCCCTGGCGTTGAGCGCCCTGTACCTCTTCGTCGCCGCTCGCCGCTACCCGAGGGACGTCGCGTCCGCCGCCGCGGCACCGGGCGCACCGCTGCCCCGCCTCGCCGGGCGCGTGCCGCCCGGCACGCCCTCCCCCGCGCCCCCGGCTTCCCCGGACCGGTCCGCACCGCCCGGCACGCCCTCCCCCGCGCCCCCGGCTTCCCCGGACCGGTCCGCCGCGCCGGTTCCTCCGCCCCGCACACTGGGGCCAGGGACCCGATGGATCGGGGGCTCGAGGCGACCCCCCAGCCGCCCGGGAAGCTGACGGTCACACCTCGGAGGCGGTGACCACCCCCGAGCGCGTCAGCGTCTCGAACGCCTCTTCGGCGACCCCCCAGTAGCCGAGCGCCTCCTTGGTGCCAGGGGCGTGCCGCAGCGCAGCGGGCGTCCTGCTGAAGCGGGGAACCGCACCGGGCTGCGGCCTGCCGTCGTGCACCACGAACGTCGAGCGCGCGCGGTTGTGCGGGTGGTCGGGCGCCTCCCACGGCGCGAGCACCGGCGCGACACACGCGTCGCGGCCTTCGAAGACAGCTGCCCACTCGCTGCGGGTCTTCGTCCTGAACACCCCCCGGAAGCGGGCTTTCATCTCCGGCCAGCGCGCACGGTCGAACTGCGGACCGACGTCCTCCTCACGCAGCCCGAGCCCGTCGAGCAGGGCGGCGAAGAACTGCGGCTCGAGCGCGCCCACCGCCATGTGGCCGCCGTCGGCGGTCTCGTAGACCTCGTAGAAGGGCGCGCCGGTGTCGAGGAGGTTCACCCCGCGCGCGGGCTGCCAGTCGCCCGAGAGCCACATGCCGTGCAGCATGGTGGTGAGCGAGGCCGCCCCGTCCACCATCGCCGCGTCGACCACCTGCCCGACCCCTGAGCGCTGCGCCTCGAGAAGCGCTGCCACCACGCCGAACGCGAGCAGCATCCCGCCTCCGCCGAAGTCACCGACGAGGTTGAGCGGCGGGACAGGCGCATCACGCTCGCGGCCGATCGGCCACAGCGCCCCTGCGAGCGCGATGTAGTCGATGTCGTGCCCCACGCGTCCGGCGAGCGGCCCGTCCTGGCCCCATCCGGTCATCCGCCCGTAGACGAGGCGGGCGTTGCGCGCCCAGCACGCCTCTGGACCGAGCCCGAGCCGCTCGGCCACGCCCGGCCGGAACCCCTCGACGAGCACATCCGCGCGCGCCGCGAGATCCAGGACCAGCGAGATCGCCTCGCGCCGCTTGAGGTCGATGCCCACCGAGGGCCGGCTGCGCCTCAGAAGGTCCACGTTCGTCCCCTGCCGCCGAGCCCCCGCAGGGCCTGGACGCTCGAGCCGCAGCACATCGGCACCCGCCTCGGCGAGGAGCATGCACGCATACGGCGCGGGCCCGAGCCCGGCGAGCTCGAGCACGCGCACGCCGTGGAGAGGCCCCACCGCGGGTCCGGCGTCGTCGTCGTGCATCCCGCCATCTTTGCGGATGGCACCGGGGGTCGGCGGCGCCCGGGTCGCCGGCGCCGACTGCGAGCCCGGGTCGCCGGCGGCGACTGCGAGCCCGGGTCGCCGGCGGCGACTGCGAGCCCGGGTCGCCGGCGGCGACTGCGAGCTAGGGTCGGCGGCGGCGCCGGGTGCCGGGCAACTCATGATCGACCTCACGAGCGAGCGCGACTACGTCGTCTTCGGCGACAACGCGGACGTCCTGCGCGCCCTCCCCGACGAGTCCTTCCAGCTCGTCTACGTCGACCCTCCGTTCAACACCGGTGCAACCAGGAGGCGCCGGACGCTTCGCACCACGCGTGACGAGGGCGGCGACCGTACGGGCTTCGGCGGTCGCCGTTACCGCACCGAAGCGTCGGGCGTGCGCGAGTTCGGCGACTCCTACCCGGACTACGTGGGGTTCCTCGGCCCCCGGCTCGCCGAGGCGCGCCGGCTGCTCAGCGCGGACGGCACCCTCTACGTCCATCTCGACTACCGCGAGGCGCACTACGTGAAGGTGCTGCTCGACGGCGTCTTCGGCAGCAGGGCATTCCTCAACGAGATCATCTGGGCGTACGACTACGGCGGAAGGGCGCGCGACCGTTGGCCGGCCAAGCACGACACGATCCTCGTCTACGCCAAGCACGTCGGCGCCCACCACTTCGACCGCACAGCGATCGAGCGGATCCCCTACATGGCGCCGGGGCTCGTCACCGCCGACAAGGCGGCCCGCGGGAAGCTCCCCACCGACGTGTGGTGGCACACGATCGTCCCGACCGCCGGGTCGGAGAAGACCGGCTACCCCACCCAGAAGCCTGCGGGGGTGCTGCGGCGCATCGTGCACGCGTCGTCGGCACCGGGAAGGCGCGTGCTCGACTTCTTCGCCGGCAGCGGCACGACCGGGGCGGTCGCCCGGGAGCTCGGGCGGCGCTTCGTGCTCGTCGACGACAGCCCGGACGCGCTCGAGGTGATGCGGCGGCGCCTCGGCGACGAGGGGATCCGCTATGTCGCCGCGGACGGCAGCCCGCTGCCTTCGAGGGAAGGCTGAGCTCCGGCCGCGCGCTCGGCGTCCGCCTCCTCGCACGACACCTGCACGAGCCTTTCGAGCACCGCCAGGGCGCGGCCTGCGTCGAGCGCGTCGGTGGCCATGTCGACGCCCTCGGGAAGGCCGGGAGCGAGGCCGGCCACCACGAGCGACGCTGCCGCGTTGAGCACGCCGATGTCCCGCCGCGCGCTTCGCTCGCCCTCGAGGACGCGGCGGATGACCGCCGCGTTGAACGCGGCGTCGCCGCCGCGCAGCTCGCTCATCGTCGAGCGGGCGATCCCGAGCTCTTCGGGTTCGAACCGCCAGGAGCGCAGCGCGTAGTGACCGGGCGCCGCAGCGTCGGAGACGACCTCGAGGACGCTGGACGGAGACGTCACGCTCAGCTCGTCGAGGCCGTCGTCTGCGTGCACGACCATGGCGTGCACGCTGCCGTTGGCGCCGAGGACCTCGGCCATCTTCCCCGCCATCTTGGGGTCGCTCACCCCGACGAGCTGGCGACGCGCCCCGGCGGGATTGGCGAGCGGGCCGAGGAAGTTGAGCACCGTCGGCACCCCGAGCTCTCGGCGCACGGGGCCTGCGTAGCGCATGGCGGGGTGGTAGCGGGGCGCGAAGCAGAAGCCCATCCCGACCTCGCGCACGCAACGCGCGACCCCCTTTGGCCCGAGGTCGACGGCGACGCCGAGGGCCTCGAGGACGTCCGCGGTGCCGACCGAGGAGGAAGCGGCGCGGTTGCCGTGCTTGCAGACGCTCGCCCCTGCTCCCGCAGCGATGCATGCGGCGAGCGTCGACACGTTGATGCTCGCGAGCCGGTCGCCGCCGGTCCCCACGACGTCGACCACGTCCCCTTCCACCTGCAAGGGGACCGCGTGGGCGAGCATGGCTCGGACGAGCCCCGTCATCTCTGCGACGGTCTCCCCCTTCATCCGCAGACCGATCAACAGCGCCGCAGTCTGAGCCGGGGTCGCCGTCCCGTCGAGCACCTCCCCGATCAGCACCCCCGCCTCGTCTCCGGTCAGTGACGCGCCGGCGACGATCCGGCTGAGGGCGCCTGGCCACCCGCCGAGCTCGGCGAACGCTGCCTTCGGGTTCAACGCCGGTGACGCCGCAGGGGCGTCAGTCCCACCAGAGGTCACCGTCGATCACCCCGCGTGCGATGAGATCGAGCTGGACCTGCGAGGTGCCCTCCACGATGGTGAGCTGGCGGGCGTCGCGGTACCACAGCTCCGCGGGGTGGTCCTCCATGTAGCCCGCGGCCCCCAGCAACTGGACGGCGAGCCCAGAGGCGCGCACGGCCAGCTCCGTGGCGTAGTACTTCGCCATCGAGAGGAACGGCACGTCCTCCTTCATGAACCGTCCGGCGTCCGACATCGCCGCCGCACGGTACGTGAGCAGACGGGCCGCTTCGATGTCCACCGCGCACTTGGCGATCTCCCACCGGATCCCCTGAAAGTCCGCGATCGTCTTGCCGAAGGCGGGGCGCGCCTTCACGTAGTCCGTCGCGTACATGAGCGCACCCTCGGCAAGCCCGATGCCGCGTGCCGCGACCACCGGGCGCATCGAGTTGAGGCCGAGCATCGCGAGCTGGAACCCGCCGACCTCCCCGATCACGTTCTCGGCTGGGACGCGCACGCCGTCGAGATGCAGCTCGCCGGTGTCCACTCCACGGACACCCATCTTCTTGTCGGTCCGGCCGACCGACACGCCGTCGAAGGCCCGCTCGACGATGAAGGCGGTCACCGAGTCGTGCGCCCTGCTCTTGGGATCGCCCGTCTTGGCGAAGACCGTGTACCAGTCCGCTTCGCGGACCCCCGACATCCAGCACTTGGTCCCGGTCAGGATCCACCCGCCCGGGCGGTCCGGGTCCGGCACCCCTCTCGTCTGCATGCCCATCACGTCGCTCCCCGCCTGTGGCTCCGACAGCCCGAATGCAGCACGTTGGCGGCCGTCTGCGATCCCCGGCAGGTAGCGGCGCTTCTGGTCCTCGCTGCCGGCGATCATGACCGGTCCCGTCGGGAGCCTGGTGAGGAGGAGCATCAGGGCCGCGGTGTTGGAGTACTTCGCGACTTCCTCGATCGCGACGCTGAGGCCCAGGACCCCGGCACCTGAGCCGCCCAGCTCCTCGGGGATGCACAAGCCGAGGAGGCCGGCGTCGCGGAACGCTTCGAACAGGTCGGCCGGGTACTCGCCGGTCCGATCGATCTCGCGGGCGCGGGGTTTCACCTTGTCACGTGCCAGCTTGCGCACCGACGCCTGAAGGGCCTGCATCTCCTCGGGAAGCTCGAACGTCACGGCAGGTGACGTTAGCCCGTGCCCGCGCGTCACCCCGGAGCTCCGTCGTCCAACCCGACCGATGGATTGCCCTCGCGCTCGGCGGCACCTGAACGTGTCCGGGTGCGTGCGCCCGAATGCGTCAGGCCGGGTGCGTCAGGCGGACTTGCGGCGCTGCCGGAGGATCCGGCGGCGCTCCCGCTCCGTCGTCCCGCCCCAGACCCCTTCGCGCTCGCGGTGTGCCAGCGCGTGCTCGAGGCACGCCTCGCGGACCGGGCACGTCTCGCACACGGCCTTCGCCGCCTCCACGTCAGCATCCTCTGTCTCGGGGAAGAAGATCTCGACGTCGATGCCTCGGCAGGCGGCCCGCTTGCGCCACGTGGCATTCATGGAAACGCACATCCTCTGATCTGGCTGGGCCTGCCGACACCCGTTTCCCCGCAGGCTCCCCACAAGGCCCACCCGAATTGCGGCAGAACGTCGATTATGGCGCACCGTGGCGGCTCGTGTAAAGGCCTTGGCCCGCGGGGACCGCTCTGGCCAGGGGCGATGCGGTGCTCGACGTGAGCCCGACGAGGCCGGACGGGCCCTGTGCACGTGGCGCCCGCACGAGCCCACCCGGCGCCCGCGCGAGCCCACCCGGCGCCCGCACGAACCCACCCGGCGCACCCGCGGGTCAGCTGAGGGGCATCAGCTCGTCGGCGCCCTCGAGGTCGGCGACGAGTTCGGCGCGCACCTCAGGAGCCAGCTCGGTCCGGGCCTCGTACTCGGGGTGTCGCGCCGCGAGCGCGACCGGATCGTCCCTTGAGAGCCTCGCCGTCGCGGCCTCGGGGAAGCCGAAGCGCACGTAGTGGACCGCGGCGGTGACCGACTCCCTGGTCAGTGCCTCGGCGTGGGTCGCCTCCGGCACGCCCGGGAGGCGCAGGTCGACCGGCTCGCCCAGCTCGAAGACGAGCGCACGCTCGATGCCCACCAGCTTGGGCAGCCATCGCCGGAGGTCCGCTTCGGTCGTGAGCTCGACGAAGAGGGTCGCGGAGAGCTCTCCTCGGGCGGGCAGGAGCCGGTTGTACACGTCCAGCTCCTGACGGATCCCCTCGTCCGTCGCGATCCGCTCGGCCCGTGCCATCTCTTGCACCTGGAACCGGACAGTCTCGGCGCACTCGAAGACCGCCGAGAGGATGGGGCCGAGCGCCACGCGACGACGGCGCTTCAGCTCGATCACGTGCCGGCGGTACTCGTCACGGACGCGCTCGTAGGCGCGAAGGTCGAGGATGTCGTCGAGATCGAGCGGCCTGGCGGCCACGATGCTGAGGGGCTCAGGGCCTCAGGGGCTCAGGGCTCAGGAGACCGACTCGAGCCCCTTGGCGAAGCGGCCCGCGTGGGACTTCTCGGCGCGCGCGAGGGTCTCGAGCCACTCGGCGATCTCCTCGAACCCCTCCTCGCGGGCGGTCTTGGCGAATCCCGGGTACATCTCCGTGTACTCGTAGGTCTCGCCTTCGATCGCGCTCTTGAGGTTGTCCGAGGTCGGGCCGACCGGCGCCCCGGTCACAGGGTCGCCGACCTCGCGCAGGAAGTCGAAGTGGCCGAAGGCGTGCCCGGTCTCGCCCTCCGCCACGGAGCGGAAGAGGGCGGCCACGTCCGGGTAGCCCTCCACGTCCGCCTTCTGCGCGAAGTACAGGTAGCGCCGGTTCGCCTGGCTCTCACCCGCAAACGCGGTCTTGAGGTTGTCCTCGGTCTTGGAACCCTTGAGCTGGGGCATTGCTCCTCCTGTGGTGGTGTGGTGCGCTCGGCTCGGAGCGCTGGTGGACGGATGCTCGGGTAGTCGGGACCGGCGCACGCCGACTGCTGGCACGGCACTCGCCGCACAGCCCGCGGAACACGACCTCCCCTCTCTCCACGTCGTAGCCCTGGGATCGGCTCGCTGGCAACTCGAGGACCGGAAGGTCGACGAACACGTCGCGCACCTTCCCGCACGTCCGGCAGACGAGGTGGTGGTGGGGACGCTCGACGTTGGGGTCGACGCGCAGCGCACCCGTGCCGACGTCGAGCATCGTGACCTCTCCGAGGTCGGCCAGATCGTGGAGCGTCTGGTAGACGGTCTTGAGCGAGACCGTCTCCATCTCCGCCCGCACGGTCTCGTGGACCTGCTCCGCGGTCGGGTGCGTGTCGTCGCCTTGGAGCGCGCGGAAGATGCACTGGCGCTGGGGGGTCACGTTCCGCCCGTTGGCACGGAAGAGCGCAGTCAGCTCGGTCGGGGTGCGCATCACTGCAGACGATACCGTGAACCGTTGTCGCTCGACACGAATTGTCTCTCCAGCGAATTCCCAGCGCGCTCTGTGGCACGCTTGCGCCGATGAGCGTCTTCGAGCGCCGCGACGCGCTGGCGCGGCTCGCAGCCGAGGAGTTCGACGTCCTCGTCGTCGGCGGCGGGATCACCGGCGCCGGCGTGGCGCTCGACGCCGCGAGCCGCGGCCTGCGCACCGCCCTCGTGGACAAGGGGGACTTCGCGTCGGGGACCTCGTCGAGGTCCTCCAAGCTCGTGCACGGCGGCCTCCGCTACCTCCAGCAGGGGGAGCTCGGTCTCGTCTACGAGAGCCTCGCCGAGCGGCAGGCGCTGCTCCGCAACGCAGCGCACCTGGTGAGCCCCCTCCCGTTCCTCATCCCGATCTTCGGGCGCGACGGCGTGGTCAGAGGGTCCGTCGCGCGGTCGCTCTCCACCGCGCTGTGGCTCTACGACCTGACCGGCGGCTGGCGGATCGGGACGCGCCACCGGCGCGTCGGACGCGACGAAGCGCTCGCCCACCTGCCGGTGCTGCGCGCCGACGACCTCGCGGGGGGCTTCGTCTACCCCGACGCGCACGCCGACGACGCACGTCTCGTGCTCGCGGTGGCGCGCACGGCGGTGCTCGACCACGGCGCCGTCGCGGCCAACTACGCCGAGGTGACCGCGCTCCTCACGGACCGGGCCGGAAAGGTGCACGGCGCCCGGGTGAGCCCGGCGGTCATGCCCGGCGCGGCCGGCGCGTTCGGGGACGCCGCCACAGGGCCCGACTTCGACGTGCGCGCGAAGGCCGTGGTGAACGCGACCGGGGTGTGGGCCGACGACGTCCGTGCGCTGGCCGCGGGCGCCCAGCCGCCGACGCTGCGACCCGCCAAGGGCGTCCACCTCGCCGTGCCGGCCGCGTCGCTCCCCTGCGACGTCGCCGCGGTCCTCCCGGTGCGCGGCGATCGCCGGTCCATCTTCGTCGTGCCGTGGCCCGAGGCGGGCGTCACCTATGTGGGGACGACCGACACCGACTACCCCGGCCAGCTCGACGACCCCACCTGCACGCCCGAGGACGTGGACTACCTCCTCACGGCGGTCAACGCGTCGACCGAAGCCGGGCTGGCCCCCGCGGACGTCACCGCGCTGTGGGCGGGCTTGCGGCCGCTGCTCAGATCGGGCGGCGGGGCCCGCCGCGTCTCGGCCCGCACGGCAGACCTCTCCCGCCGCCACTCGGTCCGGACCACGCCTGACGGCCTCGTGACGGTGACCGGGGGGAAGCTCACCACCTACAGGCGAATGGCGGAGGACACGATGAGGGCCGTGAGCCGGGTGCTCGGCGAGGCGTCCCTCGCACGGCGCTCGCCGACCCGCCGGCTCAGGCTGCGCGGCGCACCGGCCGGCCCGATCGACACGTCGATGCGCGGCGACCGGCTCTTCGGCCGCTACGGCACCGAGGCCGACGACGTGCGGGCCCTGTGCAGGGCGCGCCCGGAGCTCGCGCGCCCCATCTCCCACGAGCTCCCCTACCTCGGCGCAGAGGTGGTCTACGCGGTGCGCGAGGAGATGGCGCTGTCGATCGACGACGCGCTCTTTCGCCGGACGCGCGCGGCGCTCCAAGACGCCAGGGCGGCGGCACGCGCAGCGCCGGCGGTGGCGGCGCTCATGGCCTCCGAGCTCGGCTGGGGCGAGGATCAGGCTGCCGGTCACGCAGAGCGGTTCTGTGCACGCGTGAGGGGCGAGCTCGATCAGGCGGGGATCCCGGCGCCGAGCGAGGAGAGCCGTTGACAGCGGGCACGAGGACGTGGGCGCCGATCCCTCCGTCGCCCATCGAGGGGGGTGCGAGGGCTGCCGGGGAACGGATCGCCTGCCGACGGGTCGCGGTGCCCGAGGCGATCCTCGCGCGCGTGCGCCGGGAAGGCGGAGCCGTCGAGCTCGGGGCGGCTGCCCGCGCCGAGGCCGGGCGCGACTGGTGGCCGCTCGCGCTCGGCTGGGCCGCAGCGGGCCGCGTGCCCGCCCGGCCCGACGCGGTCGTGCGCCCGACCTCCGCCGCCCAGGTGGCCGAGGTGCTGGCCGCCTGCGCCGGCGAGCTGGTCCCGGTCACCGCGATGGGCGGGAGGAGCGGGGTCTGCGGCGGCGCCGTCCCGCTCTTCGGCGGCGTCGCCCTCGACTGCACCGGGTTGGTCGGCGACGTCGAGGTGGACGAGATCTCGCTGGTCGCCGAGGTGCCCGCCGGCGTCAACGGCAGAGAGCTCGAGGAGCGGCTGCGGGCCACCGGCACCGGCTACACGCTCGGCCACTGGCCCCAGTCGATCGACCTGTCGACCGTGGGCGGATGGCTCGCCTGCCGCAGCGCCGGGCAGTACTCGACCCGCTACGGGAAGATCGAGGACATGGTGGTCGGCCTCGAGGTGGCGCTCGCCGACGGGGGTCTCGTGCGCACCGGGAAGGTGGCGCCGCGCGCTGCGACCGGCCCCGACCTGACCCAGCTGTTCGTGGGCAGCGAAGGCCTGCTCGGAGTGATCACGCGTGCGTGGCTGCGGGTGCACCCGCTCCCTGCAGGCGACGGTCGAAGGGCATTTTGCTTCCCGAGCTTCGACGAGGGGCTCGACGCCTGCAGGCGCATCCTCCGGCGCGGGGCGACGCCCGCGGTCCTTCGTCTCTACGACCAAGCGGAGTCCGAGCGTGGCTTCGGGCACACCACGGGCTGCGTGCTGGTCGTCCTCGACGAGGCCGACCCGGGGCTGCTCGCCGCGACGTTGGCCGTGGTCGACGAGGAGTGCAGCTGCGCGAACCGCCTCGACGACGGGCTCGTCGCCCACTGGCTCGCCACGCGCAACGACACCTCGGCGCTCGCGCCGCTGTGGCGCGCGGGCATCGTCGTCGACACCGCCGAGGTGGCGGCCCGCTGGTCGACGCTCCCCGCGCTCGCCCTGGACGTCGTCGCGGGGTTGCGCGGGCTCAGCGGCACGATTGCAGCGTCCGTGCACCTCTCGCACGCCTACCTCGACGGCGCCTGCCTCTACTTCACCTTCGCCGGCACCGGCTCGGCACGCGAGCACGGAGGCGGCCCCGGGGCCGAGGAAGGCCCCGGCGGCGTCCTCGACGCCGAGAGCTACTACCGCCGGGCCTGGGACGCCCTCGTCGACGCGGTCATCGCACAGGACGCGGCCATCAGTCATCACCACGGCATCGGGCTCAACCGGGCCCGGTTCCTTGCGCACGCGCTCGGCGACGCCCACGGCGTCCTCGTCTCGCTCAAGCGCGCCCTCGACCCCGCAGGGATCCTCAACCCCGGGAAGCTCGGCATCCCGAGCCCCTTCGGCGAGGTGGGCTGGCCATGAGCGGGAGCATCCTCGTCGTGGACGTCGGCTCGAGCGCCGTGCGCGCCGCCGCCGTCCGCGACGACGGCTCGGTCGCCCACGTCCGCCACGCGCCGCTCTCGACGAGCGCGCCCGCCCCCGGCCTCGCAGAGCTGGATGCGGCGGAGCTCGCCAGTGCGGTCGTGGAGCTCGCCGCGTCGGTGCTCGACGCGTCAGGCCCCGTCGACGGTGTCGGCGTCGCCACCCAACGCGCGACGGCGCTCGTCTGGGACCGTCGCACGGGCGTGCCGCTCGCGCCGGCCATCGGGTGGCAGGACCTCCGCACGGTCCTCACGTGCCTCACGTTGCAAGCCGACGGGATCCGGCTCGCGCCGAACATGTCCGCGACCAAAGTCGCGGCGATCCTCGACGCCGTCGACCCCGACCGGGCCAGGGCGCAGTCCGGGGAGCTGTGCGCGGGCACCGTGGACAGCTGGGTCGCCTGGACGCTCGCGGGCGGACCCGGAGGGCCCGGCGGGGGGCTCCACGTCACGGACGCGACCAACGCCGCGGTCACCGGGATGCTGGCGCCGGGAGAGGGCGCGCGCTGGGACTGCTGGGACGGGCGGGTCCTCGAGGCGCTCAGGATCCCCGAGGCCGTGCTCCCGGCGGTGGTCGACTCGTGCGGGCAGCTCGGGGAGGCGTCCGCGCTCAGTGGGGGCCCGCCCCTCGCAGCGCTGATCGGCGACCAGCAGGCGTCGCTCGTCGGGCAGGGCTGCACGCGCCCCGGGCTCGCCAAGGCCACCTTCGGCACGGGGGGGATGCTGGACCTGTGCACGGGAACCGAGCCCCCCGCGCACGCCGGGCGTGCGCCGGCGGGGACCTTCCCCATCGTCGCGTGGCGTCGCGGCGGCGAGCTCACCTGGGGGAGCGAGGCGATCATGCTGACCGCGGGCGCCTGCGTCGACTGGCTCTGCGAGGACCTCGGCATCGTCACGAGCCCGGCCGAGACCGAGGCGATCGCCGCGTCCTGCGTCTCTGCGCAAGACGTCTGGTTCGTGCCGGCCCTCATGGGCATGGGCACGCCGGTGTGGGACTTCGGGGCAAGGGGCGCACTCGTCGGCCTCACCCGCGGCACCGGGCGCGCGGCGATCGTCCGGGCGGTGCTCGAGGGCGTGGCGCAGCGCGGCGCGGACCTCCTCGAGGCGGCCGAGGCGGACGCCGCCGCGACCGTGGCCGCACTGCGCGTCGACGGCGGCATGAGCGCGAACAAGGTGTTCGTCCAGGCGCTCGCCGACGCGTGCGGCCGGCCGGTGGACCTCTCCGCGGAGCGGGAGGCGACGACCCTGGGCGCAGGGCTCCTGGCCAGCGTCGCGGTCGGCACGCTGGCGGGGACCGACGAGATCGCCGCCGCCTACCGCCCGAGAGAGACCGTCGAGCCTAGGCTGTCGACAGCGGCCCGGCAGGCGCTGCGCAGCCGGTGGCTCGAGGCGAGGGAGCGGGCGGCGCGCACCATCCCCGAGCTGTCGGGCATCGAGTTCTAGGGGAGTGTCGGGGTGACGGCGTGGCGGAGCGGGGAGGCAGGGCAGCGGAGGCGTGATGGGGCCTGCTCGGCAGCGGACGCCAGCGGTGTCGCCGGCGCCGGAGAAGGGCCCGGGGACGCGATGGACCTCGACGGCGCGGCGGCGCTCGCCCGCTCACTCTACGAGGCCGTCGGCAGGGTGATCCTCGGCGCGCCGGACGCGGTGAGCGTGGCGGTGTGCGCGGCGGTCTCCGGCGGTCACCTGCTCATCGAGGACGTCCCGGGCACGGGCAAGACCGTGCTCGCCCGGACCCTCGCCGCGGCGCTCGGCGCAGAGCTCTCGCGGATCCAGGGTCACACCGACCTGCTCCCGACCGACGTCACCGGCGTCTCGGTCTACTCGCCGGACCGCGGCGACTGGCGGTTCCGTCCCGGACCGGTCTTCGCGCACGTGGTGCTGCTCGACGAGCTGAACCGCACCCCCCCGAGGACCCAGTCCGCGCTGCTCGAGGCGATGGCCGAGGAGCAGGTCACCGTGGACGGGGCGAGCTGGCCGCTCCCCCGCCCCCATCTCGTCATCGCCACCCAGAACCCGGGCCAGCTCGGCACCTACCCGCTCGTGGAGAGCCAGCTCGACCGATTCGCCCTGTCGACCCAGCTCGGCTACCCCGGCGCGGAGACCGAGCTCGAGCTCGCGCTCGGCGAGGGAGGCCGGGACGCGCTGGCCAAGCTTCGCCCGGTCTGCTCGACCGCCGAGTGGGGACAGCTGGTCGACGCGTGCGCCACGGTCCACGTGGCGGCCGAGGTTGCGGCCTATGCGGTCCGGCTCGCACGCGCGACCCGGGGGGCGACCGCCGTACGCCTCGGCGCGAGCCCCCGTGCGTCGATCACCCTCGTGCGCTCCGCGCAGGCCCACGCGCTCTTGGACGGGCGCTCCTACGTGATCCCCGACGACGTCCAGGCCGTCGCCGTCGCAGGGCTCGCGCACCGGCTGGTCGTCGACGCCCTGGCGGAGGAGCGCGCGACGGTCGTGCGTGACGTGCTGGCTTCCGTCGCGGTGCCGAGGCCGTGACGGGGCACCGGCTCCCGCGGCCCCGGCGGGCTGCGATGCCGGTCGCCGCGAGCGCCGCGGTGCTCGCCGTGTGGGGCGCGGTCGCCCACGACGCAGGCGCCGGGTGGGCCCAAGCGGTGGGCGCGCTGGTGGCCGGCGGCCTCGTGGTCGGGATGCTCGCTCCAGCGGTCGCGGTCGCGCGCGCCCGGTGTCACGTCGTCTCCGCCCCAGCCGGCGGGACGGCAGGCGCGGCCGTCGTCGTCGAGGTCGTCTCGTCCGCGCCCGTCGAGGTCCAGCCCCTCGACCCCCCGGGCCCGGTCGTCATGGTCCCCGGGCGCCGGCACGCGGCGCTCGAGGTCCGCCCCGAGCACCGCGGGGAGCTCCACCACGTGAGGGTCGCCATCTCGAGCGCCGCACCCTTCGGGATCCTGTGGTGGACGCGCACCGACACGCTGGCGCTCCCTCGCCCCGTCGCCGTCGCACCACGCGTCGGGAGGGGGGACGCCGGCACCCGCACGGCGCGCACACAGGACCCACGAGACGAGACCCCCGGCGACGAGACCCCTGGGACGGGACCCGGGCGCGGCGCAGGACAGCGCGGGGTGCGCCCGTACGAGCCCGGCGACCGGCGGGCGCTCGTGCACTGGCGCGCGACTGCGCACACGGGGTCGCTCATGGTCCGAGAGCCCCAGCGCCCCGAACCGCAGACCGCGACCGTCGAGGGCCTGCTGCCGACAGACCCCGACGCCGCGGAGCGGCACGCCGAGCGGGTGATGGCGACCGTCCGCGCGCTGCTCCTCGCCGGCGTGGCGGTGGAGCTCAGGACCGCCCACCCCGAGGGCGAGGTCGTCGCCCCCGTGACCACGATGGACGCGGCGGGAAAGCGGCTCGCTCGCGCCCTCCCGCGCACCGGCGCCCCGTGGGGACGCCCCCTCGGCGGCGCGCCCTCCTCGCCCGCGAGCTTGCCGCAGGGGCCGGAGTGAGCAGGTTCATGCCCCTTTTGCGCGCCGGGCGGAGCTGGCCGGCCGAGCACTCGGTGGCGCTCCGGACGTCGGCTGCAGGTGCGGTGTGCGTGGCGATCGCCGCGTGCGCGGGACAGGGCGAGCTGCCCGCGTGGTTCGCGGCCCTCGTCGCGGCGCTCTTGTGCGCGGGGAGCCTCTTTTCGCACCTGCGCCGGACGAGGCCGCTTCCGCACCTGAAGGTGCTCCTCGCAGCTGCGATGCTCGGCGCGTTCGCGTGGTTCTTCGTCACGGTCTCGTCGGCCGCGGCCGCAGGAAGGCTGCGCGGCGTGGAGGACCCGCTCGCGGTGCTCTTCAGCGCGATGCTCGCCGCGCACGCCTTCGACATGCCCGCGCGCAAGGACATCGGCTTCTCGCTGGCCGGTTCGGCGACGCTCATGGCAATCGCCGGCGCGCAGGCCATCGACCTCTCCTTCGGCGTCTACGTCGCCCTCTGGGCGGCGCTCGGGCTCCTCGCCCTGCATGCCTCGTGGTCCTCCATGGCCAATGGATCGTGGTCGCGCCCACTGCCGGCCGTCGCGTCGAGCGCGACTGCGCTCCTCGTGGCGGGGCTGCTCGTCACCTTCCTTCCCCCGCCACGGCCGCCGACGCTCTCGTTCGCCGGCGGCGGCGGCACAGGCGCCGGAGCCAGCGGGACCACAGGCGCCGGGGGCACGGCCGGCCCGGCCCCACGCGTGGTGCCTGCCCCCCGCTCGACGGACCTCGCTCCGGCGTCCGCGTCCGGGCCGACCGGCGTCGGGGGCTTCCTCGGCTTCGCAGGCCCGCTCGACACGGCCCTGCGTCCCGGTCTCGGCAGCGAGGTCGTGCTCCGGGTGCGGGCGGACCGACCGTCCTACTGGATCGCCGAGACCTACGACACCTGGTCGGGAAGGTCATGGCGCGAGACCGGACCGCCGCCATCCGGCGCGAAACCCGGCTCGGGCCGCGCGCGGCCTTGGGCCGTCCTCACGGGCGGGTCGCCCTTCGCGCTGGGACCGAGCGCGTTCTCGCCCACCGGGGAGCCGGACGCTGCCACCCGCTCGATCTCGCTCGCTCGCCGGAGCGCCGTCCAGCCGGACTACCAGACCTTCTATCTCGCTGCACCCGCGTCGAACCTGGTCCTCCACGCCGACCAGGCGACGGCGGTGTGGATCCCCACCCGGCGTCTCTACGTCGGGGTGAACGGGGCCATCCGCACCCCACGCGCGCTGGGCGCCGGTTCGGTCTACAGCGTCCTGTCGACAGTCGCCACGCCGAGCAGCGCGGCCCTCGCCAGGTCGAACGGCACGGCAGGGCTCACAGCCGCCGTGAGGCGGGAGGACTTGCAGCTCCCCCGCCATTACCCGCGGGTCGCGGCGCTGGCCCGCAGGGTCACGTCGCACGACACGACGGTCGTCTCGAAGATCGAGGCGTTGGAGCACTGGATCGGCTCGCACACCCGCTACACGCTCGACATCCCCCCGCTCGCGCCCGGCCAGGACTCGGTGGTCCAGTTCCTCTTCGGATCGCGCCGCGGCTTTTGCGAGCAGATCAGCACCTCCCTCGCCGTCATGCTCCGGACGCTCGGGATCCCTGCCCGCGAGGCGGTCGGGTACGTGCCGGGCCGCTTCGATCCGATCACCGGCCTCTACGACGAGCAGGCCAAGGACGCTCACGCGTGGGTGCAGGTGTGGTTCCCCGGCTACGGCTGGCAGAGCTTCGACCCGACGGCCCTCGTCCCCACCGAGAACCCCACGACGGCGTCAACGCTCGGCCACGACCTGGCGGCCACCCTGCGCCGCGTCCTTGTGGCCCCCGCCGCCGCCGTCGCGGCGCTGCTCGCGCTCGCCGGGCTCGCGTACCTCTGGCGACGGAGACGCCCGCGGACGTGGCGCACCAAGGTGACCCGCGAGCTGGAGCGGGCCGCGCGCCACGCGAACCTCGCGTGCAGGCCCGGGACCACGCTCGAGTCGATCGCCGGCGCGCTCGACGACCTCTTGGGAGGTGCAGTGGAGGGTGCAGTGGAGGGTGCAGTGGAGGGTGCAGTGGAGAGCACCTCGACAGACGCCCTCGGGGACGTCCTCAAGGACGTCCCCGAGGGCGCACCGAGCGCGTCGTCACGTGCACGTGCGCTCGCCTCCCTGGCCGGGCGAGCGGCGTGGGACCGGGACGAGGGCCGTCGCGAGCGCGGCGGTTCGCCGGCGCGGGCCGCCGGGCGTCGCCACGTCCAAGAGGCCCGCCGGGTTCGGCGAGCGGTGCGACACCACGCCCGCCGTCGAGCCGGCCGTCAGGCCTCCGCCCCGAGCAGCACCCGCGCGTCGGCGAAGCTGGCCCCCGCCGCAAGGAGCGGCCGAAACGCCATGAGCTGACGAGGCCGTGAGACGGCGATCGCCCCGCTCAGCCTCCCGCCCCGCCCGTAGAGCGCGACGAACTTCCCGTCCTCTGCGTCGAAGCCGCCGGGCGACACGGCGACCTCGTCGGTGGGCTCGGGACAGCCGAGCACCTGGACCCGCAGCCCGTACTGGTCGGACCAGAAGTACGGGACGGGGTCGAACGGCTCGGCGTGCCTCCTTCCGGCCAAAAGGCTCCTCGCCGCTGCCGCGCCCATCTGGGAGGCTGCCTCCCAGTGCTCGATCCGACGCGACTGCTCCTCGCCGAGATGCCGCCAGCGCCAGCGGCACAGGTCGCCGGCGCACACCACGCCGTCGGCGGCGAACAGCGCGTGGTCGCACACGACCCCGTCGGCCATCTCGAGGCCCGAGCCCTCGAGCCACTCGGTGTTCGGCACGACGCCGATCCCCACGACGACCACGTCGGCCGGGAGCGCCCCGCCATCGTGGAGCTCGACCTCGTAGAGGGCTCCCTGCGCAGGCGCGCGCGAGCGCACGGCCTTCACCGCGACGCCGGTGCGCAGCGCCACCCCGTGGCGCGGGTGCAGGGCGCCGAGCGCGCCTCCGACCCGCTCCCCGAGCGCCTGCGCGAGCGGGACGGGCAGCGCTTCGAGCACCGTGACCGCGCATCCGAGCCCTGCGCAGGTCGCTGCGACCTCCGAGCCGATGAACCCCGCGCCCACGACGACCACCCTGCACCCCGGCGAGGCGTCCAGGACCGCCGCGCGGAGCCGCTCGCAGTCGTCGAGCGTCCGCAGCACGCCCACCCCGCTCCCGAGCGCCTCGGTCCCGGGCAGCCGGCGCGGGCGGGCGCCGGTCGCGATCACGACCCCATCCGCCTGCAGTGCGGTCCCGTCATCGAGCGTCACCCGGCGGGCCTCCGCGTCGAGGGACTCCGCACGCCGCCCCAGGCGAAGGTCCACCCCCAGCTCTTCGAGCTGGTGGCGGTCCACCAGGACCGCCCGTGTGGGGGGCCACGTTCCTGCGAGCACCTGTTTCGAGAGCGGAGGCCGGTCGTAGGGGCAGTGGAGCTCGTCGCCCACCATCACGAGCGAGCCGGCGAAGCCGCCCTGCCGGAGCGCTTGCGCTGCACGCAAGCCAGCCAGCCCGGCGCCCACCACCAGCACCGAGCCGTCGTGGGGCAGCGGTCCTGTCGACGCGGCGGCCGCCGCGCTCATCGCCCGAACACCGCGAGCCACTCCTGCGCTGAGCGGGGACGATAGACGACGTTCGTGCGGCGGGTCTCCCCCATCCCGGCGAACGGTTGCTCCGAGTACCGGTGGCCGGGGTACACGAGCGTGTCGTCGGGGACCTTCGCGAGCCGCTGCGTGAGGGACTCGTAGAGCGCCTCGGGGTCTCCGCCCGGAAGGTCCGTCCTCCCGCAGCCCTGGAGGAACAGCGTGTCGCCGGACACGAGCCTGCCCTCGACGTAGAAGCACTGGCTCCCCGGCGTGTGGCCGGGGGTGTGGACGAGCTCGACGGCGACCTCCCCGACAGAGACGACGTCGCCGCTGTCGTGCGGCGTCAGGTCGCGCTCGGCCAGTCCGGTCGCGCGGACGACCCAGGGGAGCTCCGCCCGCTGGACGTGCACGGGCACCTGCACGCGCTCGAGCAGTGCGGCGACGCCCTCCACGTCGTACCCCATGGCCGAGCCGCCGACATGGTCGAAGTGATAGTGGGTGGCCAGCACCCCGACCACCCGCATCCCGTCGGTCTCGACGAGGTCGAGAAGCTCACCTACGCGGTAGGCGGGGTCGACGAGGAGCACCTCGGAGGACTTCCGATCTCCGATCGCGTAGACGTAGTTCACCATCTGGCGGGCGACGGGGTCGTCGCATGCGAAGTCGCGACCAGACAAGAGCTGGCGGAAGTAGAGACGCTCGGAGGCCGCCGGCACGGGCATCAGAACAACCCAGGCGGCTCATCGCCGGCGTGTCCACGTTCGTCGCGGGCCGGGCGCTCGTCGTCGCGGGCCGGGCGCTCGTCGTCGCGGGCCGGGCGCTCGTCGTCGCCGGCCGCCTCCTCGAGCACGGCGGAGAGCCGGGGAACGAGCTGGTCCACCTGCATCTGGGTCCGGCGCAGTCGCCTGTCGAGCTCCTCGATGATCGCGGTCGCCCGGACCAGGCGTCCCACCAGCTGATCGACGTCGACCTCCCGGCCCTCGAAGAAGCCGACGATCTCGTCGAGCTCCGCGCTCGCCTCGGTGTAGCTCATCTCCTCGACCGGCCGATCAGCTCCGCCGGCCACCCGCTCGTCCATGGACCCTGCCATCACGCCTCCGCGGGCTCGTGCACCTGTTCTCGATCGTGACGGGCGGCTCGACCGTCCACCGCCTGCGCCACCGACCGGACGTTCCCGTCGGTGAACCGGGTCACCAGGCGCTGCCCGGGTCCGACCTCTCCGGCGTGGCGCACGATCCGGCCGTCCTCGTCCAAGGTGAGCGTGTAGCCACGCTCGAGCTGGCGCTCCACGTCGTAGGCCGCGACCAGCCTGCGCCAGGAGGCGAGCCGGTCCTCGGCGTGCTCGAGCCTCGCCTGCGCCAAGGGGGCGACGCGCGCGCCGCGCAGGAGGACCGAGCTCCAAGCGTCCTCGAGCACCTGCGGCGCGCAACGCCGGATCACCCCTCCACGGCGCAGGGTGTGCTCGCGTTGGCGGTCGACGAGGTGGCGCGCCATCGCGCAGAGCCGCTCGCGCGCCCCGTCGTGCTGGCGCTGCGACGACACGAGAACGGCCGTCGCGCTGCGGCGCAGCAACGATGCCGACTCGACTGCCGCCTCCCACCACTTCTCGACGAGGCGGACCAGCTCCCTGCCACACTCGGTCGGGGTGATGCACGCTCGGTTCGCGACCACGTCGGCGACGGACTCGTCGCCCGTGTGGCCGATACCCGTCCACACGGGGACCGACGACGTGGCGACAGCCCGCGCGACAGGCTCAGCATCGAACGCCGCGAGGTCCGCTTTGGAGCCCCCGCCGCGCGCGACGACGATGACGTCGAGTGCTCCCGGTCCCAGCGCTGAGAGCCTGTGAACCGCGGCGCTGATCGCTCGAGGTGCGGTGGCTCCCTGGACCGCCGCCGGCGCCACCTGCACACGGAAGGCGAACCCCGAGCCCGCCAGCTGGCCCAGGAAGTCCCGGTAGCCCTCGGTGCCAGGGCTCCCGACGAGGCCGATGCGCAGCGGCACGTCGGGGACCGGGCATGAGCGGTTCCGGGTGAGAAGCCCCTCCGCTTCGAGGGCACGCAGCAGCGCTGCGCGCTTTGCGGCCAAGCGCCCGAGCAGCGCGGTGACGTCGATCTCGCCGAGGATGAAGCCGATCTCGGCCTTGGGCCGGTAGAAGTCGATCGTCCCGCGCAGGAAGACCACCATCCCCGGCTGCAGCTCGACCCCTGCGCGGGCGAGCGTCGCCCGCATCGGTCCCCACGTCGACTGCCAGCACTTCACCTTGAGGACCGGAGCCTGGCGATCCCTCGAAGACTCCGGGTCGACGAGGTCGATGTAGCAGTGGCCGCGTGCCGCCTGCTGCGCCGAGACCTGCTGGATCTCTCCGCGGACCCAGAATGCTCGTCGTCGGGGGAACGCACGCTCGAGCGCGCCTTGGACCTCGTCGTAGAGGTCGGCGATGGAGAGGGCATCGGCATGCTCGCTGGCGAGCAGCTCTTCACGACCGTGCGCCACGGCGCCCACCATAGCGACGGGGTGCGCGCGCCCTCGGCAGCGAGCCAGGTGCGAAGGCCCCGCAAGCGTCCTCGCACACAGACGTGCCGACCCCGTCCACGGGCTGGCAGAATGGGCTCGACGATGAGCCGGCCGGGTGGCCGCGGTCCGAGTCGTGCCGGCTGCACGACACCGGATCGAGGAAGGTCGGGACTCCGCAGGGCAGGGTGCTGGCTAACGGCCAGTCGGGGCGACCCGCAGGAAAGTGCCACAGAGAACAGACCGCCGATGGCGGGCCGAAGCCCGCACAGGCAAGGGTGAAACGGTGCGGCAAGAGCGCACCAGCGGCCCGGGTGACCGGGCCGGCTCGGTAAACCCCACCCGGAGCAAGGCCAAGCGTGGGACACGGGCGGCCCGTCCGCCCCGAACGGGGCAGTCCCCAGGTAGGCCGCGAAGATGGATGGTCACCCGAGCCTCTTCGAGGCTCGACAGAATCCCGCCTACAGGCCGGCTCATCGTCTTCGCCAGGGAGGTGGGCGACAGCGCGCGTGCGGCGTCGGGCTTCACTTCGTGCGCTCCGCCGGTCATGATGGTGCGGGATGTTGGGGGAGAGGTTCTCCGAGGTGCTCGATGCCGCCCGTGCCGGGGAGGAGCAGGCGTTCGCGCTCTTGTACCGGGATCTCAACGCAAACCTCTTGCGCTACTTCTTCGCGCACGCACCTTCCGAAGCCGAGGATCTGGCCTCCGAGGCATGGCTCGCGGCCGCGCGGGGCCTCCGATCGTTCGAGGGGGACGAGCGGGCATTCCGGGCGTGGCTCTTCACGATCGCGCACCGCAAGGTCGTCCAGCACTGGCGCGACGCCGCCAGACATCCCGCGCAGCCGGCCCCCCAGGAGGTCTTCGACGCGGTCCTCGACGCCTCCGAGACCGAGCGGCAGGCGCTCGACGCGTCCGACGCGGCGGCAGCGGCGCGGGCGCTCGCTGCTGCGCTCTCGCCTGACCAGGCGCAAGTAGTGCTGCTCCGAGTCCTTGGGGGGCTCACGGTCGAGGAGGTCGCCGCCGCCATGGGCAAGCGACCAGGAACCGTCCGGGTTCTCCAGCATCGGGCACTTCGCAGACTCGCTGGCAAATTCTCTCTCGAGGGTGTAACGCGATGACACCCGAGCGCGATCTCCAAGACGAGATGCACAGATGGCCCATCGACGACGGCACCGCGGAGCGTTTGCTCGCTGGAAGGATCGACCCGGCTGACGCGCCCCCTGGCTACTCGCAGGTAGCCCGGCTGGTGCAGGCTGCTCACGCTCCGGCCCTTCCTGGCGAGCTCTGCCTCGAGGACGAGGTGGTGCGCAAGGTTGCCGCCGTCGCACGGGCAACTCGCCCTCTGACCAAGGAGATCCCCATGCGCAAAAAGCTCTTGCCGTTCAAGGTCGCGACCGCGGCCGTCGTCGGCGCGCTGGGCTTCGCGACGGCAGCAGCCGCCGTCGGCGTGGACCTCGCCTCCCACAAGTCGCCCAGCTCGCACGCGGTGGTGCAATTCTCGAGCTCCTCACAGCCGAAGTCCGGCACACGGGCGGGAGGGGGGACGGCCTCCCCGAACAACGTCCAGAGCGGCTCTGCGGCCGCCAAGACAACTCCTGCCGGCCCTGCCACCGGCATGACAAGAGGCCACGCGACGTTCGGGCTGTGCACGGCATTCCTCGCGATCTACCGCACAGGGTCGGGATCGGCATCGAAGGCGCTCACATCGACGGCCTTCAAGGCGCTCGTATCGGCGCTGGGCACGGCGACACCGTCGGGCACCGCCGCCAAGTGCCAGACAATCGTGTCCACGACAAGACCAGGGACCGAGACAGCTGCGGTCTCCGGTACGCCGCCATCGTCGCATCCGTCGGCAACGACACATCCGTCGGCAACGACACATCCGTCGGCGACGACACATCCGTCGGCGACGACACATCCGTCGGCGACAAGCCACATGCCACCAGCCGTCAGGATGACAGCGCACCCCGCGGCGACAGGGCACCCCGGCGCCTGAGGCACCTGTCGGCGCGCGGCGTCATCGAGCTCTACGACCCCGCCTGTCGGTGGTGGACGTGATGGCAGTAGTTTGGCCGCGCCATGTCCACCACTGCCGTACAACGGCGCCGCGGTGGCCTGATCGACCGTCGCCTTGCTGCCAGGGTGTCCGCGACGCGGCGGTACCTCTTCAGCGCGGTGAGCTTCGGCGTCGCGTCCACCGTCTGCGTCGTCGCACAGGCCGTGCTGCTCGCGTCAGTGGTCTCGGCGGTCGTCCTGCACGGGGCCACCCTCGGAGGCGTCGCCGCGCGCCTCGCGGGACTCTTCGCCGCCTTCGTCGCGCGTGCGCTCTTCGGCTGGGCAGGTGAGGCGGCCGCGCAGGCGACGGGGGCGACCGTCACGTCGACGCTGCGGCGTCAGTTGCTCCGCCACGCGCTCACCCTCGGTCCGGTCTGGCTGAGCGGTGAGCGAGCCGGCGAGCTCTCGCTCGCCGCGACCCGCGGCACGAACGCGCTCACGGCCTACTTCGGTCGCTACCTGCCCCAAGCCGTCTTGGCCGCGCTCGCCCCGATAGGGATCCTCGCATGGGTCGCCAGCGAGGACTGGCCCTCCGCGCTCATCCTCCTCGGCCTCGTCGCGCTGGTCCCCGTGGCGATGGTGTACTTCGGCCGCGAGTCCGCGGCACGCACCCGCCGCCAGTGGCGGCGGCTCTCCTCGCTCTCGGCACGCTTCTTGGACCTCCTGCAGGGGCTGCCGACCCTTCGCGCATTCGGCCGCGAGGCGCAGGGTCGCCGCGAGGTCGCTGAGGCGACCGAGGGGCTGCGCCAGACGACCCTCGGCACGCTGCGCGTCGCCTTCCTGTCGGCACTCGCGCTCGAGTTCATCGCTGGCATCGGCACCGGGCTCGTTGCCATGGTCCTCGGTCTGCGCCTCCTCGGCGGGCACGTCACCCTCTACACCGCGCTCGCCGTGCTCCTCGTCTCTCCGGAGGTCTTCTTGCCGCTCCGCCGTGCCGCCGCCGAGTTCCATGCGAGCGCAGAGGGGCAAGCGGCTGCGGACCGCATCCTCTCGGTACTCGACACGGACACCGTATCGTTCGACGACGAGCTTCGCGGGGGACAGCCCCGCACACAGCTCGACGACGACGGCCACGATGCCTTCGACGGCCACGACCGCCACGACAGGGGACTTGGCGCTCGAGCCGCCGAGCCGGAGCAGCCGCGTGCGCCCGGCACCCGTCACGCCGGGGGCGCGGCCCTGCGCGCGGAGAACGTCGAGGTCATGTTCGCCGGGCGCGGCACCCCGGCTCTGCGCGGATTCTCGATCGACCTCGCCCAAGGCGAGCATGTCGCGCTCGTCGGCCCCTCCGGCTCAGGCAAGTCCACCGCGATCGCCCTGTTCCTCGGCTTCGTGCGCCCGGTCGCGGGACGGGTGGTCGTCGGCGGCCATGACCTCGCCACCGTCGACGATCCGACGTGGCGGCGCATGCTCGCATGGGTGCCGCAGCGACCCCATCTCCTGCACGGCTCGATCGCCGACAACTTGCGGATCGCCGATCCTTTCGCAAGCGAGGCCTCCCTCGCCCGAGCGATCGAGATGGTCGGCCTCTCGCACACCGTGAGCGGGCTCCCCGGCGGACTCGAGACGGAACTGGGCGAAGGCCCCGTCTCGCTGAGCGCGGGTGAACGCCAGCGCCTCGCGCTTGGCCGTGCGGTGATCCGGGACGCGCCCATCGTCCTCCTCGACGAGCCCGTCGCGCACCTCGACGCGCATGCCGAAGCCGCATTGCGCGACACCCTCGGCCCGTGGCTCGAGTCCCGCACGGTGCTCGTCGCCGCACACCGACCCGAGCTCGTTGCGCGCCTTGATCGGATTGTCGTGCTGCCTTCGCGACGCGAGGCGTTCGACGGTACGGGGGAAGCGCCCGGCCCATGAGCGAGCCGGTCCGCACGGATCCCGGCTCGGCAGGCACGGTGATCCGGACCCTCCTGCGCATCGGCGCGCCGCCGTGGCGCAAGCTCGCGCTCGCGGGACTGCTCGGGGCGCTCGGTGCCCTCGCGACCGTCGGACTTCTCGCCGGTTCCGGTTACGTCGTCGACAGGGCGGCGTTCCGCCCGGGGCTCGGCGCGATCGCCGGCATCCTCGCGTCCGTGGAGGTGCTCGCCTTCCTGCGCGGTCCCCTCCGTTACGGCGAGCGCCTCGTCGCGCACGATGCGGCCTTCCGCTCGCTCGGACGCTGGCGGGTGTGGCTCTACGACCGGCTGGAGCCGCTCGCGCCGGCCGGGCTGCGGGGCTGGCGGAGCGGAGACCTGCTCGCGCGCCTCACCGACGACGTCGACACCCTCCAGGACCTGTACCTTCGCTGCCTTCTCCCCGTCGCCGTGACCGTCGCCGCCGCGACGGTGGCCGTCATCCTCGTGGCGGTCGTTCTCCCTGCAGCCGGCGGCGCACTGGCTGCGTCGCTCGTGGTGGCGATCGTCGCCGCCCCGGCGGCGGCGGTCGCGACCGGCACGGCACGGGGCCGCGAGGCCGAGCTGCGCGGACGCCTCGCGGCGGAGGTCATCGACCTGCTGCGCGCCGCACCGGAGCTGCTCGCATTCGGCCGCGAGCACGCTGCGCTCGCCGAGCTCGAGACGACCGACCGGGAGCTCACCTCGATCGCGAGAAGGCGGGCGTGGGCGGCAGGCGCGTCGGGCGCGATCGTGACCGTGTGCCTGGGCGCCGCGGTGACGGCCGTTCTCGCGCTCGGCGTCTCCGCCGTGCGCGCGCACGAGATGGGGGCAGTCATGCTCGCCGTGCTCCCGCTGGCAGCAGTCGGAGCGTTCGAGACCGTCCCTGCGGTTGCCACCGCCGCGGTCCGCGCTGCTGACGTCGTGGCTGCAGGCCGCAGGGTCCTCGACCTCGCGTCCGTCCCGATCCCCGTCACCGACCCCGAGGATCCTGCGAGGCTTCCCGACGGCTGCCCCGAGGTGGACCTTCGCGGCGCGCGTCTTCGCTACGGCCCGGAGCTCCCCTGGGCGCTCGACGGCATGGACTTCCACGTCGGACCCGGCACACGCGTAGGTCTGGTGGGCGCGAGCGGTGCGGGCAAGAGCAGCCTTGTTCACGCGATGTTGCGCTTCTGGCCGCTGCAGGAGGGGACGGCCGCCCTCGGGGGCGTGGCCCTCGACGCGCTCCGTCAGCGAGACGTGCGACGTGCGATCGCGCTGGTCGACCAGGACGCGCACGTCTTCGCCGGCACGATCCGCCAGAATGTCACGCTCGGGCGG
This sequence comes from Actinomycetes bacterium, assembly GCA_021791145.1. The sequence continues at coordinate 52,411 of JAJYXE010000035.1, read as the reverse complement.
CCAACCGCCAACGACGAGGAGGTCGCCGCCGCCCTGGAGCGAGCTCAGCTCGCGGAGTGGGTCGCGGGCCTTCCCGAGGGCCTTCGCACCCATGTCGGGGAGGAGGGCGCCAAGGTCTCGGGCGGCCAGCGGCGCCGGATCGCGCTTGCAAGGGCCCTGCTCGCCGACGCACCGATCCTCGTGCTCGACGAGCCGACCGCGGGTTTGGACCCGGAGCACGGTGCGCGGCTCGTCGCCGGCATCGTCGATGACGCGGCGGCTCGCGGGACCAGCGTGGTGCTCGTCACCCACCGGGCGGAGGACCTCGAGCGCGTGGACCGCGTGGTCGTCATGGCGGACGGTCACACCGCGCCCGGGCCGACGATGGGCGATGGAGAGACCGAGGAGACGCTCGGGGGGATCGCAGGCACGGTGGCGCCGGGTGGCGCAGCATCGGGTGGCAGGGGTCGCGTCACTTCGGACTAGGACTAGAGACGTCGACGACGCCACCGCCCGCCGCCAACACGCCCTCACGGCCCCGGCACCGCCCTCCCCAGACCACGGTCGGTCCGGCTCTCGTCGTGAACGCGATGCGCGTCTTGCCCGGCGTCGACACCCTCGGGTTCTGCTTCGCCGGCCAGCTCGGGATCGGCGACATCGAGCTCGGCGGCATCCTCGGGCTCGGTCGAGCCCCGGCGGCCCAACGGTCAGATCTCCGTGGGTGGCGAAGTGGCGCCAGGTCGGCCGGCGCGTCGGCGACCGCTCCGCGCGGATCAGGGGTGCCGGTTCGCGGTGCAACAAGGTTGCGATTTGGTAGCATGAGAAGGTTCTCAGGATCTGGGTATCGGAGTCGGTGACGACCATCGTGACCTCCTTGGCAGGTTGGGTCGTTCTTTTGACGCCGCAAAGTGCACCGAGGACAAGAAAAGGGAAAGGGGAGGTCAGCAAGCTGCCGAGAGCTGCCCAGATGGCCCGCGCGCCGCACGTCCGGACCGGCTGGCGCCCGCGCGCCGCACGTCCGGACCGGCTGGCGCCCGTGCCCTCCCAGCCAGATCCCGCGCCCTGCGGGTGCGCGCCCAACTCGAGGAGATCGTCATGACCCCACAATCCTCCGCCCAGCAGCCCGCGTCGGGGAGCACCCGCCTGCGCGGCCTCGCCGGCGGGAAGAGTGACGCGCACCGCGCCCGAGTCCGCCGGCCGACGCTGGTGCCCGTGACCACCAGCAGCCGAGAGACGGGCACCGGGAGGACGGGGGGCACCGGGAGGACGGGGGGCACCGGGAGGACGGGGGGCACCGGGAGGACGGGGGGCACCGGGAGGACGGGGGGCACCGGGAGGACGGGGGGCACCGGGAGGACGGGGGGCACCGCGGACACCGCGAGGACGCCGGGCACCGGGAGGATGCAGAAGGGGGAGACCCCCAAAGAGCGTGGGGAGAGGACTCGCGCGCGGATCACCGAGGCCGTGATCGAGCTTCTCTCCGAGAAGCAGGTCTCCCCGACTGTGAAGGAGGTCGCCGCGCGCGCGGGGGTGTCCGTCCGGCTGGTCTTCCACCACTTCGAGGACCTGGACGCGCTCTACCGCGCCGTCGCACGGACGCAGATCGAGCGGTACTGGCTGACCGTGCAGCCGATCCCAAGGAACCTCGGCTTGGACCAGCGGATCGAGCGAACGGTCCACCAGCGCGCCAAGCTGTTCGAGGCGGTCTCGCCGGTCCGCCGCAAGGCGATCTCGTTGGCCGCGCGCCACCAGGACGTCGCCGAGGGACTCCAGTTGACCGACACGATGCTCCGGACCTGGCTCGAGGAGACCTTCAGCAACGAGCTGCAAACCGCGAAGCGAGACCGCCAAGAGCTGCTCGCGGCGCTCGAGGTCGTATCCTCCTGGGAGCTGTGGGAACGACTCCGTCGAGTCCAAGGCTTGACGAACGCCGCAGCGCGACGAGTCCTGTCCCGCTCGATGCACGCACTGCTGGGCGCGTAGTCGCCGCCACGCTGCGCGGTCGGCGCCGACCCATAGACTTGCGCTGCCGTGAAGGCTCTGCGCACGCCCGACGACCGCTTCGCCGACCTCCCCGCGTTCGATTTCGCGTCCCGCTACGTGGAGGTCCCTTCCGGGGTGCCCGGCGGCGTCGAAGCGCTGCGGGTGCACCTCGTGGACGAGGGCCGGCCCAACGCGAGCGAGACCGTCGTCTGCCTCCATGGAGAGCCGAGCTGGTCCTTCCTCTATCGCAAGGTGATCCCGGTGCTGGCCGAGTCGGGCCATCGCGTCGTGGTGCCCGACCTCGTCGGCTTCGGGCGCTCGGACAAGCCGACGGCGCGCGCCGACCACACCTACGCCCGTCACGTGGAGTGGCTGCGCGCTGCGCTCTTCGACGAGCTCGGGCTGGGCGATCTCACCTTGGTCTGCCAGGACTGGGGGGGGCTCCTCGGCCTCCGCCTGGTGGCCGAGCATCCCGACCGATTCCGCCGGGTGGTCGCCGCCAACACGGGACTGCCGACCGGCGAAGAGAGGATGAGCGACGCCTTCTTCGCGTGGCAGCGGTTCTCCCAGGAGGTCCCCGAGCTCCCAGTGGGGCGCATCGTCCGGGGCGGCACGGTCCTCGGGCTCGCCAAGGAGGTTGTCGCTGCCTACGACGCGCCGTTCCCCGACGAGCGGTTCAAGGAGGGTCCTCGCCAGATGCCGGCGCTCGTGCCGACGCGTCCCGACGATCCTGCGGCTGAGGCGAACCGACGCGCATGGGCTTCACTGCGTGACTTCGACCGCCCCTTTTTGTGCGCGTTCAGCGATGGAGACCCCATCACGGCCGGCGCAGAGCGGCAATTCGTCGAAGCGGTTCCCGGCGCGGCAGGACTGGACCACGTCACGATCGCGGGCGCCGGTCACTTCCTCCAAGAGGACAAGGGAGAGGAGCTCGCCGCAGTCGTCGCCGCCTTCATCTCGTCCACGCCGCCCGCAGCCGCGTGACCCGCGCGGGCTGCCGCATGCAATGGTGGCGCGCCTGCCGGATGCTGGTACCCCGGTTTACGCCCTACCGCTGGTGCCGCGGCTACGCCTGCTGGTGGTGGTGTCGGTCGTGCCTGCCTGCCTCACTTCGTCGCTGCAGCGTGAGTACGGGCTCCTTGGTCAGCCGGCCGGCGGCGCCACCGGGACGAGGATGCGGCCGCACTGCTCGCAGGTGACCACCGTGCCGCCGGGCAGGTGGCGGATCCGGTCCACTTCCATGGACGGCAGCTCCAAGTGGCAGCCGCTGCAGCGGTTGCCGACCAGGCGCGCCGCGCCCGTCCCGCCAAGCCGGGCGCGAAGCGCCTCGTAGCGGCTCCTCAGCTCCCCAGGCAGGGCGGCGGCCTCGCTCGCGCGCGCCATGGCCTTCGCCGCCAACTGGGCATCGATCTCGGCCTCGGCCTCCGCCAGCGCACCTGCCAGCCGGGCGGCGTCAGACCGCAACCGGGTCGACTGCGCATCGAGCTCCGCCAGCGCTGCGTCGAGCGGCTCGATCGCGACCATGAGCTCGAGCTCTTCGTCCTCCATCCGGCCCTTGCGCTCGCGGAGGTGGCGAATCTCGTCGTCCATCGCCTGGAGATCCCGAGACGGCGCCCCTCGGGCCGTGTACATGCGCTGCTCGAGCGCCTCGCGCCGCGCGTCGACCGTCGAGATCTCCGCTTCGATCGCGCGCTGGCGGCTGGCGAGCTCCGCTCTCGATGCCTGAGCCTCCTCCATCCGCTTCTCGAGGTCACCCAGCACGGCGCTCACCCTGGCGAGCTCCTGGCGCTCCGCAAGCGCGGCCTTGCGATGCTCGAGCTGGGAGATCGCGGTGTCGATGTCTTGGAGGAGGAGCAGCACCTCGAGCGCCGACCCCTGCCGGGCCGCCTGCTCCGCTCCGGCCGCCTCTTCCGCCCCGGCCGCCTGCTCCGCCCCGGCTGCGCGGGTGGGGTCAGTGCTCATCGACGCTCCTTTGGAGCGCGGACCGTGCGGCGTCCAGCGCACCAGCGAGCGCGGCGTCGGCGAGCACCTCGGCCTCGTCCCATCCGAACCACCGCACCGCTGGGCTCTCGCCGGGTCCGGGCTTGGGGTCCTCGTCCGCCGCCAGCAGCAAGAAGCGGAGGTCGAGGTGGACGTGGTCCGCGGCCGGATGCACGTCGAGGTGGAGCAGCTCGGGCCCTTGGGCGGGATGAGCGACCTCGAGCCCGGTCTCTTCCACGGTCTCGCGGAGGGCCGCCTCTGCGGGGGACTCCCCCGCGTCGACGTGCCCCCCGGGCTGGATCCACCGGCGCAGGCGCCGATGGCGGTGGAGCACGATCCCCCTCGCCCCGACCACTACGGCTGAGGCCGTCACATGGACGCGGTCCGCGCCGCGGTCCAAGGGACGTGCGAGCCGCTCGAGCTCGACGAGGAACTGCGCTTTGGCCTCGCGCTCGCGCCGATCGCGTGGCGGGTGGGCAGCGACGAGGGAGCGGAGCGCGGCGCGGGCGTCCGAGCCCGCCGGGTCGCGCGGCGCGATCGTCTTCGACGACACGATCGGTGTCGGCACGAGCCCATCGTTACCACAGCGACCAGGTTCCCGTGCTGGGGCGCCCGTCGAGGGACGACGGATCACGCGCCCACGAGCAGGCGTCGTGCAGCGTCGCCCCTCACCTCGGCGCGCAGAATCGTCGTGGCGCTCCCCGCGACGGCTACCCGCGTCTCGTCGACCCTTACCCGCAAGGTGCCCCCGCGTGCCGAGAGCTGCGCCGCACGGAGGCGCGCGGTACCGAGCGCGGACGCCCAATAGGGTCCGAGGAGGCACTGGGCGGAGCCCGTCACAGGATCTTCAGGGACGCCGACGCTGGGCGCGAAGAACCGGAGGACGTAGTCCGGCTCCGCCGCTCGCCCCGTCCCTCGCCCCGTCCCTCGCTCCGCCCCTTGGGCAGTGACGGCGATCCCGCGGTAGGGAAGCCGCGCGAGGTCGACGGCGTCGGGGTCGACGCGGCGCACCGACTCTTCGCCGTCGAGCTCCACCAGCAGGTCGAAGCGACCGGTCGCGGCGCGCACCACCGGCCAGCGCGCCAGGAGCTCTGCCGGCGCGTCGACGGGCGCGGGACGCTCGGCGGGCAGGTCGATCTCCACGTGCTCCCCCGCCCCTCCACCGGCGGTCGCCTCGATGAGCCCGCTGTTCGTAGAGAAGCTCGCGTGAGCGCCGGGGAGCCGTCCCGACTCTGCGAGCGCGTGGGCGGCCGCGACCGTCGCGTGGCCGCAGAGGTCGACCTCTGCGACCGGCGTGAACCAGCGCAGGACGAACCCTTCGTCGCCGGGCCACACAAAGGCGGTCTCGGACAGGCCGAGCTCGAAGGCGAGCGACTGCATCGCCTCGGCGGGCGCGGGACGCTCGAGGAGGCAGACGGCCGCGGGATTGCCCGTGAACGGTCCCTCGCCGAAGGCGTCCACCCAGAAGAGCGGCACCGTCGCGTCGCTCACGACGGGGACGGGCACAACCGGGACGGGCACGACCGGGACGGGCACGACGGGGACGGGCACGACCGGGACGGGCACGACCGGGACGGGCACGACCGGGACGGGCACGACCGGGACGGGCACAGCCGGGACGGGGTGGAAGGGACGCTCACGGGACGAGCGCCTTCAGTCGCACGAGCGCCTCGCGCAGCACCTCCGGGCGCTTGCAGAAGGCCCAGCGCACGAGCGTCTTGCCCAGGAGCGGGTCACGGTAGAAGACCGACGACGGCACCGCCACCACCCCGCAACGACGGGGGAGATCCCTGCAAAACCCGAGCGCGTCGTCCTCGCCGATCGAGGCGATGTCGGTGGTCACGAAGTAGGTGGCAGACGGCCGGTACACGGTGAGCCCTAGCGATGCCAAGCCGTCGCACAACAGGTCGCGGCGCTCGCGCAGGGACTCTTGCAAAGGAGCCACCAGCCGGTCTCCGGCCGAGAGCCCTACGGCGACCGCGTGCTGGAACGGCGTGCCGGTCGCGTAGGTGAGGAACTGCTTGGCCGCCCGCACCCTCGCGACCAGGTCAGGCGGCCCGGTGGCCCAGCCGATCTTCCAGCCGGTGAACGAGAAGGTCTTCCCCGCCGACGAAAGCGAGACGGTGCGGTCGCGCATGCCCTCTCGCGTTGCGAGGGGCACGTGCTCCCCGTCGTAGACGAGATGCTCGTAGACCTCGTCGGTGACCGCGACCAGGTCGTGCGCGCGGCAGAGGCCGGCGATGAGATCGAGCTCCTCGGCCGAGAACACCTTGCCGGTCGGATTGTGCGGTGAGTTGAGCAGCAGCACGCGGGTCCTCGCGCAGATGGCGTCGCGAAGCTCGCCGGGTTCGAAGGACCAGTCGGGAGCCCGCAGCTCTACGGTCCGCACGACGGCGCCCGCCATGGCCGCGCACGCCGCGTAGGAGTCGTAGGACGGCTCGAACATCACGACCTCGTCCCCCGGCTCGCACAGCCCGAGGAGCGCCGACGCGATGCCCTCGGTCGCACCGGTCGTCACGAGCACCTCGCCCTCAGGGTCGTACTCGAGCCCATAGCAGCGCCGCTGGTGCTCCGCGACGGCCGCCCGCAGCGCGGGGATCCCCGGCCCGGGCGGGTACTGGTTCTCGCCGACACGGATTGCCGAGATCGCAGCCTCGGCGATCTCGGCGGGTCCGTCGGTGTCGGGGAAGCCCTGCCCGAGGTTGATCGAGCCGGTGGCAACGGCGAGTGCCGTCATCTCGGAGAAGATCGTCGTCGCGAACGGCGCGAGCCGGCCTGCAGGTGCAAGGTGCATGACGCGACGCAATGGTACCGGCGCAGCCCGGTACGCCGTCTGGGGGTGCCTGTGGGACCGCCCCGGCTCTCGCCGCCCCCTCGCGGCGGCCTATCGTCGGTGCGGCCGTGCACGATCTCGACCGGACTGCTCCGACCTCGTTCAGCGTCGCCACGTTCAACGCGCACGCGGGCGTCGACGGCTGGGGCCGTCCCTACGACGTCGTCGCCGCCTGCCGGCTGATCGACGCGGACGTCCTCGTGCTGGAGGAGAACTGGGCGCCCGACGACGAGCCGAGCCTGGCGAGGCGCGCCGCGGGGGCGCTCGGCTACGAGGCCCACGAACTCCCGCTGGCCGGCGGCCGGTTGGCTCGTCCCCACCCGGAGGCGGACGGGAGGTGGATGCGCCCGTTCGACTGGCGGGGACGCAGCCACGCGATCTTCCTCGACAGCGAGCGGCCCTTCAGCAGGCAGACCCTGCGATCACCACGCTACGCGAGCGCCCAGCCCGGGCGCTGGGGCGTCGCGCTGCTCAGCCGGTTGCCGGTGACCCGGAGCGAGGTGCTCGATCTCGGACGACTCTCGCGCGACCGGGCCCGCCGGGCTGCCCTCGCGCTCTGCGTCGAGGTGGCGGGGACCGAGGTCGTCGTCGCCGGGGTGCACATGTCGCACCTCACCTACGGCGCGCCAAGCCAGTTCCTCCGGCTCGCCCGCGCGATCCGCGCCACGTTCGAGACGGGCCCGGTGGTCCTGGCCGGCGACATGAACCTGTGGGGACCTCCGGTGCGCCTGTTCTTCCCCGGCTGGCGCCACGCGGTCCGTGCGAGGACCTGGCCGTCCTGGCGGCCCCACAGCCAGGTCGACCACGTCTTGGTGCGCGGGGGGCTCCGCGTCCTCGACGGGAGGGTCGTCGGCCCGGTCGGCTCCGATCATCGCCCGGTGCGCGTCACGCTCGGCGCAAAGCCCCCGACGTGAGCGCCCGGCGACGGCTCACTCTCTCGGAGGGGTCCGAGCGCACCGGGGCGCAGCTCGGCCCTGGAGCGATCGGCGCGCTGGCCGTCGCTGCGCTCTATGCGGCGCTCGCGTCCGGCGCGAAGCCCTTCACGCTCCCTGCCGACGCGGCGGTCTCGATCCCCTCTGCCGTGTTCGCCGGAGCGCTCGTGCTCGAGCGGCTGCGCCCCGAAGCAGGTCCCTGGCGGCGCATCGAGCGCGCAAGGCCCGACGGCGGCGGGACGGCGGTGCCCTGGCTCATCGTGATCGCGCTGCTCGTGGGGGTCGAGCTGGCCTCGTACTTCCACGGGGGTCCGCGCGCGGCCTACCCCACCCTCAGCTCGGGATTGGACGCTCTGTTCCGCTACCGCGCCGCCAAGGCCGCGGGGTGGTTCGTCTGGCTCACGGCCGGCTGGTACCTGGTGCGACGATGACCTGGGCTGACGTCACGTACGCACTGTGGGCGGTCGTCGCGCTCTCCTCCGCCTGCCTATGGCTCCTCTCCGCGTGGGGCGCGAGGATCGGTCGCGGGCGCGTCGGCCGTCCCTCGGCGCTGATCCGGGACGCGCTCGGCGACCGGACCTGGCTCCGCGCGCTGGTCGTGCTCGGCTGGGTGTGGGTGGGGGTCCACGTCTTCGCCCGATGAGCGCTCGCCGGCTACCTCCTCGGCGGTCGAGACGGTCGAGGGGGTCGAGAGCTCCGGCCAGAGCTCTTCGAGCTCCTTGCCCTTCGTCTCGGGCAGGAGCAGGAGGAAGCCGGTCGTGAGGATCATCGGCAGGAACACCACGGCCGCGGCGACCTCCAGGTGGTTCGACGCGCCTCGGACGTCTGCCACCAGCCCGAACACGAGGAGCCCCACGACGGCGCCCACCACGCCCGCCGCGATGTACCACCCGGCGACCGACGCCCGCACGGAGGTGGGGAACAGCTCGTTGGCGAGCGAGCCCCCCGCCGGCGCGAACACCGCCCCACAGGTGACCCCGGCGACGTAGCCGAAGAAGAGGGCCCATGACGGCCCGGAGTAGGCAAGGGTGCCGAAGACCGCCATGCCTGCCATCGACACCGCGACCGTCGGGCGGCGGCCGAGCCGGTCGGCCATCCACCGGCCGAGGAGCAGACCTCCGAGACCCGCCACACCCGCGGCGACCACCATCCCGCTCGTGACGATCCCGCTCAGGTGCAAGAAGTCCTGCGCGTAGATGAAGACGAGGCTGTTGGCCGGGCCGGTGATCACCGACACGCAGAACGCGAGCACCGCCACGACCACGAGCCGCCGGCGGTACGGCCGGGCGACGGGCCCGAGGACGGGCTCGGCACCGCTCCCTGCGACCTCGACCCTCGCGAAGCGGTCGGGCTCTGCGACCTTGCGGAGGAGCAGGGGGAGGAGGACGAGGGGCACCACCGCCAACGCGAAGATCCCGCGGAAGCCGAGCGACTTCTCGGCGAGGCTGTGCACGATCGCCGCCAGCCCGGCGCCGACCGCGTACCCCGCAGCCATGAGCGAGACCGCCTTCGCCCGGTCGTTCGAGGTGGTGAGCTCCACCGCGCTCACCTGGGTGAGCCCGACGGTCGCGCTCAGGAACGGGCGGCCGAGGGCGAAGATCGCGACGAACCACCAGTACGTGGGGCTCAGCGCGGTGAGGACCGTCAGCGCGAGCCCGACGGCGCACGTCGAGGCGAGCATCGGCTTGCGGCCGAACCGGTCCGCGAGCGAGGCCAGCGGGAGGCCGAGGAGGGACGCCGCACGGATGATCGCCAGCCCGACGCCGATCACCGTCCCCGACAACCCCGCTTCGTCGGCGAACGTGGCCCCGTGGACCAAGTGGCCAAAGGTCTTGGACACGTCACCGAGCGCGGCCACCGCACCGAACTGGCCGAACCCCGACGCGAGCGCGAGGAGCGCGACGGAGACGAGCGAGAGGTCGTTCCAGCGGAAGGTCCGCACCCTCGTCTCCATCGCGGCCGAGTCACCCATCTCGCCGGGTCACCCCCACAGCTCCGAGGTTAGGCGTCACGCCGTAACCTGCCGTGTTCCCCGGCGTTGCTCCCTCGTGGGCAGCGCCGCCCACGGCCGCCCCTCGGCGCGTCGCGCTGCCGGCACCGTCAGCAGGGCGGCTCCTGGTTGGCACCACAGATACGTGCCGCCGCGCCGATCCACGCTGCATGCACGCGGAATTCCTCGGGGTGTCTCGACTTCCCCTCCGATGCCTGTCACCATCGGAGAGCACGCGAACCTCGCGGCCCGTGCCCTTGGGCACGTGCCTGCGACGACCAACTCCGGTAGCAGATGCCCCGACCAGTCGAAGGATCAAGCACCTACAACGCAGGCTTGGACGGCATCCGCGCGGTCGCCGTCCTCGGGGTCGTCGCGTACCATCTCGATCTGGGGTGGGCGAGCGGCGGGCTGCTCGGCGTCGGCGTCTTCTTCGTCCTCTCCGGCTACCTGATCACCGACCTCCTCGTCGCGGCGATCCGCAAGCGCGGGGCGCGCTCGTTCGGGCAGTTCTGGCTGCGCCGGGCCCGGAGGCTGCTCCCGGCCCTGTTCGTGATGCTGCTCGTGACCGTCGCCTGGGCGACCTTGCTCGACAGGGCGCAGCTCCCCACGCTTCGCGGCGACATGCTGCCGGCGGTCTTCTACTACAGCAACTGGTGGTACATCTTCCACCACGTCTCGTACTTCGCCCAGTACGGGCCGCCCTCCCCGCTCGGCCACCTCTGGTCGCTCGCGATCGAAGAGCAGTTCTACCTCGTGTGGCCCTTTGCGCTCCTCGCCGCGCTGCACTGGGTCCGCGACCGGCGGGTGCTCGTCGCCGGCTGCCTCGTGCTCGCCGCGGCCTCCGTTGTCGAGATGGCGCTCCTGTTCGTTCCCTACGCCGACCCGACGCGTGTCTACGACGGGACCGACACGAGGGCCTTCGAGCTCCTCATCGGCGCGGCGCTCGCGCTGGTCTGGCCGCGCAGCCAGCGCTTCGGTCCCATCACGCCGAGGGCGCGCTCGTTGCTGGAGCTCACCGGGGGTGCGGCCCTGCTCGGCATCGTCGTGATGTACTGGCAGACCGGCCAGTACGACCCCTTCGTGTACCGCGGCGGCATGGCCCTGCTCTCGGTGCTCACCGCCATCCTCATCGCCGTCTGCGTCCATCCGGGCGCGCGGGTCGCGCGGGTCCTCGGGGTGGGTCCGCTGCGCTGGATCGGCGAGCGCTCCTACGGGATCTACCTGTGGTCACTGCCGGTCATCGTGCTCACCACGCCGCAGGGCGCGAAGCAGGACGTCGTTCGCGACGTCCTCCAGGTCGTCGGCATCTTCGTCGCCGCGGGCCTCTCGTGGCACTTCGTGGAGGAGCCCGTGCGCCACGGCGCGCTGGGCCGTCGCTGGCAGGAGGCACGGGACGCGTGGCGCAAGAGGGAGTGGGCGCGCCTCGTCCCGGGGAGGCAGGCCTGGGGCGCGACCGGCGCAGTGCTCGGCTGTGGCCTGATCTGTTCGCTCGGGCTGTCAGGCGTGATCACGGGCGCGACGCCCATCCCTGAGGCCACGAAGAGCATCGTGCCGTCGCCCCGAAGCGTCACGCCGGCGACCGGCACCCTCCCCCACGACCCCCCACGCGGCACCGGTGGAACGGGGCCGGGCCTGCCCGGCGGCTCGGAGCCCACGACCCCGACGACCGTCCCTGCCGGGAGAGGCGTCACGATCATCGGCGACTCGATCATGGTGGACGCCGCGCCGTACATCAGCAAGCTGCTGCCCGGTGCAGTGATCGACGCGCAGATCGGCCAGCAGCTCTACCAGGTCCAGGCCGAGGTGCCCCAGCTCAAGCAAGACGGTGACGTGGGCGACGAGCTCATCCTCGAGCTCGGCACCAACGGGTACTTCAGCGTGACACAGCTCGAGACGCTCCTTCGCTCGCTCGGGCCCATGCGGCGCATCGTGCTCGTCAACACGCGTGAGACACGCCCGTGGGAGCAAGCCGTGAACCAGAACATCGCGCAAGTGGCGCGCACCTACCCCCACACGACGATGGTCAACTGGTACGCGCTCTCGGCAAGCACGCCGCAGTACTTCTATCCCGACGGCGTCCATCTCGACCCCCAGGGCGCGCAGTACTACGCATCCCTGCTCGTCCACGCGCTCGAGACACCGCCTCCCGAGCCCGCCTCGCGCCCGGCGTCCGGCAGCACCCGGAGCGGCAGCACCCGGGGCGGCGGCACCCGGGGCGGCCCCCGCACCCTTCGTTCGAACTAGCGCCGGCAGGCGCACTACCGTCTCAGCCGATGCCGGATGCGGAGCGGCGCCGGGGGACTCACCAGCGGCGGGCGCACGCCAAGGACGCCGGCCGAGCCGCCCGCGGCGCCTCGGACTCTCCCGGGGCTCCGCGCCCAGCGAGGCTGCGCCGGCGCCGGACGCTCGCGATGGCGGCACCGGCGGCGCTCGTGCTGCTCGTGGTTGCCCTGCTCCTCACGGGTGGAGGGTCGAACGCCCCGCGCGCGAAGGCGGGCGCGTCGGGTGCGGCGGGCGCGTCGGGCGCGTCGGGGTCACCCGGAGGGCGGGGCGCCGCCGGGGCGAACGCCCCGGCGACCATGTCGACGTCGACCGCGGGCGGCGCACCGCTCGCCCCCGCGCGCTTCGCCCGCGGAGCATGTGTCGCGTTCGCGCCGGCAGGTCCCCCCAACCACCACACCGTCTTCCTCGACGCCGGTCACGGCGGCATCGACCCCGGCGGGAGGGGTGTGACCGAGACAGGAAAGGTGATCTACGAGGCAGGCGAGAACCTCACCATCGAGCTCGAGACCATGAACCTGCTCCGGTCCGCGGGGTTCCGGGTCGTCGTGTCGCGCACCGCCGACACCAGCGTGGTGCGACTGACGCCCTCGGACCTCACAAGCGGGGCGCTGTCGGTGGCAGGGGCCAGGGCGGACATCGCCGCACGGGACGCCTGCGCCAACCTCGCGCGGGCGACAATCCTCGTCGGGATCTACCTCGACGCGGGCACATCCCCCAAGGACGCCGGCAGCGTCACCGCGTACGACGCGTCCAGGCCCTTCGCCGCCAAGAGCCTGCGGCTGGCCACTCTCCTCCAGCACGACGTGCTCGCTCGGATGAACGCCCACGGGTGGCAGATCCCCGACGACGGCGTCCAGCCCGACACAACACTGGGGGGCGTCCCGCTCACAACAGTCGCGGCCACCTATCGCCACCTCCTGCTCCTCGGACCCGCCGACCCAGGATGGTTCACAACGCCGAGCGAGATGCCTGGCGCGCTCATCGAGCCGCTGTTCGTCTCGGACCCCTTCGAGGGTTCGATCGCCGTCAGCGAGGCCGGGCACGCGGCGATCGCCGAGGGGACGGCGGAGGCGGTCGAGCAGTACTTCGGACCATCTTCTCGCCGAGGCGCCTGAGCACGCCGCCTGCTCGTGGACAGGCCCCGGGAGAGGCGGGGTGCTCGCCATTTCGTGTCAGCGACCCGATCCTCGTGGATCCTCCCCGTCGTCGACTTCGTCGCGCCCGCAACGCTCCTCGCCTATGTTGCAACCCATGGCCTGTTCGCCTCCCCCCCATCGGTTCGTCGCTCGTGTGCGACGCCGGGTGCACGCTGACGGCGTGACAACGCCGATCCTCGTACCGAGGAGGCCGAGGTGACCGACAGCGCCGGCGAGGGCACGCGGGCTGCAGACGCGTTCGTGTTCTTCGGCGCCACGGGTGATCTGGCCCACAAGATGATCTTCCCCGCGCTCTACGAGATGGTGAAGCGCCGCACGCTGTCTGTCCCGGTGATCGGGATCGCGTCCTCGGGGTGGGACTTGGCGCAGCTCCGGGACCGCGCACGCGACAGCGTCGCGCGGACCCTGACCGGCGTGGACGACACGGGTGCCCTCGACCGGCTCTTGTCGCTGCTTCGCTACGTCGACGGCGACTACGGCGACCCGCGCACGTTCGACCAGCTCCACCAGCAGCTCGGCACCGCGCGGCACCCCGCCCACTACCTCGCGGTGCCACCGTCGCTGTTTGCGACCGTGGTCCAGGGGCTGCAAGCTGCCGGGCTGACCGACGGCGCAAGGGTGATCGTGGAGAAGCCCTTCGGGCGCGATCTCGCCTCGGCCAAAGCGCTCGACGAGGCGCTGGCCTCGGCCTTCCCAGAGTCAGCGATCTTCCGCATCGATCACTTCCTCGGCAAGGAGGAGATCATGAACCTCCTCTACTTCCGCTTCGCCAACTCCTTCTTGGAGCCGATCTGGAACCGCAACTACGTCGCCAGCGTCCAGATCACCTTGGCCGAGCAGTTCGGCGTGGAGGGGCGGGGCGCCTTCTACGAAAGCGTCGGCTGCCTAAGGGACGTGATCGAAAACCACCTCTTCCAGATCGTGGCGCTGCTCGCCATGGAGCCGCCCGCGTACCGGGGGATGGACGCCGTGCAGACCGAGAAGCTCAACATCTTCAAGGCGATGCGACCGCTCTCGCCCGGCGATGTCGTCCGGGGCCAGTTCACCGGCTACCGCGATGAGCCGGGGGTGGCCAAGGACTCCGACGTCGAGACCTTCTGCGCCCTCCGTCTGCGCATCGAGTCGTGGCGCTGGGCCGGTGTCCCGTGGTACCTGCGGTCGGGGAAGTGCCTCGCCGAGACCGCGACGGAGGTCCTCGTCGAGCTGCAGCCGACTCCACAGCCCCTCTTCGAGGACGCCGTGGCTCGGGGCAGCCGAGCCAACTACCTGCGCTTCGGGTTGTCGCCTCGCCCGGTGATCGCGCTGGCAGCGCGCGTGAAGCGACCAGGAGAGCAGTTCCTGGGCGACCAGCGCGAGCTCTCCCTGCTCGAGGCCCCGCCCAGCGAGGAGCAGCCCTACGAGCGCCTCCTCGGCGACGCCCTGGCAGGAGACGGGTCCCTGTTCACCCGACAGGACGTCGTCGAAGCAGCCTGGGCCGTCGTCGACCCCGTCCTCGAGCACCACGCAGCTGCCCTGCCGTACGCGCCGGGCAGCTGGGGACCCGACGAGGCGGACGCGCTCATCGCCCCCCACGGCCGCTGGCACAACCCTGCCCCCCGCCATCCCGCCGGGTGACCCGGGCGCCGAAGCTGGCCCCTAGAGCCGGGGGGCCCGGTGGGCGTGCGCAGCCAGGGACAGGCTCTCGGTCTCGTGCACCAGGTAGCCGAAGACGTCGTTGAGGCTGAGCATGCCGACAGGGCGGCCGCCGTCGTCAGTGACCGGCAGCCGCCAGACACCCTTGGCGCCCATGAGGGCCGCTGCGTCGTGGACGTCGCTGTCGGCCCGGATGGTGACGACCCCGTGGGTGCTGACCCGGTCCACCGGAGTGTCCGGGGTGCTCCCGCGACCGATCGCGAGCGCGATGTCGCGATCGGTGATCATCCCCAGGATCCGGTCGTCGCGGTCGGTGACGACCAGGCTCCCGACGTTGTGGGTGTCCATCTCCTGGGCGGCCATCGCCAGCGTGGCGCCGGGCGAGCAGGCGAACACCGGCTTGCGTACGAATTCGCTGAGTTGGCTCATCGTGAACCTCCGGGACTACGACGGCGAGCATCCGCTCGTCGAGACGATCGTGGATCGGTCCCGAGGGACGCCGAAGAGGCCAAGGTCACCATTCATCCGATCAGGCTGGGCCGGATGGCCGTAGCGGCGTCCGCTCCGCACGAGGCCGTCGGTCCCCGCTGCGCTCGGGGCGGTTGTGGTTGCTCCAGTCCCTGCTCGCCTCGCCAGCGACCCGGCAGGTGACGTTCGCCCCTACGAACCGTCTCCTGGCGTGCCGCACAGTCGACGCAACACGAATCCTACGAGGATCTACGAGGAGAGACGTGCCCCCTCTCTCGTCTTCGGGTGAACGAGCCCTCGACGCGACGGCGCATGCCGCGCCGCGAGCTCGCGGGCGAGCACAGGTGAGAGCGCCGACCTACAGGCCGCTGCACAGGCGCCCGGTTTGCTCGGGGGACGCGCGCCGATGAGGCAGAGCGTTCGCCTCTGCACGGTCCGCGGGATCGCGGTGGGCGTCCACTGGAGCGTCATCGTCATCCTCGCCCTGTTCGCGTGGGAGCTCGCCGAGTACCAGCTCCCGGCTCATCCGGGCCATGCGGGGGCTGGCGACTGGGTGGCGGGCGTGGCGGGGGCAGTCGTCCTCTTGCTGTCGCTGCTCGCCCACGAAGCGTCCCACGCGCTCGTGGCGAGGCACAACGGTGTCACGGTGAGGTCCATCACCCTGTTCGTGTTCGGCGGCGTCACCCAGCTGGAGGGCGAGGCCCACACCCCGGGAGCGGACTTCCGGGTTGCCATAGCGGGTCCTGCGACGAGCGCCGTGCTGGCGGGGGTCTTCGCCGGTGCCGCGGCGCTCGCGGCCTTGGCAGCCTCCCACGGTCTGGTCGTCGCCACGTTCACCTGGCTCTGGGAGATCAACCTGGTCCTCGCCTTCTTCAACCTGATCCCGGCAGCGCCGCTCGACGGCGGGCGCGTCCTGCGGGCAGCCCTGTGGCGGCACTGGGGTGCCCGCACGCGTGCCGCGGTGGCTGCCGCCCGCGTGGGGCGTGGCTTCGGCTTCCTCCTCGTCGCTCTCGGCGTCCTCGGGATCTTCTACGTGGGCATCACCGCCTTGTGGGCGGCACTGATCGGGTTCTTCCTCTACGCGGCCGCCGGTGCCGAGGAGCAGTACGCACTTCTTCAGGGCACCCTTTCCGGCCTGACTGTGCGCCAGGTCATGACCCCCGACCCGCCGGCTGTGCGCGGACGGTCCAGCGTTGCCGACGCGCTGGCGTTGCATCGCTGGCGCTCCGACGCTGACGCGCTCGTCGTCACCGACGACGAGGGGTCTTTGACCGGCGTCCTCACGGCGCAAGCGATCCGCAAGCTCCACGCCGGCCAGCTCGAGACGACCACGGCTGACCAGGTCGCCATCCCCATCGCCACAGTGCCGGTGGCGCGGACCGACGACCCGGCGGACCTCGTGGTCGAGCGGATGTTCTCGCACCAGGGCCGCCCTGCGTTGGTGCTCGACGATGCCGGTAACCTTGCCGGGGTGGTCAGCCTGGCCGACCTGGAACGTGCGACCAGCTGGACGCCCCGCGCGCGTCGGTGACCACGCGCGCTGGCGGCTCGATCGCCAGGCAAGAGGACGTCGATCTATTCGGGGCGGCCCGCGATGTCGATCGGGATGTCCCGGCGGAGGGTCTCCCTCGCGATCGGTGAGAGCGTCGCGCCCAACTCGAGCACCAGCGCGAGGAGCAGATCGTCGACAGAGACGATCCCTGCGACCTCCCCCTCCTCGAGCACCGGGAGGCGTCGCACACCGGCCTTCTCGAGCACCCGGTAGGCATCGACGATGTCGACCGATCCCTGGATCGTCGCCGGATGAGCGGTCAGGACCTCCTCCACGCGGGCGCTCGGAGCCAGCCCCGCACCCACTGCGCGCACCACGATGTCGCGGTCGGTCACGACTCCCACGAGCGCGCCCTCGCTCACCACGAGCAGCGCCCCGACGTCGTGGAGGGCCATGAGCGTCGCTGCCTCCTCGAGGGTGCACTCGGGGGGAACGGTCACGGGAGCCTTGTGCAGGAACTCTCTCACCAGCATGGACGTTCCTCCCGTGTCTCGGCCTGCCGATGCCAGCGAACCTCGCCGTCGTTCCTCTGGCAAGGGGCAAAGGTCCCGCGCCGTCCCAGCCGTCCGTCGACCTGGTGAGGACCTCCCGCTGCAGTCACGACTGGGACGTTGGACCCTGGTCGCGACCGGTCAGCTTCCCTAGCGTTGTTCGTGTTGTTCGTGTTGTTCGTGGCCCGGAGGGAGCGTCCGGTGCCCACCGCCATCGAGGAGCGACGCCCCTGCGCCCCGGGGGCTTCCTCGCCGAAAGCATGAGTCGCGGAGAGCTGCATCGTGACATGCGCATGTGACATCGTCGCTGTGGATCCGGAGCTGGAGCTGACCCTCGGGCAGACGTCCCTTCGGTGCACCGGGACGCTCGACCGCAGGACCCGTCCATACGTGCTGGAGGCGGCGCAGATCGTGTTGGCACGGCGACCGCCGAGCATCACGGTCGACGTGTCCAAGCTGTCCGTAGCCGACGCGGACGCAGCCAACACCTTGGTGCGGCTCCAGCGGATGGCACGGGACGCCGTGGCCCGACTGCACTGGGTCGGGCTCGAGCCCGACCGCCTGCGAGGTGGCTCGCGTTGAGCTCGGAGACGAGAACGCAGAAGGGAGCTCTGGAGCCGCGCCAGCTCCCTGCGAAGTTCCACCGTCGTCATCCGGCGACGCCGTCGCCGATCGGCTGACCGGGCGAACCGGTCGACGAGCTCGTCCATCATGGCGTCGTCCTTCTACCGGGCGCTCGCAGTCGACTTCGACGGCACCCTCACCGAGGGCGGCGTCGCTCCTGCGCCGGAGGTCCTCGACGCGCTCGCCGCCGCACGCGCGCGCGGTCTTCGCGTCCTCTTGGTCACGGGTCGGATCCTCGACCAGCTCGAGCAGACGTGGCCCGCCGTCCACGAGTCGGTGGACTGCGTCGTCGCGGAGAACGGCGCGGTGCTGCGCGCGGGCCACTGGCACCGGCTGCTGGCCGACCCGGTCGACCAGCATCTCGACGCTGCGCTGTCTGCGGCGAACGTGCCGTTCCGTCGCGGCGAGGTGCTCCTCGCCGCCAAGGTGGTCGACGAGCCCACGATCTTGACGGCCATCAGGGTCCTCGAGCTCGGCTGCCAGACCGTCGCGAACCGCAGCGAGCTCATGGTCGTGCCGGCGGGCGTCTCGAAGGGGACCGGGCTCTACCACGCGCTCGGCCATCTCGGGCTCTCGTTCCACAACACGATCGCCGTCGGAGACGCCGAGAACGACCTCCCTCTCTACGAGCGTGCCGAGCTCGCGGTGGCGGTCAGCAACGCCGTCGAGCCTCTGAGGGAGCTGGCCGACGTCGTCCTGGCCGAGCCTGACGGGTCCGGAGTGGCCGCCTTCATCGCGGGCGACGTCGTCTTCGGGAAGAGAAGGGTGCACTCGAAGCGCTGGACGCTCCGCCTCGGCGACACGCCCGAGGGAAAGCCCGTGGTGTTGCCCGCCTCCCAGACCAACGTCCTCATCGCCGGGGGCACCGGGTCGGGGAAGTCGTACATGGCGGGGCTGCTCACCGAGCAGTTGGTCGAGGCCGGCTACTCGGTGCTCGTGATCGACCCGGAAGGAGACCATGTGGGGCTCGCCGGGCTCGCCGGGGTCCTCTTGGTGGGCGGTGGCGAGCGCCTGCCCAGGCCCGACGAGGTGCTCCGGCTCCTCCACCACCGGTACGCGTCAGTGGTCGTCGACCTGAGCACACTGGCGCCCGAGGGCACGTCGGCGTACGAGCGTGCCCTGCTCACCCGGGTCGAAGCCCACCGCCGGCGCACCGGCCTCCCGCACTGGGTGGTCATCGACGAGGCGGACCAGACGGTCGGAAAAACCATGTCGCTGCCGGTGATCGAACCGGGCCAGACCGGGTACTGCCTGGCGACCTGGCGTCCCGAGGACCTCGCGCCAGATGCGATCGCCGCCATCGACGCCGTGATCGCGCTGGACTCCGAGGAGACCTCTGAGGTCGTCGTGAGCCTGGCGGCGGTGGTCGGCGAGGTGCCCAGGAGCGAGGTGGCGCGCCTTGTGTGCAGCGGGACCGGATCGGCGGTCCTCACGCGGCGCGACCTCCCGCAACGTGCGCAGCTCTTCAAGGTCGCGAACCGCTCGACGAACCACTTCCGCCACGCGCACAAGTACGCGGGTCGACCGCTCGATCTCGATCGCAGCTTCCACTTCCGAACCAGCGCGACGGAGCCCACTTCGACCCTGGCCCGCAATCTGTCCCAGCTCGAGGACGTCCTCAGCCGCTGCGACCCTTCGGTGCTGCGCCATCACTGCCCGCGCCACGACTTCTCTCGGTGGATCAACGACGTGTTCCACGACTCGCCCCTCGCGGCGAAGTTCGCCGTGATCGAAGGTTCCGTCAGCGAGCACAGCCCCGCTGCCGCCGTCGAGGAAGCATGCGTCGAGCTCGTCGCTCTCCTGCAGGAGAAGCTCCGGGCCTAACGGCTGCCATCGGCCTCTCAACCGGCCATCGACTCGACGCCGTCTTCACGCGCGCCGCCCCCCGGCACCCTGTGACCTCAGGCCGAGCGAGCGATCTCCTGAGGGACGACGCTCGACGGGGCGGCGTTCTCTGAGCCTCGCGCCGGCCCTGCGGGGACCATCACCTCGTAGCGGCGTCTGCACGCCTGGAGCGTCTCGTCCACCATCTTCTCGAAGGACGCCGCCCTGCTGACGGCTTCCTCCAGCTCCTCGTCGCTCGTCAGGATCCGAACGAGCGATCGCGACCGCTCGGGGGTCTCGGTCGTCGAGCGAGCACGGTGCCAGCGGTGAAGCAGCGCGCCAGCTCCCCATACCGCAACCACCGCGGCCGCCATCGCGTACAGGACCAGATGTGCCATGTGGTCACCTCACTTCGCCGTTCGTCGCGCCCCCCGGCTCAGGTGACGCTGGCGAGCACCTCGGGTCAGTCAATTCTCCTTTGCACGCAAAGCGGCACGAAATGGCAGAAGGTCCCGATGGGCCTTCCACCTTTCGCTGGTCGAGCCGGCCCGGGACACGCGGACACGCGTGCTCGGCTGACCACTCCGACGCGACACCTCTCTCAGGCGCACGTCGATACCATGACGGCGTGGAGCCCGGCGCGAGGACCCCTGCCTCCTCGTCCCGGGACGCCGCACCGTCGTCACTGTCCCGGCCGCCGCTTCCCTAGGCTGCGCCCCGTGGAGGTCTGGCCCGGGACGCCCTACCCGTTGGGCGCCACCTACGACGGCACCGGCACCAACTTCTCCCTCTTCAGCGAGGCGGCCCAGTCGGTGGAGCTGTGCCTCTTCGACGCAGCCGGCAGCGAGACCCGCGTCGGCCTCTCTGAGGCAGACGCCTACTGCTGGCACGGCTACCTCCCCGGCGTCGGCGTCGGCCAGCGCTACGGGTACAGGGTCCACGGGCGCTACGACGCGGCCGCGGGCCTGCGCTGCAACCCCGCGAAGCTCCTATTGGACCCCTATGCCAAGGCCGTGGAGGGTTCGCCGTCCTGGCACGGCGCGCTCTACCCGTACCCGCTCGGTGGCGACGAGCTCGCCCGCGACGACACCGACTCTGCGCCCTACATGCCCAAGTGCGTGGTGACGAGCCCGTACTTTGACTGGGGGCGCGACGCTTGGCTTGAGCGACCCTGGCACAACACGGTCATCTACGAGGTCCACCTCAAGGGCTTCACCGCCACCCACCCTGGCGTCCCCCCGGAGCTGCGCGGCACCTACGCGGGCCTCGCCCACCCCGCCGCCGTCTCCCACCTCCGAGCGCTCGGGGTCACGGCGGTCGAGCTCCTCCCGGTGCACCAGCATGTCGACGCCGCAGAGCTCGTGCGCCGCGGGCTCTCCAACTACTGGGGCTACGACTCGATCGGCTACCTGGCCCCCCACAACGCGTACGCGGCCTCGAGCGACCCGGCCTCTGTCGTCCAGGAGTTCAAGGCAATGGTCAAGGTGCTCCACGAGGCGGAGATCGAGGTGATCTTGGACGTCGTCTACAACCACACCGCCGAGGGCAACCACCTCGGCCCCGTGCTCTCCATGAAGGGGATCGACAACGCCGCCTACTACCGGCTCGACGAGCACGAGCCGCGCTACTACGTCGACACGACCGGCACGGGCAACACGCTCAACATGCGCCACCCCCACGTGCTCCAGCTGATCATGGACTCGCTGCGCTACTGGGCCGTCGACATGCATGTGGACGGGTTTCGCTTCGACCTGGCCGCCAGCCTCGCCCGCCAGTTCCACGACGTCGACCGGCTGTCGGCCTTCTTCGACCTGATCCAGTGCGATCCGGTCGTGAGCCAGCTGAAGCTCATCGCCGAGCCGTGGGACCTCGGCACCGGTGGCTACCAGGTGGGGAACTTCCCGCCGCTGTGGTCGGAATGGAACGGGAAGTACCGAGACACCGTGCGCGACTATTGGCGCGGCGTCGGCGGTGTGCTCGGCGACCTCGCCTACCGGCTCACCGGGAGCTCCGACCTCTACGAGTCACAGAGCCGCCGCCCCTACGCCAGCATCAACTTCGTCACCGCACACGACGGGTTCACCCTCAAAGACCTCGTGAGCTACAGCAAAAAGCACAACGAAGCCAACGGCTTCGGGAACCAGGATGGGACCGACGACAACCGATCGTGGAACTGCGGGGCGGAGGGGCCGACGGCGGACGGGGAGATCATGGCTCTTCGCCGGCGCCAGCAGCGCAACCTCCTCGCCACCGTGTTCGTGTCCCAGGGAGTCCCCATGCTCTGCGGCGGCGACGAGATCGGCCGCACGCAGGAGGGGAACAACAATGCCTTCTGCCAGGACAACCAGCTCTCATGGTTCGACTGGGCGCACGTCGACGCCGAGCTGCTCGGCTTCGTCGAGCGCCTCGTGCGCCTGCGCCTCAAGCACCCCGTCTTCCGTCGCCGACGCTTCTTTCACGGCCGTCCCATCCGCGGGAGTGAGCTCGCGGACATCGCCTGGTTCCGCCCGGACGGGGCGGAGATGAAAGAGGAGGACTGGAACGTCGGCTACGCGCGGGCGCTCGGCATGCTCCTCGACGGAGATGCCATCCCAGATCCAGGACCTCGGGGCGAGCGGATCCGCGATGACACCTTCTACGTGATCTCGAACGCAGGGGACGGACCCGTGACCTTCGTCCTCCCCGGCGAGCGCTGGGGAAGGAGCTGGGTCGAGGAGCTGCGGACCACCAGCCCCAACGGCTCAGGCGCTCCGACGCGGATCCTCGGGGCCGGGGCTGAGGCGATCCTGGGGCCGTTCGAGCTGCTCGTGCTGCGTCGCGCCTCGTAGCCGGATCATCGGCCCGATCGGCCCCATCAGCCCCGTCCGCGGCGTCGGCTGCTCGACGACGCCTCGGGCCGGGGCCCTGGGGTCCTCGACCGCCCCTTGCGACCCGCGGCGCCGGCACCCGAGGTGCCGGCGCCGCGGTCTGGATCCCCGGCTGCGAACCAGGCGATCCGCTGCCGTCAGGCGGACTTGCGCAACTTCTTCGGGACCGCCGACTCCTTGCCGTGGTACACCTTCACGGGGCCGTGTCCGGGTGTCGTGACGTACACCGGGCTCAGCACCTTCGCGTTGGGCCAGGTCCCGGCAGGCGTGGTGAAGGTCCCCGCCTTCGTCGTGAACTGCACCACTTCGCCGCCTTCGTAGCCGTAGTGCACCTTCTTCGAGTAGCGGAGCGGCACGAAGCCCGGGGTCTTGAAGCTCTTCGCCTTGGTGTCGAGCGCCTTCATGAGGCTTGTCCTCGTGAGGTTCCTGCCGGCGGCCTGGAGCGCCTGGACAAACGTGTAGGCGAGCGCGATGCCGTACTCCGTGTTCCCATCGAGGCCGTGCTTCGCCCACAGTGACGGTGTGTACTTCTCGAGGATCTTCTTTTCCACTTGGACCCACGGGTTCGACGCTGTGCCCTCGGGCGGCTGGTACAGGTTGGTGATCATGCCGTTCAGGAGCCCGGTCGCCGCGGCGGCGATCTTCTTTGTGTGGGTCGCGGCTGTGGTGAACGACGACAGCAGCGGGCCTACGGTCGGCGCGTCGGCACCGACGTTGTCGACCACGTACTGCGGCGTGAAGCCGATGGAGAACGCCGGCAGTATCGCGAGCGCGGTCGCCGCCGGGATCGTCGCCAGCACGACCACCTGGGCGCCGGCGGCCTTCAGCGCGGACATCTGGGTCGAGAGCGCGCCGGAGAGGGTTGTCACGTCGTATGTCTCCTTGGCCACGACCGCCGACTTCGGCACCTCCATGTTGAAGCCCTTCATGACGTCCTGCCCGAACTCTGTGTCCTGGAAGAGCTCGCCGATCTTCTTGCCCTTGAAGTGGCTCTTCACGTAGTAGCCGAGGATCTTGCCTGTCACCGTGTACGGCGGCTCCCAGCCGGTGGTCGTGGGGTACTTCGGTGTGCTCCAGCAGTTGCATCCGGACTCGATGAAGAGGTGCGGCACCTTCTCGGTGTTGAGGTACTTCTGGACCGCCAGGTTGGTGGGCGTCCCGAGCGAGCCCACGTCGGCAAAGATGTGGTCTGTGAGCACCAGCTTGCGCGTGAGCGTGGCCGTTGTCGTGGGGTCGTACTTGTCGTTCAGGTAGATGTACTTGATCTTGCGCCCGTAGACGCCGCCGTGGGCGTTGACCCACTTGAACAGCGCGTTCATCGCGGGGGCGATCTCGCTGTAGCCCGGCGCGGCCGGACCGGTCAGCGGGACGGTGGCGCCGATCGTGATCTGCGTCTTGGTCACCCCTGTGGTGGACGCGCCCGCGACGGCGTTGCCGACGACGACACCGCTCGCCGCGAGCAGTATCGCCAACGCCGCGCCTGCAGCCACCGACCGGCGCGTGCCCGACCCATGACGTCGAAATTTCATGGACTGCTCCTCTCTTTGGTCTCCAGGTCGAGGTGACCGTGGGTTGTCGTTGCAGAAGACGGGCCCGGACGGTCGCCAGCTGGCGAGACGACGTCGCCCTGCGCGCTCGCAGGCGGCACGGCCCCGACGCGAAGAGCGAGGTCGGGATCGACGTCGACGGCACGCACGTCGCTGTCCGCGCTGCCATCGCCGGCGTGGCGGTCCCTCGCGGGACCTTGGAGCGAGGGGTCGGCGATCGCCTTCCACACCCGCAGACCGATCCAGCGGAGCCCGCCTTGGATGCCGCTGGGCGCGACGAGCATGGCGACGATGAGCACGACCCCGAAGAAGGCGTCGGACAGGTAGGCGGCGGCGGACGTGCCGAGGGAGAGGTGCTGGGACAGCGACGTGCTCCATGTCGGCATGTACACCAGCGCCACCGCCCCCCACCAGACGCCGACCAGGGAGCCCGCACCTCCGAGGACCATGGCGGCGAGAAGGGCGATCGACAGGGCGAGCGGGAACTCCCCGATGTTCACGACGCCGGTCGAGAGGACGAGCAACGCGCCTCCGAGCCCCGCGCATCCTGCGCTGACGGCGAAGGCCAGGACCTTGGTGCGGGCCACGTGGATGCCGCTGACCGCTGCCGCGACCTCGTCGTCCCTGACGGCCTTGAAGGCCCGCCCGAACCTGCTGCGGACCAGGTTCGCCAGGAGCACGAGGACCACCAGCGCGCAGAGGATCTGGATCCACGAGAGCCACTGCTCCGAGCTGATCGTGCCAGGCGCGACCGGCGGTGTCGTCGTGAGACCCTGCTCGCCGCCGAACACCGAGCCGTACTGGGCGGAAAGCTGGGGAAGTCCGAGGGCAAGCATGAGGGTGACACCGGCCAAGTACGGCGCGCTGAGCCGAGCGGCCGGGACGCCGACGACGACTCCGGCCGCGGCCGCGATCACGGTTGCCAGCACCAGCTCGCCGACGAGCCCGACGTGCGCGTGGAGCTGCAGGAGGGCGAGGGTGTAGGCCCCGACGATCATGAAGGCGCCTTGGCCGAGGGAGAATTGGCCGTTGAGCCCGGTTAGGATGCTGAGCCCGCCGAGCACGATCGCGTACACGGCGATCTGACCGATCTGGTAGTCGTTGTAAGAGCTCACGTTGACGGTGACGACGTAGAAGAGCGCCGCCCCGAGCACCAAGAAGACCAGGTGGCGGACGAGGGGATGGCGCGGGAGCCGGAGCCTGCGCGCGAGGGGGCGCGCGAGTCGGCGTGCCCCGTCGGACGCGGGAGCGCCCGCTACCCCATGCGCAGGGGCACCCGTCACACTCGCCTGACCTCCGCGGTGCCGAAGAGACCCTGCGGACGGAGCATGAGCACGAGGAGGAGGAGCACCAGCGCGGCGATCGGCTGGAGGTCCGATCCGACGTAGGCACCCACGAACGCGATGGCGAGCCCGGTGACCAACCCGCCGACGAGGGCGCCAGCGGGGCTCAGCAGCCCTCCCAAGACAGCCGCGGTGAAGCCGTAGACGAGGTTGAGGTCCATGTAGTACGGGCTGAAGGAGCTGAGCGGGGCGACCAGCAGCCCCGCGAGCGAGCCTGCGGCGCAGGCGAGCGCCCAGCCCAGCGTGAAGAGCCGCCCGACGCGCACGCCGAGGAGCTGGCTCACCTCGGGCGAGAAGGCGGCGGCTCGCATGCGCAGCCCCAGGTCGGTCCAGCGGAACAGGGCGACGATGGCCACCACCAGCACCGCCACGGCACCGACGATGAACACGTCGAACTGCGAGAAGGCGACCCGCGTCGTGCCGACCACCAGGCCCCTTTGGGAGAAGGCGGCGGGGAAGCCTTGCGACGCGCCGCCCCAGATGCTCCCCGCGACACCCTCGAGCACGACGAGCAGGCCGATCGTGACGATCACCGGGTTGAGCGCAGGCTTGCCCCGCAGCGGTCGCATCAGGGTGCGCTCCACCACCGCCCCGAGCACGAAGCCGATGGCGAGTGCCGACACGAAGGCCGGCCAGTAGCCCAGCCCGGCGGTCAGCAGGCTGAAGGCGATGAACGTCGTGAACATCCCCATGGCTCCCTGGGCGAAGTTGACGATGCCGGTCGCCCGAGAGACGAGGACGAGGCCGAGCGCGACGGCAGCGAAGACCATCCCTTGGGCCACCCCGCTCAACAGGACGTTCACGAAGAGGCCCATGACGTCAGAACCCCAGGTAGTGGCGGCGGAGGTCGGAATCGACCGCCAGACGCGCAGGCTCGTCGGCGGCGACGACCCGCCCGAGGTTGAGGACGATCGCCCAGTCGGCGACCGAGAGCGCGCTCCTGGCGTTCTGTTCGACGAGGATGGCGCCAAGGCCCTTCTCCGCCGTCAGGTCTCGGAGCGTCGCCATCATCTGAGCCGTGATCATCGGCGCCAGCCCGAGCGACGGCTCGTCGAGCAGCAGGAACCGGGGTCGCGAGACGAGCGCGCGGCCGATGACCAGCATCTGGCGCTCGCCACCCGAGAGGCTGGAGGCGGAGCGGTGGCGCCTGTCCCCCAGCCCGGGGAACCGTTCGTAGATCTCTTCGATCGCGCCTCGCCGCTCCGCTCGCCGCACCCGGCAGAACGTGCCGAGGCGGAGGTTCTCGTCGACCGTCAGCTCGGCGATGACGCCGCGGCCTTCGGGCACGTGCGCCACGCCCATTCGCGCGATGGCCTCAGGCTGACGACCCGTGAGCAGGCTTCCGTCGAAGCTCGCCGTGCCCGCCTGGTGCCGGACCAGACCGCTCAGCGTCCGCAGCAGCGTGGTCTTGCCCGCGCCGTTCGCTCCGAGGACCGTCGTGATCCTGGCGTCGCGCGCCTCGAAGGAGACCTCGTCGAGGGCGCGCACCGGGCCATAGCGAACCGAGAGCTTGTCAACCTGCAGCATCGACAGTCCCTCGGGCAGCAGGCGGCGGGTTGGCAGTCGACGGGCTGGCGCTCACGGCGTCGCCCAGGTACGCGGCGGTGACCTCCGGGCTTGCCTGGACCTCCTCTGGCGAACCCGCGGCGACGACCTCACCGAAGTTGAGCACGACCAGGCGGTCGCAGGTGGCCATGACGAAGTCCATGCGGTGCTCGACGAGCAGCACCGACATCTCCGCGCGCAATCGCTGAAGACGGAGCGAGAGGTCGTCGATGTCGTCCGTCGAGAGGCCGCTCGCGGGCTCGTCGAGGAGCAGCAGCCGCGGGCGGCTGATCAGCGCGCGGGCGAGCGCGACACGCTTTTGGACCCCGTAGGGAAGTGAGCCGGGGAGGCGCCCGGCCCAGTCCGCGACGCCTAGATCGGCGAGCAGGGCCATCGCGTCGCAAGCGACGCGTCGCTCCTCCCTGCTCGAGCGCCACAGCCCTCCGAGCGCGGAGCCGAGGTCGGCGTGGAGCGACGGCTGAGCACCGCAGATGACGTTCTCGAGCGCGGTCAAGCCCCGACACAGCCCGACCCCCTGGAGGGTGCGGGCGATGCCCAGCCGCCCGAGGTCGTGGGGGTGGTGCTTTCGAAGAGGACGGCCCCCCCACAGGATCCGTCCGCGTGTCGCTCGCACGAAGCCGCTGATCGCGTTGAACAACGTGGTCTTGCCGGCCCCGTTCGGGCCGATCAGCCCGACCACCTCCTGCGGTGCCACAGTGAGCGACACCCCGTCGAGCGCGAGCAGCCCCCCGAACCGGACGGTGAGCTCTTCGATCTGGAGGCCGGTGTCGGCAGCGGCAGTCGGCACGTCGCTCGCTTCTTCGAGCCCTGGAACCGGCACGTCGCTTCTCGACCTCCCCCCGGCCACGCCGTCTGCCCCCGCAGACATGACACGCGACGCATCCGACGAACTACACGATCGCAACACGATTGTCAAGATGGCTCGGAGGGGCACCGCCTCCAGGACACTGCCGCTGACCTGCCTCGATGCGAGCCGCAATTCTGGACGGTGGACGTACGAATAGGCCGAGGGCCTCGGAGAAAAGCTCCTCTTGCCGCGCGCACGGGGGCACACACGCTCTTTGGCCCGGCTCATTGGGCCCGCTCATCGGGCCTGCTCATCGGGCCTGCTCATTGGGCCCGCTGGGACGAGCGCACACCGCGCCGTCGCCGCCTCCCGAGGCGCCCCCTCACGACGCGCGCGAGGCGATCACGGTGCTTCGACCAGATGGAAGGTGCCGACGTCGAGACCGGTGAATGTCGGATGGATGCCTGTGCCGTACGCCACGATCGTGTGCGGCAGGGACGACGGACCCTCGGCCGGCGGGAAGTAGGCATCTCCATGGGATCCGAGGCGGCGGGCGATCATCCTTGGGGCAGACCTGGGTCGCTGCAGCGCAGCGCGCCGACCGGATGAACGCACTTCGAATCAGCTCCCGGGGGGCGGATGGCCATGCCCCCAGTCTGCCGGCATCGGCCGCAGCAAACCGCGCACCCGGTGGGAACTGTCCATGTGCCAGATCGAGACCTCCACCACCAGCGTCTTCGACGACCCTCGTCGCGCCCGGGCATTCTTCGAGGCGCTCGTCCAAGACAACGTCGGCGTCGGTCGTCCCGGCGAGGTCGCCATAGTGTGCTCGCGACCTTTGCGTCGTCCCACCAAGCACATCTACCGCCAGCGGAGCTTCGGCGCCTTGACGGAGGTCCGCATGGACTTCAGCTACAAGCACTCCCGGGTGAATCAATACCTGAAGGAAGGGAGAGCCCTTCGCATCGAAACCGTCATCAACGGCCCGAGGGACCTCGACGTCGCCTGCTGCCTGGAACACCTTCCCGAGCTCCAAGCCAAGGCCCGCCAGGTCAACCACCGTCTGCTTGTGATCGAACGTGCCGGCCAGGTTGTGATCGAACGTGCCGGCCAGGACTGTGCCATCGAGACCGTTCTCTTCGAGCGGAGCTCACAGCCCCCGCTCACCGTCCGGCCAGTGCACGCTCCTCCACATGGTCCTCGTGGTACCCGATCGTCTTCGGCGAACGGTTGCGCACTCGAAGCGAGAGTTCGAACCCTCTGGCAAGCTCGGCCACGTCACTGACCGCCAGCTGTTCGGTTGCCAGCATGAGATCGCCTCCACCTTGCAACTAGGCGATCGACGAGCACCTAGTCAATGAGAGCAGCTTTGCTGCGCTGTGCTGCGCCTGTCTCAGCAGTTTCTCCAGTTCGTGGGCGCTGCCGGGATCGAACCGACGACCTGCTCGTTGTAAGCGAGCTGCTCTACCGACTGAGCTAAACGCCCTGGACCGTTCGACGACCAGGCACGTCAGGCACCTGGGGCAGGGACGGAGAAGGTCAGGAGAAGGTAATTGTGCGGTGTTGCCTCCGGGCTTGCAATCCCCCCGGGGGGTCAACAGGCCGCCGCGGCGAGCTGCGCCAGCAGCGGCGCCGTCGCGGCAGCCACCGGTCTGCGCGGTGAGCCGTCACGAACGACCAGGTCGAGGCCGTCGAGCTCGGTGACGACCGCCCCCGCCTCCGTGCACACGAGCATGGCACCGACGTAGTCCCAGACCGACAGCGCGGAGTTCCCCGCGACCCGGTAGCCGTCGAGCGAGCCGTCGGCGACCGCGCACATGTCGAGCGAGGCCGCGCCGAGCGCGCGGAACTGCGCCCAGCCGGGGTAGGCGCGCGGGAACCCGGAGATGCCCACCACGGCGCCGGACAGCGCGGACGTCTCCGAGGGGCGCAGGGAAGCGCCGTCACGAAAGGCACCTCCGCCCCGGAACGCCTGATAGCGAACGCCCGACACCTGATGGACGACGAGCGCGACGAGCGCCCCCTCGTCGTCGAGGACGCACAGGCTGGTCGAGTACCACGGGATCCCGAGCGCGGCGTTGGTCGAGCCATCGACGGGGTCGACGACGACGAGCAGGGACGAGTCGGGGCCGGTGCGCCCGGACTCCTCAGAGAGGACCGCGAACCCCTCGCCATGCAGCACCGAGCACACGGCATCATCCGCGACCAGGTCGAAGGCGTACTGCCCCTTCCGGTTGCCAGGCCGACGTCGTGCGGCGGGGTCGATCCCTTCGAGGGCGACCCGGACGGCGCGAGCCGCCTCCAGCAGCACCGGGAGCAGCCCCTCGCCGTCACCGGGCGGTCTGCTCACCGGAAAGGACGCTGGAAGGACA
Source organism: Actinomycetes bacterium (assembly GCA_021791145.1). The sequence goes on along the minus strand of JAJYXE010000035.1, from coordinate 22,198 downwards.
CTCGGAGAGGTTTGCGCACCCGGGCCGGCGGCGCAACCGAGCCGGATGCCACGAGCGGCGCACCACGTCCGGTGCGAGCACCCTTTAGTCTCGTAGCATTGTGGCTGCCATCGACGTCGCCGGCTATGTCGCCGACCTGAAGGACCACTCGGTCGACCACGGGTTCCACGTGCACGATGAACGTCACTTCGTAGAGACGTACTCCCTGCGCCAGGTGTGGGAGGTCGACCTCCATCCCGAGGAGGGGTGTGGAGGGCCGCTCGATCTCCATCTCGCGCTCGAGGTCGATCCACGAGTGCTCCTCTCCTTCGAGGACGTGGTCCTCGAGCTCTCCGACGACGAGGAGCCCCCCGACGACTTCCATTTCCCACTGACCTTCACCTGGGCGCTCCCGCCCCTGCCGCACGGTCCTGACCTGCTCCGGCTCGCGATCGACCTGGCAGGTATAGGCGGCATCGAGCTGCCCCTCGAGGTGTCGGCCATCGACTCGTTTGCGTCGGCGACCGACGGTCCCGAGCGCCGCCTCAACATCGTCGCGCGCCATCCGGTCTCGCTCGCCCGGGTGCTCTCGGGCGAGGAGCTGCTCTGCGACGTCTTCGACCGCTGCCTCGCCGTCAGCCGCTTCCTGCTCGAGGCCGCCGAGACCTGGCTGGGATGACACCGGCCGGGCGCGAGCCGAGGGGCGGAGGTCGCCTCCCCGGAGCGCGCGTGCCAAGGAAGGGCGCTTTACTCCGGGGAGCGCGCGTGCCTGCTCTGGCCGCCCTCTCAGTCGGCGCGGCCCTGCTCTTGAGCGGCTGCTCCAATGCCGGCAGCGCCCTCGCACAGGCCGCGTGCACCCACGTCGACACCTCGATCCACCTCTTCGACCAGGCCGAGCGTGCCCGGACCGTCGCCGGCGCGCACGAGAAGGCCGATCAGGCCACGGGCCAGCTCGACCAAGCGCTGCAGCTCGCCGCCCGGGCCACCTCGGCGAACCCCGCCTTCAACCCGCTCATGACCACCCTTCAAGAGATCGGGCGGACGTCGGAGTCGAACTTGATCCCGGCGTTGCGAGCACAGTGCGCGGCGGCGCGGAACCCGACATCCCAGTCCCCGGTCCCCAGCACGCCGACATCGGGCACAGTGCCGGCAGGTGCATGATCGGTCCGAGCAGCGCGATGAGGCCGATGCGGCCCCGCAACTGAAGATGCCCTCCCCGCCGCGGGCATGGCGCGTGGATCCCTCGCCCGTCGATATCGTTGCCCCGAGCGAGATCGGGAACCCCGACCGAGGCTGACCATGCTGCTCGACTCGACACGCACCGTCCGCGCACAACCAGGTGAAGGAGCACTGCTGGAGCACCGACCCTACCGGCGTCCTTCGTTGCGCGTCCGTCGGCGACGGATGGTCGCCCTCGCGCTCGTCGTGGTGGTCGCAGTGCTCGGCCTCGTCGCCGCCGGGCTCTCGGCATCAGGAGGCCAGAACCTGCCCCCGCTGCCCGCGACACGCTTTCGCGCCAGAATCGTGTCGATCGCCGAGTCCCAGCTCGGGTACCGCACGGACCCCTCCCACTCCTACTGCAACAAGTTCAGTGCCTTCTGGGGCGCGGGCACGCCGTGCGGCCACGGTCTGCGCAGCGAGGAGTGGTGCGCGGACTTCGCCGCGTGGGTGTGGCGGAAAGCTGGCGCCGTCTTCACATACGCATACACGCCCTCGGACATCAATGCGTCGTCAGGCAGCTTCTATCTCTGGGCGGTCGCCCACGGCACCTGGCACCCCGAGGGGAGCGGCTACGTGCCGAAGCCGGGCGACGTCGCGGTCTACGGGCTCGACCCGACAACCGGGACGGCCGCCCACGTCGCAGTGGTGACGGGCTTTCGCGACGGTGCGCGCGGACCTGACGTGGTGAACGGCGACGGCGACCGCACGGGCTTCAGCGTGGTCGAGATCGGCACCGACCAGTACAGGGCGGACACGCCGGGCACCGTCGCCCCCCTGTCGGGCTACGCGTCCCCTGTCCCTCCCGAGGGGACTGCGAAGTAGCACGGCGGTTGCCGTGCGCGCCTCCCGCGCTCGCTTTTCGGTCAACAGGGACCCGGCCAGACGACCTCGGCAGGTGCGACAACCACCTCGGCACCGCCTGAGCCGGCGCCGCAGACATCGGCGAATCGGCGGTCCCAGTCGTCGTCCACCTGCCCGGCCGCGTGGAAACGCACGGCCTCGGCGCTGAGCCGGACCGTCCCATCGGGCTCGAGGCTCCCGACGTTCGTCGCGGCGAGCACGTCCGCGAGCCGCTGCACTGTCGCCTCGGAGGAGCGGGTCGCGTGCTGCGGCGCAGTCACGACGACCGATGCACGAGCCACGTCCTGGGGTTCGACGAGGACGACGACCACCTTGTCGAGGTCGACCGCGAACCGCATCGGCTCAGGTTGTGACGGCGGTGCCGGACGCGAGCAGGCCGCGGGATCGGAGCCGCTCCACCAACCAGGCCACGCTGTCGGGTTGCGCGATCGCCTCCTGCCAGCCGTCGAGCAACCGTTCCACGTCGGCTTGGCTCGCCACGGTCCCGACGACCGCGACGCTCATCCCCTCGATCTCCTTTTCGTCCGTGCGATGCGTGCCTCGGGCGTGGATGCCGCCGAACGGTGTCGCCCACTCCGAGGGGACCGGCTCACGCATGACGTAGAGCTCGCCGGTGTCCTCGATCCAGCTGAGCTCGTAACGGACCCCGTGCGCGTCCCGCCAGTCCTGACCGAACTCGACCTCGACGGAGCTCCGCCGTCGCTCGTCCGCGTCGTAGAACTCCTCGATGTCCACTCGGCGGACTGTAGTCGCCCTCCTGGGAGCGCGATCGTCCACGAGGGCCCTCCGCGCAAGTGCTTGCGCAACGCCGCGGTGCTGGCCAACGGCGTTTTTGACCGCGTGCGCGCCGTGGGAGCGTCGGTGGGAGCGACGGGGGGAGCGACTCGGCGCACCGTCACGGCATGACGACCGATGCACTGCGACCATTCGATCGACTTGCGCGCAACTGGGCGGCCTGCCGGCGAACGCCCGCCTCGCAGGCAGCGTTGGCGGCGCTGGCCCAGTCCGAGCCCGCCGTTGCGAGCCTCGGCGCGCGCGACCTGGGCGATCTCGTCGACGTGCTGATCGGTACGAGCCCGGCAGCGTGGCGCGTCGGGCGTGGGTGCGAGGAGCGGGAGCGGGCTGCTGCGCTCTTTCGTCTGATGCTGCGGGCGGGCCACATCCATCCGCTGATCCCGCGTGCGCTCGTCCAGGCCCTCGTCCCCGGGCTCGTCGGAGTCGGAAGGCGCCTCGCCTGGGGAAAAGGGGGCGAATGGGAGAGCCAGGGCGCGTTCACCGTCGACGCGATCACCACCGCCTGGGAGGTCGTCGACGGCTGGTGCGGCCAGGACCGCGCCTACGCCGTCCTCGACGTGCTCTCGGCGATCAGGTGCCGGTTACGCAGGCGGGTCGGCCGTCACCTGGGCATGCAGCGCAAGGAGCGCCTCGCCACGGTCGACGACTTGCCGGCCGAGCCGGTGGCGAACGCGGCGAGCGACGCCGAGGAGCTGGCCCGCGCCATCGACCGGGAGGCGCGCCAGCTGGATCGGACCGACGCCGACGTCCTCTACGCGCACCGGGTCCTCGGCTACTCCCTGTCCGAGTTGTCGGAGTCGACGGGCCGCTCCCGTCGCTCCCTCGCAGCGCGCCGTGATCGAGCCGTCGCTGTCCTTCTGGCGTGAGGACGGTTGCAAGGAGCGATGGTTGGACGGCGCAAGGTACGCGCAACCTGGGGCGCACCGCACCGCGCCACCTTCGTGGACGGTGCACCAGGACCAAATTTTGGTACGAGGAACAAATTTGCAGAAGTACGGTCGGCTGTTGCACTGTGGGCACTGCGTGCCCCGAAGGGCACCGGCACGGGGGTTGGGAAGTTGGCGGAGAGAGGAGCCCCGCTCGGGCGCGGGGTGAGCAGTTATCGGTTGACGCGCCGTGGGTGACCCCACCCGCCGTTCTCGTGCCTGGGGCGTCCTCGCGGTCTCGCTCGCACTGATGGCACTCGTGACGGCGATCTCGTCTACGACGAGCCATCACCACCTCGGACCTGTCGCCGCCAGCAGCCAGCTCGTCCGAGGGCGCCGAGCGGCGCCGCGCGCTGGCGGGTCCGCGGACGCGCGCGCCACGACGGCGAACGCCCTTCCCAAGCGTCTCCGCTCCGAACGGACGCCCAGCGTCCGCCTCGGCAGCACCGGCGCGGGCAGGACCGACGCGGGCAGGGCCAGCTCCGGCAGGGCCAGCTCGGGCAGGGCCAGCTCAGGCAGGGTCGGCTCGGGCAGGGCCAGCTCAGGCAGGGTCGGCTCCACGGTCTTCGCCACGCCTGCCGACGCGTCGCCACGGGTCTCCACCCCCGCGAACGTCGCCGCGGGTTCGAGCGCGCCGGCCCTGGCCGCGGCAACGAGCGGCGTGGCGGCGACTGTTGGCTCGGGCGAGGTCGGCACCTCGAGCCCAACCGTTCATGGCACGGCGCCGTCTGCGGTGCCGAGGACCGGGAGCGGATCGAGCTCTGAGAGCGCCGCACCGTTGGGCGAGTACCCGGGTACCGGGTCGATCGTTCCTCCCTCGACGTCCGCGTCGTTCGCGGCGTCCGGGGGAGGCATGGTCTCTGCCCGCGCCACCTGGCAAGGCGCAGTGGACCTGGAGCTCGCAATCTCCTGCCCTGGCGGGGTGTCGGTCACGCGCGTCGGGGCGTCACCACTTTCCCTCGAGGTCGACGACAGCCACGGGAACGGGACGTGCACCGTCACCCTTGCACTCTTGTCGGGGTCGCCAGAGGTGCAGTTCGCCCTCGTCGTCCAACCCGGTGCCTGAGCACCGACATGGCCGCTTTGCGCAGACACCGCACCCTGTGGGACGCCACCATCGGCCTCGTCGCAACTCTCCTCGTCTTCGGAGCGGTGCCCGGTGTCCTCATCGGCTTCGTCGGGCTCCCCGTCCCCCGCCACTGGAGCGCCGCGGTCGTGTCGTGGCACGGCCTCTTCGACCTGCTGGCGATCGTGAGCTGGTGTGCCTGGGCAGCATGCGCCTGGCCCGTCCTCCGTCGCGCGGCGGCCCGAGTGCGAGCCCGGGACGTGGCCGGTGCCGTCCGGCTCTCCGACCGCATCGCCCTGCGCATCGCGATCGGGGTCCTCGCGTTCTCCTCGCTCCTCGGCGCCGGCACGTCCGTCGCGTCGGGCGCGGTGACCGGGGGGTCGACGGTGCGCGCGGCGCACGTGCAGCGAACGGCAGAGCCGGCTCGGGTTGCACCCTTTCCACGGGATGACCAGCCGACCGGCGCCGTCCCGCTGGGGGCACGCTCGGCACCCGCTGCAGCGTCCTTCTGGTCCGCTGGCACGCTGTTACCGCTGGCCGAGCTCTCCGCCGCAGGAATGAGCGCGCTGGTCGCGGGCCTGCTCGCCCGGCGCGCCCGCCAGCTGCGTCGCCTTCAGGCGTTCCTGCGCGAGGAGGGAGACGAGACCCCAGAGCCCGGTGACGAGGAGGCAGATCTCGCTGCGCTCGTCGCGTCCTTCGAAGCCCTGCCGCTCCCCGCGATGATCGAAGCCGCTTCGCGGCACCTCGGGAGCCTTCTCGCCACACTGGATCCTCTGCCCGGCCCGGTGCGGTGGCTGCGCGCCGGGCACGACGGGGTGGAGGTTCGCTTCTCCGATCCTGTGCCCGACGTCCTCACCGGTTGGCAGCAGGGGAACAACTCCACCTGGCGGCTCTCTGCGCCGGCGGACGCGATCTCGCTGGATTGGACTCGAGAGGCCGCGCATCCCTGGTGCCCGGTCCTGCTGCCGCTCGGCGACGACGACCGCGGGACGTGGCTGCTCCCCGTGCCAGCTGGGGCGTGTGTCGCGGTCGCCGGACCGCGCGCCAGTGACCTGGTTCGTGCCATGCGCGCCGCGCTGGCATCGTGGAGCTGGCACGAAGACCTCGTCGTCACCGAGGACCCTCTCGAGGCGGCAGCGGTCGTCGACCGACTCTCGATTCCGACGACCGGGGCACGGATCGTGTGCCCGCACGTGCTCTTCGTAGGGACCCCGCACTCTCTCCCGGCGGCGGTCCGGCGCGGCTGCGCGGTGCTGGCGACCGGGCAGGTCGACGACGCTGAGGTCACCATCGTGGTCGACGATCGCGGCGCGAGCGCCCACCCTCTCGGGCTCACCGTCCGCCCGCCCTTGCTCGACGGCTCGTGGGCAAACGCCGTCGACGCGCTCATCCGTCCCGCCGTGCCGCCCGATCGGCCCGTCATCCGCCCGCTCCTCCACAGCCAGCGCGTCGCGGCCACTGCGCGCCTCGTGCACACAGGCACGAAGGCGCCCTCCACGATGCCCGCCACCCCGGCGCCGTCGACACCCATTCGCGCCGCTCCCATTCGCGCCGCTGCCGGACAACCGCGCCCTGTGCCCGCGGGACGCGCACCCGGACAGGCGGAGGTGCGGCTCCTCGCGGCGGTGCCGGGCATCGTCGGCCTCCAAGGCGACCTCCCACTGAAGAGGGCGAGGCGCGCGGTGGAGATCGTTGCCTACCTCGCCGTGCACGCGCCCGACCCTGTCACCGGTGATCGGCTCCGGACGCGCGTCCTGGGTTCCCCCGACGCGGACGCGGCGGCCAAGACCCTCTTCAACACCGTCGGTGCGGCTCGCCGGGCTCTCGGGGTCGGCCCCGACGGGGAGCTGCTCCTTCCGCCGGCATCCCGCACCGGGCACTACCGGCTCTCGGCGCTGGTGTCGGTCGACGCCGTGCGGGTGTGGACGTTGCTCCACGACGGCCTGGCGTCACACGATCCTGCTGGGGCGGTCGCCCTTCTCCGAGACGGGCTCGAGCTCATCGAGTCGGAGCCGCTCGGCGGGGTGCTCACCGGCTATGGGTGGTGGAGAGCCGAAGGCCACGAGCGCCGGCTCGCCGACGCGGTCGTGGACGGCGCGTGCGCGCTGGTCCGCCAGGCGCTCGGCAACGGCGACCTCGACCTCGCGCGCTGGGCGCTGGTGCAGGCAAGGAAAGTGGAGCCGTCCTGCGAGCCGCTGACGCGCGCCGCGATGCGGGTCGCTGCCGCCAGCGGGGACGCTCGCCGCCTCCACGCGGAGTGGCAGGAGTGCCAACGCCAGATCGACGAGCTCGACCCGGGCAGCGTGCCGTCGGAGCGCACCGAGCAGCTCTACGCGCTGCTGCGCGCACAGCTCGCTGGAGACGGTGCGACGCCGCAGATCGTGCGAGCCTGACAGCGGCCGCGCGGGGGACAGGCGGCGCGACGTCCGGCGCCGTCGGCGGCTCAGGCCAGCTTGGCGGCGATCGACGCAGCGCCCTTGAGCACGGTGCCGTCGGCGCCTTCGACCGTGTAGAAGTGCGACGGCCGCTCGCGCGCTTCGGCCACCATGTCGGAGAGCAGGGTGCGGAACGGGACGGCCGGGTCGATCCACAGGTAGCGGGCGAGCGAGCCTGGAATCGTGTTGATCTCGTTGACGAAGAGCTCCCTTCCGTCCGACAGGAAGTCGACGCGAGCGACTCCGCGCACGGAGCACAGCCGCGCCACGGCCGCGGCGGCGTCGCGCAGCGCCCGCTCGAGACTGGCGTCGATGCGGGCCGGGAGCTCGCGCGGGGCGCTCGCCATTCCCTCGCCGCCGACGTACTTGTCCGCGTACCCGAGGATGTCCGGCTCCCCTGCCGCGCCGCCGGCTCTCGGGGTGCGCAACGGGCGCTCGACTGCCGAGAGGGCGAGCTCCGGCCACGTCCGGACGGCGATCTGGAGGTCGTAGAGGTCGCCCCGGTACGGCTCGAGGACCGCGCCCGCCCGCAGGTGCCGATTGGCATCGAGCAACGCGACCGCCGTCTGGAGGTCCGCCACGTTGGGGACGATCCCGATGGAGGACCCCCCGAAGCGCGGCTTGACGATGAAGGGCGGCTCACACCCCACTTCGCTCGTCTCCTTGTCGAGAAGGACCCGCTCCAGCGTAGGCAGGCCCGCACGCGACACCACGTCGGCGAAGGCGAGCTTGTCCATGCCGAGCGCAGCGCCCGCGACCGTGGGGCCCGTGTAGCGCACGCCGGCGAGGTCGAGCGCCGCCTGCAGCGTGCCGTCCTCCCCTGGCCCCCCGTGGCAGCACACGACGGCGACGTCGACGCCCAGAGGGCGCGGACGACTGAACCTGCCCGCCTCGGGCACGAAGCCGGACTCGGCCAGCAGCTGGACCTTCTGGGCCCCGCGCGGCACGCCCTGCACGAAAGCGCCGGCCTCGAGGCCCGTCTCCACTTCGAACCACTCCCCCGTCTTGGTCCAGTAGAGACAGCGCGCGCCGACGGCGCGACCTGCCTGCAGGCCCGTCAGGACGCTCACATCATGTTCCGGCGAAGGACCGCCGAAGACAACGGCGAGATCGGACTTGACTTCGCTCACGTGCGCTCCCGGGTGTGCGTCGCGCCGGGAAGCCCCCGGCGTCGGCGCCTAAGGGTAATGGTCCGGCAGGTCGTTCTCGTAGAGAACGACCTCGCCCGGCCCGAGGTTGGTGCGTACCCACGCGACCGCCTCGTCCCGGGTGCGGACGACCACGACCCGACCGTGCCCGGCGGCACCCCGCAGCAGCGCACGCCGGTTGGTGAGTCCGACGACGACCAACGTCGAGGCGACCTCGCAGGCGGCTGCGGCGAAGGCCTCGTTCTCTGCCGCCTGTCGTCGGCCGAGCTCGACCATGCCGGGAGTGACGACCACCCGCTCTCCGGTGCTTGGCGCCGCCGCGAGGAGGGCGAGCGCGGCACGCGCACCGGCTGGATTGGAATTGAAGGTGTCGTCGATCACGTGGACACCGGAGGCCGACGTGTCCGCGGTGAGCCGGTTGGCGACGGCCGCGAGCGTCGGGACGCGCTCGAGCACCTCGCCGAGCGACACGTCGAGCTGCAGCGCCACGGCGATCGCGCAGGCGAGGTTCGTCGGCTGGATGCCCGGGGGCAGCGGCACCGGTTCGCCGGCGATCGTGCCGTCGACGACGACGCTGACCTTCCCGTCGTCGACCTCCACTCGGACGTCGGCATCGGAATCCTCCGCCGCAGCGCGCACGACCTCGGGGCCGCCCGCAGCGGCGTCGAGCGCCGCGCCGAGTGCCGCGAGGCGGGGATCGTCGGAGTTCACCACGACGACCGAGGCGCGCTCGTTGATCTCGGACTTGGCGGCGAGGATCGCGTCTTCGGAGCCGAACCGCTCGAGATGGACCGGCCCGATCGCCGTCATGACCGAGATCTGCGGCGGGCACCACCGGCAGAGGTCGCGGATCTCGCCGGGGCCGTAGGTGCCCATCTCGGCGACGAAGACCTCGGTCCCTTCCGCGAGGTGCTCGTTCACCGCGCGGGCCAGCCCGACCCGGTTGTTGAACGACGCGGGCGTGGCGACGACCGCCTTCGTGCCGGTGACGAGGTGCGCGACGTGGTTCTTCGTGGAGGTCTTGCCGTAGGAGCCGGTGATCGCGACGATCGTCGCGCCGACCCTGCGCAACCGGGCGGCGGCCATGTCGACGAACCGCTGGGACAGCCGGCGTTCGATCGGCGCGGTCACGAAGAGCGCAGCGTCGACGAGCACCGGCGCGGCGACGAGCCCCACGGCGGCGAACGGCACGGGCGCGCCCACCCCCACCCCGACGCCGATCAGCGCTGCCTGGGCGGCCAGCCAGACCACCGCCAGCGACCTGAGCCGCCGCGTGAGCACGAGCGGGGACGTGCGGCCCCGGATCGAGAGGTGCAGCGGCGCGAACACCGCGACCGCGATCGTCGCGATCGCCGCGAGCGGCCACACGCCGCTCAGGACGACGCCTGCGAGCGCGACGGCAACGAGCGCGACGTTGAACGGGTCGCTGGTCCACCAGCGGATCGCGAACCTGCTGGTGGCATCCGGGATGTAGTGCTCGCGCTGCGCGACGCGCAGCCAACGCGCGCCCGCGGGCACGAGCGCGAGGATGCACACCGCGAAGACGGCCCACGCGACCCCGCCGGTCTCATGGAGCAGCGCGAGCGTCACGGGCGTCACCAGAGATGCCGCTCCACGGCCTGGCGCAGGGCTGCGGGCGAGCTCAGGGGGACGAGATGGCCCGCGCCTTGCAGAGTGACCAGCTCGGCCCGGGTTGGGTCGCTTCGGCGCAGCCGATCGAGTGCGGTCGTTGCCACCGTGAGCGGCACTGTCGTGTCGTCCTCGCCCCACACCAGCGTGACCGGGCAGGCGATCGCGTCGAGCTGGGCTTCGTAGCTCTCGGCCACGACCCGGCTGTGGACCTGGCGCATGATCCCGGCCGCAGCTGCGTAGTCCGCCGACCCGTAGCGCCGCCTCGCGTGCTCCAAGCGCTCGTCACCGAGCAGGCCCGCCTGGTGCAACGCTCGCAGCGCGCGGTAGGCAAGCGCCGGGCGGCTCGGTGGTGAGAGGCGAAGGAGCGGCACGCCGGTGAGCACGAGCGCGCGCACCGCGTCAGGACGGGTGGCTGCGACATGGACCGCCACTCGGCCGCCGAAGGAGTGTCCGAGCACCACCACAGGACCGCCGAGCTCGTCGAGCAGCGCTTCGACGCACGCCGCGTACTCCGCCGAGCCCCAGGGCTCCGTGGGCGGCGGCGAGCTGCCGAAGCCGGGAAGGTCGACGGCCACCGCGGCGAGCTCGGCCCCCCCTGCCGGGCGGAGCACGGCGTCGAAGTCGTGGTGCGTCCGCGCCCAGCCGTGGAGCGCGAGCACGGCCGGCTGGACGTCGCCCGAGCGCGTGCCGAAGAGTCTCCCGGCCGCGAACGTACGCAGCACCGTCAGCTGCCCTTCCACGCGCCCGAGCGCCCGTCCGTGCCCATGTGCTGCCGTACTCTCCTGTTGCACCTGCAGTCCACGATGCCCAAGCACCGGTCGAGCTGACTGGGCGCTCGACCTGGCGGCCGGGCCGTCACCCTGGCGGCCCGGCCATCTGCCGGCCCGGTCAGCCTGCCGGCCCGGCCACCATACCGACCCGGCGGACCTTGCCTGGCCCACGTCGTCTGCGGCGCGGGCTTTGGAGCTGGCCGGATCCCGATGCTCCGCTTATGACTGCGCCGCCTCGGTAGCGTGGCAGGGAGTGCCAGTGCCTGCCGACCTCACGACCAATCCCGACATCACGAACCTCGTCGCGGCCCTCAGCCCCGCCCAGCGTGAGGCCGTGCTCGCGGACGACCCGGTGGTCTGCGTCCTCGCCGGCGCAGGAACCGGCAAGACGAGAGTGCTCACGCTGCGCGTCGCGCGCCGCGTCCTCGACGGGAGCGCCCACGCGAACCACGTGCTGGTCTGCACGTTCAGCCGCAGGGCCGCAGACGAGCTGCGCCATCGCCTGTGGTCGCTCGGGGTGAGCCGGGACGTGCAGGCGGGCACCCTCCACCGCGCGGCGCTCCGGCTGCTCGCGCTTGACCGGCGCGACCGCGGCCGCCCGAGCCCGGTGATCGTCGCGGATCGTCGGCCGATCCTCGCCGGCCTCCTCGACACGAATGGTGGCCCGGCGGGACCACGCGGCGGCGGACCCAAGGGCGGGGCGAGCAGGAGCCGCCGACCACTGCCGCGGCGCATCGATTTGCAAGGCGATGTCAGGCGCCTCGACGCAGAGATCAGCTGGGCGAAGTCCCGGCTCGTCCCTCCGAGCGCGTACGAGGAAGCCGCGCGGCAAGCTTCGAGACGCACGCCCCTGCCTGGTGCGAGGATCGCAGAGCTCTACCGCCGCTACGAAGAGACACGGCAGCTGCGCGGCGCGCTCGACCTCGACGACCTGCTCTGGCAGGCCGGAGATCTCCTCGAGGAAGAGCCCGCCTTCGCACGTGCGGTCCGATGGTGGCACCGCCATGTCTTCGTCGACGAAATGCAGGACCTGAACGACGCGCAGTACCGCCTCTTGCGCCTTCTCGTGGGCGAGGACCCCGACCTCTTTGTCGTCGGAGACCCCAACCAGTCCGTCTACGGCTGGAACGGGGCAGATCCCGAGCTGCTCCTCCGGGTCACCGAGGAGTACGCAGGAACCCGGGTCGTCCGCCTGGAGACGAACCACCGTTGCGCGGCCCCGGTCGTGCGGGTTGCGGCCGCGGTTCTCGGAGAGGAGAAAGCGCCACCGAGCGCGCGAGGCACCGGGCCGCTGCCGTCGATCGTCTGCTTCCCCAACGAGCTCGATGAGGCCGCCGGCGTCGCACACCGCGTCTGGCTCGCCCATCGGCCGGGGCGGACGTGGTCGTCGATCGCGGTCCTCGCCCGCACCAATGCACAGCTGGCACGGATCGCCCAGGCCCTGGACGAAGCGCGGGTCCCCAACCGGACCTCGGGAGCAGAGCTCGGCCCCGGGAGCGACGTCCGGGGGGCACAGTCCGGCGGGGAGCGCGCGGCGGACGGCGGCGAGGAGCCACCTGGTGGAGTGGCAGCGCACTCGAACACGCCGTCTCCGTCTGCTCTTGAAGAGGGCGAGGACGCCGTCGTCCTGAGCACGTTCCACCGGGCGAAAGGGCTGCAGTGGCGGACGGTCTTCGTGGTGGGGCTCTCCGACGGCCTCGTGCCTCTCGTGACCGCACGATCGAGCGCAGCCAGGGCGGAGGAGCAACGCCTGCTCTACGTCGCCGTCACCAGGGCCGAAGAGGAGCTCACCTGCACCTGGGCGCTGCGTCCCGACGCTGCCGACGCGTGCGACGGCGTCGCGGAGCGGCACCCCTCTCCGTGGCTGGCCCCAGTCGCGAGTGTCCTCGAGACTCTGCGCGAAGGGATGGGAGAGGCAAGCCCCGAGAGTGCGTCAGCGCACCTCCGCAACATGCGAGAGCTGCTCTCTTCGCCCGCCCTCCCCTCTGCCGGCGCAGGCATGGGCGCTCCGTGACCTCGGACGAGCTCCTCCGGGCGCTGCGAGCGATCGTCGGAGACGCCCACGTCGACGCGCGCGATGCCGTTCGGGAGGAAGACACCCACGACGAGGCCCTCACCGGGGCGCCGGTCACGCCCGCGGCCGTGGTCCGACCCGCGACGACCGAGGAGGTCGGCGCGCTCCTCGCGCTGGCGAACTCGGCCCGAATCCCGGTGGTCGCGCGCGGAAGCGGCACGGGGCTCTCCGGCGGCGCGCGCCCTGTCGCGGACGGCATCGTCGTCTGCTTCGACCGGATGGACCGCATCGTGGAGATCGACGCCGGCAACCAGGTTGCAGTGGTCCAGCCCGGCGTGACGCTGCGCGCGCTCGACGACGCGCTCAGGCCGACCGGCTTCGTCTACCCCGTCTACCCGGGCGAGATGAGCGCATCGATCGGCGGCAACGTCGCCACGAACGCGGGCGGGATGCGAGCGGTCCGCTACGGGGTGACTCGCCATCACGTCCTCGGCCTCGAGCTCGTCCTGCCGGGCGGGGAGGTCATCCGCACCGGCGGGAAGTTCGTGAAGTCCTCTTCGGGCTACGACCTGACCCAGCTCGTGCTCGGCAGCGAGGGGACTCTCGCGCTCGTGACCGAGGTGACCGTGAAGCTCGTCGCCCGCCTCGACCACCACGCGACGCTGCTCGCCCCCTTCCCCGACGTCGCACGTGTCGCCGGCGCCGTGCCGCCGATCCTCGCCGGCGGCGTCACGCCGCTCATCCTCGAGTACATCGACGCCAGCGCGATGGCCGCGATCGCCCAGGAGGCCGGGCTCGAGCTCGGACTTCCTGTCCGAGTACGCGAGGCGACCGCCGCGTACCTGGTCGTCGTCCTCGAGAGCACCCATGCCGACCGCCTCGAGCAGGACACGGGGGAGGTCGCCAGGCTCCTCGGCCGCCTCGGCGCGCTGGACGTCTTCGTCCTCCCTCCGTCGGCAGGCGCCAACCTGATCGCCGCGCGCGAGCGCGTCTTCTTCGTGGCAAAGGCGCTCGGAGCAGACGATGTCGTCGACACGGTGGTGCCGCGTGCAGAGATCCCCGGGTTCCTTGCCGAGATCGCGCAATTCGCGGCGCGAGATGGGGCGATCGTCTCGGGGTGCGGGCACGTGGGAGACGGGAACGTGCACCTGTCGGTGTTCCAACCCGATGCCGGACGACGGCACGAACTGCTCGACGCGATCTTCCACGCGGCGCACGACCGCGGCGGCGCGGTGTCGGGGGAGCACGGCATCGGCTCCGAGAAGCAGGCCTACTGGCTGGAGCTCGCAGACCCTGTGAAGATCGCGCTGATGCGCCGCATCAAGGCCGCGTTCGACCCCAACGGTATCCTCGGACCAGCCCGATTGACCGATGTACCCGCAGCAGCAGGACCCGCAGCAGCAGAAGACCCCGGTCTCGTGCACAGGCTGGGCGCGGAGCCAAGCAGATGAACGGGGCCGAAGCGCTCCTGCGCACCCTCGTCGCCTCGGGCGTGGACACGTGTTTCGCGAATCCGGGAACCTCGGAGATGCACTTCGTCGCGGCCCTCGACCGTGTGACCGAGATGCGCGCCGTTCTCACCCTCTTCGAGGGCGTCGCCACTGGCGCGGCAGACGGCTTCGCGAGGATCGCAGGCAGGCCCGCGGCGACGCTCCTGCATCTCGGCCCCGGCCTCGCCAACGGGTGGTCGAACCTGCACAACGCCCGGCGCGCCCAGGTGCCGATCGTCAACGTCGTCGGCGACCACGCCACGTACCACCAGCGATTCGACACGGGGCTCCAGTCGGATCTCTGCGGCCTCTCTCGATCGACGTCGGCCTGGCAGCGCTGGAGCAGCCGTGCCGAGGACCTCGGGGCGGACGCGGCCGACGCCGTCGCAGCGAGCTACGGCCCGCCCGGACGCGCGGCCACCCTGGTCGTGCCTGCAGACGTGTCGTGGAACGAGGGCGGTGCACCGGCACCCTCCAAACCGGTCGCACCCGCGCCACTCGTCCCGCCCGAGGAGATCGAGGAGGCTGCCAAGGTCCTCCGCTCGGGGGAGCCTGCCGTGCTCCTCATCGGCGGCTCAGCGATGCGCGAACGAGGGCTCGACGCCGCAGCACGCATCGCGCAGGCGACGGGGCTGCGGCTGCTCTGCGAGACCTTCCCCTCCCTGCAGGCACGCGGCGGAGGGCTCCCGGAGGTGGAGAAGCTGGCGTACTACGGCGAGATGGCTATGGCGCAACTGGAAGGCGCGCGTCACCTCCTGCTCGCCGGTGCCCGCGCGCCAGCCTCCTTCTTCGCCTACCCCGGCAAGCCGAGCGATCTCGTGCCCGCGGGCACTGCGGTGCACGAGCTCGCAGGGCCGGCACACGACGTCCCCGCGGCCCTCGAGGCGCTGGCGGACGCGCTCGGCGCGGGCCCTTTCGTGCGTAGCGCCGCTCCGGTGCGGCGGCCGGATCGGCCGTCGGGCCTTCTCACCACTGAGTCACTGGCGGCCGCCGTCGGTCACCTCCTCCCCGAAAGTGCCGTTGTAGTGGACGAATCGATCACGAGCGGGCTGTCGGTGCCTGCCGCGACCGCCGCTGGGGCGCGCCACGACTGGCTCGCCCTCACCGGAGGCTCGATCGGGCAGGGCCTGCCCGTTGCGACCGGCGCGGCCATCGCTGCGCCCGGACGACGTGTGCTGAACCTCGAGGCCGACGGCAGCGCGATGTACACGATCCAAGCGCTCTGGACGCAGGCGCGCGAGGGGCTCGACGTGACCACGGTTGTGCTCGTCAACCGGTCTTACGCGATCTTGCAGTTCGAGCTCGCGCGTGTCGGTGGGACGGGCAGCGGCGAGCGTGCGAGCGCCATGCTCGACCTCAGCGGACCGACACTCGACTTCGTTGCGCTCGCGCGGGGCCTGGGCGTCCCCGCCGAGCAGGCACGGAGCGCCGAGGAGCTGTCGGCTCTCCTGGAGAGAGGCTTCTCACAGGACGGCCCCATGCTCATCGAAGCGGTCCTCGTCTGACCCTCAGTCGAGCTCCACGACGACCACGGTGTGGTCGGAAGGTTTGTTGCCCTTCGGGCTCTTCTTTCGCGCGTCGCGGTCGATCTCCGCGGACACGGCGCGCGCGGCGAGCGACCGCGACAGAAGGACGAGGTCGATCCGCATGCCCATCCCTTTGTGGAAGTTGCCGGACCGGTAGTCCCACCACGAGAAGATCCCCCCCTCGGGATGGAAGCGGCGGAAGGTGTCTTCGAGCCCCCAGTCGAGGATCTCTTCGAGCGCTCGGCGCTCAGGCTCGCTCACGTGGGTCGCGCCGACGAACGCGGCGGGGTCCCAGACGTCTGCGTCGTCAGGCGCGATGTTGAAATCGCCGCAGACGGCCACTGTCCCCGCGGGGTCGTTGTGCTCGGCGAGGTAGGTCTTCAGCCGCGCCAACCACGCCAGCTTGTAGCGGTAGTGCTCGCTGTCGAGGCTCCTGCCGTTCGGCACGTAGACGGAGTGGACGCGGATCCCCGCGCACGTCGCGGCGAGCATCCGGCAGCCATGGACGTCCTCTTCGGAGCCGAGCCCGCACACGGGGCGCTCGAGCCCGACGCGGCTCACGATCGCCACGCCGTTCCACCTCCCGTCCCCATGGTGCGCCGACTCGTAGCCGAGCTCCGCGAAGGCGTCCGCGGGGAACGCCGCGTCGGCGAGCTTGGTCTCCTGCATGCACAAGATGTCCGGCCCGTTCGCCTCGGCCCACTCGAGGACGAGCGGGAGCCTCGCGGTCAGTGAATTGACGTTCCAGGTGGCGAGCCGCACGTCACTGCTCCCGGTCGACCAGCACGAACAGCAGGTCTGCCTCGCAGGCGGTCTCACCTCCGACGTGCGCCCGGCCGTGGCCCGTGCCCGCCCGTGCCGACAGGCGGTCGACCGTGACGTCCAGCTCGAGCGTGTCCCCTGGCACGACCTGCCGACGAAATCGCGCCCTGTCCACGCCGCCGAAGAGCGGGAGCCTCCCGGTGAAACGCGCGTCCGTGAGGACGGCGATCCCCCCCAGCTGGGCGAGAGACTCGAGCATCAGCACGCCGGGAAGGACGGGGCGCCCCGGGAAGTGCCCCGCGAAGAACTGCTCGCCACCCGTCAGGTGCCAGCGGCCCGTCGCATGGCGTCCCGGCTCGAAGGACACCACCTCGCTCACGAAGAGAAACGGGTCACGGTGGGGCAGCACGTCTTCGGGACGCATCGGCACGACGCTAGCAATCCGCGAGCGAACCGCACCGTGTATGACTGGATGTCAACGTGCGCGGGCGCCGCGGGCTGCGACGAGCTCGGGGAGCGCGAGCTCGGCGACGCGGCGCGGAGGGTCGAGGGCCACGAGCACGAAGGAGCGGCGTTCGCCCTTCTTCAGGACCTGTCTCGCCTTGGTCGGCGGCGGATCACCCATCGCGGTCAACGGGATGTAGGCGTGCAAGACCCCACCCTCGGGGAGGGCGACGTCCACCATCGCGCCGTGAGAGGTGAAGGACACGACCTCGCCTTCGAGCTCGCTGTCGAGCGGATAGGTCGCGACGAACGTGATGAAGGCCAGCGGCTCGTTGACTGCGGGGGACGGGGACGCCGCGCGGCGGCGATGCCGCCCGCGCTTTGTGCCTCCCTTGCCCCCCTTTTCGTCCCCTCGCCTTGCGGCGCCGTCCGTCGGCTCCTCGGGGACCGGCGCGATCACCTCTGCGAGCGCCTGCCCGATCGCTGCCTGGACCGCCGGATCCTTCGCGGCGCTGCTCAGTACGGACTCGGCGCCGGCGATGACCGTGCGTGTCGGGGCCTCGCCAGCGACTGCCTTCTCGCTGGGCGTCTTCGCGGGGAGCGTCTTCTTCGTCGCGACGGCCTTCTCGGCCACGGCCTTCTCGGCAGGTACGGCCTTCTTCACCGCGGGCGCCTTCTTCGCGGCGGGCGCCTTCTTGGTCACGGCGGCCTTCGTCGTCCCGGCCTGCTCGTCGGGCGCGGCCTTCGTCGTCCCGGCCTGCTCGTCGGGCGCGGCCTTCGTCGTCCCGGCCTGCTCGTCGGGCGCGGCCTCCTTCGTCCCGGCCTGCTCGGGCGCGGCCTCCTTCTTTGTGGCTCCCTTCTCTTTCCTCTTCCTCTTCCCCTCGTGCCCGCGTCCGTCAGGGGCTGGCGCCATGGGCCAGACGTCGCCGACCTTCGGCGTCGACCCGTCTGCGAGGAGCGCGGGAGGCGCCTTGCGCGCGGCAAGCTTCTTCGCGGCCTTCGCCAGCTCTGCCGCCTTCAAGGGCGCCGACAAGTCCTTCGGCTCCTTGCGCTTCGATTTCCCGGTCGCCTCGCGGCTCTTCGGCCCGCGCACGGGAATCCGGGGCGTGAAGATCCATCCGACACCAGGCACGGGCTTTCCACCCACGAGCCGTCCCTCCTCGAAGAGCCAGGGATGCTCGCCGTGGAACTCCTGGAAGGAGTCGTTGGAGAGCACGCGGGCTCCGGTCCGCTCCGCGATCCGCAGCACGAAGGCATCGCCGCGGCCGATCGCCCCGGCCGGCGGCGAGACGACCTCGCCGTGGAGCTCCGCGTCGACGAGCTGCTGGCGTTCAGAGGGATCCACCCGGTGCTCGAACGACGCATCCACCACGACGACGATCTCTGCCGAGGGGTCCTCCTTCGCGTAGGCGCGGACGGCTTCGTCGAGCTGCCGCAGGCTCGGCGTGGTGCGGCCCTCCGTCGCGAGGTTGGAGCCGTCGACCACCACCACATGCCTGCCGGGCGCAACGGTCACGGGTCGGCCACCACGCGCGACGCGTCAGCCGATCGCACGGTCGAGGAGCGAGGCTTGTTCGAGCTGGTGCAAGGCGCTGCTCCCCGTCGCCGGGCTCGCCGACTCCGGACGGCTGACATGGAGCAGCGAATAGCGGTCCCTCAGGATCCTGTGCAACCTCGCGTGCACGAAGGACCATGCGCCCATGTTCTCCGGCTCCTCTTGGAGCCACACCACCTCCCTCGCTGCGGGATAGCGGTTGAGCACGTCGGCGATGCGCCGCGCCGGCCATGGGTAGAGCTGCTCGACACGGACGACTGCGACGGCCCCGGCGGAGTGCGGCGAGAGCTCCGATGCTTCGACCACGGGGGACGGCCCCCCGCCGGCGAGGCGCTCGCTCCGCCGCTGTATCGCCTCGTGGGCGACCTTCCCGCTGCACAGCACGACGCGGCGCACCTCGGCAGGATCGGTGACCGTGGCGTCGTCCAGCACTTCGGCGAAGGAGCCCGAAACGAGCGCACCGAGCGGCGACCTCGATTGGACCGCCCGCAGCATCGACTTGGGGGTGATGACCACGAGGGGGGTCGCGGGCATGCGCATCGGCTGCGCGCGCAGCAGGTGGAAGTACTGCGCGGCGACCGACGGCACTGCGATGCGGAGATTGCCGCGTGCAGAGAGCGTGAGGAAACGCTCGATGCGCGCAGAGGAGTGCTCGGGCCCCTGCCCCTCGTAGCCGTGCGGCAGGAGCAGCACGAGACCGGCGTGCTGACCCCACTTGTCCTCCGCCGCGACGAGGAAGTTGTCGATGATGATGCTCGCGCCGTTGACGAAGTCTCCGAACTGCGCTTCCCAGGCGACGAGGGCGTCCGGGGCCTCCACCGAGTAGCCGTACTCGAAGCCGAGCGCCGCGTACTCCGACAGGAGCGAGTCGCGCACCGTGAAGCGCCCCGGGCGCCCGTGCTCGGGGTCTGCAAGGTCTCCGATGTGCGCGAGCGGCACGAATTCGTGCCCGCTGTGGTAGTCGACGAGCACCGAGTGGCGCTGGCTGAAGGTCCCGCGTCGAGTGTCTTGGCCGGTGAGCCGCACGTCCACTCCCTGTGCGAGCAGGGAGCCCATCGCGAGCTGCTCTGCGAGCGGCCAGTCGATCTGCCCGGACGCGACGAGCTCGGTCCGCTGGGCGAACTGGCGCACCAGCTTGGGGTGGAGCGTGAAGCCCGCCGGCACGGTCGTGGTGCGGTGCGCGAGCTCGACGAGCAGCGACTCTGGAACTCCCGTCTCGATCGAGGGGACCTCGGGCTCCTCCTCGCCCTCTTTGTCAAGCTCGGCCTGCGCGCGCAGCTGCGGTACGGCCGGGGGCGCGGCCCGGACCTCGTCGAGCACCCCTTGGAGCTGCGCGCTGAACGCGTCGAGCGCCTGTTCGGCCTCTTCGAGCGTGAGGTCGCCTCGGCGGACGAGGGTCTCGGTGTAGAGCTTGCGCACGGAGCGCTTGGCGTCGATCCGCTGGTACATGAGCGGCTGCGTGTAGCTCGGGTCGTCGCCCTCGTTGTGCCCGTGGCGCCGGTAGGTCACGAGATCGATCACGACGTCCTTGTGGAACTCCTGGCGGAAGGCAAAGGCGAGCCTCGCTGCCCGCATGCACGCCTCCGGGTCGTCGCCGTTCACGTGGAAGATCGGCGACTGCACCATCTTCGCGACGTCGGTCGGATAGACCGAGCTCCGTGCGGCACCCGGCGCAGTCGTGAACCCGAGCTGGTTGTTCACGACGACATGCACCGTGCCCCCGACGCGGTAGCCGGAGAGAGCCGACAGGTTGAGCGTCTCGGCCACCACGCCCTGACCCGCGAACGCCGCGTCGCCATGGACGAGCACCGCCAGGATCGGGAACTGGATCGTGCCCTGGGCGCTGAGGCCTGAGGTCGTGCCGTCGGTCGGCGGGAGGTAGTGGTCCTGCTTCGCCCGTGCCATTCCCTCGACGACCGGGTCCACCGCCTCGAGGTGCGAGGGGTTGGAGGCCATCGACACAGCGAGCTCGATCCCCGACGGCCCCGTGAACTTCCCCGTGGCACCCTTGTGGTACTTCACGTCGCCCGAGCCCTGCACCGACTCGGGGTCAAGGTTCCCCTCGAACTCCTCGAAGATCTCCCGGTAGGACTTGCCCACGATGTTGGCGAGGACGTTCAGCCGCCCCCGGTGCGCCATGCCGAGCACCGCTTCCACGACGCCGGTGCGTGCCGCGTCGTCGAGCAGGGTGTCGAGTACGACGATGAGCGACTCCGCCCCTTCGAGCCCGAAGCGCTTCTGGCCGACGTAGCGCGTGTGCAAGAAGCGCTCAAAGACCTCGGCGGCGTTCAGGCGGTCCAGGATGTGCCGCTGCTCGTCGGGGCTCACCGCCGGGTCGACGCCCTCCACGTGCTCTTGGATCCAGCGCTTCTGCGCGGGGTCCTGGATGTGCATGTACTCGATGCCGAGGGTGCGGCAGTAGGCGTCGCGCAGGATGTGGAGGATCTCGTCGAGGGTCGCCCTCTCGCGCCCGGCGAGCCCGTCGGCGACGAACTCGCGGGGAAGGTCCCAGATGGTGAGGCCGTAGGTGAGCGGGTCGAGCTCGGGATGGATCCTCGGGGGCTCCGCGTCGAGAGGGTCGAGGTGGGCGATCAGGTGCCCACGGACCCGGTACATGTTGATGAGGGTCTGGACGTGGACCTGCTTGAGGAGTCGCTCCTGCTCCCTGTCGTCGGTCGCCGACCGGTCCGCATGCCACCGGACCGCCTTGTAGGGGACCGCCATCGACTGGAACACCTCGTCGTAGAAGCCGTGGCCGCCCGTGAGGCACTCGGCGACGTACGCGAGGAAGAGCCCCGACTCCGCGCCCTGGATGATCCGGTGGTCGTAGGTGGAGGTCAGCGTCACCACGCGGCCCACCCCGAGCTCCGCGAGAACCCGCGGATCCGCGGCTTCGAAGCCGGCAGGGTTGGAGATCGCGCCGACCCCGACGATCGCCCCCTGGCCGGGCATGAGGCGGGGGACGGACTGGGCGGTGCCGAGGGTGCCGGGGTTGGTGAGGCTCACGGTCACACCTGCGAAGTCGTCCGGGCTCGCCTTGCCGGTGTGGACCTTCCGGACCAGCTCCTCGTAGGCGAGGACGAATTCCCGGAAGTCGAGCTCGTCCGCGTCCTTCACGCAGGGGACCATGAGCGTGCGCGAGCCGTCGGGCCGCGCGACGTCGACGGCGAGACCGAGCCCGACGTGCCGGTGGCGGACGACGCCGGGAACGACGCGCCCGCCCGCTGCGGCTTCCTCGACGTAGGAGGAGTTGAGGGATGGCACGGCGCCGAGCGCCCGTACCACTGCATAGGCGATGAGATGGGTGAAGCTGACCTTCGCGCCGGTGGTCCGCGCCAGCTGGTTGTTGAGGACCTGGCGGTTGACCTCGAGCAGCTTCGCCGGCACGGTGCGCACGCTGGTGGCCGTCGGCACGGCCAGGCTCGCCGTCATGTTGGCCGCGATCCGTGACGCCGCACCACGAAGGGGGACCGGCGGCTCGCCTCGCCCCTCTTCCTCGCCTCCGCCCGTTTCCCCGGCGGGGCTCTCCTCCTTGGCAGCGCCCGGCGCGGGCGCCGGGGCGGCACCGGCGGGC
>JAJYXE010000011.1 GCA_021791145.1 Actinomycetes bacterium | reverse complement strand
CGAGCCGGACGGTCCGACGAGCGCGACGTGCTCGCCGGAGCCCACTGCGAGCGAGAAGTGGGCCAGCGCCGGCGACCGGCGGCCTTGGAAGCGGACCGTCACGTCGTCGGCGCGCAGCACCTCGCGCGCCTCGGGAGCGGCGCTCCTGGCGTCTTGCGGCGCGAGCGGCGCGCTGGCAGGCCGGATGCGCCCGTCGTCGCTGCCCTCGAGCGGCTCGCGGTCGGTGGCCGCCTCGGTGTCGAGGACCGCCAGGATGCGGTCCGCGGCAGCCTGCCCCTCGGTGCTTGCGTGGAACTCCGCGGCCGCGCGCCGCAGCGGGAGGAAGACCTCCGGGGACACGAGGAGCACCGCGAGCGCGGTGTACAGGCTCACGTGGCCCCCGAGCAATCGGAGACCGAGCGCCATCGCGACGAGCCCCGTGCCGATCCCGGCGAGGAACTCCAGGGCGAGAGCCGACACGAACGCGACCCGCAGGGTGCTGAGCGTCGTGCGGCGCAGCCCCTCGGTCGCCTCGGCCACCTCCCGCCGGCCGTGGGCCTCCCTCCCGAAGGCGCGCAGCGTCGGCAGCCCTCGCAGCATGTCCAAGAACCGTGCCGAGAGCGACGCGAGCCTGCGCCACTGCTGGCGGGTGCGGGAAGCCGACTCGCGTCCGAAGTGGACCATCGCGACCGGGACGAGCGCGGCGAGCGCGAAGAGGACGAGGAATGAGAGCCAGTCCGCGCTCGCCACCCATGCGAGGATCCCGACGGGAGCGAGCGCCGCGAGCACCGCCTGAGGCAGGTACTTCCCGAAGTAGCTGGTCAGCACGGTCGTGCCGCGGGTCGCGGCGAGCGACAGCTCCCCGGCGCGCTCGCCGCCCAGCCAGACCGGGCCGAGGTCGAGCGCGTGGCGCAGGAGCTGCCGGCGCAGCGACGAGGTGACCGTCGTCGCCGTCCGCTGGGCCGCGGCTTCGCCCGCCCAGCCGAAGAGTGCCCGGGCGGCGAACGCCGACGCGATGCCGCCGAGGCGGGGGGCGACGACGGCGAGCGTCGCCCCGTGGAGGACGACCGCCGAGATCACGGAGGCGAGCAGGACGGCCTGCGCGACGACGCAGAACGTCGACGCGAGCCCGACGCCCACCGCGATGGCAAGAGACCGACGCGTCGCCGAGACCCGGGCGGCCAGACGGCGGTCGACCAACACGGCGCGGCGCCGCTCGACGGCGGTGCTGGACATGTGCCCGCGAAGCTACCGCCGCGGCGCCGCCAGCCGACAGGCAGCGGTCGGCCGAGCGCGCCCTGGGGCCAGTCGCGGGCCAGTCGCGGGCCAGTCGTCGTCAGTCGGCCTCGAGAGCCCGCGCCACCTCGCCCCAGCGCCCGAGCGCCATCGGGTCCTCCTCGAGCGATGTCGTCGTCAGGTAGGACACGACGCGCGTCGCGATCCCTCCGTAGCGCGCCCGGAGCGCGTCCGCCAGCTCGTCCCAGCGAGCGATCACCGCGAAGTGCCCGAGCATCTCGTCGCTGACGACCTCGGACATGGCGGCGACATCCCCGCGACGCAGCAGCTCGTTCAGCCGAGCGGACGTGCCCTCGTAGCCGAGGTCGTCGAACTGGAAGGCATAGTTGCGCGTGGCGCCGTAGAAGGCCACCTTGGCACGGGCAAGCTCGAGGAGCGGCGCGCGCGCCTCGGGGGTGTCACCGGGCACTGCGAACACCGGCACGGTGAGCTCGACCGAGGCAGTCGTCCGGCCGGCCGTGGCGGCACCTCGTGCGACCGCAGGAAGGAGCCGCCCTCGCAGGTACCGAGAGGAGTGCAACGGATGCACGTGGATGCCGTCGGCGACCTCGGCGGCCATGGCGCACATCCACGGGTTGACCGCTGCCACGTCGATCTTGACGTCGCCGTGCGCGTGGGGTCGCGGGGTCCACGCTTCCGGGAGGAGCGAGAGCTCGTAGTAGGGACCGTGGTGGGCGAGCGGCTCCTCGCGGCGGAAGGCGCGCAGACAGGCCTTGACGGCTTGCACGTAGTCGCGCATCCTCGGACCTGGGGGTTCGAACGGCGCCCCGTAGCGGCGCTCGACGTGGGCGCGCACCTGGGTGCCCAAGCCGAGACGGAAGCGGCCCGAGGTGAGGTCCGCGAGCTCCCACGCGAGCTGGGCCGTCACCATCGGGCTGCGCGCGAAGGCGACGGCGATCCCGGTCATGAGCTCCATGCGGGCGGTCGCGCTGGCAGCAGCCGCGACCGAGATCCAAGGAGCCTGTCTGGTCTCCGTGAAGACGATCCCGGAGAAGCCCGCGTCCTCTGCACCCCGCGCGAGGGACGCGACCCGCTCCCAGGGCTCCCCGTCGACCATGAGCGCGAGTCGCACGTCACTCCTCCTGCTGGCTCGTCTGCCGGCCTGTCATCCTCGCTCGACGAGCTCGCGCACGGCGAGAAGGCGCTCCAGCTGCACGAGGGGTTTCGCAGCTGCGGGCAGCAGCAGGAGCTCCCCGGCGCCGGCCTGCGCGTAGGAAGAGAGCAGCTCCGCCACGCGTGCCGGCGGGCCGTACGCGCTCCAGCGGTCGACGACGCGAAGCGGCAGGCGGTACTGGGCGTCGAGGGCCGCCGCAACCTCCGTCCGCGCGGCCTCGAGATCCTCGTCGATGTTGAACAGGACGAGCATCGCCACTCCCGGTGGGCGGCGGCCCTCGGCCGCCGCCAGCTTCGCGAGCCGTTCGACGGAGCGTCGCACCGTCTCGGCGTCGTGCCACATCCCGATCCATTGGTCGCCGTAGCGAGCCGCACGCTCGAGCGCGGCGTCGCTCCGGCCGCCGACGGAGATCCGCGGCAGCTCGGTCAACGCCGGCCTCAGGCCATCGACGACCCGGACGCGCACGTGGGGGCCGTCGTGGTCGACCGCCTCACCGCCTAGAAGGTGCGGGAGCAGCTCGAGCATCTCGTCGAGCCGGCGCCCTCGGCTCGCCCGCGGGACGCCCGCCGCGACGAACTCCTCGGGAAACTCCCCTCCCACCCCGACCCCGAGCCGCAAGCGCCCCGGGGCGAGGAGCGCGATCGTGGCGAGCTGCTTGGCGGTCCACACGAGGTGGCGCAGGCCGAGCTGGAGGACGCTCACGCCGAGCTCGATCCTCTGGGTGACCGCCGCGGCCGCCGAGAGCGCGCACAGCGAGTCGAGCACCGGCGCGGGTCCGAGAAGGTGGTCGCCGACCCACAGCGCGTCGAAGCCGAGGTCCTCGGCGAGCCGGCAGCTCTCCACGAGAGGCGGCGGCCGTGTGCCGAAGATGCAGAAGGTGGGGGCAAGCACCCCCCAGCGCAGCATCGCTGAAGCTTGCGCCAACCGGGGACCTCTCCGCCAGTTTGGCCGGGCCGCCCCGGGAGGTCCCCTGTCGGCGCCACCCGAAGGGCTCCTGAGCTGCGAGCTCAGGCACGGCGAGCCGATCGACGAGCTGCGAGTTGATGGGCGCGGGTGTCCGGGGGTATTGAATGGCACGGTCCCGGACGGCGAACGAGCCACAAGGGGGTGCGCATGGCGGCGAAGGTGCTCCGTCTCCTCGTGAAGCAGGCGGTCGACCCGCTCGAAGGGGCCTTCGAGGTGCCCTGCTCCAAGTACCACGCGCACCGAGCGCTGATCATGGCCTCGCTCACGGAGGGCACCACGCGGATCCACGGGCTCTCCGACGCCGGCCACGTCCGGCACACGATCTCGGCGCTTCGCCGTCTCGGGACCAAGATCGACGTCCGCGGTGACACCTTCGTCGTGGAGGGCGGCCCGTACCACCCGAAGGGCGAGGAGGTGTCCGTCGGCAGCTCGGGGACCACCTTGTACTTCCTGACCGGCCTCCTCTCGCTCTCGGACGCGCCGGTGACCGTCGTCGCCCAGAAGTACCTCCGCCGACGCCCGATCGGCCCGTTGCTCGAGGCGCTCGCGGGGCTCGGGGTGGAGCTCAGCTCGCCGAACGCGTGCCCGCCGATCCGTGTCGAGCCGCGCCGGCCGCGTGGAGGGAAGGTGAGCATCGCGGGCACGCTCTCCCAGTGGATCTCGGGGCTCGTGCTCCTGGCTCCGTTCGCCTCTGGGCCCAGCGTCGTCAGCGTGGAGGGGCCGTTCAACGAGCGGTCCTACGTCGAGCTCACCGTGAGGATGATGCGCGAATTCGGCCTCGACGTCGAGGTATCCCCCGACGGCCGCCGCTTCGAGATCGAGGGTGGCCAGCGACCGCGCCCCGCGACGCTGACGCTGCCGCCGGACGTCGGGGCGGCCGCCTTCGGGCTGGCGGTCACCGCGCTCCATCCCTCCGACGTGCTCTTCGGCGGGCTTCCCGCTCTGTCGGGGGCCGAGACGGACCACCCCGAGTCCGAGCTGCTCGACGTCGTGCGCGCCATGGGGCTTCCCATGTCACGGGATCCGAGGACCGGCATGGTGCGCGTCCGTCACGACGGAGTGAGACTGGAGCCGACCGAGGTGGACTGCAGGCGCGTCCCGGACATGCTTCCCGTCCTGTCGGTGCTCGGGACCTTCGCCAAAGGGACCACGGTGCTCGACCACGTGGCCCACGTGCGGCTGAAGGAGTCGGACCGTGTGGCAGCGATGCTGCAGCTGAACAGGATGGGAGGTCGCCTCGAGCAAAGGGGCGACCGGCTCGTCTGCCAGGGGGTGGACCACCTGCACGGGGCCGATCTCTCCTCGTTCAACGACCACCGGGTGCTCATGGCGCTGGCGGTGGCCGGCTCGCGGGCAGAGGGCGAGACGCGGCTCACCTACCCGAACGCCTACCGCATCTCCTACCCGCGCTTCCTCGAAGAGATGACGGCCGTGGGCGTGCCGATGGCCGTCGAGTCCCCCGCTGGCGTGGGCCGCTCGGCGCGTGACGCCGCCGGCGAGCGGGCTCGTGCCCGGAGGAGAGCGGACAACTCGGCCCACGAAGCGGCGTTCGAGGCGACGTCCGTCCCGATCGGCGACCACGTGCGCCGGTGGGCCGCCGAGCGGCCTGCCGATCCCGCGGTGGTCCAGGTGTCCGAGGGCGCCGGCGGCGACCACGTCGTCACCTGGGGGGAGCTGGACCACGCCGCCGACGCGCTCGCGACGTTCCTCTTGGAGCGCGGCGTCGCGCCAGGCGACCCGGTCGCCTACCAGCTCCCCAACTGCAGCGAGCTCGTCGTCGTCACGCTTGCTGCGGCTCGTGTCGGGGCGGTGTGCTGCCCGATCATGCCGATCTTCCGTGAGCGCGAGGTGACGCTTGCGTTGCAGCGGTCCCGTGCGCGTGTGCTCGTCGTGCCCGGAGGCTTCCGGGGGAGGGACTACGTCGCGGAGACCTCCTCGACGCTGTCGCAGGCAAGGCTTGCAGGCCTGCAGGTCCGCGACGTCGTCGTGGTGGGTGCGGCCGGCGCGCTCGCACGCGTACCTGGACCCGGGTCGTCGACACCTTCGGGCGCACGCCGTGGACCTACCTGGCACCGCTTCGAAGCGGTGGCCGAGGGTGCGGTCGACCGGCGGCTCGTCGAGGGTCGCGCGCCGGACCCGAGAGCGGTCGTCCAGCTCTTGTTCACCTCCGGCACGTCCGGTGAGCCCAAGGGCGTCCTTCACCGGATGGACAGCCTCACCCGTGCCGCCGTGATGGAAGCGCGTCATCTCGGTCTCGGAGGGTCGGACCGGATCTTCGTCCCTTCGCCGATGGCGCATCAGACGGGCTTTCTCTACGGCATGTGGCTGGCCCTTGTCCTCGGCGTTCCCCAGGTCGTCCAGCCGGTCTGGGACGGCGACGTCGCGCTCGCGGCGATGCGGCGCTGGGGGACCACGTTCGTGCAGGCGGCCACGCCGTTCCTCGTGGACCTGGTCGAGGCGGTGGAGCGGACCGGCGAGCGTCCCGGATCCTTGCGCGTCTTCGTCGTGACCGGGGCAGGCGTTCCGCGCGGGCTCGCCGAACGCGCCACTCGGGTGCTCGGCACGGCCGTGTGCGGCGCGTGGGGGACCACCGAGACGTGCCTCGGCTCGCTGTCGGGCCCCGACGACGACCCCGCCATGCTCTGGGGTACCGACGGGAGGGCCCTCCAAGGGGTGCGCCTCCGGGTGACCGACGGCCGCGGCGCCGAACTGGCGAGGGGGGAGGAGGGCCACCTCGAGGTGTCGACCGATTGCCTGTTCACCGGCTACCTCGACCGTCCCGACCTGACGGCCGAGGCGCTCACCCCCGACGGCTGGTACCGCACCGGCGACCTGGCGGTGATCGACGAGTCGGGCTACGTGCGCATCTCGGGACGGACGAAGGACGTCGTCAACCGGGGCGGCGAGAAGGTTCCCGTCGCCGAGATCGAAGAGCTCCTCCACGCCCATCCTGCGGTGGGCGACGTCGCGATCGTGGCCATGCCCGACGAGCGGCTGGGAGAGCGCGCGTGCGCCTTCGTGGTGACGACGCCTCGCTCGCGCGGCTTGGACCTCACGGAGGTGCAGCGCTTCCTGGACGGCCACAGAGTCGCCAGGCAATACTGGCCGGAGCGGCTGGAGGTGGTCGACCGGCTCCCCAGGACGCCGTCGGGGAAGGTCCAGAAGTACGTCCTGCGCGAGCGCGCACGCCAGCTCGTTGCGGGCGAGGGTGACGGGGGCGAAGACCCCTCGGCCAGGGCATGAGGAGCAGGCACGAAGGACGGTGGCGGACGTGGGCAGCGACGACCCGAGCATGCTTGGCGAACTGACCGCCGAAGTCCTCGACTTCGTGAGAGGGCCCGGCGAGGCGTACGCGGCAGAGATCGAGCGGGCGCGACGCGTGCCGGCAGGGCTGCGCGAGGACCTGCGCGACCGCGGGTACCTGAGGCTCGCCGCGCCCGAGTCCCTCGGCGGTCGAGGCCTGCCCTTCTGCGACTACCTGCAGCTTCTCGAGCTCTTCTCCATGTCGCATGCGTCGCTGCGGATGATCGTCCACGTGTGCAACGGCATCTGGCGGGCGATCGAGCCGTACGCGAACGACGAGCAGCGTGAGCGGTTCCTCCTCCCCCAGATCCGTGGCGACATCATGGTGGCCTTCACGTTGACCGAGCCGACAGCGGGGACCGGTGCCGACATCCGGGCCAGCGTGGAGCGCGAGGGTGACACCTACTACCTGAGCGGCGAGAAGCATCTCATCACCTTCGGCGTGTCCTGCGACCACTGGCTGCTGTTCGCGCGTGTCGCGGGGAGCCGTGGCAAGGACGGGACGGTCGCGCTCATGGTCGACCGGCGCGCTCCTGGCGTGAAGGTCGAGGCCATGCCCGAGACGATGGGGGTGCGAGGCACCGACCACGCGCACCTCGTCTTCGACCGGACCCCGGTCCCGGTGTCGAGCCGGCTGGGCGAGGAGGGGCAAGGTCTCGACGTCGCGTTGTCGGGGTTCCTCACCCCGAGCCGGATCGCGATCGGCATGACCTGCGTCGGGTTGGCGCGGCGCGCCCAGGAGCTGGCCGTCGAGCACGCGCGCCGCAGGCAGACCTTCGGCAAGCCCCTGGCGGCCCGCCAGGCGATCGCGTACTCGATCGCCGAGAACGCGACGGACATCGAGGCGGCGCGCCAGCTCGTGCTCCACGCCGCCCGTCGCTGGGAGGCGGGGGATCCAGGCGCCGCGGCGCTCTCGTCGATGGCGAAGCTCAACGGGGTCGACATGCTGACGCGCGTCACCGACAAGGCGCTCCAGGTGCACGGCGGCATCGGGTACTGGCAGCCGAACCCGATCGAGCGGATCTATCGCGACGCGCGGGCCCAGCGGTTCGAAGAGGGCACCAACGAGATCCAGAAGACCGTGATCGCGCGTCAGATCTTCAGCCAGGCCGGCTGAGCCACTGCGCTCCGCTCCGGGTCCTGTGCTCGACGGTGAGCCGGCCTGTAGGCGGGATCCTGTCAGGCCTGAAGAGGCCTGGGTGGCCATCCATCTACGCGGCCTACCTGGGGACTGCCCCGTGCGGGGCGGACGGGCCGCCCGTGTCCCACGCTTGGCCTTGCTCCGGGTGGGGTTTACCGAGCCGGTCCGGTCGCCCGGATCGCTGGTGCGCTCTTGCCGCACCGTTTCACCCTTGCCTGTACGGGCCGGAGCCCGCCATCGGCGGTCTGCTCTCTGTGGCACTTTCCTGCGGGTCGCCCCGACTGGCCGTTAGCCAGCACCCTGCCCTGCGGAGTCCCGACCTTCCTCGACCCGGCGTCGTGCGCAGCACCACCCGGGCCGCGGCCACCCGGCCGGCTCACCGTCGGTTCCATTCTGCCATCGCGCATCGCCGGCCGCCGCACCGCGCCTCGGCCCCAGGCGACGCCGGCTCCCTCGCAGTGGCGCACCCCGTCGCTATGGTGGGCGCCGTGGTGCAAGGTCCCGGGGAGCTCCTCGCCGACGAGCACGCCGACACGCTGTCCATCGCCGAGCTCTACGACGAGGTGCAGGGCGCGCTCGAGCGCGCGTTCCCGCGTCGGCGCGCGCTGTGGGTGCGCGGCGAGATCCAGCACGTCTCGGAACAGCGCCACGGGAGCGGTCACTGCTACATGGACCTCGTCGACCCCGATTCCGTGAGAGACGGCCAGGCCCCGGTCCTCAGGGTGAAGTGCTGGCAGTCCACGTGGGGGCCGCTGCGCGCGACGCTCGCCCGAGAAGGCATCGAGCTCCAGCCCGGGATGGTCGTGGTCCTTCGGGGCACGCTCGACTTCTACCGGCCGAAGGCAGAGATCGGTTTTGTCCTGAGCGAGCTCGACGTCACTGCGCTGCTCGGGCGGCTGGCAGCCCAGCGCGCTGCGCTCCTCCGCACGCTCGAGGCCGAGGGTCTCCTCACGCGTAACCGCGCGCTCGTCGTGCCCGAGGTGCCGCTTCGTGTTGGCCTCGTCGCGAGCCCGAGCACGGAGGGGTACCGCGACTTCGTCGGCCAGCTGGTCGCATCCGGGTTCGGCTTCGCGGTGCAGGTCGCCGGAGCGACCGTCCAAGGGTCGGGAGCGCCCGCGGACATCAGTGCCGCGATCCGGAGGCTGTCCTCGCTCGGGCCCGGGCGTCTCGACGTCATCGTCGTGGTCCGAGGCGGAGGCTCGAAGGCCGACCTCGCCGCGTTCGACGCCGAGCCTGTCGCTCGGGCCGTTGCCACGTCGTCGGTCCCGGTCTGGACGGGAATTGGCCACACCGGTGACGAGTCCGTCGCCGACGTGGTCGCGAACCGTGCCTGCATCACCCCGACCGAGTGCGGGCGCGAGCTCGTCCAGCGTGTGCGCGGGTGGTGGGACGCGTCCGTCGCTTCGGCGGCCTCGGCGCTCGCTCGCCGCGCCCTCGACGCGCTCTCGTCGTCCCAGCGCGAGCACGACGCGGCACGCGCTCGGCTCTGCACGATGGCCCACCATCTCCTGGACCGCCAGCGCGAGCACCTGGTGCATCGCGGCGCGGCGATCGGCCGGTACGCCCCTCGGGTCCTGGAGGACGCGTGGAGCTCGGTGGTCGCGCACGGCACCCGTGTCGCGCCGCTCGCGCAGGCCCGGATCGAGCACGCCGCGGACCGCCTCGTCGCGTGGCGCCGGCTGGTCGCCGCCTACGACGTCGATCGCCAGCTCGAGCGGGGCTACACGCTCACGTTCGACGAGGCCGGTCGTGTCGTGCGCCACGCCCGAGAGGTCGAGGCCGGACAGCGGCTCGTCAGCCGGTTCGCCGACGGCAGTGTCCGTTCGATCGCGGACCGGATCGAGGTCCACGCGGACCTGCACGCAGTGCGCGAGCGCCAAGGAGCGGAGGTGTGATGGGAGTGGCGATGGACGACCAAGTCGGCGCAGCAGAGCGGGCTGTCGAGGAGATGAGCTACACCGAGGCGAGCGCCGAGCTCGAGGCGATCGTCGGCTTCTTCGAGGGGAGGGAGGTCGACGTCGACCAGTTGGTGGGACGCCTCGTCCGGGCGACCGCCATCATCGAGGAGCTCGACAGGCGGCTGCGCCGGACGCGGGTGCAGGTCGAGCAGCTCGTGCCTCGCCTGACGGCGGTCCTCGAGGAGGTCGACGTCGCCAACCGTGGATCGGTGGAGGACCCTGCATCCTCGGTGACAGAAGATGACCTCGGGCGCGACGGCGGGAGGGGACGGGCAGGACCGGCGCCCGGCGCAGAGAGCGGCGGCGATCCCGCGCCGGGGTTGTTCTGACCCCCCGACGGTCTGCGATCATCCCGTGATGGCCAGATGACCGGAGCAAACGGGCCGGACCGCCTCTACTTTCGCCAGCTCCTGGCCGGGCGCGATTTCGCGCAAGACGACGCGGTGGCACGCCAGATGGTGAACTTCGTCTACGCGATCGGCGACCGGTGCAGCAGAGAAGCGCTGCTCGTCGACCCTGCCTACCGCGTCGACGAGCTGCTCGGCCTGCTCGCAGCCGACGAGATGCGGTGCTCGGGCGTGCTCGCCACCCACTACCACTTCGATCACGTCGGCGGGTCGGCGATGGGATGGGACGTGGAGGGGATCTCCACGCTGCTCGAGCGCGTCCAGGTGCCGATCCACGTCCAGCGCGCAGAGCTTCCCTGGGTCGTGCGCGCGACGGGCGTGGGCGGTGGCGACCTCACCCCCCACGAGGGCGGGGACGTGGTGTCCGTCGGGGCCGTCGACGTCGAGCTCGTCCACACCCCTGGCCACACGCCGGGGAGCCAATGCTTCCTCGTGGAAGGCAAGCTCGTGTCGGGAGACACGCTCTTCCTGCAGGGCTGCGGGAGGACCGATCTTCCCGGCGGCGACCCCGAGGCGCTCTACGACTCCCTCACCCGGCGCCTCGCCAAGGTGCCCGACGACACGCTCGTCTACCCCGGGCACAGCTATTCGGACGAGCCGTCCGCGACGATGGGCGAGACGCGCCGGACCAACGTGGTGCTCCGCCCGCGCTCGGCCGAGGAGTGGCTGGCCGTGTTCGGCGGATGAGCCCCCGCGGGGGCGCGCCCGCTCCGAGCGGCCCACTGGCTCGCGACGGCTCGGTCGTGGTGGCAGGCGCGTCGCTCGCGGGCCTGCGCGCCGTCCAGGAGCTCCGGGGCTGCGGCTTCAGAGGTTCGCTCGTGATGGTGGGCGACGAGCTCCACTGCCCCTACGACCGCCCGCCGCTGTCCAAGCAGGTGCTCTCCGGGGCGTGGCCGGCCGAGCGCGCGGTGCTCGCAGACCGCCGCCAGCTCGACGAGCTCGGAGTCGACCTGCGTCTCGGGCGGCGCGCGGGCGCGCTGGACGCCTCGGCGCGCCGGCTCACGCTCGACGACGGGTCGGTCCTCCAGGCCGACGCGCTGGTGGTCGCGACCGGGGCGCGGCCACGGCGCCTCCGCGGGACCGAGCATCTCGACGGCGTGGCCGTCCTGCGGACCCTGGAGGACTGCGAGCGGCTTCGCGCCCGGATCCTCGACGCTGGGCCGGGCTGCCGGGTCGTCGTCGTAGGCGCAGGGTTCATCGGCTCCGAGGTGGCGTCGACGTGCGCGGGTCTCGGCTGTGCCGTGACCGTGCTCGAGGCGATGCCGACTCCGCTCGAGCCCGCCGTGGGCGCGGAGATCGGCCACGCGCTCGGTGCGCTGCACGCCCGCCACGGGGTCGAGCTGCGCACCGGCACCGCTGTCGAGGCGGTGCGCGAGCGGGCGCAGTCGCCGGGCGCGCGCTACGAGGTCGAGATCGGCGGCGGCGCCACGGTCCCCGGAGATGTCGTCGTGGCGGGGATCGGCGTCGTGCCGAACACCGAGTGGTTGGAAGGCTCCGGCCTCGAGGTC
The DNA here is from genome assembly GCA_021791145.1 of Actinomycetes bacterium. The sequence continues at coordinate 17,139 of JAJYXE010000011.1, read as the reverse complement.
GAGGACGGCGTCGTGTGCGACGAGGGACTGTTCGCGGCCGACGGGGTGGTGTGCGCCGGCGACCTGTGCCGGTGGACCTGGCGGCACCTCGGCGAGGTGCGGTCGCTTCGCGTGGAGCACTGGGAGATGGCGTCCCAGATGGGGTCGGCCGCGGCCCGCAGCCTCCTCGCCGGGAGAAAGAGCGCCGAGCCGTTCGATCCCGTCCCCTACTTCTGGTCCGACCAGTACGGCCTTCGGATCCAGGTCCTCGGTCACCCGGATCCGGCCGACGAGGTCGCAGTCGTGGACGGCGAGCTCGACGCAGAGGACGGAAAGTTCGTGGCGATCTACGGTCGCAAAGGTCGGCTCACCGGCGCGCTCGCGGTTTCCCGTCCTCGACAGCTCATGGCGTTCCGGCCGCTGCTCGTCAAAGGTGCGAGCTTCGCCGAGGCGAAGGGGCTGCTGGCCGGGGAGGGCTGAGCGCGAGACGCGCGGCTCGGCCGTGCGCGCCTCCACGCGCGTCGCGACGCGCGTGGAGGCGCGCGGCGCGCCGGATCCGGCGGGCCTCCTGGACGTACGCACGCCCGGCCGCGCGTCCCGCGTCGCCGTCGCCCCACGCCGCAGCCGCCGCGACGTCCGCAAGGTGGCGCGCGGAGGGTCGTTGTTCTTCGGACGGTCGAGGTCCTGTCGACGAGAACGCCGAGGCGCGATCGGGACGAGGTCGGGTCGCCAGCGTCTCGTCGAGCGCGGTCGCGATCGAGCCCAGCGTCGCTCCGGGCTCCGGGCGGATCGCCAAGCGTCGCGCGGCGCGCTCGAGCTCACGCGTCACCTTCGCGCTCCATTCACGACGGCGCCGGTGCCGCAGCACGAGCGCGAGCGTGCCGAGGGCCAGCGCCGCGGCGACCGGCACGGCCGGCACCGGCAGCACGCGGCCGAGCGCGGCGAGGAGGTCCTGGCCGATCGTCGACGCCGGCGACGGGTTGGCGAGCGGGACCTGGGCGGTGGGGTCGAAGCTCTGCCATCCGTATCCGGGGAACCACACCTGCACCCAAGCGTGGGCGTCTTTCGCCTGCTCGTCGTAGAGACCGGTGAGCGGGTCGAAGTGGCCGGGCACGTAGCCCACGGCCTCGCGCGCGGGGATCCCAAGCGATCGGAGCATCACTGCGAGCGACGTCGAGATCTGCTCGCAGAAGCCGCGCCGGGTGTGGAAGAGGAACTGGACGACCGCGTCCTGGCCGGAGGCGAGCGGCGGGACGTCGAGGCTGTACTTCGTGTGCGAGCCGATCCAGCCCTCGAGCGCACGGATCTTCGAGATCACCGTCGAGTCGTGCGCGGTGACCCGCCGCGCGAGGGCGGCCACCCTCGGGTACGGGTGCGGGAGCTGCAGGTCCTCTCGGGCGACTGCGGGTGTCAGCCCCGAAGTGCCGTTCGCCTTCTCCAAGGCCGCGTCGCTCGGGGTCGCGACCGCCGACATCACGCTGTAGACGGATCCTGCGCCGAGCGTCACGCCAGTGCGGATGGTGCCGCCTTCGCCGACGTAGAGGCGGCGCGTGGGGATCCACACTGCAATGGCCTGCTCGGCGTGGAGCACCAGGTTCGACGCCGGAGCGGCGAGAGAGAACGTCTGGTAGTCGGCCTGCGCGCCGGGCGACGCACCAGGGACCTGCGGCCCGGTCCCTCCGGGCCCTGGCTGCCGAGCTGGCTGACGATCTGAGCGCGCGTCGGGCACGACGAGGTAGGGCGGCCCGCCGGCGAGGACCCTCCAGCGTTCGTCGCGCGTGCTGCGGCCCTGAGGAAGGCGGCTCGTGGCGCGCGCGGGACCGGTCTCGGACCAGGACCGCCCCGACCAGGAGTCGAAGGTCTCGGCGAGCCAGTAGGTGGGGCGCTGCGCGCGCACCCGGAGCACCACCTCTGTGCCGAGCCTTGGGCGCAGCGCCGTGTCGAGCGGGCCGGCGAAGCCGAGGTACCCCCCGACGCCCGTGGGTCCGCTTGCCGACGCAGGGCGCTCGGGGGCGCCGCCGCGTGCCGGCACGAGGCGAGCGGGTTGCGCGTCGGTGCTCGCGCCGGCTGTCCCAGCGGGACCAGCGCCCGACAGGCTCGACGGGCGCGTCGCGGGGAAGAAGACGACGAGCAGCGCTCCGACGAGCAGCGCTGCCGCCGTCGACGCGAGGACCCCCGACAAGCGCGGCGGGGTCCCTCCGGCCATGGACGCCCACGACGCGTGCAGCCCCGTGAGGGCGAGCACCGCCCACAGCGCGACGTACACAGCGAAGTCGAGGTCGGCGGCGTGCGCCCCGGCGACGGCCATGAGCGTGGCCGACCCCGCGAGCGAGAAGCCGAGGTCCCGGCGCGACGGCATGTCGAAGGCGTGGGCCGTCTGCATCGCGGTGAACAGCACGGCGAGCGGCGCCTCTACGGCGCCCAGCCGCCCGGAGGCGGCGTCGGCAGACACGGTGACGAAGAACCACAAGAACGCCCCGAGCATCGTGGCACCGAGGAGCAGCTTCAGGTACGGGACCGGTCGCGTTCGCCGCCGATAGGACAGGACGCCGCCGGTGCACACGAGCGTCGCGGCGAGCGCGCCGTACCAGCCAGGGAGCTCTCCTTGCGACGCGCACGCCGCGATCGCCACGCACACCGCTGCGCCGGAAGACGCGCGCAACGCGACGGAGTGCTCGGCTTGCCATGCACGGGCGGACCCGGTCAGGATCCTGAGCGAGCTCACGTCGTCTCGACGCACGGCAGGGCCAACGCGAGCCGGCGTCCTGCTTCGAGGAGCGACGCGACCGGGGCGACGACCTCGCCTCCGGGCTCCACCGTCTCGAGCTCCACGCGCGTGCCTGCGAGCAGCAGCGCACGTACCGTGGCCATCACGCGCTCCGCGTGGCGCTCCGCCGAGACAGGATCCGACGGGAGCCGTCCGTCGACGACGGCCGCCTGGGGAGCAGGGCGCTCCGTCTCGCGCACCATGAGCGACGCGGAGTGCGCGGTCGCCGGCCAGTGCACGAGCGTGCGGCGGTCGCCGGGCGCGTAGGGGCGCACGCCGCGTGGCTCGGCGCCGTGCCCGGAGACCGACAGGGGCGTCTCGGCGGGCCCGCGCACGAGCTCGACGCCGGTCTCGCCGCCCCCGACCCGAGGCGACACGGCGAGCGGCCGTGCGAGGGGCAGCGTCATAGCGCGCGTCCACCAGAGGACCCCGAAGGGGGCGGCGCTCGCGACCGACACCGTGCACTGGCGGAGCACGCCTCGGCGGTCGGGGAGGAGCTCGAGCGTTGCCTGGCCACCGCTCGCCATCACCGCGGGCCCGCTGGGGTCGAGCGGGGTGAGCTCGACGGGTGAGCTCGACCGGACCTCGACTGCGACAGGGACGCCCACCGACGCGTCGCGAGGCGAGGCGACGACGCGGCAACGGGCACGGGCCACGACGACCGCGGGCGCGACCATGCCCACGAGGAGCGTGCCGGCGACCAGCGCACCGATCGCCTGGAACCAGCCGGCACCGGCGTCGTGGGCGACCACCCCCCAGATGGCGAGGACGACGACGATCGTCGCGGCGGGCATCGCGCCGCGGGGTCGGGGCATCCGGCGGGCTCGGGGCATCCGGCGGGCTCGGGGCAGCCGGCGGGGGCTCACGGTCTCGGGACCGGCACCGACGCCAGCGCTTCCCGCACGACGTCCACACGATGATCGACGGCCGCGTCAGTGACCAGCCGATGCGCAAGGCCCGCCACCGCGAGCGCCTGGACGTCGTCTGGGATCGCGTACGAGCGCCCCTCCAGCAGCGCGTGCGCTTGGGCAGAGCGGACGAGAGTGATCGATGCTCGCGGGCTCGCACCGAGACGGACCGCCTGCGCTTCACGCGTCGCACGAGCGAGGCGCACGGCGTAGCCGGCGACTTCCGGGGCCACGTGGACGGCCATGCACGCGTCGACCAGCCGTCCCCACGCCGCCGTCGAGCAGACCGGGCGGAGCTTCGCGAGCGCGTCCTGTCCGCCTTCTCCCATCACGAGATCGATCTCGGTCCCGAGCTCCGGGTAGCCGAGCTGCGTGGACAGCGCGAACCGGTCGAGCTGGCTCTCGACGAGCGGGAAGGTGCCGAGCTGGCCAGGGTTCTGGGTGGCGATGACGAGGTGGGGGTGGGGGAGGGGCCAGCGCGCCCCGTCCACGGTCACCTGCTCCTCGGCCATCGCCTCGAGCAGCGCGGACTGCGTCCTGGGCGGCGTCCGGTTCAGCTCGTCGAGCAGCACCACGTGGGCGAAGACCGGGCCCTGGTGGAATCGCCAGTCTCCTCGCTCCGGCGAGTAGACGGACACGCCGGTGATGTCGCTCGGCAAAAGGTCGGTGTGGCCCTGGATGCGGGAAAGCTCCGCGCCGAGGGCGGTCGCGAGCGTTCGTGCGAGCACCGTCTTGCCGGTCCCCGGGACGTCTTCGACGAGGAGGTGGCCTCCGGAGATCGCGGCGCAGACGGCGACGGTCACCGCGCCTGGCGCACCCAGCACGACCTTGCCGACCGTGTCGTGGAGCGTCCGGGCGAGCGCCGACGCGCCGGCGAGATCCATCGCGTCCTGCGAGCGGTCGCCCTGCACGTCTTGGGGTTCCACGGGTGGCGACCGGCGCGCGCCGGCACCGGGCGGCTCGCTGCGTTCGACTGCTGCACCGGACCACGCGCTCACGCCGAACCCCCTAGAACTCGATCCCCGAGAGCTCAGGGATCGTGCGAGCGGCCCGCTCTCGCGCCTCCAGCCACCGGCTCCGCAGCGCGCGGCGTGCAGTGTCGTCGAGCCTGGGCTCCACGACGTCGCGCGGGTGGTAGGAGTCCGCGATCTCCTCGATCCCGGGGAGGACGCCTGCGCCGACGCCGGCGAGGAGCCCGGCACCGAGCGTCGTGGCCTCGAGCTCGCGCGAGAGCTCCACGGGCAGGAGCGTGGCGTCGGCCAGCGCCTGGACGAACACCCGGTTGGCGCTCATGCCTCCGTCCACCCTGACAGAGGCGACCTTCACGCCAGCGTCCGCCTGGGCCGCCTCGAGCAGGTCAGCGCCGCGATGCGCCACCCCCTCGAGCACGGCGCGGGCGATCTGGGCCCGGTCACACCCACGCGTGAGCCCGACGAGCGCACCCCTGGCGCCGAAGTCCCATGCCGGGGTGCCCATGCCCATGAGCGCGGGCACGAACCAGACGTCGCAGGTGGTCTCGCAGGACGCGGCGAGCATCTCGGTCTCTGCCGAGGTCGCGACGAGCCCGAGGTCGTCGCGCAGCCAGTCGACGCAGGCCCCAGCCGTCAGCATGATCGCCTCGATCCCCCAGGCGAGCTCGCCGCCCCGTCGCCACGCCACGACGGGGAAGGTCCCGGCCGGGTTGCGCGTGGTGCCCGCGGGGGGCTCGGTCCCCGTGCATAGGTCGAGCATCGCGCCCGTGCCGAACGTGATCTTGGCGAGGCCCGGGCGAGTGCACCCTTGACCGAGAAGGGAGGCCTGTTGGTCGCCGACCAAGGCGCAGAGCGGAGGCGAGCCCGGGAGGGCGGCGGCCTCGCCGAGGATCCCGCAGGAGTCGACCACGCGAGGGAGGATCGCCTCTGGGATGCCGAGCGCGTCGAGGACCCGGCCGTCCCAGGTCTCGAAACGGCCGGCGCCTTCCGCCCTGAGCATGCCCGTGACCGCTGCGTTCGTGGCGTCGGTGACGTGCAGGCCGCCCTCGGGCCGCTCGGCGCCGCCCGCCAGGGTCCAGGCGACCCAGCTGTCCACGGTGCCGGCGCACAGCTCGCCCGACGCGGCGCGCGTCCGCTCGGGGTCGACCGCGTCGAGGATCGCGGCGACTTTCGTCGCGGTCATGTTCGGTGCGAGGCGGATCCCCTCGGCCTGCAGGGTGAGGCACCTGAGGACCGTGCGAAGGTCCTGCCAGCCGATCGCCGGCGCGAGCGCGGCACCGCTGCGACGGTCCCAGACGACGGCGGTCGCGCGTTGGGTGGCGACGCCCACGCCGACGACCGGCCCCCGATCGGCGAGGACCCGCGTGGCGAGCTCGACGACCACCGCCGCGAGGTGGGTTGCGTCGAGCTCTGCGAGGCCAGGGGCCGGTGCGCTCGTGGCGAGCGGGGCGTGGCGGACATGCTCGACGGTGCCCTCGGTTCGGACGACGCTCACGCGCACGCTGCTCGAGCCCACGTCCACCACGAGGACGGACTCGTTCATCACCCTCGTCCGCTCGTCCGGCCCTCGTCGGCGAGCGCCGCGCGCAGGCCGCGGCCGATCGTGCCGAGCGCCACCCCGGCTGCGGTGGTCCCGCCGCCGACGACGAGGACGTCGAGCTCCTCCGACGTGGGCCTCGCCAGCGGGTCGCGTCGATCGAAGCCGCTCATGAGGTCAAGCGTGCCACAGGCGTCCGGCTGTCTCCTGTCCGGCTCCTGTCCGGCCGCCGTCGACAGACGCCACCGGGCACGCCCACGCTATGCTCCTGGGTGACCCGCACCTCGCGGAAGCGAGCGTGCGTCTTGGCATCTCGCGATTTCGCGACGATGGACGGCTGCGCGACAATGGGCCGTTTCGCGCCAGCGGGCCCTCTCGCGGCGACGGGGACCACAGCCAACACGAGGAGGAGCAATGCCACAGCTCAAGGGCTCGAAGACCGAAGAGAACCTGAAGACTGCCTTCGCCGGTGAGAGCCAGGCCAACCGGCGGTACCTGTACTTCGCCCAGAAGGCCGACGTCGAGGGTTACCCCGACGTTGCGGCCCTCTTTCGCTCGGTCGCCGAGGGAGAGACCGGCCACGCGTTCGGCCACTTCGACTTCCTGCGCGAGGTCGGTGACCCGGTCACGGGTGCGCCGGTCGGCCCCACGTCGGACAACCTCAAGAGCGCGATCGAAGGCGAGACCTACGAGTACACCGAGATGTACCCAGGCTTCGCCAAGACCGCGAGGGAAGAGGGCTTCGAGGAGATCGCCGAGTGGCTCGAGACCCTCGCCCGGGCGGAGAAGTCCCACGCGGGCCGCTTCACCAAGGGGCTCGAGTCCGTCTCCTGAGCACCCCTGTGGTCACACGGCCTCTCGGCCTCGACGACGTCCTCGATCTTCGCGCGTACGAGCGCGTGCGTGACGACTACCGCCGACGCGTCATCGAGCTGAAGCGCCGGCGGCGGGTAGCGCTCGGTCCGATCCTCACGACCGTGTTCGAGTGCGTGGACACCGTGCGTTTCCAGGTCCAAGAGATGGCCCGTGCCGAGCGCCTCGTGAGCGACGAAGCCATCCAGCACGAGCTCGACGTCTACAACCGCCTGTTGCCGGGCGAAGGCGAGCTCTCGGCCACGTTGTTCGTCGAGCTCACCACCGAAGATCAGTTGCGCCATTGGCTGCCGCGCTTGGTCGGCATCGAGCGCGCGCTCGCCTTCGAGCTGGGCGAACCGGTCGACACGGTGGTCCCGAGCGTCCCGGAGGCGACCCATGCCGAGGCGCTGACGAGAGAAGACGTGACCACCGCGGTCCACTACGTCCGGTTCGCGTTCCCACCGGGCGCGCGTGCACGGCTCGCGGGAGACGGTCCGGTCGCGCTGGCGGTGCGCCATCCACAGTACGAGGCGGTGACGGCGCTCGCCCCTGAGGTGCGTGCCGAGCTGGCCCGCGATCTGGAGGGCCGGACCGTGCCGATCCCGTTCGGCTGAGCGCGAGCGCGACCGGCTGAGCGCGAGCGCGACCGGCTGAGCGCGAGCGCGACCGGCTGAGCGCGAGCGCGACCGGCTGAGCGCGAGCGCGACCGGCTGTCGGGACCCGTCCTCGCGGCTTGGGCTTTACAGAACCAGGGCCGACGCGCCATAATCGTCGTTCTGCCGCAGTTCGGATGGGGAGCTCGGGGAGCTCTCGGGGCCTCCAGGCGGGCCGAGGTGTTGGCAGGCCCAACCAGATGAGTGCAGAGGATGTGCGTTCCATGAGTGCCACGTGGCGCAAGCGGGCGGCCTGCCGCGGAGTCGACGTCGAGATCTTCTACCCGGAGACCGACGAGGACGGCGAAGCGGAGGCGGCGAAAGCCGTCTGCGAGGTGTGCCCGGTCCGTCAAGCGTGCCTCGAGCACGCCCTGGCCCACCGCGAGCGCGAGGGCATCTGGGGCGGAGCGACGGAGCGGGAGCGCCGTCGTATCCTGCGGCAGCGCCGCAAGTCGGCCTGAGCCTCGCGCTCTGGCGAGGAAGGTGCCGGCGCGCGGTAGCGTCACCTGCCGTGACGTTCGAGCTCTCCGAAGAGATGCAGGCCCTCCAGGCGTCGGTGCGCAAGCTCGCGCGCGACAAGGTCAAGCCGCGTGCGCGCGAGATCGACCGGAGCGGCGAGTACCCGACCGACCTGTTCGAGGCGTTCCGTGACGCCGGACTGCTCGGGTTGTGCATCCCCGAGGAGCTCGGTGGCTCCGGGGCCGGTGTTCTCGGCCTTTCGGTCGCGATCGAGGAGGTCGCGAAGTACTCGAACACTGCGGCCTTGATGCTCCTGCTGACGCGGCTCCCGACCGGTCCCGTGCTCATCGCGGGCAGCGAAGACCAGAAGCGGCGGTACCTGCCGCCGATCGCAGACGGGCGCCAGCGCGCGGCGTTCGGGCTCTCCGAGCCCCAGGCGGGGAGCGACGTCATGGGGATGCGCACGCGGGCGGTGCCGGACCCCAAGAGCCCGGGCGGCTGGGTGCTGACCGGCACGAAGTGCTGGATCTCGGGCGTGCGCGAGGCCGACTGGTACACGGTGTTCGCCAAGACCGGGGATCCGGAGAGCCGCGCGCACGACTCGGTCACCGCCTTCATCGTGGAGCGCCGGTTCGAAGGGGTCTCGGTCGGCCGCAGCGACAAGAAGATGGGAGTCCGCGGCGTGGACACTGGCGAGCTCCTGCTCGACGGTGTGCGAGTCCCGGCCGAGAACGTCATCGGGGAAGTCGGCGGGTTCCGCCTCGCCATGCTCGGGCTGAACTCCATGCGGCCGGTGGTCGCGGCGCGCGGGATCGGTCTTGCCGAGGGCGCGCTCATGTACGCGACCGACTACGTGAAGCAGCGCGCCGCCTTCGGGAAGACCATCGCCGACTTCCAGGGGATCCGCTGGGAGATCGCGAAGTGCGCGGTGGACATCGAGGCCGCGCGTCTGCTCACCTACCGCGCGGCGGCGATGTCGGACGCAGGCCGCTTCGCGAAGCAAGACGTGCCGTTCCTCTCCATGGCCAAGTACTTCGCCACCGAGCTCGCGGTGCGCGCCTCGGGCCTCGCCCTCCAGCTGCTCGGGGCCGCCGGCTACATGGAGGACCATCCGACCGAGCAGTGGTACCGCGACGCGCGTCAGCTCACGATCGTGGAGGGGACCTCGCAAGTCCAGCTCGACCTCATCGGGCGCGGGGTGATCGACGGTGACCTGTGGTGGGACTGACACGTTCGCACCTGGCACCTTGAGCGGCCGACGCGCTCTCGGCCCCCCGGGGGGGCTCTCCGATGCGCTCGAGCGCATCATGTCCGGCGCCTCTCTCTCGGACGAGGAGGCGGCGGCTGTGATCGGCGAGGTGCTCGACGGCGCGGCGACCCCCGCCCAGATCGCGGCGCTGCTCGTGGCACTGCGGATGAAAGGCGAGTCCGTCGAGGAGATGACCGGGTTCGTGCGCGCGATGCTCGAGCACGCCGTGCCGCTGCACGTCGAAGGTGACGTCGTCGACGTCGTGGGAACCGGCGGCGACCGGCTCGCGAGCATCAACGTCTCGACGATCGCCGCGTGCATCGCCGCAGGGGCAGGCGCGCTCGTGTGCAAGCACGGCAACCGCGCCGCCTCGTCTTCCGTCGGCACCGCGGACGTCCTCGAGGCTCTCGGCGTCGCGGTGGACCTCGGGCCGCAGGGGGTTGCACGTTGCGTCGCGGACGTCGGGATGGGATTCTGCTTCGCTCCGCGTTACCATCCGGCGCTGCGTCACGCGGGTCCGGTCCGGCGAGAGCTGGGGGTCCCGACCGTGTTCAACTTCCTCGGGCCTCTCGCGAACCCTGCGCGGGCGCGCCGGCAGCTCGTCGGGGTGAGCGATCCCGCGATGGCCACGAAGCTGGCTGAGGTGCTGGGCACGAACGGGAGCCTGCACGCGATGGTGGTCTATGCCGACGACGGGCTGGACGAGCTGAGCGTCACCTCGCCGTCCACGGTCGTCGAGGTCGTGGCGGAGAAGGCGGCGCGGAAGGGTTTCGCCCTGCGCACCTGGCGGCTCGAGCCCGAAGAGCTCGGCTTCGCGCGCTCGTCGATGGGGGAGCTGCGCGGCGGCGACGCCGCGTTCAACGCGGCCGCGGTCCGCCGCGTCCTCGAGGGCGAGCGAAGCGCGCGGCGCGACATCAGCGTGCTGAACGCGGCAGCGGCACTCGTGGTGGCCGGCCGGGCCCAGGGGCTCGCACAAGGGGTCGCGATGGCCGAAGACGCGCTGGAGACCGGTCGTGCCCTCGCGGTGCTCGAGGCGTTGGCCCGGGTGTCGTCCGCGGAGGCGGCCGCCGAGCGCGCGGGTGCTCACCCGCAGGTCGCCGACAGCGGGCTGCCGTCGGCCGCCACGTAGGCGACACCGTCCCCACCGAGCCGCCGGCGCATCACCTCGAGCGCGCCTGGCTCGTCGTCCACGAGCAGGAAGCGGCGGCCGAGCTCGCGGGCGACGGCACCCGTCGTGCCGCTGCCTGCGAAGAAGTCGAGCACCCGGCGCCCGGGCGACGACGACGCCTGGAGGATGCGTCTCAGCACGCCAGCCGGTTTCTGGGTGGGGTAGCCGGTCTTCTCGCGCCCTGACGTCGGCACGATCGTGTGCCACCACACGTCCGTCGGCAACTTGCCGCGTGCCGCCTTCTCGGGCGTGACGAGCCCGGGGGCCATGTAGGGGACGCGCTCGACCGCTGTCCGGTCGAAGTGGTGGGCGCCGGCGCGGCGGACGTAGACGAGGATCGTGTCGTGCTTCGCGGGCCAGCGGTCGCTGGCCCTGCCCCCGTAGTCGTACGCCCAGATCAGCTCGTTGAGGAAGCAGCGCCGCCCGAAGATGCCGTCGAGAAGGACCTTCACGTAGTGCGCCTCGCGGTAGTCGAGATGGACGTAGAGGGTGCCGTCGTCTGCGAGCAGCCTTCGAGCCTCGACGAGGCGCGGCCCGAGGAAGCCTGCGTAGTCTCCGTACCTGTCCTCGAAGGCGCGCGTGCCGGTCTCGGTCGTGCGGTAGCGGTGCCCGCCGAAGCCCACGCGATCGCCGGCCTGCTCGTCGCGGGTGGTCACGAGGGTCCGCCGAGCGCGGACCGCTCCGGTGTTGAACGGCGGGTCGACGTAGACGAGCTGGAACGAGGCGTCGGGCAGCGCCGGCAGCACGACGGCGTTGTCTGCGAAGACGACGAAGTCGAAGGGGCTCGCGAGGTCGATCATTGGCGCTCGGCTCGGTCGGCGCGTATGGAGAGCGGCCGCGGTCGCCAGGATGCCATATTTTCTCATGTCGGCGCGACGTTCATGTCGGCACGACCCCCCCGCCGGGGGAGGGGAAGGTGAGTGACTCGCGATGGGAGCGGACGAGGAAGGGGGCGTCCCGCCAGCGACGGCGGCGACGGGGGAAGGGAGGGCCGCAGCGGCGGCCGGACCACTGCACGGTCTGCGGGTGATCGAGCTTGCGGGTCTTGGTCCTGCGCCCTACGCCTGCATGCTCCTCGCCGAGGCGGGCGCAGACGTGCTCCGCCTGGAGCGGCCCGGTGGCACCTCGTCGCTTCCGGAGGGAGCGAGCCAGGAGCTGCTCGAGCGCAGCCGGCCGTCGGTGGGGATCGACCTGAAGCGTCCAGAGGCGGTGTCGTTCGTCCTCGATCTCGTGGCGCGTGCCGACGTGCTCGTCGAAGGGTTCCGCCCGGGCGTGGCCGAGCGGCTCGGGCTCGGCCCCGATGACTGCCGCGCGCGCAACGCGCGCCTCGTCTACGGCCGGATGACGGGCTGGGGCCAGGACGGCCCGCTCGCCGCGCGCGCGGGCCACGACATCGACTACATCGCGATCGCCGGCGCCCTGTGGCCGATCGGGCGCGAGGGCGACCCCCCGGTGCCCCCGTTGAACCTGGTGGGAGACTTCGGCGGAGGCGGCATGCTGCTCGCGTTCGGCGTGGTCGCCGCGCTGTTCGAGGTGCAGCGATCGGGCACGGGCCAGGTCGTGGACGCGGCGATGGTCGACGGGGCGGCGTCGCTCACTACGATGCTCCACGGCATGTGGCTCGCGGGCGGTTGGCGGGCGGCGCGCGGGGTCAACCTGCTCGACACCGGCGCCCCCTACTACGAGGTGTACGAGACCGCGGACGGCGGCTACATGGCGGTCGGCGCGCTCGAACCGCAGTTCTACGCCGCGCTGCTCGAGGGGCTCGGGCTCGAAGAGGACGAGGTCGGCGCTCAGGCAGATCGCAGCCGATGGCCGGTGGCCAAGGCGCGTTTTGCTCAGGTCTTCCGCTCGAAGACCCGTGACGAATGGACGGCGTTGTTCGAGGACGCCGACGCGTGCGTGGTGCCGGTGCTCGCCCCCTGGGAGGCGGCCGACCATCCCCACAACCGGGCGCGTGGGACCTTCGTGACCCGCGACGGGCGGACGCAGCCTGGAGCGGTCCCGCGTTTCAGCCGCACGCCCTCGGGCGTGCGCGACGTGCCTGGGCCTGCCGAGGCGCTCGCTCGCTGGGGCGTCGGCGAGGAAGCCTACGCGGAGCTGACCGGGTCCGGCGTGCTCGCGGGGCCATCGTGAAGCTGCCGCGCTCGGTCGTGCGCGAGCTCACCGTCGAGCCGGGCAAGGCGGCCGGCCTGGAGCGCCGCAGCACCTCCAGGACCCGTTCCGACTGGCTCGGGCCGCTCGGTCGCGCGCACCCAAAGGACGTGGCCGAGCAGGACCTGGAGGCCTTCAAGGCGGAGCTCACGATCGCTCAGGACCTCCTCTACGCGTCCGACCGGTGGTCGATCCTCCTCGTCTTCCAGGGCCTCGACGCAGGCGGCAAGGACGGGACCATCAAGCACGTCATGTCCGGAGTGAACCCCCAGGGCTGCGACGTGGTCTCCTTCAAGGAGCCTTCCGACCTCGAGCTGCGCCACGATTTCCTGTGGCGCTGCTCGCTCAGGCTGCCCGAGCGCGGACGGATCGGGATCTTCAACCGCTCGTACTACGAGGACGTGCTCGTCGTGCGCGTCCACCCCGAGCTCGCGGCGCGCCGTCCCGCGGGCGCCGCCGTGGGCGAGGGGATCTGGCGGGAACGTTACGAGGACATCAACGCGTTCGAGCGCCACCTCGTCCGCAACGGCACCCGCGTCGTCAAGTTCTTCTTGCACGTCTCCGAGCACGAGCAGCGCCGGAGGCTGCTCGAGCGGCTCGGCGACCCCGCCAAGCAATGGAAGTTCTCGGCTTCCGACCTTGCCGAGCACGGCCGCTTCGCCGAGTACCAGGCCGTGTACGAAGAGGCGATCACCGCCACCTCGACGGCGTGGGCACCCTGGTTCGTCGTGCCGGCGGACCACAAGTACGCGTTGCGCGCGCTCGTCGGCGGTGTCGTGGTCGACGAGATCGATTCGCTGGACCTCTCACGTCCCGAGCCCGACGCAGCGCAGCGCCAGGCGATCGAGAAGGCGGCCGAGGCGTTGCGCGCCGAGAGGTAGCCGGAGCGCAACGCTCGTCACGAGCTCGTCCCCGGTCCGGTCCGAGGCCCGCCCGTGGTGGGTCCCGAAGGCCCACGCGGGGATCTGGCGGCAAGGGGCGCCGCGGGCGCCTGCGGCGCAGCGGCAGCGGTCGCGACGTCCCTGGGGTAGCGCCGGACGGCGACGTAGAGGTAGGCGGCGCTCAGGGCGAGCGGGAGCAGCATGATCACGAACGTCCAGCGCAGTCCCCTGGGCCCGCCACCGAAGAAGGAGTCGGAGATCCCGCCGAAGACGAGCGGCGCGAGCGCCTGGGCGTTGGTGCGCACGAAGGTCCGGACGCCCTCGGCGCGTCCCCACAGCCACGACGGCATGATGTCGAGACGTGCTGCGTCGATGGGTGGGTTCTGCCCTGCCAGCCCGACGCCCGCGCCCACGAGGTAAGGCAGCGCGGTGAGCACGCTGTGGGTCATGAGGGGCACGATCATCATCGCCACGGTGAGGCTCGCCGCGACCGCGGCCACCTGGACGCGGCCCGCGAGCCTGCCGCGGCGCAGCAACGCGTCGCCGAGCGGCCCCGCGACGAGGACCCCCGCGACCGCGCCGGCCCCGACCACGAGCAGCAGGCCGTCGGCGAGCGCCGGCGCCACATGGTACTGGCCCTGCTTCCCCGAGACGAACTCGACCCCGAAGGTCTCGACGCCCGAAAGGAAGTAGTAGCCCAAGGCACCCGAGATGATGAGGATCACGTTGGTCTTCACCGCCAGCACGTAACGGACCGCGGCGAAGAAGCCCATGCGCGGATCGGCGCGCGCGACGAGCGCGCGGTCCGGCTGGATGCCGCGCTCGGCCGCCAGGCGCTGTGCGTCGGTGCGCTGGCCGGGTGCGCCGTCGTCGTTCTGGAGCGCCTGGGCCTGAGCGTCCCCCGATCCGGCGTCGGTCCGGTGCGCCGCGTGCGAGGGTCTCGTTCCCGGCGCGGGCCCGAGGGTGCCCGCGCCCCCGCGGACCGGCTCGGGCAGCCGGAAGACCGCCCATGCCGCGACGAAGGCCGGCACCGCGAGGACGACGAAGGCGAGACGCCACGAGAGGTTGGCGAGCTCGCCGGTGAAGGCGAACCCGACACCTGCACCGAGCAGCTCGCCGGTGAGGATGTAGCTGTAGATCTGGCCGCGTTCTGTGCCGAGGAACCAGTCGCCGACGAGGGAGGCGACCACCGGACCTGCGACAGCGGTCACACCTCCGAGCGCGAGGCGAGACAACAGCAGCTCGCCGAACGTGCCGGACGTCGCGCTCCACACCATCGCGAGGCCCCAGAGCACGATCGCCGAGCCGAGGAGCGAGGTGCGCCGCACCTTGTCGGCGAGTGCGCCGAACGGCAGCGAGAAGACGGCGGAGACGACCGCCGTGACGCTCACGAGGAGGCCGATGTCGAATGTGTCGATGTGCAGCGCTGTGCGGAGCTGGTGCGCGGCCGCACCGACGGTGGCGGTGTCTGCGCTCGACAGCGCGAGCACGCCCGCGAGCACCACGATCACCCGAGTGCGCGTCCGGCCCCCGAGGACGGAGACCAGCTTTCCCTCGGCGGTCCGGGCGCCACGGCGAGCTGCCCGTCCCACCGCCGCGATCAGTCCCCGCCCCTCGCTCGGCGCCACCCACCCATCCTCGCCGATGGCGCCGTGCTCGCGAGCACGCCCGGCGCTCCGCTGTGCAGCGAGCGACGATCAAACCGGCCGCGGCGCGCCAGGGTGCCGCGCGGGGGTCAGCCCAGCCGACGCTCGAGGTCGTCGACGCACTCGGCCAGCTCCTTCGGCAGGTGCTCACCGAACTGCGCGTAGTGCTCCCGGATGAGGGGTACCTCGCGGCGCCACTCCTCCACGTCGACGCGCAGGAGCTCCTCCATGTCGTCTTTCGTCACCGACGTGCCCGCGATGTCGATCGCGCCGGGTGCCGGCACGAGCCCGATCGGGGTCTCGACGGCCTCACCTCGCCCGCTCACCCGCTCGAAGACCCACTCGAGGACCCGAGAATTCTCTCCGTAGCCGGGCCACAGCCATCGCCCGTCATCACCCTTGCGGAACCAATTCACGTAGAAGATCTTGGGCAGCTTGTCGGGGTCGGGGGCGCGGGCGCCGACGCGCAGCCAGTGCGCGAAGTAGTCCGCCATGTTGTAGCCGCAGAAGGGCAGCATCGCGAACGGGTCGCGCCGGAGCTTCCCGACCCTGCCCGCGGCCGCCGCGGTCGTCTCCGACGCCATGATCGAGCCGAGGAAGACGCCGTGGCGCCAGTCGAAGGACTCGAACACGAGGGGGACCACCGAGGCGCGGCGGCCTCCGAAGAGGATCGCCGAGATCGGCACGCCGCGGGGGTCCTCCCATTCGGGGGCGATCGCGGGGTCCTGCGCCGCGGGCGCGGTGAACCTGGCGTTCGGGTGCGCGGCGGGCGTGCCCTTGTCTCGCGTCCAGTCCTCGCCGCGCCAGTCCGTCAAGTGTGCGGGCGGCTCCTCGGTCATCCCCTCCCACCACACGTCGCCGTCGTCGGTGAGCGCGGTGTTCGTGAAGATCGTGTTGGCCTCGATCGTGTGCATCGCGTTCGGGTTCGTCTGGGAGTTGGTTCCCGGGGCGACGCCGAAGAAGCCGGCTTCCGGGTTGATGCCATAGAGGCGGCCGTCGCGGCCGAACTTCATCCAGCAGATGTCGTCGCCGATGGTCTCCACCTTCCAGCCCGGAAGGGTCGGGACGAGCATCGCGAGGTTCGTCTTGCCGCACGCAGAGGGGAAGGCGCCGGTGACGTAGCGGGTCTCGCCGAGCGGGCTCGTCAGCCTGAGGATCAGCATGTGCTCGGCGAGCCAGCCGTCGTCGCGGGCCATCACCGACGCGATGCGCAGCGCGAAGCACTTCTTTCCCAGCAGCGCGTTCCCGCCGTAGCCGGAACCGTACGACCAGATCTCGCGGGTCTCCGGGAAATGGACGATGTACTTGTTGTCAGCGTCGCATGGCCACGGCACGTCCTCGGCGCCCTCGCCGATCGGCGCGCCCACCGAGTGGAGGCACGGCACGAAGTCGCCCTCGGGACCGAGGGCGTCGAGCACCGCGTCACCCATGCGGGTCATGATGCGCATGGAAACGGCGACGTACGCCGAGTCGGTGATCTCGACGCCGATGTGCGAGATGTCGGAGCCGAGCGGGCCCATGGAGAACGGCACGACATACATCGTGCGGCCCCTCATGGACCCGCGGAACAGACCCGTCAGCGTCTCGCGCATCTGCTCGGGATCTCGCCAATTGTTGGTCGGGCCGGCGTCCTCCTCCCGCGCCGAGCAGATGAAGGTGCGATCCTCCACGCGTGCGACGTCGCCGGGATCCGAACGGGCCCAGTAGCTGTGCGGCCGTTTGGCCTCAGAGAGCTCCCTGAACGTGCCCCTCTGGACGAGCAGCGCGCACAGGCGGTCGTACTCCTCGGCCGATCCGTCGCACCACTCGACGCGCTCGGGAGTGGTGAGGGCCGCCACCTCGGCCACCCACTCCAGCAGCGCGCGGTTCTGGGTCGGGGGGGTGCGGCCCTCGGCCGGGGGGGTGCGGCCCT